>NZ_CP058601.1:2491312-3114140 GCF_013402815.2 Natrinema halophilum
CGAATTTGGACTTGAGATCCGACGAGAGACTGTCCAGATCGACATCCTTCGGATCGAATCCTTCGACTATCGTTACCTCTTTCCCGTATCTGCGCTCGTCAATGCGGATGTTGAGTTGCTGTTGGCCCTTGGCCACGTCTTCACAGACGCAGAGTTCCTGGGGCAGCCCGCACGTCGAGCAGACTTCCGACATTACGTTCGTTGCTATGAAACGGGCATATTAAACACTATCGGGACCCGCATGCCTTCGCATGGTTCTTTTTGAGTGTTCGATAGGGGCCCCGGTGGATAGAAATGTGAATACCGATCGACGTCCCGACTCGGTCGGGGTCGTCTCGACGACGGTAACCGGTCTCATCGGAGGCGACCGAGAATCGGCAGTCGATCTCGAGCGAGTTCGTCGACGATCGAAATCGCTTCGTCGGCTTCTGCTCTCGTGACCCCACCGCCGTAGACCGTACGTTCGTGGTATTCGAGCACTCGCTCGGTCCGCGGATCGATCGGCTCTTCACCGTCCGTTTCGGCTGCTTCCGAGATAGCCGTCACGTACGCTCGAGGTGACTCGGATCGACGCCGCGGCCGATACCGTCGCGCCAGTAGTCGCTCGAGTCGCCGATACGCGCGTTCGGCGTCGCGGTCGGGGTCAGCTCGGAATCCGTGCCAGTAGATGCCGACTGCGCGACGGATGCGCGCCGGTGCGCCGGTTCGTCGTGCGCTCGCAGCGAGGCCGACGGCCAGCACCAGACCGACGGCCGCCGTCTCGCGTGCGAACGCGACGAGTCGATCGTGCCACGACTCATCACCTCCGGTAGCGTTCGCCGTCCCGTTGCGGAAATCGTCAGTGCTGTCGTTCGACTCGGAATCCGTGTCCCGTGGATCAGTCTCGTTGGGGGACGTTCGGTCTGACGTCGTCTCGTTCTCGGTGGGTGTCGGCTCGGGTGATTCGGTATCGCCGGGATCGGCGGGCGATTCGTCGTTCCTGTTGGGGATGGGGACGTTCTCGCTCTCTTCGGTATCAACGTCCTCGTTTCCGTTCGCACGGGCCTCCTGGAGACGATCGATGTGGACTTCGGAGCGGCTGTCACCCGGTGTTGGATCGAACCGGACCCAGCCGTGGTCCGGGAAGTAGACTTCGACCCAGGCGTGAGCGTCGAGTCCCCGGACGAGGTATTCGTTATCGTCGACCTGCTGGCCGCTCGTATACCCTGTAACGTAGCGGGCCGGGACGCCCTCTTCACGGAGCATCTGGGTCATCGTCGTTGCGAAGTAGACGCAGTATCCCTCGTCCATCTCGAGTAAGAATCCCTCGGCCACGTTTCCGTCGGGTTTGGATACTTTGAGAGAGTACTCCTTGGTGGACTCGAGATGGTCTTCGATTGCGACCGCCGTCTCGTACGGAGTATCAGCATCCGCCGTGATTTCGGCAGTACGTTCCTGGAACTCGCTTGAGGTCCCTTCGGGGGTCTGGAGGTAGTGATTGGTGATCGCGTCAGGATAGTCCGTCCCCGCGGCACGAAGATCGCTCGGTTCGGCGTCGACGATCGCGCTTTCGACGGTATAGCTGTCACCTTTTTGGAGTGGCTTCTCGGGCCGCGGCTGGCCGTGTGTGGAGACGGTCGCCCGTTGTGCGGTCTCGCCGTCGATGGAGACCGGATGTGGCGCGACGGGCATGATTCCCAGTTTCGTTTCGGCGGTGAAGGTCTGTTCGACCGTCTCGTAGTCGCCGGGCGGGGCGTCGATCCCCCCGTTGTACGGGTTGCTCTGACCCGTTCGGACCCATTCGTTGCCGGTAAACCGGTCGTAGACACCCGTCCGCCAGTACGATCGACGGTCTGATTCGACGGTAAATCGGACTTCCGGCGAGAGGGCGACCTGGCCAGAGATGCCTGACCGCTGCGGCGAGGTATCGATCGTCGCCTCGAGCGTGCCCGATTCGCCCTGGACGAGGTGGGTCGGGCCAGCCGGTTCTCCGGGAACGGCCGTCACGGTCAACGAAAGGACGATGGCCAGTGCGAACATGACTATCAGCAGGTCCGCCTGTGCGATCGACCCACCCCGGTTCTCGAATTCGCCGAACGCGACGGCACCGATCGCAGCGAGGGTACCGGTCAGGGTGACCAACGATCCGGCGTCGCCGGTCAAGACGAGAAACCCGAGCGCGGCGCCGCCGAGAGCGGCGCTCGAGGCGTATCGGCCTCGGAGGGCCAGATACCACGAAAGGAAAACCGGGGCTGGCGCGAAGCCGAGCGTCCACACGCCCGCTTGAACCATCCGGAGCAGCGGTAACCCGGTCAGGAGTGCGACGGTGTCGGAGACGATGGCGCCGGTCGACGTGAAGACGACGCCCAGATCGACGCCAGCCGAGGTGAGGTAGTAGGCAAATCCGAACCCGGCTGCCGACAGCGCGAGCGCGGCGGCCGTTCGCGGACGGATCGTCCGGGCGAATACCGTCGCAGCGAGAAGCGCCACCCCGACGAGGGTGATCAGCGATTGCGTCCCGCCGACGACGTGCGTTACCCCGTACAGAACGTTCACGTACGAGGCCGTTAGCGCCAGCACGCAGCCGAGTGCGAGCCAGCGGACGCCATCGGTGTCACGGGAGTCGTCCGTACCGGTCGATATCGTTCGATCGCCGGCGTGGGTAGCCGACCCGGTGCTCATGCGGTCACCTCCGGCGAACTGTCGGTGTCCCGGCCCGTGCTATCGTCGGGACCGGGCCCGACTCGCGATATTCGACTCTCCTCGCCGTTTTCGTCACGGCCGCAGAGCCGACCGAACGGTATCTCGCGGTCGTCGACGAGTATCGTCGTCCCGTCCGCGTCAGTTCGAACCAGAACGTCTGCATCTCGCCGCGTGTACTCCGGAAGTTCGCCGGGCTCGGCGACTGCCAGCCGCCGCAACAGCTCGCGGTGGTGCGTTCGTCCCGTTCCCGGCGGGTGCGCCACGTCAGGGAGATCGATTCCGACCGGTGCACCCAGCTCGAGGAGATAGGTCGCGACGCTGGCAGCAGCTGCGGCCATCTCGTCGCCGCGGTCGATGTCTCCGTCGGACCGACCCGCGCGACACTCGGCTGCGACCGTAACGGCGCCGGCCTCGTCGCCGTCGGCGTACTCCATGACGTTCAGGGTATCGTCTGCGCGTTTGGCGGCGCTCTTCCAGTGGACGTCACGCAGCGGATCTCCGTTGCGATACTCACGAAGGTGGTCGAATTCCTCGTGATCGTGTCGATCGGCGACGCTGGAGAGCGTCTGCAGGTCGGCAACGGACCCGTGACCCAGTTCACGGATGTGCGGATAGACGAGGACTGGGGTCGTGGTCTCGTATTCGAACCGGCGCTCTACGAGCCCGAGGATGTCGCGAACCGCGATCGATAGCGGGCCGACTTGCCGCTCGCCCCGTTGCTCGAGGCTCACGTCGTACGAAACCGTCTCGCCGGTCCCGAGGGTCGTTTCCACGATCGGTTCGTCGGTGGTCGAAAGTCCGTCGCCGACTGTATCGTGAACGGACGCCGCAACGGGCCGCTGGCTCTCGATATCGACCTCGATTCGTCGCTGCTCCCCGATGAATCCGTCGGAGACGGACTGACGGTCGACGCGTGGCCGGTCGGTACGGATGACGGCGACGAGGCCGGCCAACAGGACGACAGACAGTGGCACGACGACTGCGTTTAGCGCTCGGGGGCCAGACCCCCAGCTCATCGCGACGGCGACGAATATCACGGCGACGACGCTCCATCCGCGAATCGTGAGTCTCGGCCTCATTCGACGGGAACACGCTCGAGTGCATCCTCGACGACTGCCGTCCCATCTCGTTCGCGACCAGTCGTCTTGATTCGGTGACTCATCACTACTGGTGCCTCGATTTGAACGTCGTCCGGGATCACGTACTCGCGGCCGTCGGTGACGGCGCGCGCCTGCGCGGCACGCAGCAGCGAGATCGTCCCTCGAGGGCTAACGCCGATATGGGCGTTCTCGCGGGTGAACGCGGCCAGCCGCGTCGTATATTTTCGGACTGGCTCGGCAACCTGAACGGTCGACACGGTTTCGCGTGCGGCAACGAGGGTCTCGCGGTCGGTCACCGACTCCAGGGATTCGATAGGGTGGTCGCCGACCGTTCGGCCGAGCAACTCGGCTTCCTCATCGGGATCGGGATAGCCCAAATGGAGCTTCTTCATGAAGCGGTCGACTTCGGCAAAGGGTAAGTCGTAGGTGCGATTCGGTTCGACGGCGTTCTGGGTCGCGATAACGATAAACGGCATCGGGAGGTCGCGGGTCGTTCCGTCGACGGTCACCTGCCCCTCTTCCATGGCTTCGAGCAACGCCGCCTGGGTTTTCGGCGGTGCACGGTTTATCTCGTCGCCGAGGACGATATTCCCGAAGACGGGACCCGACTGAAACTCGAATTCGCGGGTCTTCTGGTTAAAAACGTTGACGCCGGTGACGTCGGTCGGGAGGAGGTCCGGCGTGAACTGGACGCGGCTGAACGTACAGTCGACGGATCTGGCGATCGACCGTGCGAGCATCGTTTTGCCGACCCCGGGGACGTCGTCAAGCAGAACGTGGCCGCGCCCGAGAATGGCGGTGACGACGTGTTCGATCACGTCTTCGTGGCCGACGATAACGCGCGAGACGTTCGCCTCGATGTCAGCACAGAGCCGTTCGACTGTCGATACGGAGGGGGCATCGTCATCGACCGTCGAATCGGTACCTGTATCCGCTGTCGGGTTGACATTAGTCATATTCTCTAAGATTTCCGCGGAGCCCGGGCGGCCCGGTCATTACTTCGCCATCCGTTCCTCTGGAACATATGTTTTATGCCATATGAAATACCAGTCGAAAGAGAAGAACGATGGCGCGGTGTCATCACTGCGTTCGCCGGACCTGCCATCGCGCCAATTCCTCGACCTCGTGTGATCGATATCGACGAACTCGGAAGTGGCGCCGCTCACGGAATGACGGTCTGAAAACGATACTCCCTGCCGGAATCGTCTAGAGCCGTTCGACGCTCGTCGCCCGTGGCCCCTTCTCAGCTTCGACAATTTCGAACTCCAGTTCCTGACCCTCCTCCAGATCAGGGCCGCCGATGTCCTCCATGTGGAAGAACACGTCCTCGTCCGCGTCGTCGGTTTCGATGAATCCGTAACCGCCAGTGTCGTTGAAGAATGCGACCGTACCTTTCGCCATTGCAAGTAAACAAACCCACGACGAAGATATAAATGTTCGGGGGCACACTCGCAGGCGCACCTCGAGATGACGGTCAGTACCGTTTCACTCGTTGGTTCACCACTCTTTGCAATCCGGACAGACCAGTTCGCCGTCGTCACGCCAGACGCGATCGGTCGTCCGTTTACAGTTCCAACAGCTGTATTCGCCGGACGCGTACGTCGAGAATCCAACGTCGCGGGCGCCGATCTTCGATTCGCTATCAGGATTCGAGTCGACGGGTGGCATCCCGGCGACGTCGTTCGAGTCCGGTGACTCGTCACCCGTCTCCTCGTCGGTTGCCGTCGTGAAGTCCGAAAGCGTCGCGTCGTCGGTCACGAATCGAGAGACGAACGGCGACAGCTTAATCGCTCCGCCGGTGCGGGACCGGCACGGCCAAGTAGGACCGGTAACAACCCCCCGAACATGGACACGTTCACGCCGATGAACATCATTGTGGACAACCTCGTCGAATTGACCGAGCTCTTCAGCGACGTGGCGATGGGCGCGGGACTCGCACCACTGCTGATCCTGGTCGGGGCACTCCTCGTCGTCTTCACGATGGGCGTCTTCGGCCTCCTCACCCTCGGGGCGGTCGGGAACCTCTTCACCGCGAGCTGAGACGCTTTCGAACCGTCCCGACACGACGGACTTCTCACTGATCAGTCGCGCGAGCGAGCGCCTCGCTCGCCCGCCTGATCGCGTCCTCGAGGTCCGGCCCGAGCGGCGAGCCGACGACGATACCGTCGACGTGGGTCAGCGCCGCCTCGAATCGGTCGGCGACCGTTTCGGTCGTCCCGGCGATACAGAATGCGTCGATCATCGCCGGGGTAACGCGGTCGAATGCCGCGGTCAGATCTCCGCGCTCTAACGCGTCGCTTACCGCAGCCGCTGCCTCGCGGTCGATATCGTGGCGTTCGAGGACCTGCTCTGTGGCACCACCGGCGATGAACGCGACCGGCGGTCGAGCGGCTTCGCGCGCGTCGATTTCGTCGCCGGCAACACTGACGGCTCCGAACGCGAGCGTTTCGAACGGTCCGCGATCCGCCGGCCGTTCTGCTACCCCCTGCTCGAGTTCGCCCGCTGCCCACTCGAGGTCTCGCGGATGGGCGGCGTTGATGAGCACGCCGTCAGCGTGCTTTGCGCTCATCCGAAGCATGTGAGGGCCCTGTGCGCCGACGTAGACTGGAATTTCTCCGGACGGCGGCTCGAGGTTCAGCGACGCGTCTCGCGCGGTAAACGTTCCCTCGTGGGTGACCGTTTCGCCCGTCCAGAGGTCGCGTGCGAGGTCGAACGTCTCGAGGACGCGCCGCAGCGGCCGCTCACGTTCGAACCCGAGGTTAGAAAGCGTAGAGCGGTCGCCGGCGCCGACGCCGAAAACGGCTCGGCCGTCACTGACCTCGTCGATCGTCGCCGTCTGGGCGGCGAGTTTCACCGGATGGGTCTCGTAGGGGTTGACCACACCCGGTCCGAGCCGAATTTCGTCGGTTGCGTCGGCAATCCGTGAGAGGACGACGAACGGGTCCCGGTTGAAATAGTGGCTGCTCGTGAATGCGACGTCGAAGCCCTCCTTCTCCGCGACCGCGGCGAGATCGGCCACCCGTTCGGGGGGGTGTTCAGGGGTGAGTTCGATCGCCCACGTTGCCTCCGACGATCCCGACTGGTCGGCAGTCCCCGTCGTCTCTGGCGTCTCCGTCCGGTCCGTCACTCGTCGACCCTCCACTCTCGGAGCGCCTGACGCACGAGGTCGTCGTCGACCGAGCGGAACAGTTCGTCGGTACCATCGTGGTCGCCGAACGCCCAGTCGCGGACGACGACTGCCGGCGTGCCCCCGGCGCCTTCACCCGTAATGAGGTTCGCAGCGGCGGCGAGTTCGTCGACGACCGACTGGACGGTGACGCCGAGTTCGTGGCCGTTCCGGTCGAGTTCGCCCCGCCAGTCACGGCTCGCGGGCATCCCGGCCCAGCCGAGCGCGACGCCGCGCTGTCCGTACCGGAACGGACGCCCGGAGGTGTCCGTGACGATGACCGCGACGTCCTCGATTCCCCGCTCCTCGAGCCCCGATCGAATTCGTTCGGCGCTCTCATCCGGTCGCTTCGGCAAGAGCAACAGGTCGTGATCCGGCACGTTCGAGCGGTCGATCCCGGCGTTGACGCAAATGTGGCCGAAGCGCGTCTCGGTCAACAGGAACGGGGCGTCGATCAGCAGTTCCGTACTCTCCTGGAGGACGGCCTGTGCGAATCGCGGGTCTTTCTCCTCGCCGACCATCGCCGCGATGCGGTCGGCGATCTCCTGTGCCCGGCCGCTGACGGGAAAGTCCTCGAGGTCGGCGGTGCGGCCCTCGGCTTTCGAAACGATAGTGCTCGCGACGGTCAGTACGTCGCCGGGCTCCAGATCGGCCCGATCCGTGACGAGGGCGGCGATATCGTCGCCGGGGCGGATCTCGGGCAGATCCGCCACGCCTGTGAGTTCCATATCGGAGGGTGGGGAAGCGGCGTCAAAAACGCACCGTCATCGAAGAATTCGGCACCGCGCTGCCGCAGCCGTCGACCCGGAGCCCGACGGACTTCGGACGGCGATGCCTGCCCGACCGAGAGCCGTCGTCCGTCCGCAGGTCGCCGGAACGTGACAGCGCGATCTGAAGAGATAGTGGCTGCATTTGTACAGGCCGGCACGTATGCCGGTTCCTTACAGTGTCTCCAGACATGGCTACCGTCGAGACCGTCCTGGCATCGGTTTTCAGCACTATTCCCGAACTTCACTCCGGCCAACTCGGTTTGCTCTCCGGTATTCTCGTCGGCATCCTCTACTGGCACGGCCACCGCCAGTCTTCGCTCGCCCTCCTGACCGCGTTCTACCTGCTCGCGCTCGGAGTCGTGCCCGCATCCGGGTCTGGCCTCGCCGTGGTGCAGTACAAACCGTGGTACTTCTGCTCGCTCCTGCTCCTCTCCTCGCTCGGTGCGATCGGCGGACGCGTCGTCTGGTCGCGTCTTTCGCGCCCGCGTCAACCTCGAGTACCCAAGGTCGGACCCGGAACGTCCGATTGACGGTCCGTTCCTGTCGGTCGATTCGTTTTTCGAGGACACCGCCGGCCACGACACCCATACCTACTCCTCCCGTTCGTTCGGATCGCCGTGCCCCCCGCCACCGGGCGTTTTAACGGTTACTGTTGTCCCTTCCGGCACGTCGACGGTCGTCTTGGCGGGGACCGACTCGCCGTCGATCAGATTCCGGCCGGTCGCACCGTCCTCGCCCCCGGCGACGCCCTTCGGGGCGTGGCGACGGCGCTCGGTCAGTAGCGACACCGTCGCGTCCGATTCGACGGTCACCGAGCGCTCGAGGCCCAGCCCGCCGCGGAACCGGCCCCGGCCGCCACTGTCCTCGCGAAGCGCGTAGCGCTCGACTCGGAGCGGGTACTCGGTCTCGAGCGATTCGATCGGCGTGTTGAGAGTGTTGGTCATCCCGACCTGGACGCCGTCCATCCCGTCGCGGTCGGGGCGCGCACCGAAGCCGCCGCCGATCGTCTCGTAATAGGTAAACGAGCCGTCGCGCGCGCCGATGGTCAGGTTGTTCATCGTCCCCTGACCCTGGGCCGGCACGCGGTCCGGTGCGGCCGTCGCGAGCGCAGTAAAGACCACGTCGGTCACCCGCTGGCTGGTCTCGACGTTGCCGCCGACGACCGCCGCGGGCGGTCGAGGATCGAGCAGCGATCCCTCGGGAGCGCTGATCGATACCGGTTCGTAGCAGCCGTGATTCGGCGGGATTTCGGGGTCGGTGAGACAGCGAACGACGAAGTAGACCGCGCTCTTTGCGACCGCGAGTGGGGCGTTCAAGTTCCCTTCGAGTTGCGCTGCGGTCCCCGAGAAGTCCACCTCGATCTGTGTTCCGTCGATCGTCACCGTGACGGCGATTTCGATGTCCTCGTCGGTTACCCCGTCACCCTCGAGGACGTCGGTCGCCTCGTAGCTGCCGTCGGGTAGCGCCGCGATCTCGCGCTCTATGCGCTCGCGAGAGTACTCGATCACGGCATCGAACCCGGTACGAACGGTCTCGCGGCCGTGTTCGTCGAAGAGTTCGGCGAGTCGCGCTTCGGCGCGCTCGTTGGCGGCTTGCTGTGCGCGGAGATCGGCCCGGCGCTCGCGAGAGTTGCGAACGTTTGCGAGGATCAGCGAGCGGACATCGTCCCTGAGTTGTCCGCCGGCAACGAGCCGAATCGGCGGAAGCCGAAGGCCTTCCTGATGGATTTCTCGCGAGCCGGCCGGCATACTGCCGGGAGCCATCCCGCCGACGTCAGCGTGATGGGCCCGCGAAACCGCGTAGGCGACAATTTCGCGGCCGCTTCGGTCGCCGTCCGTTCCGTCGCTACTATCGTCGCACCCCTCGCCGGCGCCGGCATCGTCGTCGCTCTCGGCGCCCCCGGTAAGACCGGGCGCGAGCGGCGAAACCATCGTCACGTCCGGCAGGTGGGTCCCGCCGGTGAACGGATCGTTGAGGACGAACACGTCGCCGGGATCGGGATCGCGCTCGCGGACGGCCTCGACTGCCGCCGGCATCGCACCGAGGTGAACCGGGATGTGTTCGGCCTGGGCGATCATCCGCCCGTCGGCATCGAACAGCGCCGTCGAGCAGTCCCGGCGCTCCTTGATGTTCGGCGAGTACGCCCCGCGAATCAGGGTTTGTCCCATTTCCTCGGCGATGCCCTCGAGCTGGTTGCGCAGTACCTCGAGGGTGACGGGATCGATGCGGTCGCCGTCGGTATCGTCCGTATCGTCGGTGTTCGCGGTCATCGCTGGCCCTCTTTCGTCTCGCGTTCCTGCGTCAGTACGAGCGTTCCGTCCGCGAGGACATCGCCTGCCCACGCGGGCGGAACGACGGTCGTGCTCTCGGCTTGCTCGAGGATCGCGGGACCGGACACGGCCGCGCCGGGCGCGAGGCGGTCTCGGTCGAAGACGGTCGCCGTCCGCGGACCGATGCCGGGGAAGTGCGCCTCCCGAGTGCCGACGATATCGTCACCTTGTCCATCGTGGTGAATGGCCGGTTCGGAGCCGGGAACCGTCGCCGTCGCGCGGAGGGTAACGACCTCGATCGCTTCGTCCATCGCGTAGCCGTAGGCTCGTTCGTGAGCTTCCCGAAACCGCTCAGCGACCGATTCGGCGTCGAACTCGCCGTCCACGGCCACGGTCAGCTCAAAGCTTTGCCCGGCGTACTGACAGTCCGCCGCTCGGTCGACGTACGCCGCGTCCGGGTCCGAGGCGTCGGCGAGAACGTCCGACACGAGGTCGTCGTAGATAGCGTCGAGGTCGACGGCGTCGACACCGTCCAGATCGACCCCGACGGTCCGGGCAGCGTCGTAGCTTTCGTCGGCCGCGAGCAATCCGAACGCGGAGAGAACGCCGCTTGGCCGCGGGACGACGACGCGGTCCGCGGAGAGGGAATCGGCGAGGGCTGCGGCGTGCATCGGTCCCGCACCGCCGAACGCGACCAATGCGAATTCACGGGGATCGTGGCCTCGCTCGACGGTGACGCTGCGGATCGTTCGCGTCATCGTCGCGTTCGCGACGCGGTAGACGCCGCGGGCCGCTTCGAGTGCACCCTCGAGGCCGGCCTCGGCGGCGAGTCGCTCGAGCGCCTCGTGGGCCGCGTCGACGTCGAGCGTCAGTTCACCGCCCAGTGCGGTTTCGGGCCCGACGTACCCCAGGGCGACGGATGCGTCGGTGACGGTCGGTTCCGCACCGCCGCGGCCGTAGCAGGCCGGGCCGGGTTCCGCACCTGCCGAGCGCGGGCCCACTCGGAGCGCGCCGCCGGAATCGACCCAGGCGACCGAGCCACCGCCCGCGCCGACGGTGGTTACGTCCACCATGGGTGTGCAGATCGGGAGACCGTCGATCGCGGCGTCGGTCGTTCGCTCGGCCCGCCCGTCACGGACGAGGCTCACGTCGCTCGAGGTCCCGCCCATATCGAACGTCACGAGTCCGGCCACGTCGGCGTCGTCGACGGTCGCCGCCGCTCCGACGACGCCCGCCGCCGGCCCCGACAACGTCGTCGTTACCGCGCGGTCGCGGGCCGTCGCGGGATCGGCGATGCCGCCGTTCGCTTGCATGATCCACGGCGTGGGAATGTCCGCGGCCTCGGCTTCGTCGACTAACCGACCGACGTAACGGTCTATCGCCGGCCGGAGATAGGCGTCGACGGCGGTCGTCGACGTGCGCTCGAACTCGCGAAACTCCGCGAATACTTCGTGAGAGGTCGAGACCGGTACCTCGAGTTCGTTGCGCAGCGTTTCCGCGACGACGCGCTCGTTTTCGGCATCGGCGTAGGCGTGCAGCAGGCAGACCGCCACGGCCTCGACGTCGCGGTCGCGCAGGGTCGTCGCGAGGTCGCGGACCGCCTCGGCGTCGGCGGGTCGCTCGACGCCGTCGACCGTCGTCCGCTCGTCGACCTCGAATCGCAGGTCACGCGGAACCAGTGGGTCGGGTTTCTCGGCCTCGAGGTCGTACAGATCGGGGCGATTCTGACGGCCGATTTCGAGGACGTCACGGAATCCCTCGGTCGTTACGAGCGCGGTCCTCGCACCGTCGCGCTCGAGGAGGGCGTTGACCGAGACGGTCATCGCGTGGGCGAAGCCGTCGATTTCGCCCGGTACGACGCCAGCGCGGTCGCAGGCCTTTTCGATTCCCTCGAGCACGCCGACGTGCTGGTCGTCGGTCGTCGGTACCTTCGCGGTGACGAGTCGATCGTCTACCGAGAGCGCCACGTCGGTAAACGTCCCGCCGACGTCGACGCCGATTCGGGTCTCGCCGTCGCCGAGTCCGTCGTCGCCACCGTCGGCTCTCAGTTCATCGCCTGCCATCGATGCTCGGCGCTTCGAAAACCGCGTTCGATTCGTCGTGGAGCGATACCGTCACGTACTGCGTCATGGTCACACGGGGGCGGTCGAGATAGGTATAGTTCACGCACTCGTCGTCCGAGTAGACAGTCCACGAGCATCGCAGTTCGCCGGTATCGGTAACTGCCACAGGCTACGATCGGCCCGGACGTGCCGGATACGGACTCGAATGTGTCGCTCCATCGGGTCCGACTTCGTAACCAGCGTGGTCGTTTTTCCTCCGTCGCCGTCGTACAACCTCGTATGGTACGGATCACCGGTGCGTGGACCGACCGTCAACTCGAGGAGTTTCTCGACGAATCACGGATCCCGATCCGCCTCTCGACCCAGCGAGGAGACGGGTCCATGTGGATGGTGGCGCTGTGGTATCGCTACGAAGCCGGCTCGTTCGAGTGTGCGACGTGGGCGAACGCCGACGTCGTACGCTTCCTCCGAAGCGACGCGGGAGTCGCGTTCGAAATTTCGACGAATCAACCGCCGTACCGAGGTGTCAGGGGGAACGGTACCGCTGCTATGTCTCCGGACAAGGACAAGGCGACGCTTCGAATCCTCATCGAACGCTATCTCGGGGGGACCGACTCCGATCTCGCAGAGTGACTGCTGAGTGACGCACGCGACGAGATCCGCATTCGGATCCAGCCCAACGAGATGTACAGTTGGGATTACACCGACCGGATGCGGGGTATCGAGAGCCCCACCGCCTGAAACTGGTCGTGTCCCGAGCGAACCCGGTCACTCGGTTCGCAGTTCGACCTCGACATCGCCGTTCTCGACGGTCGCGACGTACATCGTCGCACGATCGGCCGGAGCCGCACCGGTTGCGCTGCCCGGATTCAACACCCGAACGCCGTCGACGATATCGTCGACGACCTCGTGAGTATGACCTGCGACGGCGATCGGATCCGCATCGGGTGCGCTGGACGTAGCTATCTCCGCGACCCGTTGATTCCATCCCGACAACGAACCGGATCCGTGGGTAACCACGAACGGTACCCCGGCGATTTCGATCGTGTCGATGTGGGGCACTTCGATCGTCGGCGGGTCGGTGTTTCCCCGAACGGCGGTCAGTTCCCCGTTCGCGTAGGATGCAATCCGCTCGTAGGCTTCTCTCGAGTCGAAATCGCCCGCGTGAATCACGTGGTCGGCCCGCTCGAGTTCGGCGACTACCCAGTCGGGAACGATCCGTTCGCGGGAGGGGACGTGCGTATCTGAGACGAGCGCAACGCGTGGCATGGACGTGAATACGAACCCAGATCCCGAAAGCGATTCCCCCGAAGCGATCGTTTCTCCGAGCATGAGCGAGACACCGGATGCGGATCGCCACGCAGAGGAGGGCGACGAATCGGGTGCGAGTCACGTCGTCACCGCATTCCTCCGGAATCGTGGCGCGGTCCTGTTGTTGCGTCGCAGCGATTCGGTCGGGACCTACGCGGGCCAGTGGGGCGGCGTTTCAGGCTTCGCAGAAGGGGCGCCGAACGAGCAGGTCGAAGTCGAGATTCGCGAAGAAACGGGCCTCGAGCGCGACGCCGTCACGCTCGTCCGGTCCGGACGGCCGGTCGAGTTCGTAGACGCCGACCTCGATCGAGAATGGGTCGTCCATCCCTACCTGTTCGACTGCGAGACCCGAGACGTCGAATTGAGCGAGGAACACGACGACTTCGAGTGGGTCGCACCGACCGAGACGCTCGAGGCAGTTGCGGGCCGGAAAACGGTACCGGAACTGTGGACCGCTTACGAGCGCGTCGCGCCAACCGTCCGGTCGATCGCGGCCGACGACGAACACGGTGCGGCATATCTGTCCGTGCGCGCACTCGAGATACTCCGCGATCGGGCCGGATTGCTCGTCGCTGAACGGGCGGAGAACGAGACACAGTCGTCGCCTCGAGACGGCGACCGCGGGCTCCACGGGTCGGCCGGAGAGTACGGTGGCGAGTGGGACGAACTCGCCGAACTCGCCAGTCGACTGCTCGAGGCCAGGCCGTCGATGGCAGTTCTCCGGAACCGCGTCAACCGGGTAATGGCCGATTCGACGGGTTCTGAGAAGGGGGCATCTGCGGTTCTCGAATCCGCACTCTCGGGAATCGATCGTGCACTGGCAGCCGACATGGATGCCGCGAACAACGCGGCCGAGCGGCTCGAGGGGAGCATCGCGACGCTGTCGCGGTCGGGAACGGTTTTCGACGCGATCCGCGAGGGCGAACCGTCGCACAGCTTCGTCGCCGAATCGCGGCCGGCACGCGAGGGAATCGGCGTCGCAGAACGGTTTGCCGAGACGGTCGACGGAGCCGTGACGGTTCACACCGATGCGGCGGCTGCCCACGTTCTTGCGAGCGAGGAGATCGATCGCGTCGTCGTCGGCGCCGATACCGTCCTGCCCGACGGCTCCGTCGTGAACAAGGCCGGGACGCGAGCGCTTGCCATCGCCGCCGACCGCGAGGGGATTCCGCTGTCGGTCGTCGCGGCCACGGACAAGATCTCGACCCGCGGCAACGTAAACCTCGAGTCCGGCGACCGGACTGCGATCTACGACGGTGACGCTCCCGTCGACGTTCTCAACCCGACCTTCGACGTGACGCCCGCTGACTGCGTCACCGAGGTCGTTACCGAGCGGGGCTCGCTCGAGTCCGGGGAAATTACGACGGTGGCCGAAGAGTTGCGCGAGCTAGAGGAGTGGCGCGACAGACGAGGCTCGGCGGAACAGGAAACGACAGACCGAAATCACTCGAGGGAGTAGGTCCGAAGCGGCGGCCGTGACGAAGAGTTACCCCCTCCGAGCCCCTTGTGACGAGGATTTTCCCCGAGCCGCCGTCCTTTCTACGCGAACTCGTGCGTTGATAGTGTTCGACGACGGTGCTGGCGTTCTCCTGAAAGCGGTGACGTCTCTTAGACGGACAAACCTTCAACTCCAAGTCGCCTGTATCGTCGTCTATGCAAGTCGAACTCGAGCGACTCGGTGTCCACGAGTCCGTTTCCCACGTCTTTCCGCCGGCGAAACTCGCGACATCTCTCGTCGACCTGTCGATCGAGGTCGCTGTGATCGGTGACGACGAGATCGACGTCTGCGACGCAGTCGTCACCCTCGAGTATCGCGAGGCGTTTCTCGACCTCCACTGGATTCACTCGATTCAGGCGGGCGTCGACCGGTTCCCGTTCGAGACGCTCGAGGAACGCGGCGTTCTCCTCACGAACAGCACGGGAATCCACGATCGAACGGTCGGCGAGACGGTCGCGGGCTACCTGCTCATGTTCGCCCGACGATTACACGACCACGTCGCGAATCAACAGCAGCGGCGGTGGGACCGCCCCGAGTGGGACGCGGCGTTCACGCTTCCGGGAACGACCGCCTGCGTGGTCGGCACCGGAACCCTCGGCCGGGGCGTCGCGGAGACACTCGGCGCGCTCGGCATTCGCGTAACCGGCGTCCGCCAGTCCACCGATTCCGTCCCTGGCTTCGACGAGATGTTCGCGACGGACGACCTGCTCGAGGCAGTCGCCGCCGCCGACTTCGTGATCGTCACCGTGCCGCTGACCGACGAGACGCGTCACCTCTTCGACGCGGAGGCCTTCGCTGCGATGCGTACAGACGCCTACTTCGTCAACGTCGCCCGTGGGCCGGTCGTCGACGAACCGGCGCTGATTGACGCGCTCGAGGCCGACGACCTCGCGGGAGCGGCGCTTGATGTCTTCGAAACAGAGCCACTCCCCGAGGAATCGCCGCTGTGGGAGATGGACGACGTGATCATTTCGCCACACTGTGCAGCCTACACGCGGGACTACTTCCGCGACGTCGGCGAGATCGTCCGCGAGAACGTCTCGCGACTCGAGACGGACGACGACCTGACGAATCGGGTCGTCTGAGTCGGTGGTCCGTCCGGTGGTGCGAAAGCGGCTAGAGGGCGGAATCGAAAGGCGTCTTGGAGGGCTGCAGTTCGGTGGCTGGAAGCAGGTCTCGAGCGCGGCGACGAGCGTCGTAACGGAGGAGCGAACGGAGAGAAGAGTGCCTTCGATCGAAATGTTACCGAGAGGGAGAAACCGCCCCGAAGAGGAAGAATGCGCTAGAAAAACTTGAACAGGTCGTCGCGTTGCTGCTCGTGGAGATGGGCTCGGACGGCCTCGTCGAGCGGTTCGAGTTGCCCCCGTTTCGCACTGATTGGGGCGATGGTTTCTCGCCACTGCTTCCAGGGTGGCAACAGTCCAAGTCGGTCGCAGAGATCGTCGAGTCGGTCGTCCACGTCGTCGACCTTGTCCATCTTGTTGACGGCGACGACCGTCGGAACCCCGAGGTCGCGGAGGAAGTGAAACATCTCGACGTCGTACGGAATCTCGTCGGGGCCGGAGTGGCGATCGATGATGTCGATGACGCTCTTGCCGTCGACGACGAGGATCGCCACGAGGACGTTCTCCGCGTACTCCTCGAGGTACCGGACGATGTCAGTCTTGATCTGCTCGCGGTGATCCTCGTCGACGCCGCTCATGAAGCCGAAGCCGGGAAGATCGGTGATGACGAAATCTTCGGGTGCCCAGTCGTAGTGGTTCGGCGAGCGCGTGACGCCGGGTTTGCCCCCGGTATCGAAGCTGTGGCCGGTTAGCTCGCGCATGAGCGTGGATTTCCCCACGTTCGAGCGGCCGACGAGGACGACTTCGGCCGCTCGATCGGGGCGGGTATCGAACATGTACCGGCGTAGGTGTCTCGGTGGTTTATACGCATTGAACGGGATTCGGTCGCGAGACGATTCCGTCGCCGTCCTGCCGAATTGCTACACTACCGTCCCCGCGAGCACGCCGAAACCGAACGTCCCAGCCAGAAGAAGCGTTCCGGCTACGAATCGACGACTCGAGGGCGTTTCGTCGAGATCGAGATGACGGCTGTTGCGAGCGATCTGGCCCCCCTGCCAGGAGACCGCAACGCCGACGGTGAGCATCGCCGCGGCGACGAGCCACGAAGCCACGTCTCCGGTAACAACGGCGGCCCGAATTGTGGATAAAACGACAGTAACAGAAATGACGATATTCGCTGTGCCGACGAGGACGTTCCACGGGACGGTGAGGGGACCGAAGGCGACCGAGTCCGACGTGCTACCGATGATCGACAACAGCGACGCGAGAACGAGGGCACCGATGGTCATGGCTGTAGCGGGGTCGATGATGACGTAGCGGCCGAAAATAGCGAGCAGGCTAACGGCGAACATCAGTACTACCGTACCGGACACCGAGGCGAGACGTCTGATCATACCAGTACATTCGGGAGTTACTACAAGAAAACGGCGGAATGAGTTGAAGTAGACGGACTATCCCGACCTATAGTAGCCGGTGGGACGATGTTGCCACCGCTCGCACTGCTGCGGCCAGCGAGTACTCGCTGGCCGCGAACTCGCGAGCGAGATGTGCAGTGACGTTCAACGACTACTATACTTCGTGGGACCGAATGCCCCGGAGTTATGACCCCAGAGTGCCTCATCCTTCGATGTGCGGCTCGTACAGTTGACAGTGCCGACGGGAAAACGAGAGACGATCCTCGAGACTCTCGACGCGCGGAAAATCGATTACGTCGTGACTGACGAAGGCAGCAGCCGAGAGTACACGGCGGTCGTCTACTTTCCGTTGCCGGATGCGGCCGTCGAACCCGTCCTCGACGAGGTACAGGAGGCGGGGATCGACGAAGACGCCTACACGGTCGTCGTCGACGCGGAGACGGTCGTCTCTCGACGGTTCCAGGCGCTGCGCGACGAGTACGAGGACGGTGACGTCGAGTCGGAGCGTATCTCGCGCCACGAGTTACAAGCCAAAGCGGAGGAGCTGACGCCCACGTTTCCGGTCTACTCGGTGATGACGATCATCAGTGCCATCGTCGCTACTGCGGGCCTCCTGCTGGATTCGCCTGCGGTCGTCGTCGGTTCGATGGTGATCGCGCCGTTGATCGGACCGGCGCTCGGAGCCAGCGTCGGGACTGTGATCGACGACGAGGAGTTGTTCACCGAAAGTATCACGTTCCAGATCATCGGCGTGGTTCTCGCGATCGGAGCCGCTGCGATCTTTGCGTTACTCGTCAGGATGACGAACATCGTTCCTCCGGGGCTCGTCCTCTCTAACGTCGGCGAAATTTCGGAACGACTCGCACCGGATTTGCTTTCGCTCGTGATCGCCCTCGGCGCAGGCATCGCTGGAGTCGTCAGCATCGCTACCGGAACCTCCGTTGCACTCGTCGGCGTCATGATCGCAGCGGCGTTAATACCGCCCGCTGGCGTCGCGGGCATCTCCCTCGCGTGGGGCCAGCCGTCGGCCGCGATCGGTGCGACTGTCCTCGTCCTCGTCAACCTCCTCTCGGTGAACCTCGCCGGGCTGTTGACGCTCTGGTACGCCGGCTATCGTCCGGAGAATCTGTTTCAGCTCGGTGAAACGGAGCGACGGCTTCGCCAGCGGATCGTGGGTCTCGTCCTCATCGTTCTCGTGTTCGCGGTGTTTCTCGGCGGAATTACGTACTCATCCTACGAAACGAGTAACTTCGAACAGAACGCCCGGGAGGAGGTAGAGGCAGTCCTCGCACAGGAGGAATACGAGGAGTACCAACTGCTCGAGTTCGAGGTCGTGATGGGTGACGACTATCCGTTCCGAAACCCCGAACGGGTAATCGTGACGATCGGTGGCCCGCCGAACGGGTCGCCACCCGAACTGGCCACCGTTCTCGACGAGCGGATTAATCGTCACACCGATCAGTCCGTCGCCGTGGAGGTCAGGTACGTCGCCGTCCTCGAGCGGTAACCGGCGTGAGTGATTCGAACGCCGTTTCAGAACGGAAACGAGTCTCACCGGACGATCGGCTCCGCCGGGTGCCAGTTCCGGTCGGCCGGTAGGCATATGACGGTTTACGACGCTGTGTTCCCAACGGAGCGGATGGTTCGAATTGCCGTCGTACAGACGTTATTGTTCATCGCAACCGTCAGCATCGCGACCATGTTCGCCGGGACTATCGTCACGCAGTCAACGCTGTACGCGCAGTCGAACGCGGACGAAACCGATCGGGCGGTCGCAGAGATAGACGCGGAAGTCGCCATCATCAACGATCCCGCTGCGGGCACGACGTACGATGAGAGCGCTGGGCAGAGTACGCTGTACATCAAGAACATCGGCCGAGAGACGCTCGAGCCGGTCGCACTCGAGGTCGTGCTCGACGGGCGGTACGTCGAATCCGCCGATCGCTCCGTCCGACTTCTCGGAACCCGGGGCGACCACTGGCGGGTCGGGACGGTCCTCGAGGTGACGATCGACCGGTCGCTCGGGACCGGCGAACACCGCGCAGTCGTCGAGATTCACACTGCTCAGGACCGCCTGACCTTCGAAGCAGGGTGAACCGCCTCGGCCTGCTCCGCCTGTAGATTCAAGACTGACGTTCGCATTCAGTCGCGACTCGAGACAAGTGACGAGAGTCACTACTGCACCGGCGACGGGACGGCCCCTCGAGTGGTTTTGGCACTCGTTCGTGTGCCTGTGGGTCTTTGCGCCGTTACGCGTCTACGTCTCGTCGCCGTCCTCGGGGCGCGAATAGTCCGGGTCGAAGATCTGTGCCGACAGCGGCGCCGGGTCGCCGTCGGTGAGGTTGTATCGAGAGAAATCCTCGATACCGGCGTCCCGAAGGATGTCTTCGTCGTAGACGACGTTCCCAGTAAATTCGGCGGGGTCGCGATCGAGTATCTCGAGAACCGAGTCCGAGACGATTTCCGGCGTTCGCCAGTCGTCTTCGGTTCCCATGCCGAAATAGCGGGTCGCGCGCGTATCGATGGCAGTGACGGGCCAGAAGGAGTTACAGCCGATGTCGTGGTCGTCCAGTTCGTCGGCAAGCGACAGCGTGACGAAAGACATGCCCATCTTCGACCAGGAGTAGGCGGCGCTTCCCGGCGCGCGGTCGACTTTCGCTGGTGGCGCGTTCGTCAGAATCCAGGCGTCCTCCTCGACTCCTTTGAGGTGGTCGATGAAGCCCCGCGAGACGAGATAGGTGCCGCGTACGTTGACCTCGTTCACGAGATCATACCGGTTGGCCGGCATCTCCTCGACGGACTGCATCTGGATGGCCGAGGCGTTGTTGATGACGATGTTGATCTCGCCCAGTTCGTCGATCGCGTCCTCGATAGCCGCGTCGATCTCGGCCTCGTTTCGAACGTTCAACTGGACGGCGTGCGTATCGACGCCCTTCTCGGCACACGCATCGGCCGTCTTATGGATCGTTCCGTCCAGATCGGACTCCGAATCGTCGACCGTCTTGCCCGTCGAGACGATATTACACCCTTGTTCGGCGAGTGCGAGTGCGAGTTGCTTCCCGATTCCCCGCGTCGTCCCGGTGATAAATGCAGTCTGTCCGGTCAGGTCTGGCCCGTCGATCATCATCCAACGGCACTCTCTCAATGCACTAATAGATCCGGAAACGTGCCACGCTACCGTCTCGAGTGGAAACGTGGCGACCGAACGACCGGGCGTCTACCGGGACCGGCGACCGGTCTCGGTTCGATCGTGACGCCCTCAGCCGTCGAACGGCAACTCGGGCTCGTAGTCGATCGCCTCGACGGCAGCCTCGAGGACAGTCTCGACGTTCTCGCCCGTTTCGACGCTCATCGCGTGATCGGCGGCGGCGGCCTCGTCCAGTTCGTCCGCGTCGAATCGATCCGCCTTGTTCGCGACCGTAAAGACGGGAACGTCTTCGAACTGAGCCACGATCGAGTCTCGTAGCTCGAGTTGCGAGCCGATCGGATAGCCGCATTCGCCAGTGGGGTCGACCATGACGAGCATGCAGTCGGCGAGGTGCTCGATCGCACTGACCGCCTGCGATTCGATCTCGTTGCGGTCTGCAGGTGGCCGGTCGAGCAGGCCGGGCGTATCCACGATCTGGTAGCGGATGTGGTCGCGTTCGAAGTGACCGAGACCGATCCCCTTCGTCGTGAACGGATAGGATGCGGTCTCGCCGCGGGCACTGGTGACGTCGTTGACCAGGGAGGACTTGCCGACGTTCGGGTAGCCGGCGACGACGATCGTCGGTGCGTCGGGATCGATATCCGGCAGGTCCCGGAGATCGTTGCGCGATTCGTTGATATACAGTAGTTCGTCGTCGATCTGCTCGACGATGTCCGCGAGCCGAGCGAAGGCCTGTTTCCGGTGCTTGCGTGCCGTGTCGACGTCGGTCTTTCGGAGGCGGGGCTGGTACTCCTCGTGGATCTCGCGGGCCTTTCGGCTGGCCCACATCACTTCCGAGAGACTCTGGCGGAGTCGGTCGACGTCGACGATCGCGTCAGCCAGTTCGTAGTAAAACGGATGCGCATCGTACTCGAAGTCCGGCCACGCCGTCACGACGTTTTCTAAGTTGTCCGAGATGATATTCGCCGCCGTCTGGAGCATCGACTGCTGGGCCTCGAGGCCGCCCTTGGCCTTGCCGGCCCGTGCCGCCCGCGAAAACGCCTTGTCGATCAGCTCTTCCGACGTGGGCGTCGTCGGAAGGTCTTCGAAAATCATGGTCAGTGGTAGAACGCGCGGTCATAAAAGGGCGTTCGTTGTCCGCCGGGAGCTTATCCCCGTCGCCCTCGTCCCATCTAGCATGACAAACTGGCGTGCTGTCTTCGTCGGATTCCTCGTCGTGACGGTCCTCGGGTTCATCGGGCTCGCCGTTCCCGGGCTCGGCCAGCTCGCTGCGGGATTGATCGGCGGCTTCGTCGCTGGCTACATGGCCGGTGGTGGTCTGGGAAGCGGCTTCTGGCATGGACTCCTCGCAGGCTCGCTCGGCGGGATCATCGGCGGTCTGCTCATCGGCGTCGCCGTCGGCATCATCGGCCTCGCGCTCGGGCCGATCGGCGGAGCGATCTCCGGCGCGGCTGGCATCGGCATTTTCGTGCTCGTCGTCGGAATTTCGGTAATTATGGCCCTCGAAAGTGCGGTCGCCGGCGCAGTTGGTGCGGCTGTCAACGCCTGAAATCGGGGGCAGTCGAGTTGTCGTCGGTTCCTGCATGATCCGTCGGTTTCGACTGCACCGGAGTAGAGTCTGGGGATCGAACGGACGGCTCTGAAGCCGACCGATCGGCGTCTGACTGGAACCGAACGCGGGTTTCGTCCTCGCCCGAACCGATTTATGCCAATTGGTACCACAGCTCATTTTACCGACACCTGCCCCGTATATCGGCATAATTTTCCCCTTCGTGACCCGTTCTTCTACGCGCCACGTCTGGAGAAAACCCGATTGAAACAGAACATACCGGGTGTTTCGGTATCGACACCGTTGTCGACGACAGGCGGATACCTGAGGATCGCGGTGGAGTGGTTACGCCGAAGTGATGGAAGGAATACAATTCTTCGGTCGGACTACTTCGGGCGTCTCGATGGATAGAGGCCAACTTACCGGACGGTACCGACGACCCAAATTTCCCATCTCTCGGTACTATCGACAGGTGTCGAGTGCGCTCGCACCGACATGCCGAACGTCGTTCACCGCGTCGGATACCACCCGACGATACTGACCAGTACGGCAGACAGCTGCCGTTTCAGCGCCGAAACTGCGACAGATCGTTGTCGCCAGAGGAAGTACCGAGCGCCGGTCGTACCCACGAGTCGTCAGAGATAGCGGCATAATACTCCCATAAGACACAGCACGGGTATCGCTTGCAGGCGAAGCGATACTTATCCCGACAGGGTTCGAACGCCAGTCCATGACTGATGCAGCCGAATGTGAACCGAAGCCGGTCGAGCAGGACAGGGACGAGCGAGAGGACGCCCACCTCGACGATATCGAAGAAGGAGCCGGCTGTACGGAAATTTGGGAACACCTCGCTGAGAAGCGCGAGGAGTAACTCACGATCGTTGGCCCGGCCACGACCTTTTTAATGTCGAGTCCGTACTGAAATTCATGACTGACAACCGGCCCGGAGATCGTTCGCGCCACCGCGGTGAGAACGATCGCTCGATTCCAACGGACCGCGAATCGCCCGTCGGAGCGCCGGTGATCCGCGGCGACGAATCTGTCACTGGAAATCGGGCCCGGGAAGCCGTCATTTTCGATCCCGACGACGCCGAAAGCCTCGCAGACGCCGCCGAAACCGTTCGCCAGTTCGCCGTCGGTGCGGCCAACGACGATCACCTCTTCATGCTCCGCGGCGCAGCCGCCTGCGCCGCCCTCGTTCGGGGCGAAGGCTCCTACAAAGCCGCCGCCGAACGCGTCGATGACGAGGCCACCGTTGCGTTCATTCGGAAATGGGCGCGCGTTCACGACCTCCCGCGATCGGTCCGCAAACAGGTCGCACTCGGACAGATCGCACCCACTGCCGCAAAGCACATCGCACGCGTCGCCGGCGAAGCCCGATTGCTCCTCGCGTGGGCCACTCTCGATGGCGATCTCACCGTTCGCGACGTCCGGAGCATCGCCAGCGCCGTCAACAACGACGTCCCTATCGACCAGGCCCTCGCAGAACACGGCGTCACCCTCGGGACGATCGAGCTCACCCTCACACCATCCACCTACCGCGATATCCGCCGTCGTGCGTCTATCGACGGCATTCAACCCGGTCAGATCGCCACTGACGCGCTCGAACAGTACTTCGAGTACGAGTGATTCGAGCGGGTCGAGCATCGGGTCCGTGGCGCATCGAAGAAAGAAACGTTTAACCGCTACTCACCGAAAGAAGAAACCAGAGGGCCGGTAGCTCAGTCTGGCAGAGCGTCTGGCTTTTAACCAGACGGTCGCGTGTTCAAATCGCGCCCGGCCCGTGCAACGACCCGATGAGCGGAGCGAATCGGAGAGTAGACCGGTCAGGCACGGATTGAATCGCAGTGAACACGCAGCGCGAGTGGAGCGAGCGACCGTGAGACCGTGTGTTCGAATCGCGTTCGGCCTGCTTCGCTTTTAGCTCCAAACGCGTACGCGAGAAGTGAGGGGACTCTCGAGGTTCGAACACGTGTCTCTACAGTCACTGAATCTGTCGTCATCGACGCTAAAATAGAGGCTACGTCCCCAGTAGTATCGTAGGCCGGTATCTCCGGCGTATCGCCGTATCCGACCTCGCGAACCGTATTTTGTCAGCGGTATCGGAGTCAGTTTCCACTCTCGAGTCGGGCTCGTATCCGAGGTCGGGTACGTGAGGATCGGTCGCGGCGAGGAGGATCAGTCGGGGAGCGGAGGCCACGTTGTCGCCACCGTCTCCTGGATGAGCTGGGTCTGAGCACGGCGCAGTCGCTCGGAGACCGAGGATGCCGAGATGTCTAAGTCCGTCGCAATTTCTTCCAGGGTCGCCCGTCGAGGGATGTCGTAATAGCCCATCTCGTAGGCCGTTCGGAGCGCTTCGCGTTGGCGGTCGGTAAGTCCCTCACCGGGAGGCTCGGACTCGCCGTCCTGAGTGAGACGGTGCAGTCGAAAGCCGGCGTTTCGCTGCCAGAAAGAGGAGAACGTCCTGAAGGCGTCCCGGTTTGCGAACCAGCCCGTCTGGCGCCATCCGTCAGCGACGACCTCGATCCGCTCGATGATAGCGTCGGCCGTGGCGAGGCCTTTAAGTCCCGCGAGGTTGGTGATATGATCGCCGAGTTGTTCCTCGAGACTGAGCGCCGGAAGCACCTGATAGCGGCGCGTCTCACCAGCCTGACCGACGAGGGTCCACTCGCCAACGTCGAAAGCGTGGGTAAGGGCACGTGCGATCGCTGCTGGCTGACTGCCGGTCACGGTGACGAGAAACAGGGGCCGATTTCCGTGATTGAACTGCAGGTCGAGAAGCAGTGTCGCCTCGGGCACCGTCGCCGCGACCTCGACGAGCGGGAGAGCCTCGCAGTGGATTTTGAATTCAGCGACAAGTCCCATACGGTATCACTTCTGTCAGCGGTAATGGGACTACCGAAACGGACGGTCAAAACGAGACGGTGCAGGGAGAATATGCCGTCTTCGATCGGTTTGTGCTACCAAGCTCTGCTGGAACCGGTTCGGCCAGCGATCCCAAGCGTCCCACCGCGACCCCCACTTAAACGGCACCATCACTAAGAGAACGGTTCAGCCCGGACGGGTACAAAGGCGGGATTGCATGCAGACGACACAGTCCGCAACAGGAACCGAATTGGCAGACGAACGACACGGCGACGGTCGACCGCTGATACTCCTCCACGGGGGTATGGCTCCGCGGGAGTACTGGGACCCGGTCGTACCGCATTTCGACGATTTTGCCGCTATCATCCCCCAGCGGCCGGGATTCGGTACCTGTCTCGACGATCCAGAAGAGACGAGCGCCGACGAGGTGCTGGATCGGGAGGCCGACTACGTCCGGACGCTCGTCGACGGCGTCGACGGCGATCCGATCCTGCTCGGACACTCCTACGGCGCACTCACCGCGATCGAAGCCGCAACGGATGCGGCGGTCGAGGCCGTCGTCGCGTACGAACCGGCGGTACTCCCCGAACGCTTTCGAGAGGAAGCTGACCTCGCCGACCGAATGGAGCGGCTCCTCGAGGACGGCCACCGCCGCGAGGCAGTAAAGCGGTACATCGAGCAGGTCCTCCACCCCGAGGGGATCGACGACCTCGACGCGTGGTTGGCGGAGTGGCCGGTCTGGCCGGACTGCGTGGCCCTCGCCGAAGAAGTGATCCGGATGAATCGTGCCGTCGAGCGGTACCGGCTTCCCGACCGTCTCGACGTCGACGCCCCCGCGCTCGTTTTGACCGGCACCGACGGCCCGGACTTTCTCCGTAAGAGCGCCCGCGCGGTCCACCGAGCGTTTCCGCACAGCCGTCTCGTCGAGTTCGACGGTATCAGTCACAGCGGCCCCGCCGAAGCACCGGAGCTGATCTCCGCGGAAGTCGATGCCTTCCTTCGTGCGTAGTCGAGAGCGGTCCCGGACGGGTGGCATACCTCGCTCGACCCAGTGCGTCCGGGTCACGGGAGTGTGCCGATAAGCGCTCGCGGCGGGACTCGGCGTCGCAATTCTGGGCCCGAGTTCCCGTTCGTCACGAGCGCTGAACTTTCGGTCTCCGGTCGTTGACAGAGAAACCGGAGGCGCCACCGGCCGTCGAATCGCCGTGGACCGGTATCGAATTCGGGTTCGGAATCCCTCTCGCGCCCTAGTTTGAAGGTGGCGTCGCCTGGGAACGACCGAGTTAGTCCCGATTGCCGGAGTCGTGTGGCCAGAAACGGGTATCTCAGACGACGATACGTGCGACTGTCAGATGATCGGTTGGGACAGCACGGTTACATGGAGACTCCCGAGTGAACCCAGAGGACGACCAGCGCGACCGCGAGGAGAATAGCAGGGGGTGCGATATCTCCCGCGGAATCGTTCACGCGTACGTGTGTGAGGATCGCGCCGGACATGGTACCGACGACGAGAAGGCTCCCTGGAATCGCCAGTACGGATGCCACGAACAGGCTCGTCGCGAGTCCGATCCCTGCGGTGAGTTCGATACCGCCCGTAGCCAGTCGGAACCACCGGGGATACCCAAATCGCTCGAAGTCCTGTATCTGTGACTCGGAACCCGTCACTTTCGCACTCCCTGCAGCACCCATCGCCAGAGCGAGTACCCCTTGAGCGACGACCAGTGCCGTACTGAGGACGCTCATCGGTGACTCACATCCGAGAAATTCGTTCGTCGATCGTGTGTCGGCAGCCGCTCCGAAATCAGAGTGTCTCTCATCGGTGCACCCTATACTACGAGATTGGAATTTAAAAGCTACCAAGTTAGGAGTGTGGTCGTAACTACCGACTGTGGAAGGAAGCGGCCGATCTTCCCCGAGAGGAACGGTCCACACCGGATGCAAGCCGTCGGAACATAGAATACTACGGAAACGGTAGTGAGGGTATGAGCGATTCCGGAACGGCAAAGACATCGGAACGAACTGCGGCGATCGACAGAAGCACGCTCTTTTCACTTCTTGGAAAGGCGCATACGTTAGAAATCCTCAACGAAGTCGTCCTCGGAGACGACCAGCCGGTCCGGTTCGGCGATTTACAGGAGACGCTCGGTCTCTCTCCGAATACGCTCTCTCGACGACTCGAGGAACTGGTCGAGGTCGGATTTCTCGAGCGAACGCAGTACGACGAAATTCCGCCGCGCGTGGAATACGAGGCCACGCAAAAACTAGAGGCACTCGAACCGACGTTTCGCGAACTGGAGACCTGGATGGATCGATATGGTTCAGAGCAGCTTGGCTGCCCCGAGTAGCGATATGGCGAGTAGACAGGTCTATCGCCCATCATGTCACCATGACCGACTAACTGGCCCGAGGTGTCAGTAACGAATAGCGTGTGGCCGCGATCACGAACGACGACGGTTTTGACACGGCGTTCACGCCTGTCGCGGGGACTCTATCGAAACACGAGCGAAAAGTAAACGGGCGAGAAGACGGCGACACCGTCAGTCATCACGGAGTCGAGGGCTGGGACCGTCCGGAGCCTCTTCACCCCAGTTCCGTGCCCACTCGTCCAGTTCGGCCAGGACGGCGAGGAGTTCCTCACCTTTCGTCGAGAGGGCGTAGTAGACGGCGACCGGTGCGTCTTCTTCCATTCTGCGGGTAACCACGTCGTTTTCGACCAGTTCGTCGAGCGCGTCCGAGAGGGTCTTCGAACGAGCACCGGTCGCCCGTTTGAGTTCGTTGAACCGTTTTTCTCCCCCGTCCAGTGCGTAGATCACGTTCATTCGCCAGGGAGTCCCGACCTGGTCGATGGCCTGAACGACCGGACACGCCGACGCGTTCTGCGTCACGATCTCGTCCTGTCGTGATTCGGTTTCGGCAGACATCGTCAATCAGCCGTGGGAACGGCGCAGGCCGCGGTGCTTTCCGGGTACGATTCAACGCCCGCGTATTCGACGAGGTCGGTCCCGAGCGTCTCGAGGCGCTCGACTAGACCCTCGTCGGTTATCCGACCGTCTTCGAAGGCGCTGTGCGCATTTGGGATGGCGACCTGGTGGGGGAGTACCCAGGCGTCGAGTGCCCGAGCGACCGAACGGAGGTGCTCCAGCGCAGGAGTTGGGAACCCGCCGCCAGAGACCACCAGGAGGCCGACGGTCGTTCCCTCGAATTCGTCGAACCCGCAGTAGTCGAGCGCGGTCTTCAACGGCGATGCGTACGATCCGTGGTACATCGGCGTTCCCAGCAAAACTCCGTCTGCGTCCCGGACGCGCCGGCGGAGTTCCGCCGCATCGCCGGCGTCGTTAGTATCGGGGTTGAATACCGGGAGATCCAGCGCCGCGAGATCTACGAGATCGGTTGTGGCCCCGCTAGTTTCGGCCGCTGCCAACGTCTGCTCGAGCGCGCGACGCGTGTGACTTCCACCGCGTTGGCTTCCGCTTAGTGCGATGATATGTTCTCTATCGAGTACGTTCATACTCTATCGAATTACACGCACTGTACCCAATTAAGCACTCGGTGAAATCGGTTCCAGTAAACAATCAGATATATCAGCGGTCGCGTTCGTCGATGACGTCGAGCGATCCGTCAACGAGGTAGCCAAGCGACTCGTTTGCGTCCGGAATCATCACTTCGGCGCGTATCGGATCGGTCTGCCGTACTGTGACGGCATCTGGATCAACGACGAAACCGAGATCCCACAGCGGCGTCTCTCGAAGGTCGATATCGGCCTCGTGGAGTCGACCCACAACTGCTGGACGCGTCAAGAGGACGACGCCGACGGGAACGAAACTGTAGAAACTGCACCGTTCGCAGTCTACCGAAATAACCGCAGGATGGTCCCGGGCAAAGTATTCGTCGTACCGGTCTAGTTGCTCGATTACGCCGACACAGGCCCCCTCCTCGTGGACATGGCCCGTCAATTCGGGATCGATCCGTCCGGCACAGAACGGACAGACGCTGTCGAGTGCACACGACCAGATCAGTCTCGTCCGCCGGTCGAAAGCCCTGATCATCGCGTCGCTGTCGCGGCCGGCGATCCCTCCGGGGTCGAAGGGCCACTCCAGCGCACGGTTCCCGCAGTCCTGACATCGAATCCGAGCGATGTAGTCAGTATCGTATTCGAAAGTCAGCCGTTCCCCGCACTCCCGGCAGTCGCTTTCGAGGTCGACCGGTCCGACGGCTACCTGCTCGTGGAAGACCCCACTCTGAATCGCATCGAGCACGCGGTGGCCGGGATACTGGAGTTCGTAGCCGGCGTCCGTTTTGGCGACGAAATGTCCCTGCAACTCGGACAGATGGTACGTGAAGCTTCCCGAGTCACGTACACCGACGGCCTTGCGAAGTTCCGAAAAAGACAGCGAGAACCCGGATGCGTCCCACAGTGCGAGCAAGATTTCCAGCCGACGGTCGTGGCTCAGGGTCATGAACGCTGATTCGGCATCCGTCGCAGCCTGAGCTCTGTCAGACGAAGGATCGACCATACGTGTCAGGCGAACGCAACCGAACATAAATATTGAGTTCCGTCAGGACTCGAGTGGGACCAGGCCGAGGACGGCAACGCCGAGGACAGCCCCGGCACACCCGATGAGAATCGTCCCCCGGTAGCCGATCGCGCCGCCCAGGAGCGTAAACAGAGCCGGTCCGACGGCCTGGCTCACCCCGATCGTGGTCGTCTGCAGACTCATCACACCCGCTCGGACGTGATCCGGGGCTAGCGCGCTGATACTGGCGAACAACGTGGGCGTAACGAGACCGCTACCGACGCCGAACACGAGCAGTGCCCCCACCAGCACCGGGGGAGTACCGGCGAGGGCGACACCCAGAAAGCCGAGCGCGTAGAGAGCAAACCCGGCCGTGAGGAGAGTCGTCGTCGAGGCACGGGTCGCTAGTCTGCCGTTCTGGGTCGAGACCAGGGCAGTCGCTAGCAACACAGCGCTGGTGACGAGCCCCACGGTCGTCGCGGTGTAGCCGAACTCACCGGTGAGGTAGAACGGGAGTGCGGTGTACAACCCGCCGAAGAGGAGGGTAAACGAGGCGAACATAACACCGTACAGGGCAACTGCTTGACGGGCCGGGATGAGACGAAGCGCCTCCCGGACGTATCCCCCGTCACCGCCATCAGATGATGACGCAGGCTCGTCCAGCGTGAACAGAACCAGCCCTGCGACGGGGAGGGAAAGCGCGTACACGAGAAACGGGGCATTCCAGGCGCGAGCGGCGAGGTACCCCCCGATAACCGGGTACGCCGCGGTCCCGAGCGAGATCATGGCCGACGTGACGCCCATGACGGCATCGTGTTGCCGGCCAGTATACCGGTCGCCGACCACCGTCATCGCGAGCGCGGAGAGGAGGCTTCCGGCGGCGAATCCCTGGAGGATGCGCAGGCCAAGCGCGACCGTAAAGTCGGTCGTGAACGCGATGGCGGTCCCGGCGAGGCCGAAAACCACGAGACTTCCCGAGAGGACGTAGCGCCGGCCGATGCGGTCTGCAAGCGCACCGATGAGCGGGGCTAGCAGGATTCCGGGGAGCGCATAAAGCGTGATGAAGAGACCGGCACGAGACTCGGAGACGCCGAAGACGGACTGGATCTCCGGGAGCGCCGAACTAATCAGCGGCACGTCCATGGGCGTCATTAACGTGGCCGCGAGGATGGCGACCAGTGCCGGCGAGCGCCACGGCACACCCACCGAACGGTCGGCGCTCGTCGACGTCTCGGTTGCGCCCATCGATCGTCAGAGCCCCACACCGACCGCCAGCGGCCACACAACCGACGAGAGCGCCAGGAATACCAGTGCGCCGCCGATCAGACCGACGTTCTTCAGGAAGTGAATCTGTTCGTTCTGTCGGTCCTGGCCCTCCAGGGTCCAGAAGTCGTGCATGATACCCGTGATCGGGACGAGAAAGACGATCACCGCCAGCGCCCCGACGGCGGGATACACACCGACGAGGACTGCGATGGCCCCCGCGATCAGTCCGAGACTTCCGAGCGGAACGGTGACCGACGCGAGTGGGGCACCCTTGCTCTTTGCGTAGCCGACCGACGACTCGAGGTCGAGTATGTTACCGAGCGCGAGGTACCCGACGACGAGTGCAAAAAGCGCTCGGGCGAGCAGGAACGCCGCTTCGGACAGCACCGAGGAAAACACCATCAGGCGCCACCTCCGTTCGCCGGGCCGGGGCTGGGTACGTCGCTGTTCGTCAGGCCGCTTCCGATCGTCGTGCGTCGAGTGTCGTTCAGTGACATCGTTGCACGAGAAGGGACGGCCCACGGGCAGATATATTTCAGGCATATTACACTAAATCAGGTATACCGCACGAAACCGGATCGTCGGGTCCGTTCGAAGCACGAATCAGAGTAGCGTTTCGGCCATTCTATCGGCGGTATCTTGACGACACAAGAATGCCGACTGACGCGTGTTTCGAAAGTGACAATAATGCGATTGCCGGTCGTCCAGAACAATATCTCGAGCGTCTAATTGTAGGGGGCGTGACTCACGACGAATTGAGGGTCTGACATTCAGGCTGGAGTTTGTCCGCGTGGTACGTTCGCGCCACGCTGGGACAATTCGACGGGTTCGGATACCGTTCCAAGGAGGGTGCTCAGGCCAGGGTTCCAATACCACCGCGGAGGATCACGACGACGCCGACGCCACTGGCCATCGCCAGGAGAACGCTATCGGTTTGGCGAACGATGGCAACCACCACGAGCGCGGCGCCCCATTCGGGCGGACCGCCGTTCAATAGGCGGACGGAAAGGAAGGCGATGAGAACACCACCGGGGAGCGCATCGAGAGCGTCCCTGGTCGTGTCGGAGGGGTCGACTCTGTTGAGCAGCCAGAATCCACCTGCCTTCGTTACGTACGAGATGCCACTCATGCCGAACACGACTGCGAGCGCAGCCAGCGAGAGATCATCGAACACCGCCTCTCACCTCGGTTAGGCTCGCGGCAAGGCCACCGGCCAATATGTACCACTGTCCGGGGACGAAAACGCTGGTAGTTACCGCGACGATAGCCGCTACCATCCACGGAGCGAGCGTCTCGCGTCCGTCCCAGAACCCGACACTTAGTGCGAGAAAGATCGACGGTAACACGAAATCGAGCCCGTACACATCGGGATTGCTGATCATCCCACCGGCAACCGCCCCGACCGCAGTAGCTGTGACCCAGCAGACCCAGATTGCGAGTCCGCTGCCGAGCAAGAACGCGCCCCGGCCGCTTCCGGATCGAAGATCTTCGACGGTGAGCGCCCAGCTCTCGTCCGTCAGGAAAAAGAGACTCCCGTACGCACGTCGTGCGGAGAGTCGGGTGAACCACTTTCGTAATGACGCACCCAGTAACAGATACCTGAGATTTACTATCAGTGTCGTCACGAGGACGGTCCCGACGGGGATGGACCGATCCCATACCCCGACGGCGACGAATTGCGCTGCACCCGCGAGCACGGTTGCACTCATCGCGATCGCGGTCGGAAGACTCAATCCGGCCTCGCGGGCGAGGACACCGAATGCGATACCGTACGCACCGACGCCGAACGCTATCGGGAGACACGTGACGAAGCCGGCACGAATCCCAGCAAAAGAGAACGAGAGATCCCCTTCGAAACCGGACGGCACCGACCGATCACTCTCGTCAGTAGCGGATTGGGTTTCCGCTATTTCTCGAGACATCCGTCCAGCGCTAGTTACGAGTACGTCGTTTTCCCTGCTGTTCGTCTCTGTCCGGGGGTGCTTCCCAGTCGATCTCGGGACCAACGGGCACGAATCCGGTCGGGTTGATGTCCTCGTGGCTCCGATAGTAGTGTTCTTTTACGTGATCCTCGTTACAGGTTTCGGCGACCCCGGGTGTCTGATAGATGTCCCTGGCATAGTCCCAGAGATTTTCGAAGTCGATCAGTCGACGGACGTTGCACTTGAAGTGCGTGTGATAGACGGCGTCGAACCGATACAGAGTCGGAAAGAGAAACACGTCCGCGAGGGTGAGCTGATCACCCACGACGTAGCGGCGGGTCGCAAGGGTATCGTCCCATCTCGACATCGCGTCGAACAGATCGCGAACGGCCACCTCGTACTCGGCCTGTGAATCGGCGAACCCGGCACGGTAGACGCCGGTGTTGATAGACGCGTGAATGTCATCGATGGCACCGTCGATACGGTCCCGCATCGACGCAGGATAGAGGTCGCGTCGTTCCGATGCGTGATGGTCGAACTCGGTCGCTATCATTCGGGCGATTTCCGCGGACTCCTCGTGAACGATCGAGTCTGTTTCCCGGTCGTAGAGAACCGGGACAGTGACGCGACCCGTGTAGTTCGGATCGGCCGTCTGAAACACCTCGTAGAGGGTATCGTGACCGTGAATCGAATCCGGTGTACAGTGTTCCTTCTCGGGGGAGAATTCCCATCCCTGGTTGTGGCGAACGGGATCAACGACGTCGATCGAGATGACGCCCTCGAGCCCGAGAAGTCGTCGAGTGAGCGCAGCCCTGTGGGCCCACGGACAGGCCCGCGAGATGTAGAGGTGGTAGCGGCCAGCCTCCGCGGGGAACTCGGCGTCGGATGTATCTTCGATCCGGTCGTCGAAGGTGTCGTGGTCGTACTGATCGCGCGTGGCGTCGGGGTCCCACTCGCCGTCGTGAAGCAGGCCCATCAGTCGTCACCTCCGTCGTTCGCGTGCCAGAACGTTCCGTTACCCCGCGGTTCACGGCGCAGAAGTCCGTCGTCGACGAGCGACTGGAGCACCTGTCGTGCGTTGCCGTCGTCGAGTTCGTATACCTCCGCGACCTCCCTCGTCGCAACGGGACCGTATTCGTCGATGAAATCCTGCATCGGCGGCGGTGAAGTCGGTTCTAACGAGGTGGAAACGGTCATCAATGCGGACACAAGATCGTCGAACGACTTGAACCCAGGCGCTCGACGTTCGCCGCCAGGCCCACTTACGTGATAGGTTGGAAACGACCGAACGCCGGCTGTACGGGTCCGAGCGAGGTCGTCCTCGAATGCGTTTCGTGCAGTTCCGTCGTCCAGTGCCGCGGTGAAGGCGTCCACATCGAGACCGACCGACGCTGCCAGCTGGACCTGTTCCTCACGATGGTTCACGTTACGCGCTTGCGTCGTGTACGCCTCGCGGAGGCGACGAAGATATCGATGGGCCAGCCCGGTATCCTGTTGGCGTGCGGCGACGAATGCCACGCTGGCGGGATACGTCGACTGCGCGGGGTCCGACTCGAAGATTTCCGTATCGACCGGCATGCCGTGTTGCTCGGACGCTTCAACCCAATGTGGGGCGACCTCACTGGGTTCAGAGATGTCGTTAGCCGGATCGTAGAAGTCCTCGAAATCCTCGATTAGACCACCCATTACGTATCTGACCTGTATTTGATCACCGAACACGGTGCGAAGACGTCGGATGATGGGCTCTGACCCCCAGCACCACGTACACATCGGGTCCGTAAACTGCGTTATCGTCGGTCGATCGCTCTCGGTGTCTGTCGGAGACATACGACCAGCTATCGTCCACGGAGAGATATATTTCAGGCATCTTATACTATATCAGGTATCCCACGATAAACCGGGAAGTGAGTGTCGGTCCCGGTAACTGACTGCCCGGTGATTCCATTGTGAGAGGAGAAGCGAGGTGACTTCAGGACAGTGAGACGCACGTATCGGCTCGCACGAGCAGCGACGGAGCAACGTGCTCCGATCCAAACTTATAAACCACCGTATTGGTCCGGCGTTACTCACTCGCCAGTCGACGAGTAATTCAAACCGATGGCAACGCCGACACCCAACTCGACGCAACGACGACTCGAACAGGACGGCAGTCAGACCACGTCCGTCCCGGTTGGCGATGATCGACAGCTCGCATACGCCGAATACGGGTGTTCGGACGGTGTTCCAGTCGTATTTCTTCACGGAACGCCTGGCTCTCGTCGATTGGGAGCACTATTCGAGACGGCGGCGCGAGAACGCGGCATTCGGTTGCTCGCACCCGACCGGCCCGGATACGGTCGTTCCTCACCGTGGCCGACTCACTCGGTACACGATATCGGTCAGGTCGTCGATACTGTGCTAGACGATGCGGGCGTATCGACCGCTGGTCTCATCGCATTTTCCGGCGGTGGCCCGTACGCACTTGCGGCAGCGGCGACACACACTGATCGAATCGGCCGAGTCGACGTCATCGCCGGAGCGACACCACCCGACGATAGGGAAAAGACGCCCGCGACACAACGGCTTCTCGCCGGATTGGCAACGAACACGCCACTCGTCCTTCGTGGGCTCTTCCGCGGACAGGCGTGGATCGCCACTCATCTTCCCCCGTCGTTCATCGTCGCGCAGTACACTGCAGAAAACACCGTCGAGTCGATACCCGACGCTGCCGCGGAGGTCGTCAAGGAGGACTTCCTCGAGGCGTTCGCTCGGTACCGCCGCGGCGCGGTGACCGAGTTTCACAACGCGACGACAAACTGGGACGTCAGCTTCGACGACATCGATACAGAGGTGTGTCTGTGGCACGGCGAGAACGATACGAACGTGCCGATCTCCGCCGTTCGACGTCTCAGAGCGAAGATACCGACAGCCGAATTGCGCGTTCTCGACGACGCCGATCATCTTCAGACACTCCTCCGATGTATTCCCGACGTGCTGGCGGAACACCGATAATTCCCCCAGGCCGCCACAGACAAATGCTGGGGAACGCCGAATTGGTGCGTCATCGTCGACCGCCTCAGAACCGAACTGACGACCGGTCTCCGCCAGTTCCATCGGGAACGACACGATGGGCCCCCGTGGCGCGTCACATGGAATATCCCGAATCGATCGTGGATAGCGTCTGTTGATCGGGAGCAAGGGGTTCGTGGCTCATTTCGGAGATCGTTTCCACTTGTCTCGTCACGTTGGCCGTCGAATCGGCCAGAAGGGATCACGGTGATTGATATGCAGATCGGACGAACGTCCGGAAACGGCGGCATGAAACGCGTTCAGTTCTCGATCACCTATCCAGACCAGTTCGTACACCCGCTCCACCAGCAGATCATGCGGGGGACGTCGATCACACGGGCCGAGTTGTTGATGTGGAGTCCAACGGCAGACGCGACGGCGTTGTTCTGGTGTGACGGCGATCGCACAGCGACCGAGTCGGCGATTGCGGGTATCGATTCCATCCTCCGCAGCAGTTTCGTCGAGGACTCCGACGGCACCTATACTTTCCTCCAGCAAGACGACTACGAATTTTCGCCGACGGTACTGGATACGATCGCCGAGTCGCAGGTGATCTTTCTCCCGCCAGTCGTCTTCTTCGACACGGGGACGGTACAATTCGAGGCGGTCGGCGAAGCGACGTCCCTCAGCACGTTTCACGAGGAACTCTCCACCCTCGGAGACCTCACGATCGAACACGTCCACGACTTCGAACGGACACATTCCCCATCACACCTTACCGCCCGGCAACGAGCAGCCCTGGAAGCGGCGGTCTCCGTCGGCTATTACGAAGTGCCTCGAGACGGGACGGTCGCTGACGTCGCATCCGTACTCGACTGCTCGACGAGTACAGCGGGGGAACTGATACGAAAAGCCGAGGCAGCAGTTATCAGAAACTACACCGAGACGCGGTAATATATCGGCAACTGTTCGGTCCGCATTCATCATCCGTGTTGAGGGGTTTTGCTACCTCACATCGGGAGTTGCCGCTGCTGGCCGCCCGCCCAAACGCGAAGTGGGACCGCCACTCGAGACGCGGCGCACCCCTCGTTTCGGCTATCGACCGATCGATAGAGGCGATACGAGTCCAGCCACACGTGGACAAGTACCGATCGGTAGAGGCGATACGAGTCCAGCCACACGTGGACAAGTACCGATCGGTAGAGGCGATACGAGTCCAGCCACACGTGGACAAGTACCGATCGGTAGAGGCGATACGAGTCCAGCCACACGTGGACAAGTACCGATCGGACGAACGTAACGCAGCGGGCCTCGGCTTGTGGGAAGCCCTCGGCGGTTACGCTGGGGAGGAGGTCACGCCAGCTCTATCGCCTTCCGCGCTGCATCGAGTGGATCAGTGTAGAACACGAGCTGAAGTTGATCGAGAAGTTCGTCGGGTATCTTCGCCAGGTCCTCTTTGTTCGTAGCGGGCAACAACACCGTCTTTGACCCCGAATCGGCGGCCAATTGGAGCGTCTCGACCAACGAACTCACAGCCACCAGTTCGCCCATGAGACTCATCGCACCCAATACGACGGCTTGGGACCTGACGGGACGACCGAGAATACCAGAGACGATCCCTACGAGGAGTCCAACGCTCGTTTCACCGCCCGCATTCGCATCAGCGGGATTGAGCACCTGGACGTTGATGTCGTAGTCGTCCAAAGTCTCATCGCGGCGAAGCTCTCGCATGTTCGCCCGGAGGTAGTCGCAGGCGGTCTCGAACGCCTCTTTCATCTCTTTCCCCGGCGTGCCCGAGATGTTCGTCTTGCCAGAGCCGGGCAGCGCCTGGGTTTCGATTCGGAACGGAGCGTGACGACCGTCGCTCTCCCCGATCGTGTAGACCGTTCCTGCTTGCTGTGTGCCCGGCGGAATAAGTGCCTCATCGGCTTCCTCCGGAACTGGAACATATCGTTCTTCTTTCGTTTCTACGTCCAGATACGAAAACTCGACGGCACGATACTCCATCCCACCCATCCGTTTTAATTGTTCTTTGACGCGACGGCGCCCCTCCATGGCGAATTCGAGGTATTCCCGGAGCTCTTCTTTCGTGTAGTCTCCGTGCGGGTGGAGTAATTTGAGCAGTCCAGATACCGTCTTCCGGACGGCTTTTTCATCTCGTTGGTTCAGGTGGTCTCCGAATGCGAACTCTTCGTGTATCGCATCGCCGTACGATTCCTTCCGCAGTTCGCGGACGAACTCGGCAAAATAATCGACGATGAATCCGAACTGATCACCAAAGAACTCGGAACGCATCTTCGGTACTTCCCAGCCCGGGAGGTAATAATGGAAGCGGTCGATCAGCGCGAGGTCCTGCATATCTTCCGGGAACGGTTCGAAAAGGTGGGAACTTTTGAGAACGCCTTCGACATCCAGATCGATGTTTCCGACGTAAACCATCGAGGCCCGGGCCGTCAGCTCTTCAGTCCCCCGTGAAAAGCTTCCGGACTCCATATAGTCTTTGAGCATCTGGACCGCTTCTGAGTCACTGAACTGGAGTCCGCCGACTTCGTCGAATGCGACGACATCCCATCGGCCGACGAGTCCAATTCGTCCCGTGTTGAGGTTCAAGAAGAGCTTCGCAACGGTGGTTTTTCCGCCCGAAATGAGGATCGAATGTGGGCTGATCTCTCGGTACAGATAGCTCTTCCCTGTTCCACGCGGACCCAACTCGACGTAATTGTAGTTAGATTCAACGAGCGGGAGACAGCGGGTCAGGAAGAGCAGTTTCTCGCGGTCGCTAAATGCGGAGGGATCGTAGCCGACGCTCTGAAGGAGGAGGTTCATCCACTCGTTTCTGGTGAAGTTCCGTCGACGCTCCTTTAGTTGCTCGAGGTCGAGGTTCGACACCTGAATCGGTTTGAACGAGTCGATGCCGAACAGACTCTTGGGTCCGTTCGCGTTGTCCGGACGGTATTCCAGATCGATGATGGCCCAGACGCCGCCACCCAGGAGTTTTGGATGGTTGCTAACGAGGTGTTCGTGTATCTCGACGTCGTTCAAACCGAGGTTGACGAACGAGCCGATGTAGGCGTCCTGTTGCTCGTCGAGTTTGACGGTTACTTTGTCGATGACGCGGTATCGACCTCGCTCGCGTACTTCGCTTTTGACGTACTCGGCTTCGTCGGGGCGGACGTAGTGCTTCGATAGAATTTGTTTGACCTTCTCGAGTCCCTCTTCGAGCGATTCCTCATCGTCCGTGGCGCAATACTGTCCGATGAGGTATTCGAGAACATACGTGGGGACGTTCACTCCGGACTTGATATCTTGGACGAGATCCTTCCGGACGACACGGCCGGGAAAGACGTCGAGAGCTTTCTGATCGACGTCCGCAGTTGTCATTGTGTACCGAAAGTGTAGCAGGGGGCATATTGGTGTCGGTCAAACCATTCTTGAAGATTGCTTTATTAGGCCGGCGACAGTAACCCATCGCTGATGGGAAAGTCTGATTTTACAAACGCAGATGCAAAAGAGACGTTCGACGAGCTATCAGATAATTTTGATTTATTGATGGGTGCGAAGACTGGAAAACTCGACACGCCAGTCAGTATCGAGACGACTTTCAGTGGTTCTCTCGCGGAGGCAACTGGTTCAGCACGCCACGTTTGTGATTTCATTGCAGAAGCGGAAAACGGATACGAGGCTACCGAAGAACACCTCGAGGAAGCGACACCACTGCCTTCGGGCGACGAACGACATCGCTTTCGAATCACGGTTACGTCCCCGGGGAATTCGTAGCTATCGGGCGTCGTGAGTACGAACGGATTCTACTGAATCGCCAATACGCAATAGCGGCATTCTTCGGGGGAAACTAGTGTGGTCTCAGCCAGAAGACGGCTAATTCGACGTTCACGACCACGGATTGAGTCGAAAACCATGCGAGCTCGGCTTCGAATTCGCAGAAAATTCAGACGTCAAATCCCATATCGTCGTCACCGAAGAGCAGATCGAGTTCGACAGTTTTCCGTGTGATCGTTTCTCGGGTATCAGTGTCGATGACTTCAAACTGAGCTGAACGTTCTCCGGAAATCGCACCCTGTTTGAGTCTTACCCGTCCTCTATTGGCTCCAGGCGATATTTCTATCGAAACAGGGTCCGCAACTGGCTCGTCGTCGATGTTCGCACGGACCTCTAGGGTCGGTGCTGAGTCGAATGCCACTTGCCCGCTTTTGGCCTCGATCTCGACAGGAAGTATCGAGTTCGTAATCGGGTCGGGAATCGAGACGTCGTAACTGATTGATGCACTTTTCTCGATTTCGCCTGTGGTCACCGTCAGACACGGGACGAGGAGCTCCTGGAGCGAAATCCCTCCGTGGAAATACCGCATATTACCGCCTTGAGCCTTGAAACACGCGACGCTTCGGGGGAACAGTAGCCGGAGTTCGGGAGCGTTGATGTCGAGGTCGGACAGCGCCTGGTGGTCGATCTCGATGAATTCATCCGTATCGACGAGTGGGGCATCGCCATCGGCAACCGCAAACCGTCGTTTGACGACGGGAGCGATGTCGGGGGCTTCGACCTTTAGGTCATCTGACAACCGGTCCGTATAGAGGAATCCGTGATCGCTCGTGATGACGAACCGGGTGTATCCTGCTTGCTTCAGTCGCTGGACTGTTCGCTCGACATCGTCGACGTGGGAGGCAACCTGGCTAAAGGCGGCGTCGTCGTCGAGGCTTTCGCCGAGCTTGTCTATCGTTCCAGAGTAGACGATACGAGGAATGGGGTCCGACTCAGTCAGGTCCTCCAACGGGATATTGCTCACCTCGTCCATGTCACCCACTTCGAAGCCGGCGGCACCGAGTCGTTCGTCGCGGTCTGTTTTCCCGGCCATCACCTCACCGCCACTGGTTACGACGAGGTCGTCGTTTTCGAGTGAGAGCCCCAGTTCGCCAGGGAGATGTGCAGCCATCCCAACCTCGGTGATGGAGGGCAACGCCGCGCTGACCGCACGTAGGTCCTGCTCGAAGTCAGTTCGTCGACCGAGATTTCGTTTGATTGCCTCCGCGAGCTCGTAGCGGAGCCCGTCACAGACGATGATCGCAGTGCCGCGTTCGAGGTCCGCAAATTCCTCGTAGAACGAAGTCGCCGGCATCCCGAGGGTCGGATCGTCACTCAGAACGTCCGCGAGCGGGCGGTTGATTCCCTGGAGAAAGGACATATACTGTTGGGTGACCCGTTGTTTCACCGTGGTTTCGCTCGGATAGGGGACCGTGGCTTTCCGAGTAGCGTTGATGTAGCGTCGATAGGCCGCGTCGACCTGCCACCAGCCGCCATCACTCGTGTACCGCTGGGCCAGTTCCGCCGACGAGAGCGTCGTGGCTTCGTCGGCGTCGATGGTTCCGATCTGCTGGAGAGTTTCGACCGCCAGAACGGGAACCGACCAATCGACGAGGTCCTCGTTGCTCCAGAAGCTATCCTGTCGTTCCGTGACTGTTCGTTGGAGGTCCGCCGCGATATCGGGGAGATCGGCGTACGTCTCTTCAGCGAGGCGTTCCATCACGAGCTGAATGAGACCCACGTCCACGCCCTTGAACGCCGTGGCGTCCCAGTGAATCCGGTCAGAATCGATTACGGCCGCAGCGAGGTCGTAGTCCGCTTCGATCGTTCGTGCGTAGCGCGTGAACTCGGCAGGGGCATATTGCTGCCACTCATCGCAAAACGCCGCCACAGCCTGGGTATCGTCCGCTGCGAGTTCGTCGTACCGGGTCGTCGGTGCTCGGTTTGCCACCTCACCGAAGAGGATCTGTGTCGCGAGTTCTTTCGGGTCGAGTCCGGCGTCAATCCCATACTCTTCACGTAACTGTGCGTCCCATGCATCGGCCATCGCATTGTCCTCGATCCGCTCACGATATGCTTCGGGAGCAGCGAGATAGGTTCGAACCCAGTCGTCGGTCGCAGGCCCGGCAGTATCGAAGAGAACACAGAAGAACGCAAGTCGCTGATACTCGCGGTTCTGTCCCCAGTCCTCGTACGCGTCGGGGATCTCTTCGTCGTGTTCGACGAGAAACTGAGTTACCGGCGTGTCGTCGATATTCTGGCCGACGCGATACTGGTGACCGAGTGCGTGAACGTCACGGAACCACTCGGCGTCGTTCCGAGATTCGGGGATGTAAAATAGCCAGTTCTTCGAGTAGTTCGGGTCCTCATCACGGAGTCGGCGTTTCAACTCGAGGTAACTGCCGTCGTAGCGTGCGAGTATAACATCATCGAGTGCTCCGTCGACTTCGTCGAGGACGCCCGTGTACTTCTCCTGGGCGTCGTACCACACCCAGATCGGGTGTCGGTCGAATTTCTGCCGAAGTTCCGTAACGATGCTATCCGCAAGATCTCCCATTAAAACCCCTTTTTTATGATAGGCTGAAGGTTGTTTCGGGTGAGCCCCGATCCGTCCGTCGCTTGCAATTCGCTTTCGAATTGTACCAGAGCACCCTCTTCTTCCACGTCGCCGGTCACAGTGGCAGTCTCGAATATCTGCATAGATTACTGTCTGTCCCAAATCAGTCGTCCTTGCTGAATGATTATTTCTGGAACAGGAAGTTCGAACACGGACCGACGCGGCCTCATCGAGAGTAACTGGATTTCAGTTTGGGAAGCCCCGTTTCCAACACTTCGTATTGATCCCACTCTTTGATGTTCTCCCAGATTCCCTTCTCGATATCCACTGTCAGCCCGTCATCAATCATCTCATCGATAGTGTCGCGAAATTCCCTCACGTCCGCAAGGTCGTTCCGAACGGTCTCCTTCCGCTGAAGGAGTTCTTTTTCTGGATCGTCACCGGTTATCTGGCTGTTCAGGGTTTCGAGTTCATTTTCGAGTTTCTCGATACGGGAATCCAGATATCGTCCTCGTAGCTTTGGCAACGTGTTGGTATCTATCCCGTGATAATAAACAAGACAACTAAATGCCCCTTCAGGACTTTCTAATTGCCAATAAAGTGGATTTCGTTGGCCACGTCGTTTATATTCATCCACGTGATGATATCTGAAGAAACGGTCTCGGAGCCACGAGATCGGGTCTCGACCGAGGCTATCTGTCAACTGTTCGTTGATAGTTGCGGGGGCAGGAAACGTCTCATCGATCACGTTCTCGACGAGACGCGCGGGCGAATCGGAATCAGCGCCAAACACGAGAATCTCGTTCGACGTCGCCTTCTGACTGGGATCGGGTTCCCATCGCCCGAAGATCTTGCCAACGATGAACGAGAGTACTCTACCGGCTGCGCGTTCTTTCTCTGCCTCCGTGTAGAGTTCGTGGTTTTCTCTGAGAGCGGCTATCGTCAATGGGGATAGTTCGGTTTCGAGGGCGAGTTCACGAAGGTCCATTTCGTCGGACTCTTTAATCGTTGCGACTGCTTTTTTACGATCGGCGGGATCCAGTTGCTCAACAGTTAGACGATCGTTGAATTCGTCGCACGAAGAGCTATAATCACTCTGTGTGAGAGGATAGTGGGCAACGTTTTTCGGGAGGTCAGAATACATCTGTTCCTGCGTGTCACGTGATATATCGTACTCGTCGAATAAGATGGAATCAACAAGCCCGTGGGCGGTGAGGATTTTTGCTTTGCAAGCGTCCTCAAATCGACAAAGGTCCAATACACCGGATTCGCATACGTCAACGAAAAATTCAGGACTGTAGTCGGCGCTCGTCTCAGTTACTTTGGAAAGCCGTCGTCGCTGGTCGATTCCGACGTTCACGAGGGCCTCGATCGCATCTCTATACTGTAACTTGTTCTTGATCGGGAGGCGTTTTCCGTCACCAACTTCGAAGTGAAGACCGGGATTGAGCCCATTTGCAATAAATCGATGGATCGTCGAGTTCAGATGTGCGAGAATGATTTCTGCGGTATACTCCTCGGAAGACACGAAGTGTGAGGTATGGCCGAAGATCATATCCTCGGTGTGTAATCGTCCAACCAGATAATTCCCGAATCCTCGGAACGAGGCACCCCGTTCGAAATAATGATCTTCGTTCCGGAAATTCGCACCCGCCTCTCTAACGACTTCCCCTGAGTTCTCCCAGTCCAGATAGTCCGCAGCATAATCGTAATAGACTGAATTTGTTCCACTCATCTGGTAACGGACGTATCTCTCACCGATACTTGAAGTCGGAATCTCCCACCACTTTCGGACGAATTGCTCATCGTCCGCCGTCGATAGGCCTTGTTTGACTTCGCAACGATCTCCGAAGTTAGAATGTTCGACGAACAGATCAAGAACTTCCTTTCCGAAGCGATACAGGAACGGAGTGCGATCAATCTCAGCGAACGTTTCCTGATCGATTGTAAATATTTGATCGTTCTCCTCACCTTGTCGACACGACCTCGTGATGCGGTTGGCAGCCGCTGGTTTCTTATCTGCTTCAACGATTCGTAAATACCGCGACGGAAGCGGAGATTCGTCCGCAATCGGCCGCATGATCGATGCGATATTCATATAAGCTTGATCTCGATTGCTTATATGTAAGTGATCAGTTAGATTTGCGTCTGATATGAGGGCGGATCGGAATCCACGGAAATAGTACTGATACATGAACGTCTCAGGCGTAATCATCGATACATACCCGTCCTCCTTCGCAAAATTCAGGCATCTCTCGATGAACGCTCCGTAGGCGTCTACTTTCGCAGCGTAGTTTGATCGGATGAATTCTTTTAGATTTTCACCCATTTTTTTGCTCTGGAGATATGGAGGATTACTGACAATAACATCGTACTGTTCGTGAAGGACATCGAGTAGCTGTACAGTCTTTCCGACTTCAGTCGCGAACATCTCCTCAACAAGGTCGTCCTGCTCTAACGCTGCGTCTGCTACTTCCCTCACATTCTCGACTAACCGAACCTTGAGTTCCTCCCAGGTTTCTTCCTTCCCACCGGACACGAACGTCGATTGGGCGGTGATCTCTCCCTCAGGTGTAAATTGGGTCTGCCCCTTCGATTCGAACGTGTCTCGATGTTCGTCGACGATTTGGTCGATAGGATCATCGATTTGAACGAGACTTCCCCACTCTCGGATGTTATCAAAGCTCCGCCAGATCTGCTTGAGAATTTCTTCCTCGAGTTCAGAACGCGCCCTGTTCAACACTTCTTGCTTTCGATCCCCGTTAATCAACACGGCGTCCGCTGAGACGATGTTCAGTCGAGGAATAGTGACGTCAGGTGACCGTTCCTTCGCTTTGAGATACAGCGCTAAAGCGGCAATCTGTGCTGCACCGGAATCAATATCGATTCCATAGAGATTATTTCGAAGGATTTCTCTCGGGATATATTTCTCGGGTACTTCACCTTCCTCTAGATACATCTGATAGAGGACGTCGAACGCATAGAAGAGCAGATGGCCACTGCCACATGCAGGGTCGAGCACCGTAATCTCTTCAACAGGCTTCGTTTCCCGGTCGATTAGCGACTCTTCTAGCGGGGCGAGATAGAAACAATTCTCTTCGTCGTCGATATTCGTGTGGCCGCCTTGCATTTCGAGCCACGTCCGCCCGAGCGAGTTGTCAACCATCCATTCGACGATGTACCGGGGAGTGAACAGTTGCGTCTTCGTCGCAATGTCCGTTCCTGCGATTTTGTAGTTCTCGTCGTCGATGCGCTCGTCAATCTCCTCGCGTTCTTCCTCTCCGAAGTACTGGTACACCCAGCCCAGTGCTTCGTCGCTCTCCCAGGCTTCGTCGTCGATCGCATCTAGTTCGTCGAGTACCTCTTCTCGCACTTGTGCGTCGAGTTCGATAACGGTATGTTCGGATTCCTCGAAGATCATCCGAATCTCCGCGCCAATCTCCTGGTATGCGAGGTCGAGTGCAGCACCGAAACCGTCATCGGGCGCGTTAGTTAGTTCGCCGGCGATTTCGGCCACGGTGTGGTGCATATACGACCGATTGCCGTACTCCGGGCGCTCGGTGATGGTTTCCTCGACGAGTCCGCGAACTTCGATAGCTTTCAGCGCGACGAACCGGTTGAGGTAGGTCTTCGTGGCTTCGCGGACGTAATTGGTGATCGACCGCTCTACGTCGCCTTCCGTGGATTCGAGTTCCCGTTCGATGGCTGCGTCCAGCGTCCGGCGAGTGTGGATTTCCTCGTCAGAGAGATGCGTCAGGGTGTCAATCGAGAGGCGCTCCTTCTCGTAGATGCCGTACTTTTCGAACTGTCGGCGAAGCTCATCTTCGAGTGCGTGACGTGTGCGGAGGATGGTGCTTCGAATAGTCGACCGCTGCTCCGACGAGAGACCGGGTTGACCGTGTGTTGTGGACATTGATAGTAAAAGGGGCATACTGCCACGATACGGGCGGGACGGCAGTACGTCGTTTCCTGGTTCCCTCCCGCGATGACATACCACCGACAAGCAGTTAGCGTGTCTTATATTTGTGGGGATACGACGTCGGCACCGTTCAGATACGGTCCGAAAGACGAGACAAACGAAATTCGTGGTATCTATCTTCGAGCAGCGAACGAATCTCCCCGCTGTTTACGGCATAGAGGACGTCACTAGACCTCCAGGCGATCCGCTTTGATCCATCGCTGAGCAACGTATACGTCGACTGTTCTCGACCACAATCGGACGTCACTACCAGCGGAGGTGAAGCCGCGAGGGTGGCGTGACGAACGGCAGCGGTTGCCTACCGGAAGCGTATCTCGACGTCACTCTCCTGATCGAGAAGTCCCTCGATCTCTGCTCGGAGATCAGAGATCGGCTTCTCGAGGTCACTCGGGTCAGTAACGACGACGTTTCCGAAAATGGCGTCGATATCCACGCTCTCGCGGACCGTTCCCTCGTCGGCAGCATCATCGAGGTCGTCGATTTCGGTTTTCGCACTGACCTCGTACGCGTCGACGGTCTGGATGTGTTCGATGAGGCGAGTGAGCGAGGGATTCGGGTTGATGTGGTCTTCGTTCGAGATGTCCAGGTCGACCGATCCGTCGCCCTGTCGTTCCGTCAGGTCCGCCAGCGCCGAGTTGAGATCCGTCTCGTCGATGTCGGAACCGGCATACGCTGTGACCGTGTCGATGGAGTCGCTGTATGTTTCGTGGCGCCTCTCGTACAGAGATTCGTACGTCGCGGTAAAAGCTTCTGCTGCGGTTCGATAATCCGTCTTGACGTTGTTCCACTGGTTGACGACGCCTTCGGTGTCAAGCGTGTTCGCGACGCGGAAAGCGGCGTCGCGGGCCTCGTCACTGACGGCGACGAGTCCGGAGTGGTCGTCTGCTTCGTCGACGAGAGATTCCCACTCGGTCGTAATGAATCGCTGTATCGTCTCGTACTCTTTCAGGCGGTTTTCACCGCCGGTCTCGCCACAGAACTCGGCGACGTCTTTCGCGGTCTTCGTTAGATCTTCGAGTTCGTTCTCGAACTCGACGAATTTCTTGATCCGCTTGGCCGACGTGGGTTGCTCGAGAAGGTTGTTGAGCCGGGTCTGGAACTGCTCGACGTCGTCACTCAGCGGGAAGTCGACCCGCCTGAGTTGGGAGAGAAGAGTGCTGGTAGTCGAGACCCACCGGTTTGCTTCCGTTCGAACGCCTTCGTCGACTGCTTGGTCTGTCGATTTAACTTTGCGATCAAACAGCCGGTCGAGGAGTTGCTTGGCGTCCGTCCGTGTGTCGACATCGACGGTTTCGCGCTCGTCGAACGAGGTTGATTTGAACTTCGTGACCTGGGTAAACAGCTCCTGTGCGCCGTCCTCTGTGTACGTTCCGTACGTCCGTTCCTTGTAGGTCGGGATGATGGAACCGTTTCGGAAGAGGACCGCAGCGGCGAGTCTGACGACCTCTCGGTTCCACCCGTACGGCGGTTCGGCGAAGTGGTCGATCAGGTCACTTCCGGTCCGTGATTTACCGGCGTTCTCGCGGCGCTGGATCGCGTCTTCGACTTCCGAGGCGATGCGGGCTTCGGCGATGAGCTCGCCATTCTGGACGATACCGAGTTCGGAGAAGACCGACGGGTTCGACGAGCCCTGCAGGTCACCGAATAGTTGCTCGAGGTGTCGGTCTCTGACGGACGCGGAGCCGTGTTTGAAGCTGGGAAAGACCTTCGGGATAGCATTGTCTGTCTTTCTGGACGCGAGCGACGATAGCGAGGTGCTCGTCGTATCGAACTCTTTTGCGTCGCCGTTGTAGATCAGGGTACCGCGTTGAAAGCTTCGTTTGAACTCGCGTTCGACCTCGTTGCGGAGACGCTGGAGATCCTTCTGCTTCTGGCCGAGAGCTTCCTGTTCCTCCTGGCTGAGTTCGGTGCCGCGTTTTTCCTTGACGACGGTGGTGATCTGATAGATGGACTTCAGCTTTTCGAAGATGACGTGTTGCTTCTCGTCGTCAGCGATCCAGTATAGCGTATCGTCCTCGCTGAAACTCTGCGTTTTCAGGCCGTCCGGGTCGAAGTCCTCGTATCGCTGGTAGATCGGGGAGTACGTTTTGAGGTCGATGTGGCCCTTCGAGGTGACTTCCTCGCCATCGATGCTCAGGTTCAACCGGAACGTTTTCCCTTCGTAGTTGACGCGTGACGTCTCATCGAGGATGTCGTTCAGGAACCGTTTGGAGGATCGGCGGACGTCGCCTGGGCCGACTTCGATGCCTTTGATTTCGTTCTCGAGTTCGCGCTCTGTCTCCCGAAGGAACCGATACCCTTCTTCGCTCCGGCCGACGTAACCGGCATCGACGAGGGCATCGAGCGTCGCTTCGACGGCATCCTCCAGTTGCTGCGTGGGTCCGAGTTCTGTCTGGAGTGACGTCGCGATGTTATCGGCCGTGTTCGGAATCCAGGAAAGTTGCTGGAGGAGGTAGAGCGATTTGAGAACGCGGCGTGCGATTTCCGGATCGGCGTCTTTCGGTCGGGCCTCACGGATCGATTTGACGTCACTGCTGGGGACGTCGTTACTGATCTCGTCGAAGATCATGTCCAGCGTAACGAGCGCCCCCAGTTCGTCGTTGTAGAGGTGGTCCTCGTCTTTGAGGACGCTCTGCGTGACGTCGATCAGTGTCCGTTCACTCCCCGCGAGTTGGTCGTCTGATCCCTTCCCCAGGGCCTTGAACATTTCCGGGAGGATATCGAGTTGGTACGGAAGGAAGGGATAACAGTCGGCGAAGTTCGCTCGAGTGATCGGTTTCAGACTTTGACTGGAATCGAGTTTGTATCTTGCAGACAGGATTCCTTCGTGTCGATCATACAGGTCGCCGATGATACCTCTGAGTTCGCCTTTCTTGCTGAGAACGCGGTCGCGGACGACCTTGTCGAGGTTCTCGGAGGTGAGGTCAAACCGGTGTGGGAAACGGTCGATGACTTTCGACTCCTCGGCTTCCTTCTCGAGGACGCCGGGAATGAGTTGTTGAAGTTGCTCCTGGGAGGTGACCCCGAGGAAGACCTTTCCCTTGCCTTTCTGCCCAAGCTCCTCGACGATACTCTGTAGCTCCAAGAGAAGTTGGCCATCGTCGCCGATGAACTGGGAGATTTCGTCGATAAATACGAAGTATCGACAGTTATTCCCGGTTTCTGCTTCCCGTCGTTCGACGTAATCGACTATTTCTTCGGCGAGCGTGGAGGCATTGAGTAAGACGTTCCTCTGGACGTCGTCGATTGCGCGGGCTGCGTCGTCTTCGTCGTCGAATTCGTCAGCGACCTCGACCAACGCAGTCTCCATATCCGACCGGACGAACATAGCGTCCTTGCGGGCTTCCGTCCAGTTTTTTCCGGTGTTCGTCTCGATAGCGTCGACGAACTCGTCGTACACGCCGCGCGATTCGAGTTCTTGTTCCATCTGCGCGACCCAGGGCATCGAGGCGTAGCCACGAGAAATGTTGAATTCGCGGTGGATGATTTCCGTAATGGATTCGCTCCCGGATGCGTCGGCTTTCGCGCCGATCTGAAACATCAATACCTCGGAGTCGAACTTCTGGGTGACAGATGAGACCGCTCCGTCGAGCATCTCGTTGCCCTCGATGCGATCCCGGAACATCTCGGCCGCGTACGTATCCTCGAACTCCCGGTTTTCGAGGATGTGCCCGAGGATTTTCATGTAGTGGCTTTTTCCCGAGCCAAAGAATCCGGAAACCCACATTCCGACGTCTTCCGTTTGTGCGTGTTCCGTATCGATGACGGACTCGAGAGCGTCTGAAAAGTGCCGTTCGAGCTGCGGGGTAAGAATGTACTCTTCGAGTTCTTTCTTAACGACGCTCGGATCGTCATTATCCACTTTAACGACCCGATCGATCTTCCGGTTGATCGGCCGGTAGAAGATCTCGTTAATCTGATGGGAGGTAGTAGTATCACTCATGTCCGATCACCCTTGCGCGGTAATACGTCCCTTCAGATTCATCGAGGAATCTTAAACTCTTGTCATCGACCGTCGCCGGATAACAGAATACGAGGGGCGTATCGCCCGGGGTATTCATCTCCAATTGACCCATCAGTGTAGAGGCGTTGGCAAACGGATACAGTATTCCCATCCGGTAGACGATCACTGTATCGGCGTCTTCTGCCTGCGCTGCGATGGCCGACGCTAACTGACCCATCCCACCGTCATCCAGCAGCGACGATTTCAACCCGTCGAGTAACTGGTCTCGATTCCGGCGTTCGAGATCGATCACGTTCTCCAAAATACCGCGTTCTTCGAGAATGCTGAAAACCAGTTCGCGCATGTCGATTCCCGCGACGGTTTGGTCGTGATACTCCAGTTTCTCGATAAGGTTTCGAACCTCTTCATCGACTTCGAGTTCGTCACTAGGGTCGTAGGTGAAGACGATGAAGGGGACCCCAGCGCGCTTTCCGACTTCGTCTCTATCATCTCTGACAAGTCGTTCGACTTCTTCGAGACGTGTTTGAAAGTCAGAAAGCATCTATTAGATCCACTATGCTGTCATGCTTTGTAATTAGTCGTTCTGTCGATCCACGTTTCTCGTAGCTTACGTACTGGGGTGAGATATCTCGGATCCGCCGCTGAACTTCGGATTCATTCATCAGGAATAACTTCCAGTCGTCGTGTTCGATGACAGCTGATGCGGACTTCGCTCCCTTCTGGAAGAGCCGGTAGACGACGTACGCGACTGCCTCGTCGGGAACGTAAGTGACCGCGAACTTCTTGCGTTGAGTGCCTTCCAGGAGCCCGTAGTTCCGGAGCGCGGTGAGGTACTTCGTGGCGGCCTCGTTTATGGTCGACTCGGACCGGTCACGCAGGTCAGCGTAGTCATCTTGAATGGATTCGATGAACGTGACGATGTCCGTCGCTTGAACAGCGAGGGTTCCCCGTTCGAATTCCGGGTAGAGGAAATCGAGTGTGACGAACCGGATGAACGGGTCCTGTGCGAATTCGTAGTAGAGACACCAGTCAGTCACGTCGCTTCGGACGTTGGCTGCCACGATCCGCATCAATGGCGTTTCCCTGTACGTCTCCTTGCTCGGGACGTGTCGACGCGTGACTTCACGGAGAATGTTCGTCCGATACTCCTCCGTATCCTTGTTGAGGATATTATCGTCAACGATCCGTTTCTCCAGTTCTTCGTACGATTTACACTCCACGTATGTGCGCAGAATCCGCTTTGTCTCGTCGATATACGAACTGTGATGGGCGATTTTGGGATCAAGACTCACTTGTTCTGAGTCCTCGCTTTCCTCCGATCCGACATATTCATTGCTCATATAGATCCCTCATGCGAGTTCCGAGTCGAACTCTGACTTGAGGGGATAGTATGGGACGACGAGTCGATCAGTGCTGTATCCATACCCGGACAAGAGAGTTACAAGCAACCGCCACTTTTCAGCCTCGATTTCAGACTGCGTGTATCCATCGTCGTCGATGCAAACGGACCCACCTGTATCTGGTTCTGAGAGGGAATGCGAATCAACTGTGACGTTTGAGCCGGTTTGTTCGAGAACATCATCTGTCCATCCGTTATCGAGCGCCCGAACGGAGAGATTCTCCAGCGCCTCTAAAGAGAGGCTAGCAGGTGCTTCGATTTCTTCGATAGCGGCCGTCAATCGGGATTCAACTTGTGGACCGAGTGAAAACAGAGAAATGACATCTGCTGATAGCCGGTCTGCTTCTGCTTTCTGTCCTACTTTCGCTGCGAGAGTGATACGGGATTGCAGTTGCGTTTTTGGCGTTACCTCCTCGAGTCGTGCACGCCCGGTTTCGGACAGGATCCGTGAGTCCCACCAGCCCTGGTTATTCGATTCACCCACGCGTTCTATTAGCAAGCGCGAAGTGATAAGATCCAGAAAGAACTCATCTTCAACGCCTGCTTCGTGGAGGGTTTGCCTCGTCGAGACAAATGCCTCGACGAGATCGGTTGCAGTCATATCTACATCCACAGGAGGGGGTGGCTTAGAACCAACGCCTCTCGTTTCTGGAGCGCAGACTGTGCGTTGAGCACATCGCGGGTTCAATACCGTCCGACGGGTATGAAATGGTTACCCGGTCGTCCGGTATGATTCGTTGAACGACATCGACGATATTCGCTCGGTATAGAAAGCCACAACCAACATCGGCGATGCCAAAACCGATCGTCGAAACGAACTCCTGATCCCTGTTGCACTAACAGCGTTCTCCCGCCACTACGAGCAAGCCAATTCAGAACTCTCACACCGTGTCTGACAACTGGCCGCCGACCGTCTCTGTGAACGTGATGTCGGTCCCAGAGAATTTGATGGCCCACCGGGCAACGACACCTGTTTCGACGGCGATCCACTCGAGTTGACCGTCCTGAGTAAAGTACCACAGGTCAGGTGATCCGTGAGCTTTCGCTGTACTCTTTAGATCACCAACCGGACCTTGTTCGACACGTGACTCGAGGATGTCGATGTGGTATTTGCGGAACTGAATCTGCAAATTGCCATAGTAGTGCACTCGGAGATCTCAGTCGCCACGCGAGAGCCACTCAACGTGCTGGTGTGTGGATCTGTTGGATCGGTTGCCGTCCCGTTCACCGGGATCACTGTACGGACCTGCACCGAAACGTCGGAACCTGGTTCAACCGGGACCCCGTCTCGAATCTCGAGGGGTTTGTCGTCGACGGTCCGTGACTGATCGGGTTGCAGGGCCCGAGCCTCGTCGAGCCCTACGCAGGTCGTGTTCGACGACCAGGACTCCTCAATGGGCTCGAGGACCTCGCGAATAAAGCGAAGCCGTTCCTTGATCGTCAGCCCCGGCCATCCTGGAATCCTGTCATCGATCAACTCGAGATCGTAGACGCCGACGTAGACGTTCGTCTCGGCTGTCGCTTGGGCGTGAACCTGGGTCATGAGTCGAACTCACTCTGATCCCACCCCTTCCCAGGGGTATCGTAGGTGAGAACTGGATTGTCAACGGTGGTTTCAGAGACGGAGTCACTGGAAATGGCTGTCTCGGATACCCGCCGAATGAGCGTGCTTTCGATTGTCGGTTCGCGTTCCTCCTCGAGGCTCTCGAGGCGCTTTTCGTGGCCTCGGGTCCGGACGGTGACGTGCTCGTCGCTGTTTGTTCTGAATGTCTTGGAGTAGTCCGAGGAACTCTAACTCCCGCTGTCTCTCTACCCAGGTTGGTATGGGTTAGTCGCGGTGTCCAGACGATAGACGTCAGCAGCTACATCGAAGTCATCGTCGAACGCGTAGAGGTAGCTGAGATCTTCCGTTTGCATGTACGCAACTATAGCAGCGTCGACCAACGAGAACCGCTCGTACTGCCGGAAGAGCGCTTTCGCCGTGGCGAACGTGTCCGCAGTCAGGGAATCAATATGGAATCGGGTATTCTCCTCTATCCGATCAAGAAAGTCGACAGCGGCATCGTGCCCTGCATGCGTCGTCAGACCGTTTAGCGTTTCGGTGAGGACGTAATCGAGAATCACCGCTTCAGGAAAATCGCCGGTGTCGACCCCCATGAGGATAGGAAGGGCGTCATCGTGCGCACCATCACGGCGGTAGACCGCTGCGAAGAGGACACTCGTATCGACGAGTACGCGCTGCATCTATTCGACGTCAACGCCCCACGTGTCGTGCTCGGTCGTAACCTCTGTCTCTTGGTCGCCGTCGTAACCGTTGAAGTTGCTGAACGTGCCGTTCCGTTGTTGAACGACCTGAACGCGGAGCGTGCCGTCGTCCTCAATGTGCCAGCGGAGTTTGTCACCGTCGTCGATATCGAGTTCCTGACGGATACGGGCGGGGATGTTCGCTTGATTTCCCGAAACCTTGCTCTCGGAGTCAACACTCTCACTACTCATACATGGGACTAGAGGGCCCTGCCTCTATAAACCCTAGTGTGGGCGCACACTAACACGAGGAACTCGAGAGCCTGGTGGCTCAAATCGTGGCTAAATCCTGAATCGTCAGCTCCGTATGTAACCCATTCCGTCCGGCGTCGTCGGTCCCGGTGCGTTCGATGACAATGTGCTCGCCCTCGACGAGGATTTCAGGGAACGAGACGTCGACGACGTCGCCCGGCGTAAACTGATGTGCTCGCAGCGATCGAGCACGACAGGAGACCGTCTCGTCGGAGTACGCTGAGTGACGACGGTTCGCTTCCGCGACGTCTCGTGCAGCGTCGAAACTCGAGAGGATCGTCTTTTTCTCACGTGCTTGCCGGAGTCGATACCTCTCGATCGACTCAGATTCGTCGACGCGAACGTTGATCGGATAGGGATAGTGGGTCCGAAAGATCGGATTCCCGTCGACGTCGACGCCGATCTCCTGACCTGACTGCCCGCCCGATGTGATCACCAGCCACGGATCATGGGGGAGCGGTTCGTGCGTGGACCGGAAACGATCCCGCCACCCGCCAGCAGCGAGGAATTCTGCGCTGGTTCGATCTGAGACGATGTGCTTGGTCGTATCCGTCGGGTCTCGAGGTCCAGTACCTTCCAGGTTCGGAGCCTGAACACCGACAGTAAGGTCCTCACCTGACCCTGTGCTCCGTATCCAAAGATCGGCTCGAGTGAGACGATTTCGATCGGTATCCAGCTGGTAGGTGAGCAGACTATCCTCGGTTACGGTCACGTAGCTCTCGAGATTCGTCTCGTCGTTGATCTGGTCATCCTCGATTCCCGTTCCACCGTCGATCCGCCAGTCGTTGACGATCTCGGTATCATCAGGTTCGACAGACGCCTCGCCATAGACGTCGTCCCAGCCAAGCGTGTGCTTGACCGGAATATCCTCGTATGGGCGATAGACCAGACTCGTCCCCTTCGACGCCATCAACGCGTTGGCAGTCTCCGCGAGATCCGCGCAGATCTCCGTGAGGTCGCGACCATTGAATTCTCGATCGGTCCGTGTGCCGACGTCATCAATCATCGATCGGTCGGTCTCTGGTGCATGATTCCGAAGGAGTTGATTGACGATCGCATCCGGAGTGCCGGAGATCAGTGTATTCTCGAACGCGTCTGTTGCGATCCGATTCGACAGCGTCTCGAATACAAAGTCGGTCGCATCGAACGATATCGTGACGCGTCCGCTACCGTGACTCGAACGGGCGGGTGAGTGCGCCCACCCAGTCCAGCGGCGTCCGGTGTGGATATCCGGTCCATCGTCGACGCTGGAACCATCTCTATCCTCGAGGCGTAAGGCACCCAGAATTCGATCCGGTCACCGGACGTGATTTCCCCGACGTAACTCTCCGACGTCCCGACTGCCGTGTCTTTGATCGCGACCGACGCCTTGTCTTTCCACTCCTGGATCCGTCGGGTGATCTCGATTGCCGAGTCCTCGACGGTGGTCAGATCCTCGCCGGGGATGATTAGATCCGCATTATCACGATTGGTACTGCTGTTTCCGACCGTGAACACTCGGAGCTCGGTCGGAAACTCGTCGGTATGGATCAGTGTGAGATTCATTACAACGACTCAGTTGAAACCCTCAACGGCTGACAGAACACGGGTGCTGAATACAGAGGCTTCAAAAGACGGAGTTCTGTAGGCGTACCCCGTTAAGGTGGAAACGCTGGGAGATTGGCCACGAATGCAGAGGGAAGTCAGGTCGTCAATTACCCATAGAATTGGCCAAGGGTCGCAAAAACCCACACGAGAACGTGTGCACCGACAACGGGCACAAGCGTCCTTCGACGGAGATAGACAACAGTCAGAACGGCAGCAACGAGAGCGGTTTGAATAAGGGTCCCAATTGGCCAATTCATAGCGTGTGCCGCCGTGAACACCACCCACGTGACTCCACCGGCAACGAGTGGGCTTTCAGTGTACGCAAGCAGTCGTTCGATAGGATATCCTCGGTACAAAATTTCCTCAACGATCCCGGTTGTTACCGAACGAGCGAGCGCTACGCCGATTCCAGCTCCTGCACCCATCGCGCCAGCCCCCTCACTCACCGGGAGTCCGACGGACTCGATGAGTGGTCCCGTCCCAATGTATATGAGCAGAATAGCGATGGACGTGACGAGAATGTATCCGAGATCGACGAGGGCAGGTTGCCGGAAGCCAAGGTCGGCTAGTGATAGGCCCTCACCCCTCACCGCAATCCCGAGAACGATGAGTGCCAGTGCCCAGTAGACAACGGTAGCAGTGATCGGAGAAACATCAGTATTGGTCATATTCAAGATGATGATGAATATGGGTAATCCGAGAAGGGCGAGCGCCATATTCACGAGAGTAAGTGGAGGAAGGCGGGCGATAGCGGACACTGGGCTGGATATCTCTCTTCCCACATATTTATCCCGTGGTTTTATATTATTAAAATTAACCATATCTGTTCTAAGCGCTCTGAATGAGTGCGTCTGCACCACCAACTTGTGACCGATTCGTGCTGTCTCTTCAACGCGCCAAGTGAGACCGTTTCACTTCTTAATTATTACAACAAGGCCACCACAACCCAGACAACACCTCGTCTTTCAGCCCTCGCATAGCCTCGCAGCCTTCGCGGGACGAACTGGCCTCGATCCTATCAACGTGAATCGTCGTCCCGTCCCCGAGTTCCTCGAGACGCTTCGTCTCGGCAGGATTCAGTGCTCGCTCGCCGGCGTGGGCCTGGGCGAGACCGCCGGACTCGATGTATCCTCCAGTGTCCAGTTGGAAGCGAGAATGAGCCGGCGCAGATTCGTTTGCCGGCGATCTTCGTCCTCGGAATCGTGATCGATGACGGGATCACCGGGTTGAAGGATGCGCTTGAGACTGCCCCTGTCCGGTTCTCTGTGAACCGAATTGTGACGCGGATGATAGCGATCGCTATTGAGGATGGGTTGTTGACCGCAGTGGAAGCACGCGAGCCGTTCGATGCTAGTCGATTTTCGGTCTTGAAGCGACGTTGTCACTCCACTGGACGAGATCGCGGAGATGGTTCTGGTAGTCGAGTTGCTCCTTCTCATTCAGTTCTACGGCAGAAGGCTTCGGCACCGCTGCGATTGATTGGACTGTCCCTTCGTCATCTTGCGATTTTCTGGTCACGGTGACGGTCTGTTGTACTTCGACGGCCTTCAGTCGATGATCTACAACCGCTACTCAAGCCCTGAAATCTGCCGCGAGAAACGCTGTAGAGCCAAGGGCCGGATTTGAACCGGCGATGGGCGGCTCTGCAGGCCGCTGCGTTCGGCCGGACTCTGCCACCTTGGCGCACTGGATGCTTGTTTCTGCGTTCGTTTAAGCATAGCGGTACGACGTAATCAGGACGTGCATTGCCGTCTCCGCCCGCCGGACTGCAATAGAGAAAACCCCCACGGCGACTGCCCGATGCAGTCGCTCCGTGGGGGTAATGGGTGGAGTATGAATGGTCGGCGGCGAAACGGGGTTCCCAGAGGGTCGCCCACTCCAGTACTGACCGTAACGCAGGCGAGCTTATCTTCCGTGTTCGGGATGGGTACGGGAGGTACCTCGCCGCTGTGGCCGCCGTAATGCCGATCAACGGATTCGAACCGTCGTAATACCAGTATCGGTCGTGGCGTCGTTGCCTATGGCGTCTGACCGTTGTGTACGTGTAGTCCAGTTTGCGTCCGGACCCGTTCTCGCGTCACGGATCCAATGCGTTATGTAGTTATGAGTGTGTGGCTCGATCAGTTAGTGCTCGCGGGCTCAACGCCTCGTTGCCTTGGCGCGTACACCCCGAGTCTATCGACCTCGTCTTCTACGAGTGATCTCAATGGTATCTCTTTTTCAGGTGGGTTTCGAGCTTAGATGCGTTCAGCTCTTACCCCGTGGTGCGTCGCTGCCCGGCACGTGCCCTCTCGGACAGCCGGTACACGAGTGGCACCCATTCGTAGTTCCTCTCGTACTATACGAACGTTCCCGTCAGATACCGTTACACCCCCAATAGATAGCAGCCGACCTGTCTCACGACGGTCTAAACCCAGCTCACGACCTCCTTTAATAGGCGAACAACCTCACCCTTGCCCGCTTCTGCACGGGCAGGATGGAGGGAACCGACATCGAGGTAGCAAGCCACCCGGTCGATATGTGCTCTTGCGGGTGACGACTCTGTTATCCCTAAGGTAGCTTTTCTGTCAGCAATTGGCCGCATCAAGCAGCCTAATTGGTTCGCTAGACCACGCTTTCGCGTCAGCGTCCGTCGTTGTGCCGGACACTGTCAGACTTCCTTTTGCTCTTGCGCTCTTCCCCGCGTCTCCGACACGGGTGAGGAAATCTTGGGGCGCGCCCGATATCTTTTCAGGCGCGTACCGCCCCAGTCAAACTGCCCGGCTACCAGTGTCCTCCGCCAGGAGTGAGAGTCGCAGTCACCATCGGGTAGTATTTCAATGCTGGCTCGGTGGCCCGCTAGCGCGGGTACCTGTGTAACGCCTCCTACCTATGCTGCACAATGGCGACCACGTCTCAGTGACAGCCTGCAGTAAAGCTCTATAGGGTCTTCGCTTCCCCTTGGGGGTCTCCAGACTCCGCACTGGAACGTACAGTTCACCGGGCCCAACGTTGGGACAGTGGCGCTCTCGTTGATCCATTCATGCAAGCCGCTACTGAAGCGGCAAGGTACTACGCTACCTTAAGAGGGTCATAGTTACCCCCGCCGTTAACAGGTCCTTCGTCCCCTTGTACGGGGTGTTCAGATACCTGCACTGGGCAGGATTCAGTGACCGTACGAGTCCTTGCGGATTTGCGGTCACCTATGTTGTTACTAGACAGTCGGAGCGCCCGAGTCACTGCGACCTGCCTCTTTCCGAGGCAGGCATCCCTTATTGCGAACGTACGGGACTAACTTGCCGAATTCCCTAACGTCGGTTGCTCCCGACAGACCTTGGCTTTCGCCGCCACGAGTACCTGTGTCGGATCTCGGTACGGACAGTGTGCTCGCCTTTTCACGGGCTCTAGGTTGACCTGACTTGCGCTATCTCGTCATTCGAACGCTTCGTGCCATTACGGCTTCCACGCTCTTCGACGATTCGACCGGGCGAAAACCCGGCTCAGGCGGCCCCAAAGCGTCGGCTTTGAGTGCACACTGGCATAGGAATATTAACCTATTTCCCTGTTGTCAGCTTCGACTTACGGGCTGACTTAGGACCGGCTAACCCTCAGCTGATCAGCATTGCTGAGGAACCCTTACTCGTTCGGCCGTCGGGGTTCTAACCCGACTAACGCTGCTACTATGACCAGGATTTTCGTTACTGAACGGTCCACACGATCTCTCGACCGTGCTTCCGCCCGAACAGAACGCCAACCTACAAGATTGCGGTCTGATCCGCACTGCTAGGTCTCGGTGGTGGATTTGAGCCCCGATCATTTTGGGCGCCTCAAACCTCGGCCGGTAAGCTGTTACGCTTTTCTTAGAGGGTAGCTGCTTCTAAGCTCACCTCCCGGCTGTCTAGGGCTTGAGACCACCTTCGATCGCACTTAATCCACACTTGGGGACCTTAACCCAGCTCTGGGTTGTCTCCCTCACGGTACACAGGCTTACCCCGCGCACCGGACTCCCTGCGTCAAACGACGTTCGTAGGTTCGGAGTTGGACAGGGGGGCACACTCCTCTCGGAGTGCGGTCCCCCAATCCGTTGCTCTACCCCACGAACTATCTCGGCAGAGGTCATGCTTCGACATGTTTCGGTTGGAACCAGCTGTTTCCGGACTCGATGGGCCTTTCACCCCTACACACAGATCACGAGAGGGTATTGTAGGACACCAACTCTAACAGGCCTCCACGTGCCTTTCGGCACGCTTCACCTTGTCCGTGCGTAGATCGTCCGGTTTCGGGTCGTGCCCGTTTGACTCCCCGCGCTTGAACACGGTGGTCCTGGTGCAAAGCACTGCGACCATATCGGTTTCCCTACGCCTTCCCCGATAATCGGGTTAGACTCGTCAAACAGGCACACTCCCTGGTTCGTTTTTCAAAACGTACGACAGAACACCGGCTTCCCAAACTTCCTACTGGTAGCTCGCGCTACGGTCGTTTTGTCCGGGACCTTCTATGCCCTGTCGCTCCATCGCCAACTGATTTCACGCCCTATTGCACCTCCCTTCGTGGGGTGCTTTTCAGCGTTCGCTCACGCTACTTGTTCGCTATCGGTCTTGAGGAGTGTTTAGTCTTCGCGGTCGATGCCCGCGATATTCACGAGGGATATCCAACCCCCGATACTCTGGAGCTGACTCGTTCTCTACTCGACGACAGTACGGGACTGTCACCCTGTTTCGTGCTCCGTTCCAGGAGACTTCGTGTCGCGTTTCAGGAAGTGATCGTCAGTCCGAACACCACATTGCCCGTGAAGGCTTCGGTTTGGACTGCGTCGCGTTCATTCGCCATTACTAACGACATCGCGTTTGCTTTCTTTTCCTGTCGGTACTAAGATGTTTCAATTCCCGACGTTCCCCATTGCGCGAAGCAATTGCGGTGGGGATTCCCATTCGGAGATCCTATGTTCTTTGCCTCCGTGCGGCTCCCATAGGCTTATCGCAGCTTGGCACGTCCTTCTTCAGCTCTCAAGCCGAGCGATCCACCAGCTGGCACAGTAGCCACGTTCATCGGATCGGCGTTGCGACAAAGTCGCAACATCGTGACCCGGGAACGGGTCCAGTGGACGCCTGGACTACACGTACACACGGTCTCATCTGCACGCCAGTAGACAGCTGGCCTGCATTAACCCTTCCCACCCGCACTTGCGCGGGGTGGTGCATCGGTTCGTTCGGATTCAATCGTCGGGCCGTCCCCCACTTAAGGGACACGATCCGAGATTTCCTCCGAGACATGGACCCACAGGGATTCGAACCCTGGGCATCCTCCTTGCAAAGGAGGCACTCTACCACTGAGCTATGGGCCCACGCCCGCCTCAGGAGAGGCGGGCAGGGAGTTGGGTGTTAGCCTCGGTAGTTCTAGGGTGCCCGATCGGCCAGTCGAGTGACTGTCTCGATCGAACGTGGGGTGCGGTTCGAAAACCGCGATCCGCAGTGAGCCAGGCGCGACGGCCTGGTCTCGGTCTGTGGAGGTGATCCAGCCGCAGATTCCCCTACGGCTACCTTGTTACGACTTAAGCCCCCTTGCGGAGCCCAGATTCGACCGACGTTGCGTCGGCCTCATCCGGACCCCACTCGGGTGCTTTGACGGGCGGTGTGTGCAAGGAGCAGGGACGTATTCACCGCCGTCTTCTGAACGGCGATTACTACCGAATCCAGCTTCATGAGGGCGAGTTTCAGCCCTCAATCCGAACTACGACCAAGTTTCGGAGATTAGCGCCCCCTTTCGGGGTGGCATCCCACTGTCTTGGCCATTGTAGCCCGCGTGTCGCCCAGCACATTCGGGGCATACTGACCTACCGTTGCCCGTTCCTTCCTCCAGTTTGGCACTGGCAGTCCTCCTAATGTACCCAACCACCACAAGGGTGTTGCTGGCAATTAGGAGTGCGGGTCTCGCTCGTTGCCTGACTTAACAGGACGCCTCACGGTACGAGCTGACGGCGGCCATGCACCTCCTCTCAATGGCTCCAGTAAGCTCATCACACTGACCTTCACTGCACATTGTCGATGCTGGTGAGATGTCCGGCGATGAGTCCAATTAAACCGCAGGCTCCTCCGGTTGTAGTGCTCCCCCGCCAATTCCTTTAAGTTTCATCCTTGCGGACGTACTTCCCAGGCGGTCTGCTTCACGGCTTCCCTACGGCACAACACAGGCTCGTAGCCTGTGTCACACCTAGCAGACATCGTTTACAGCTTGGACTACCCGGGTATCTAATCCGGTTCGTGACCCAAGCTTTCGTCCCTCACCGTCGGATCCGTCCTTCCAGAGCGCTTTCGCCACCGGTGGTCCGTCCAGGATTACGGGATTTCACTCCTACCCCGGACGTACCCTCTGGATCTTCCGGTCCCAAGCCCCACAGTTTCCACCGGACGCCCGCGCGTTAAGCACGCGGATTTCCCGATGGACTTGCGAGGCCAGCTACGGACGCTTTAGGCCCAATAATAGCGGTCATCACTTGTGCTGCCGGTATTACCGCGGCGGCTGGCACCGGTCTTGCCCAGCACTTATTCTACCACCTCCTTACGGTGGTGAAAAGCGAGGACTATATGCCCTCGCACTTGGAGTCCCCTTATCGCACTCTCGTGCAGTGTAAAGGTTTCGCGCCTGCTGCGCCCCGTAGGGCCCGGAATCTTGTCTCAGATTCCGTCTCCGGGCTCTTGCTCTCACAACCCGTACCGATTATTGGCACGGTGGGCCGTTACCCCACCGTCTACCTAATCGGCCGCAGCCACATCCTATGGCGCCGCAACGTTTCCAGTTCGCGCCACTCCAGGCTGCGAACTGTATTCCGGATTAGCCTCAGTTTCCCGAGGTTGTCCGGATCCATAGGGTAGTTTGGCCACGTGTTACTGAGCTATCTGCTACGAGTCTGAACTCGTGCAACTAGCATGGCTAAATCGGACTCCAATAGCAATGACCTCCGGCAGGATCAACCGGAATGAATGCTATAAGTTTCCCCGGCAAAGCCGGGGAGATTGGCGGTGAATGTTGGTACACACTCACACATAAATGGTCCACGTTCGCTGACGACAGCCGGTCGCGACGACCGGTCGGGCGTCACCGAACTACCAAGGCTAACATCAGATCCCATCTGTACGGCGGACCGCAGGGGTAGGATCCTCATTTCCTTCGGACGTATTCGTAAGCCGTCAGGGATACATAACCCCTTCGAACTCGCGGCGTCCGAGATGACGGACCGGATTGAACGGCCCGTCGATCACGCGTTTGTTGCGTTCATATCCAACTGCCCTCGTACATATAAGGGCGTCGGATCGATCCCACGCCGAAAACCGCATCCGGCGAGGGCGTGTGCGATCCAAACTGAATACCCGGTTACGTATAAGGGCGTCGGATCACCGCGACCATAGTCGCCGGCCGCGAGCACGTCTTTTCCAGAACGCCCGTGTACGGATAAGGCCGTCGGATCGAACCGACGGCCGGACCGAGGGAGGGATATGAACCTACCTCCGCGCCGGGTTTCGGCCGGAGGGAACGTGGCGGCGTGCGCCACGTCGTTCGCATTAGTTTCGAAGACGGGGTTAATATATAAGGCCGTCGGACCGGAGCCGCATCGAAATCCGATACCATGGGACGGTTTTCCACGAGACAATCGTCGAGATGATACTAATAAAGATTCCCGTCGCTCGAGGGGTTCACGTCGGTCGCTCGGAGGATGTTACGCGGGCGGAGGTCGGCCGGTCATCCCACCCTCGAAGGTACGGTCGGGCCGGATGATACCCGCGTGGTCGAACTCGAGCACACACGCGCAAGAAGGTGTCGTGTAGGGTCGGCGACCGGGAGGAGACGCATCGATGCCGATAAACCACGTGCGTTGTAAGAGAGACACGAATGGTCCGGGACCCGTTCGCTTCGGAGACGTCGCCATCCGCGGAGGAAATCTGCTCCGCGCTGGACGATCCCGATTGCCGCGAAATAATTCGGAAGCTCGAGGAACCTATGACGGCGTCTGAGCTAACGAAACAATGTGAGATCCCACAATCGACGTTGTACCGGAAACTCGAATTGTTGACCGAGTCCACGCTGCTCGAGGAGACAACGGAGATTCGACAGGACGGACACCACGCGAGCAAGTATTTGGTCGCATTCGACGAAATCACGCTCGGCCTGGACGAGGATCGATCGCTGTCGGTGCAGATCGAGCGACCGGCCCGGACGGCAGACGAACGACTCGCGGAACTGTGGTCGGAGGTGCGAAAGGAAACATGAATCCGTTCCCAACGGGGCCGACCGAGACGATGCTCGCACTGGCCATCGTCAAGACGCTCGTTCTCGTGGTCGGGGGCGTCATCACGTATTTCGCGTTCAAAGCGTACCGCCGGACCCGGCAGCGAGCGCTCGGCTATCTCGCGGGCGGGTTCGGCCTCGTGACGCTCGGTCTGGTACTTGCCGGAATGTTATACGAGGTACTCGGTGTCGAACTCGCGACGGGAATCCTGCTCGAAAGTTGCCTGGTACTCGTCGGCTTTCTGGTGATCGCGTACTCGATGTACGTACAATAACGATCGCTGGCGGGGAGTTGCCGTGGGGCATCGAGGACTGGCAGGTGAGACTCGAACGATCCACCGGCAACGAACCGTATTCGAGCCGCGTGGACGGAATGACGACCGAATCGCGACCGAACACGGGACGACGCACGCTGACAGCGTCACCGATTCAGCGTGTGAATCGCATGGCCGAGTGCGTTTTCGGTAGCTTCCATCACCGACTCGGAGAGCGTCGGATGGGCGTGGACCGTCGTGGCGACGTCCTCGAGCGTCGCGCCCAATTCGATTGCGAGCCCGAGTTCGGCCACCAGTTCGGACGCTTCGGAGCCGACGATCGACGCACCGAGGAGGAACCCGTCTCCATCGTCCGCGACGACCTTGACGAAGCCATCGGTACGTCCGGTCGTCAGGGCCCGTCCACTGGCTCGAAACGGGAACTGACCGGTGGTGGTATCGAAGCCCGCCTCCTGTGCCTCGGACTCGGTCATACCGACGGTGGCGATCTCGGGATCGGTAAAGACGACGGCCGGCATCGCCTGATAGTCGATCGCCGCGGGCTCGCCGGCGATCACCTCCGCAGCGATTTTCCCCTCCATACTGCCTTTGTGTGCGAGCATCGGTTCACAGGCGACGTCTCCCACGGCGAAGATGTGATCGCTGTTCGTACGCGCGCGCGTATCGGTTACGATAAAGCCTCCATCATCGGTCTCGACCCCCGCCGCCGACAACTCGAGCGTATCCGAAACCGGTTCCCGCCCGACGGCGACGAGCACGTTCTCGACGTCGAACTCGAGGCGTTCGTCCGGAGCCGTTTTCGTACCGTCTGCGGTTTCATCCGTCGACTGCGTGGCGCGGCGCGCCTCGCTCCCTCCGTCTGCGGCGGCCTGCTCGGCCGGGTCGGCGACGACGCGGATTCCGCCCCCGTCGCGGTCGTGCCAGTTCGATGCGGTGTAGCCGAACTCGAAGTCGATCCCGAGTTCGGTCGCTCGCTGCTTTACGGGCCGTTTGAGGTCGTCGTCGTATCCGGGAAGGATCGAGTCGAGCATCTCGATGACGGTCACTTCCGTCCCCAGTTTGGCGAAGACGCTCGCGAGTTCCATCCCGATGTAGCCGGCGCCGACGACGACCAGCGAGTCGGGGACGGACTCGAGGGCCAGCGCTTGCCTCGAGTCGAGTACGGGCTCGTCGTCGAACTCGAAGTTCGGGATCTCGAGGGGACGAGAGCCGGTTGCGACGATCGCGTGTTCGAACTCGAGGCTCTCCGAACCCTGCCCGTCGCCACTGTGCGAGATGCGGACGGTGTTCTCGTCTGCAAAGCGGGCGGTTCCTTCTAACAGGGAGACCCCGTTCGCTTTACAGAGTTTCTCGACGCCGCCGGTAAGCTGGTCGACGACGCCGTCTTTCCAGTCCATCATCCCGGCGAGATCGATCGCGGGATCGGCGTGGATACCCATTTCCTCGGCGGTGGCAGCTTCGTGAGCGACGTTCGTGGCAGTAATCAACGCCTTCGACGGAATGCAGCCGTAGTTGAGGCAGGTCCCACCGTAGGCGTCTTTCTCGACGAGCGTAACGTCCAGGTCGAGTTGGCCGGCGCGGATCGCGGCCACGTAGCCTGCGGGGCCCGCACCGACGACGAGCACCTCCGTTCCGGTGGTGACGTCTCCGACGACCATCAGTTATTGTCCTCCATCGTGCGTGCAAATAGTGTGATCATGTTCGATAGCACCATCGTCGATCAGTCGAGCAAGAGGAGACTCGGGTTCTCCAGATACTCCATAACGGTGTTCATAAATCGAGCACCAACGGCTCCATCGATAAGTCTGTGGTCGAACGACAGCGACAGCGTCATCACCGAGCGGGGCTCGATCGATTCGGCGCCGTTCCCGTCGGTCACCACGCGCGGCTTGCGCTTGATCTCACCGATCGCGAGGATTCCCGCTTCGGGGTAGTTGATGATCGGCGTGGCGTACTCGCCGCCGATGCCGCCGACGTTGGTGATCGTAAACGTCGAACCGCGCAGTTCGCCGGGGCTGATCGTGCGGTCGCGGGCCTTCTGGACGACCTCGTTCATCTCCGAGGAGAGCTGTAGCAGCCCCTTGTGGTCGGCGTCTTCGACGACAGGAACCATCAGTCCGACGTCGGTCGCGGTCGCGACCCCGATGTTGTAGTAATCGCGGTAGACGATTTCCTCGGCTTCCTCGTCGATGACCGCGTTCATCTCGGGGTATTCTTTCAGCGCTGCCACGACGGCTTTCATGATAAACGGCATGTAGGTCAGCCGGATTCCGCGGTCCTCAGCGTGGGACTCGAGTTCCTCGCGAGCGGCGACGAGTTCGGTCACGTCGACCTCGTCGTGATGAGTGACGTGGGGTGCGCTGTACTTCGACTCGACCATCGCATCGGCGATAGTCTTTCGCACCCCGCGGAACGGTTCGCGGCGTTCGCGCTCGCCCTCGGCGAATTCGGTCCCTTTCGCCCCGACCTGCTCGCCGGCCTCGAGGGCCTCCCTGTCCGCCTCTTGAGCCTGTCGCTGCGCCTCGGCGTACTCTCGAACTGCTTCCGGCGTGACGAACGCGCCCCCGTCCCGCTTTTCGACTGCGGGAACGGCGTCGATATCGACGCCCTCTTCGTCGGCGATCCGCCGCGTCGCGGGGGCGGCGAGCGTCCCGTCGCGGTCCGCTGACTCGACCTGCGCCGGCGGTTCGGTCCTCCGGGAACTCGAAGCTGTCGTCCCGGCCTCGGTACCCGGTTTCGGAGCTTCGCCGGCGGCTTCGGGTGCACCGCTCGAGTCTTCCAGTCCAGATTCTGTCTCGTCGGCCGGCTGTCCGCCCGTCTGTGGCCGGGATCGGTCCCGTTGCTCGCCCGACTCGCCGTCGTTCGCCGCCCGCACGTCGGCCGCGGTAATGCGACCGCCGGGTCCGCTGCCCGGCACATGAGAGAGGTCGATCCCCTGCTCGCGGGCCATGCGACGCACTCGCGGCGGTGCGAAGATCCGATCGTCAGGCGGTGCAGCCGCCTCGGTGTCTGCCCCAGTAGCACCGGAACTACCAGCGGATGCGTCGCCTTCGACCCCCGACTCGCCGGATTCGACGCGGTCCGCGGGTTCACCCGTCCGCTCACCCTCTGAATCGGTCCCCGCGTCGACCGCTTCGTCCGTCTCGCCCGCAACGTCGAACGAGATGATCACCGTTCCAACGGGGACGACTTCGCCTGCTTCGACGTGTAGCTCGCGAACCGTTCCGTCGACCGGTGCGGGTACTTCCACGAGCGCCTTGTCGGTCTCGACCTCTGCGACAGGCTGATCTTCCGTGACCGGATCGCCTTCCTCGACTAGCCACGTGATCAGTTCACCCTCAGCAACGCCCTCGCCGACGTCCGGTAATTCGAACTCCCTGACCATGTTAGAACCCCACCGCATCCCGTATCCCGTCCTCGATTCGAGCCGCTTCCGGCAGGTAGTAATCCTCGAGCGCGTACAACGGAAACGGCGTGTCGAAGCCCGTGATGCGTTCGACCGGCGCTTCCTGGTACAGGAGGGCCTCCTCCTGCAGAGTCGCGGTGATTTCGGCGCCGAGACCGCCCGTCTTCGGTGCTTCGTGGACGACCGCGGCGCGACCGGTTTTCTTGAAGGAGTCGACGATCGTCTCTTCGTCCAGCGGTGACACCGTCCGCAAGTCGACCACCTCGACGTCGATTTCGCCCGCGAGGTTTTCGGCAGCCTCGAGGGTCGGCCGGGTCATCGCGCCCCAGGTGTAGACCGAGATGTCAGAGCCCTCGCGACGGACGGCTGCCTCGCCGATCGGCACCTCGTAGGATTCGTCGGGCACCTCCTCGCGGAACGCCCGATAGATCAGCTTCGGCTCGAGGAAGATAACCGGGTCGGGGCTTCGAATGGCACTCGTTAGCAGTCCCTTGGTGTCGTAGGGGGTCGAGGGGATGACGACCTTCAGGCCGGGCTGGTGGACGAACATCGCCTCCGTCGATTCGGAGTGGTGTTCCGGCGCGCGGATGCCGCCGCCGTATGGGGCTCGAACGACCAGCGGACAGGTGAACCGTCCCCTCGAGCGCGTGCGCAATCGCGCGGCGTGGGAAACGATCTGATCGAACGCGGGATAGATGAATCCCATGAACTGGATCTCGGGGACCGGCCGCATCCCGTAGGCGGCCATCCCGATCGCCGTCCCGACGATTCCCGACTCCGCAAGCGGGGTGTCGATCACCCGGTTCTCGCCGAACTCGTCGTACAGGCCCTCGGTGGCGCGGAAAACGCCGCCGTTCTGCCCGACGTCTTCGCCCATGACGACGACGTCGTCGTCGCGTTCCATCTCGGTTTGGAGGCCGTCCTGTACCGCCTGCACTAGCGTGAGGTTCTCCGACTGTGATTGTGCTGCCATAGTTATCCCTCCAGAAGCGCGTCGTCGCCGTGGTCTTCGCGGATCGATTCGAAGTACTCGAGTTGGTCCCGTAATCGCCGCGGCATCCCCTCGTAGACGTGTGCGAATATCTCCTCGGGGTCGGGACGTTCGGCCGACTCGGCCGCGTCGATGGCGTCGGTGACGGCGTCCTCGATTCGGGATTCGATCGCGTCGACCCGCTCGTCGTCCAGTACGCCGTTCGATCGCAGGTACGTTTCGAGTCGGGGGATCGGGTCCTTTTGTTTCCAGCGTTCGACCTCCTCGTCGGACCGATAGACGGAGGGATCGTCGGCCGTCGTATGAGCCCCGAACCGGTACTGGACCGCTTCGATCAGCGTCGGCCGCAGTTCGTCCGCATCGGGGTCTTTCGCCTTTTCGACGGCTTCGCGGGTGACCTTGTAGACGGCGAGCGGGTCCATTCCGTCGACCTGTACGCCCTCGAAGCCGTAGGCGCTCGCCTTCTGGGCGAGGGTATCGCTCGCCGTCTGGCGCTCGCGCGGGACGGAGATGGCCCACTGGTTGTTGTTGCAAAAGAAGACGGTCGGCGTATCGAAGACGCCAGCGAAGTTGAGCCCCTCGTGAAAGTCGCCCTCCGAGGTCGCGCCGTCGCCGAAGTAACAGACGAAGACCTTCTCTTCGTCGCGTAGTGTCGAGGCCCAGGCCGCACCCGTTGCGTGGGGGATCTGGGTCGCGATCGGGACGGCGACCGAGAATATGTTGACGTCTTCGGGCACGTAATTGCCGCGTTCATGGCCCATCCAGTAGAGCAAGGTGCGCTCGAGGGACAGTCCGCGAACCAGTCCCACGCCGTGTTCGCGATAGCTGGGGAAAACCCAGTCGTCGGCGTCCAGGGCGTGGGCGCTGCCGACCTGTGCGCCCTCCTGGCCAGACAGAGGCGGATAGGTACCCATCCGTCCCTGGCGCTGAAGGCTGACGGCGCGTTCGTCGAAGCGCCGTACGAGTCGCATCTGCTCGTACATCTCGACGAGCCGATCCTCGGAGAGGTCCGGGACGGTGGCTCCCTCCCTGACCCTGCCCGCTTCGTCGAGGACCTGTACTCGTTCACGGGGATCGCGCTGTATCGTGCTCACGGGAAGACCCACCTGCACATACCCCAGTGAACTATCGCTCAGGGTAAAGGATTTTCCCAAGTAGTTTACTATCAATGAGATTCTTGCCAGGCATCCGCAGAACCACCGTGCAACGGGCGACTGTAGTGGACGTAGGTGGACGGATGTGGTTATTTTTTAGCATTCGTCGAATTTAATGTCCGGGGCAGGGAGAAGACTGGACGAACTCGGAGTTACTCGACAGACGTATCGGCGGGGACGGGCTGGGCAGATGAGTCGACGTACCGCTCAGGATTCGGACTGTCGTGGCGGTATCCGGCGCGCATCGGCTCTCGCGTCCGCGACGCTTTTTCCCTCGCGCAAAACGGCATCGACGAACAGTTCGCCGGCCTTGTACGACGAACGCACCATCGGGCCGCTGGCACAGTATAGAAATCCTAACTCCTCTTCGGCGACGCGACGCCACGTTTCGTACTTGTCCGGGTGATCGTAGCGACGAACCTCGAGATGATCGCGCGACGGCCGGAGATACTGTCCGAGCGTGACGATCTCGACGCCGCGCTCGCGTACATCCGTCAGCGTCTGGTAGACCTCGTGGTCGTACTCGCCGTGGCCGAGCATGATCGAGGTCTTCGTGTAGATGTCCGATTCGCGCTCGACGCACTCGAGGACCGAGAGGCTCTGTTCGTAGCCCGCGCGGCGATCGCGGACGGGATATTGCAGGCGCTCGACCGTTTCGACGTTGTGGGCGATCACGTCGGGTTCGGCGTCGATTATCTTCCGAACGAGGCGCTGCTCGCCCTGAAAGTCGGGAATCAAAACTTCGACGAGGATACCGGGGTGGCGGGCCTTGATCTCGCGGATCGTCTCGGCGAAGTGGCCGGCACCCTGATCGGGGAGATCGTCGCGGTCGACGCTCGTGAGGACGACGTAGTCGAGGCCGATTTCCGCGACGGCGCTCGCGACGTTTTCGGGCTCGTCGGGATCGAGCGGCTCCATCCCGCCCGTTTTCACGTCACAGAAGTTGCAGGCTCGAGAACAGCGATCGCCCATCAGCATGAACGTCGCCGTCCCGCCACTATCGCCGTCTCCCGGTCCATCGTTTTCGGCGGGGTCGGTGCGTCCTGACCAGCATTCGCCCAGGTTGGGACAGTTCGCTTCCTCGCAAACGGTGTGTAGATCGTGTTCGCGAAGCGTCTCCCGAATGCCGGCGAATTCCCGGCCCGATGGAGGTCGACTCTTTAGCCAGTCGGGCTTTTGCGCACGGCTCATGGTTCTTCATTAGGTCGGACAGTGAAAAACCGTGGCAATCCTGCTATCATCTCCGCAGAGACGCGGTCGAACGAACCGTCAAATCACCTGAATCACCCCAACACTGCCGGTAAGCAGTCCATTACCCCGATAGCTTTACGAACGGGTACGGAATAGGCGGGGGCGATGCCCCTTGGCTCGACGCGCGACTGGTTCCACGCGAGCGACGACGAGAGCATCGTCTGGGAAAGCCGTCCGCATCCGATCACGATGGGGGCTGGGCTACCGGTCGGAGTCGCGCTCGCACTTGCCGGATTTCTTATCGCCGGCTGGAGCGGGACCGACGGCATCGGTCTCCTGACGGTCTTCGGCGTTTTCATTGCAGTCGTCGGCGCGGTCGTCGCGCTCACCCGCTACCTCGTCTGGACGACTACCCGCTACGTCATCACCTCCTCTGAACTGTACAAGAAACGCGGCGTCGTTTCGAGAAACGTTACCCAGTTCCGTCTCGATCGAGTCCAGAACACCAGCCTACGCCAGTCAGGGATCGGTCGCCTATTGGGGTACGGCGACCTGACTGTCTCTACCGCCGGTTCCGGTGACCCGGAGATGACCCTCGAGCGCGTGCCGCGGCCAGATCGGGCCAGCAGCCGGATACGCGACCAGCTCGAGAGCATCGCAACGGACAGGTCGACAATATAACTGTTTTCGGTTCGGGTCGTAAGAACATTATATCAACGGTTGTTTGTGTGTGACGAAATGGTGTCACAGCCGGCAGCACTCGAGACCACCGCCGGATCGCGTCGTTCGACCGTCGCGGCGAGTGCTGGGTCCGGGGTGTTCGCCGCCGTGATCGGGTATCTCGTGACGTACGCGCTGATCAGTGGCGAGATTCGCGAGAATACCCCCGATATCGTCGCCGAAAACCTCCCCGAATGGAAGGGGGTCGCCTGGTACTTCTATAACGCCCACATGATCGACATCGAGACCACCGGCAGTATCGGATCGTGGGGAAGGACGGATACCGTGAACTTCATCGCCGAGTCGAGCAGTTCGAACGCCGATCTGTTGTACGTCGTGCCGCCGCTCGTGTTGCTCGCAGTCGGGGTGTTTCTCGCCGTGCGATGGAACGGTAGCGATTTCGGCGAAGCCGTCGTCGTCGGGGCACCTGTCGCAATCGGTTACGCCGTAGTATTGGGCATCGGTGCGGTCGTGTCCGAGTACAGCGCCGAAGGCACCGCGTTCGGAATCGAGGCGAGCAGTTCGTTTGCACCCGCGCTCGTGCCCGCCGTCTTGCTCGGTGGAATTATCTACCCGCTCGTGTTTGCCACCGTCGGAGCGGCGCTGCCCGTCGCCGTCCGCAAGCGGTAACCGAGCTTCACACCCCGTTTCGAGAACAGGTCCGATCACGGCTGCGACCGAAGCGATCGAGCGGATCGCACCGACAGGCGGGGCGGCAGGCAGCCCGTAAGCGGGTAGGGCGAAGCGGCGTCGGACCGGTCCCCGGTCGCCCGGGCCGGGACAGAAACGCCTTTCACCCGGCACTCCTCGTTTCCGTGTGATGGAGGTCGCCGAGGTTCTGCCCGAATTTGCCGACGCCTTTGCCTTCGATGAGTTCAACCGGATGCAACGTGAGGCGCTGCCCGCACTGCTCGAGCGAGACGAAAACGTCGTCGCGAGCGCGCCGACGGCCTCGGGGAAGACCGCGCTCGCGGAGCTGGCGATCTGTAAAGCCCTTTCCGACGGCGGCACGGCGCTGTTTATTGCGCCGCTTCGAGCCCTTACGAACGAAAAGGAAGACGACTGGGACCGCTTCGAGTCGCTCGACTACTCGGTCTACGTCGTCACCGGCGAGCGCGATCTGAATCCTCGCCGCGCGCGCCGAGCGGATATCCTCGTGATGACCCCCGAAAAACTCGACTCGGCGACCCGGAAACACGATTCGCGACGCTACGACTTCGTCACCGACATCGACGTCTGCGTCATCGACGAGGTGCACCTGCTCGACGCCGACCGCCGCGGGTCAGTACTGGAGGTGACGATCTCTCGCCTGCGCCGGCTCTGTGACCCCCGCATCGTCGCGTTGTCGGCGACGATGCCGAACGTCTCCGACGTAGCGGCGTGGCTCAACGCCCCGGCGGAGACGACCTTCGAGTTCGGCGAGGAGTACCGGCCGGTCGAACTCAACGCCGGCGTCAAGACCTATACCCACGGCGATAACTCCTTTGCGGACAAGTACCGCCGCCTGTACCGGGCGCTGGATCTCGCGGAACCCCACCTCCGGGAGGACGGCCAGACGCTCGTCTTCGTCTCCTCCCGACAGGACACCGTCCAGGCCGCCAAGAAGGCTCGGGACGAGATCGCCGAGCGAGACGTCCCGATCGGCGCTCGCGGCGACTACGATTTCCACACCGAATCGAAAGACGAGATCGACGACGCCACGCTCCGCAAGTCGGTGCTCGACGGCGTGGCCTTCCACCACGCCGGGCTCTCGAAGAACGACCGCGACCTCGTCGAGGAGTGGTTCAAGGAGGGCCACATCGAACTGCTCTTCTCGACCTCGACGCTGGCCTGGGGCGTCAACCTGCCGGCCCGCTGTGTCGTGATCCGGGACACGAAACACCACGATCCCCTCGAAGGCGAAGTCGACATGAGCCCGCTCGACGTCTTGCAGATGCTCGGCCGCGCCGGCCGACCGGGGTACGACGACGTCGGCTACGGCTGGGTCGTCTGCGACGCCGCCGAGGCGGACAAGTACCGCCGACTGCTCCGCGACGGAAAGGAGATCGAGTCGCGCCTCGCAGAGAGCCTCGAGACCCACCTGAACGCCGAGATAGCGATGGGGACGATCACCGATCTAGAGGACGTCATGGACTGGCTCGAGACGACGTTCTACTACGTCCGCGGCCAGTCACGACCCGACGACTACGACTTCCCGAACCTGCGCCAGCGGGTTCGAGACTGCCTCGAGGGGCTGGTCGATCGGGGGTTCGTCGAGACCGGGGAGGACCTCTCCATCGAGGCGACGCCGCTCGGGGTACTCACCTCGAAGTACTACCTCCGGCTTGACACGGCGGCACACTTCGCCGACCTCTGCGATCGCGCGACATCCGGCAGGCTCGAGGCCGAGGACATCCTCGAGACGGTTGCGACCGCAGAGGAATTCGATTCGGTTTCGGCCCGTCAGGACGAACGCGACGCGGTCAACGCAGTGCTCGTGGGCGCGGATACGGACGACCTCGACGCGGGCCAGCAGAAGGTGCTCGCGATCCTCCGCGGGGCGGCCAGCGGAAGCACGCCTGCGGAACTTCGCAGCGACGCCTGGGTCATTCGGCGCAACGCCACGCGGCTCATCTCGGCGCTCGGTGCCTTCCTTGATCGGTTCGTCGGCCCCCACGCGGCGAACCTCGCGCGTCGAGTCGAGGCCCGTATCGAGAACGGCGTGGCTGAAGATGCGGTGGGGCTGACCGCGATCGACGGCGTCGGCCCGGGCCGGGCGAGCAAGCTCGCGACGGAGGGCGTGTCGACCCCCGGCGACGTCGTCGAGACGGGCGTCGAGGGGCTAGTCAACGCCGGGCTCTCGGACGGCGTCGCAGAGCGCGTCTACGAGGGCGCACAGTCGCTTCCCTCGATCGAACTCGAGTGGGGGCAGTTCCCCGACGTGATCGCGGCGGGCGAAAACGAAGTCTGCGAGGTCACGGTGCGAAACGTTGGCGAACCGGCGCGCGCCGGTATCCGGGTCACCGTCAACGGGGTCGAAATGACGAGTGCGAACACGTACCTACGCGACTCGGAGACCGTCCCTGTCGGCGTTTTCGGTGCCGACGCCGAGAGCCTCGAGTTTACCGTCAGCGTCGCCTTCCCCGAGACGCCGCTGTTACCGATCGAGGCAAGTCGGACGGTCGACGTGCGGTAGCGCCGCTATTCCTCCGCCGTCAACTCGAGCACACATTCCCGAAGCGCCGCGGGCGAGTCCACGATCTCGTCGGCGGGCGAGCGGTCGATGTCGCCGTGGGCCTCGATCCGGTAGGCGACGACGACGGTTCCGGCTCGAGCGGCCGCCTCGATCCCGTTTTCCGAGTCTTCGACGACTACGCACTCTGCGGCAGGAACGCCGATCTCGTCGGCCGCGTACGCGAAAACGTCCGGGGCTGGCTTGCTCGCGCCGTCGATGTCGTCGGCGCTGATGACGCGATCGAACGACCCCTCGAGGTCGAAGCGCTCCGTGACCATGCCGATCCAATCGTGGGGTGACGAGGAGACGAGCGCGGTGGGGACGCCGCGGTCGTCCAGTTCGGCGAGGAGGTCGTGGAGGCCGTCCAGCACCTCGGCGCGTTCGGTGTAAATCTCCTCGGCGGCTTCGTCGAACCGCTGGATGAATTCCTCGCGAGAGATGGCCGTCCCGTACTCCTCGTCGAGATAATCGTAGATCTCTCGGAAGTTCATCCCGCTCGTTTCGGCGAGATCGACGTCGGCGTCAGGGACGGCTGCGGGGAAAATCTCCTCGCGCTCGATATCGACCCAGTAGTCCTCACTATCGACCAACACGCCATCCATATCGAACAACACAGCAGACATGTACACCAGGGTAGTTGGTCGTCTCGTATAGCCATTTGGCACGCCGTCGTCGGCGATACGTCGAGGCTGCCCGGAATCGCTGTTAGCCGAAGAGCTCGCTGCAGCGTTCGGACCCCATTCGCCTGTGACCTCAGCCGCCGCGACCTCGCCGAGATCGCACTCGAGACCTCACAGCGCCAGATCGATCTCCGGGTGAACGCCGTCGCGGTGAGAATATCGCCGTCGACGAACGCATCGTCGACCACGTCACAGCGGCGGCCTCGTCGCGGTTCGACGACGCGGCTGACTCTCAGTCGGTACGCTACTATCGTGGCCACATTTACCATGTTACAGCCCAACACACCATACGATGACTACCACGCTATCTCGTGTGACGAACGAAGTCGTCACACTGCGCGTACTCGAGGCGACCTTCGCGGCCGTCGCCGCGACAGCCGGTTCGTTCGCCTACGCTGGACTCAGTCCGGCGTTCGTCGGCGAACCTGCGGCCAGGGTCGTCACGAGAGCTATGCCGGCCGTGATCGTCAACGCGGCCCTCGACGCGCTCGGTCCGCTCGCACAGCCCACGAGTTTCGCACTCGCGCTGGCACTCGTCGTCGCCGTCCTGACCGTCCTCGTCTTCGCGACTCTTCAACTCGAGGCCGCAGTCGACATCCAGTACCTCGCGGTGGCGCTTACGGGCGGCGTCGTCTGGGTGCTCGCCGTCGTCGCCACCGGTGCGCCGGTGGCCGCAGTCGCTGCCAGCGCACCCGCTGCGGGGGTCGTCGGGATCGTCGAAGTCCTCGCAGCGAACGACCCGCTATCCGTCCGCAGGGATCGGACCGTCGACCGATCCAGACGAGCCACGCTTCAGGCCGGCCTGGCGACTCTCTCGTTTGCCGGCCTCGGTTACGTCGTCGGCCGACGTCGCACGCCCGATTCGAGCGTTCAATACCTCGATGGAGGAACAGGACCGCCGACCGCCGAACAGAAACTGTTGACTCGGGCGCGAAACGGCGCATTCGACCTCCCCGACGCACCGGGTCTGATCAGCGAAATCGGCGGCTTCTACACGGTCGACATCAACTCGATCGATCCGGTCGTGGATCGAGACGACTGGTCGCTGTCGATCACCGGCGCGGTCAGCTCCGAGACGGAACTCGAGTACAAAGACCTCCGTGATCGCGACGCGACCCGGTTCTATAGCACGCTTCGCTGCGTCGGTGAGTACCTGAACGACCGCGAGATGGACACCGCCGTCTGGACCGGGGTACCCGTCGCCGACCTGCTCGACGAGGCCGACGCCGACGACGCGGCGGAATACGCCGTGGTCCGGGCCGTCGACGACTACTGGAACACGGTCACCCGTGAAGCCCTCGAGCGATCGTACATCGTTTACGGGATGAACGGCCGCGTTCTGCCACGCGAACACGGCCACCCGGTTCGCATGCTCGTCCCGGGCAACTGGGGTGAAGTGAACGTCAAGTGGATCAGCGAGATCGAACTCACCGACGAGGATCGAAGCGGCTACTGGGAGGAACGCGGCTGGGACGGAACGGGCGAGGTCGAGACCGTCGCAAAGATCTGGTCGGTCGATCGCACTGAAGACGGTACGATCACCGTCGGTGGTCACGCCTACGCGGGGCTTCAGGGCGTCCGGGCGGTCGAGGTTTCGACTGACGGCGGAACCACCTGGACCGACGCCGAACTCTCCGCACCGCTCGAGGGGGAACCTCACGACGTCTGGCGACAGTGGCGCCATACGTTCGAGCCGACCGGCGACAGTCACGACGTCGTCGCCCGGGCGATCGACGGGACCGGAACGGTTCAGACCGAATCCCCGTCGGGACCGAAACCCGACGGACCGACCGGGTGGGCCTCGGTGACGGTCGAACGATAAGCCGCCAGCAACGGGAGGGGCAAGCGAAACGAGCGCCGTCACCCTCGGTCGCGAGGCAACGAGGTACCACAACGCTTTCTGGATCGGTTCGTCCCGCGATTCTCGAGACCGGACGGAAAGAATGGGTATTCGGGCGGGGTACGAAGCAACGCATCCCGGAGAGAAGCGTCGACAACGCTTGGCGGACGATCCTGTGAGACCACACTCGCTCGACAGTGGTCGCGCACCGCGCCCGTTCGCTTCCCTCGCTCGATACATCATCGGCTCACCGGACGTTGTCGACCCGCCCTCCATCGATCGGCGTTGAACGGGCCACAAACCGGGGAAAACGTCCATCAAATGGCCGCAACTGCTCGAAAATCGGGTTCACGGCATCCCCCCTTGAAGTTCATCCGAGCGTCGAGAGTCAGTTGCGAGCTATGAAACGAACGACCATCATCGCAGCCCTGTGCGGAGTACTGATCATGGCAACCGGGTTCGCTGCAGCAGCGCCCGGAAATGCACCCGCGCCCGTAGATACGGGCGCGGACGATGCCGACGAACCAACCGCTGCTCCCGACGGCCAGCCACACGCCAACGGATACGAGAACCGAAACGACAACGAATCCGCGTCCGCCACTCCCGCTGACGAACGCAACGGACAGGGGCCGGCCGTTGGCCTCCCAGATCAAGTCCCCGATCACGTCACAGCGATCCACGACCGAATTTCATCGTACTTGAGCGGTGATCTCGAGGGATCCCTCGGCGACGCCATCAGCGAAGTGACGCCGGGTAACGGTGACGACGAGGCCGACGAAGACGATGAAACGGATAGCGGCGACGGCGCCGGTGAAACCGAGTCCGAACAGGATGAGAGCGACGGCGAAGTCAGCGACGATACCACCGAGAAGTCGCAGTCGAACGAAGACGAACAGTCCGTCGACGAACAGAACGACTCGGAGGAGAGCGGAAACGAGTCCGACAGCAGCGACGAATAGATCATCGCGTACAAACTCACCATGCCACCATTCGCTCAGCCTGCGCCGATCGGCCTCGAGGACAGGGTGCTCTCGTTCGCCGTGAGCCTGCTGGTCGGCGGTGGCGCGCTGTACGCCGGCACCCACGTCGTCTCGGAAACCGGTGAATACGCTCACGCAGTGTTGACTGCACTGTTCGGCGCACTTGCATGGACCGTCCTCGCGGCGATCCCGCTGCTCGGGTGGCTGCTGGCGACTGTCGCGTGGGTCGGCGTCGTCAAATGGCGATTCCGACTCGGCTGGCTACGGGCCGCTGCAGTCGGCATCGTCGCCTGGGCGGCCGCAGTCGTCGTCCTCGCAGCCCTCGAGTTGATCGGCGTCGGTTCGGTCTCGGCACTCGGCGTCCCGGGTGCCTAAATCAATCCCGCTGACGGTTCGGAGCGCTTCGGAATCGCTACTGACCCTCCTTCTTTCGCTCCCCGCTGACGCTGCGGCCCTCCGCGCTTTCGAGTGTCCGTTGCATTGCGAATTGGACACCGCAAGCCTCCGTTCGCTGGTTCGTTCGCTGACGCGAAAGGTCGACTTTCGTGTGGTTTAAGCGATGGCACGCGCATCGAGCGGTATGAACGGTCGCGTCGGGGTAACGGTCGTGATCGTCGCGATACTTCTTACAGGGACTGTACCGTTCGTTACCGGGGTAGGGGCGACGGAGGTGAGTCAGTCGCAGTCGAACCCGTTTACGCTCCAAGAGGATCGAATCGACGCGGACGAGGTTCGCATGGACGTTCGGCTTCGAGCTAACGGGACCGCCGAGTGGACGCTCGAGTTCTGGGTCCGGCTGGATGACAACGAGAGCACGACGGCGTTCGAGTCGCTGCGGGACGACATTCGAGAGGATCCCGAAAATCACACGCGGACGTTCGCCGAACGGATGACCGAGACGGTCGACGTGGCGAGCAATGCGACGGGGCGGGAAATGACCGCCGACGAGTTCGACGTAAGCACCGAGCGTCAGTCGTTCGCGCGCTCGTACGGGGTCGTCAGGTACACGTTCGACTGGCACGGGTTCGCCGCCGTCGAGGGCGACGAACTGCGCGCTGGCGACGCGATCGAAGGGATATACCTCGACGACGGAACGCGACTATTGATCGAGTGGCCGAACGAATACGAGCGAGCGTCGGTCACGCCAGATCCGGACGAGGAACGCGACGAAGCCGTGATCTGGCGCGGGGGCGAAACGGACTTTATCTCCGGGGAGCCGCGGGTCGTCGTCACCGCCGCGGGTGCCGGCCCGAGCACCGCGATCATCGCGGGAATTGCGGTCGGAGTGCTCGGATTCGGCGCCGCCCTGGCGTGGTGGTACCGTACCCGCACGCGGACTGCGGATCAGCCCATCGGCGGTACCGGAGATTCGGTACCTGAGTCCGATTCCGGTCCTGCGTCCGGTTCCGGCACCGATTCCGGTCCTGCGTCCGGTTCCGGCACCGATTCCGGTCCTGCATCCGGTTCCGGCACCGATTCCGGTCCTGCGTCCGGTTCGGACGTCGCCACGGCAACCGCGACGGCCGACGACTCGAGGACGAGCGGGTCACCGGATATGGAACTTCTTAGCAACGAAGAGCAGGTCCTTCGTCTCCTCAGAAACCACGATGGCCGGATGAAACAGCAGGCCGTCGTCGAGGAACTCGGCTGGACCGACGCGAAAACGAGCAAGGTCGTCAGCGGACTGCGGGAAGAGGAGAAACTCGAGTCGTTCCGCCTCGGTCGCGAGAACGTACTCTCGCTACCCGAGAGAGACGAGGCGGGACCGAAGACGAAGGCAGCGACCGACAACGACGGTGACGAAACGGAATGAGACGACCATATGCAGACGGCAGGATGGATCGGACGGCGAAGGCAGATCAGGCAGAATCGGCGAAATCGATGGACGGAACCGGATCGAAAGTGGCGTTGAATCGCGTTAACTGACGTTGAATTCGAGTCAACGTCTCGAGAGTATATCACCAATCGAAGACACCGACATACCAATGAATCGAACTACGTCGATCACGCTGGTCGCAGTACTCGTCGTCACGGCAGTCGCGGTTCCCCTCGCTGCGGCGGGCGTCGTGTCGAACGATGTATCGCAAGCAGATACCGACCCCAAAGCAGGGAACGAATCGGTCAAACCGGGTGAACGGTTCGTTGCCGCAGTCGGCGTCCAGAACGCCGAAATCGAGGGCGACGTCTCGGAGCGAGCCTACCGGGTCAGGATCGCGAACGCCGAGACGAACGAGACGAAAGCCGCCATCGTCGCCGCCCAAATCGAGGAGACCGAAACGCGCCTCGACGAACTCGAGGCCAGACTCGAGACGTTGAACGAATCTCGAGCAGCCGGCGAACGCAGCGAGGGGCGCTATCGTGCTGAAGTCGCGAAAACCGTTGCCGAGTTGCGAACGGTCGAGAGACAGGTGACAGCGGCAGAGACGACGGCAGCCCGATTGCCCAAATCGGTGCTCGCGGAACGCGGGGTCGACGTCGAGTCGATCCGAACGTTGCGAGACCGTGCCGGCGAACTCGGCGGACCGGACACGACCGCGATCGCACGGTCGGTCGCCGGTGACGAGGTCGGACGGTCGATGGGCGACGACCGCGCTACCCGCAGACCGAACGCCGGCGATGACAGCTCTGCCGACGAAACACGAGTAGACGGCGGAAACGGGACCATTAGAAGTCCGAACGAGAATTGAGGGGCGATTACGGGGCACTTTCGTTTTTTGATCCGTGGGATCGTAGGTCAGCGAAATGGTCTACGCATACGTACTGATCGACACTGCAGCAGGTACCTCCGGGGAGGTCTGCCAGACTCTCCGCGACACCGCGAACGTCGTCGAGGCGCACGTCATCGCGGGCGATTTCGACGTCATCGTCGAACTCACCGGGGACGAGCCCCACGACGTACTCGGGACAGTCACGACTACGATTCGGTCGCTCGAGGGCGTCGGGACGACGCGAACGTACGTCTGCATCGACTGATCGGCTGCCCGTCCGTGGCCGGTCGTCCGATTCCTCGTCACCGCCCGCGATCGATGCCTACTCGGCTGCGGCGTGGAGAATGGCTCCCGGACAGGTCCGGGAAACTGGACGTGTCTCCGGATCCTCCGGCAAAACCGCAATATACGGTTAAGCCGCTGGTGAGCCTACTCGTATCTGAGGGAGGACGATGACACCAGACGAGCAACGGCAACCCCCAGCGGAACGAACCGGTGAGATCGAACACGGCGTCGACGCCGGTGAACACCTCGAGTTCATCGAGTGGGTCGAAGCCAATCCCGACGAAGCCAAACTCGAATTTCGCGCATCGGGCGTCACCGAAGACGTCGCAAATCGGACTGCCGCCACGATCGGCGAATGGGCTCTCGGGGGCGAGGAGATGGGAATGGATCGCGAACACACTCTCGAGTTCGGCCTGCCGCCGGAACTCGAAGACGCGATGGGATATCAGGAACCGACAGACCGCTACGAAGCGGTCGAAGGCACATTGGCCGGACTCACGGCGTGTATCAACGGGACCGTCGTCTTCAACGCGATTCGGGACGGGATCGAAATAGACGACGTGACGACGACCGTGCGCGCCCCGATCGATCTCCGGATGCTCTTTGGCATCCACGACGTCGACAGGGCCCACGAGATGTACGGTGAACTCGAGATCGACGTCGAGGTTGCGGGCGATCTCACAGAGGCGGAGAAAGGGGCGGTTCGCGAGTACTACAATCGCTCCCCCGTTTACAATCTCGTGACGATGGAACACCCCAACAGACCGAAGGTCGATTTCAGCACACCCGCCTGAACGGCGCAGCGAGAGACGTTCGGCTCCGGGCAGTTTTTCGTTTTGAACCGGCACCGAGTACCAGCGAGCGACGGGGTGTCGGGGAATTCATCGAAACGAACGACTTCAAGACGCCGTTAGCGTTCGGGCTCATCGATTTCGTGTCTGAGAGCGGAGAACACACGAAGACGTGCACACGTCGGTCGACGATGTATCTTCGCCGGCCGAGTTCGGGGAAGCACCTGGCAAATATAGTAGTCGTTGAAGCGATTTCCCCGCTGCTCGCACTGCTGCGGCCAGCGAGCGCTCGCTGGCCGCGAATTCGCGAGCGGGATGTGCAATGACGTTCAACGACTACTAGACGAAAAATCGGTGTGACGGTTCGATTTCCGGCCTCGGACGATGCTCGACGCAGTTTCGAAACCGCTGACCTCGAGTTTAAGTACGAAACCGCGGCCAACGGCCCTATGATCGACGACGCAATCCGCATCCTCGCGGGTGACTGTACCGTCATCACCGAGAATACCGACCGTGAGGAGTACCGCGGCCGAGTAACGACGCTCGTCAAGCCGGACAACACCGTGCTGGTCCACGATATCGACGGCTACCAGCCGGTCGCGTGGATCACCCGTGCGGACAGCGTCTCGAGCGATCGCACGGGAGACTTCACACTCGTTGCGAAGAAAGACACCCAGACGCTGCGAATCGCAGCCCACGAGCAGGACGGGTTCGCACACTACCCGGCTTCCGCGGCCGGGACGCCCGTCGGGGTGTGTCCCGACTGCGACGGAGCGCTCGTCCGCTCGAGCGGCGTCAACTGCGTCGGTTGCGGCGACTGCTATGGCGTGCCGACGGATGCCACAATCCGAGACGAGCAGTGCGATTGCGATTGCGGTCTTCCTCGAATGCGCGTCGAACGAGGACTAGCGTTCGACGTCTGTCTCGACCGCGCCTGCGAGTCGCTCGACGCTGCGGTCAGCCAGGCCTTCGACCGCGAGTGGCAGTGCCCCGAATCGGATTGTGATGGCGATCTCCGGATTCTCCGGCGAGGGGGCCTCATCGCCGGGTGCGAACGCTACCCAGACTGCGACACTGGCTTTGCGGTTCCCACTGGCGTCGTCGGCGGGAAGTGCGGGTGCGGGCTACCGACGTTCGAGACCGCAAGCGGCACCCGGTGTCTCGACAGGACCTGCAATCGAGCGCTGGACGGAGTACTCGAGGCCGAATCCGAGACGGACGACTGAGCAACCCGCAGAATTACCGTGCGCTAGCCCCCGATCAGCCGCCGCTGGGGTAGCGGGAACAAAAGGGGCTGGCGCGGTCGACGAACCCCGATGACCGAGGGCTCGAAGGAGGAGCGCAACGAGGACCGCAGCGAATTCCGGGAGTCGACCGTGCCAGGGCTTTCGAGACAGTTTCATCCGATGAAGGGACGCAACCGTAGCGACGGACGGCAACCGATCCGCAGCCACTTAGTCCCGGCCAGCCAACACCCGATATGGCACTCGAGGGGCGGTTCGACGACGGCGTCGTCCGCGTCGGAGGCGACGCACGCCAGCGGTATCACGACTCGCGGGGCTACGGCTATCCGCTCGACGGGAACGAAATCGCTCTCGCGCCCGTCGAGGCGGCTCACCTGTTGTATCGAGGGGATCTCGAGGCAGTCGTCGACGTCGAGAGCGGCGAGCGACTCGAATTTCGGGAGTTCGTGGCTCGCGAACCCGGGCTCGACTTCGGCGTTCGGTTCCTCGTCTACGCAGATCTGCGGTCGCGGGGATTCTACCTCTCACCGGCCGCGGAGCCGTGGATTCCGAATCCACCCGGCAGTGAGGCGGACTTCGCCGTGTTCCCTCGGGGGAAAGGGCCGAGAGACGGCGACATTGCGTACGCGTTACGAATCATTGGCGAGCGAACCGATATTCCAGCCAGCGAACTCCGAGAGGGCGTCCTGGCGGTCGTCGACGAGGAGAGCGAAATCACCTACTTCAAGATCGACCGCCGAAATCCGACCGGAACGTCGGACACCGGCGGCGAGATGCCGGCGAACTGCGAGGCGGACCTCCTCGCCGATCGAGTGGTCATCTGGGACCCCCCACTCGAACTCTACGAAAGAGCGTTCTACGGCCAGCCCCTAGAGGGACGGGAATACGACCGGCCGACGCTACAGTGTTCCCTGCTCGAGGCGACGTACCTCGCCGAACGAGGTGCACTTTCCCTCGAGCCCGAGACGGTCCGCAAACGAGGGCGGGAGGTCGAAGGAGAGCGGTTCGATCGGCGACTGACGGTCTACAGTGTGCTGCGGGAACGGGGAGTCGTCCCCAAAACGGGATACAAGTTCGGCGCGGATTTTCGGACGTACGCCGATGTCGAATCCGTAGAAAACCTCGGTCACTCCGAGTTGCTCGTCCGCGTCCATCCGGCGGCGTACGTCTTCGAACCGCGCGATCTGGCGCTCGACGTCCGGCTCGCACACGGCGTTCGAAAGACGATGGTATTCGCGCTCGTGAGTGGTGAGTCCGACGAAGACGGGGGAATCGAGTGGTGGTCACTCGAACGGCTCACGCCGTGAGCACCGACCTACGAGAATCGCTCAAGAAACGCCGCCCCCAGAACGACCTCCGTCCCGGCCAACCCGACCGAGCAGAAGAGCGTGATCGCGTCCTCACGCCGGCGACCGAGTTCGGGTTCGGCGAGGACGTCCGCGAGTTCGACCATCCGCTCGCGATTCGCGCCCGAAGCGATGTACGGCCTATCGAACGCGTCGACCTGTATCACCGAATCGGTCGCGATGACGTCGGCGCGGTCGACGACGTCGAGCGGAAGTTCATGGGCATCCGTAAAGCGCGGGCCGATCGTCGTGACGTGGGTACCGGATGCGAGCCAGTCGGGGTCGAAAACGGGTTCGTCGCTGTCGGTCGCACAGACGAGGGTGTCGGCCTCGCGGACGACTGATTCGGGATCATCGACTGCGCAGACAGGTGGCGAGACCTCACCGTCCGCCGTTTCGGCGAATGCCTCGCGGCTCTCGGCCGTCGGACTGTAGACCAGTACCGCTTCGAAGTCGCGGGCCGCACACGCCGCGCCGACCTGCGCTCGAGCCTGGAACCCCGATCCGAGCACGCCAAGCGTCGTGCCGTCCTCGCGAGCGAGGCAATCGATGGCGACGCCGCCGATGCCGCCCGTTCTGAGCCCGCCGACCGCGTGGCCCACGATCAGCCCCTCGAACGCGCCGGTCGTCGCGTCGAAGACGGCCACCAGTTCCGTATGATCGTCGCCGGACTCGGGATGGGTTTCGTAAACCCGAAACCCGGCCGCGTTGGTCGGTCCGGTAGCGGCTCCCGCGGTGAACACCAGCTCCCCCTCGCCCGCATCGACGTGCCAGCGCGGCGGGGCCTCGAGGGCCCCTGCTGCTCGCTGCGCGAGCGCATCGCGCATGGCGTCGACGACCTGTTCGTACTCGAACTGGGAGTAGACGTCGCCGTCCGTCAGAACGGGAAACCCGGTCATGCCCGATCCGTTGGGTGGACGGAGTATAAACGTGCGCGACGGGTCGACGATCGCTACGACTCGTCCGGAATCGCCGCACCTTCGTGCTCGAGCAACTGCCGTTTGAGGTCCAGTCCACCCGTGTAGCCGACGAGCGAGTCCACGCCCACGATTCGGTGACAGGGGACGATCACGGGAATCGGGTTGCGACCGCAGGCCTGCCCGACCGCGATCGGTGCGGTCTCGAGTTTCGACGCAACCGCCCCGTACGTTCGCGTTTCGCCGGCTGGGATCTCCGTCATCGTTCGCATGACGGAGCCGGTGAAGTCATCGGGGAACTCGATTTCGAGGTCGAACGCGTCACGCTCACCGGCCTCGTATTCCTGCACCTGCTCACGGATCGTTGTCGGCGTCGCGTCGATCCGCGACCCGTCGATCTCCCGCTCGTGCCCGAATACCCGAATGCGCATCGGATCGACGTTCGGCCCGCACCCACTTTACTCTCGAGTGTCGGAAATTCGACCGAGAGCGAAGCCGAAGGCTTTTGCGCGCTGGCGCGCCAAAACGCACACTAATGACCGGAGACGATCCACTCGAGGAGTCCGAGTCAGGGGAACCGACGACCGGGGAACCGCTCGCGGATGGTGGCGCTGCTGGAGCCGACGACGTCGCGCTGGACCCCTGGGGATCCTCGAGCGTCTCCGATTACCGGAAGCTGTTCGAGGAATTCGGCATCGAGGAGTTCGACGAGGTCCTCGAAGAGGTCCCGAATCCCCACTACCTGATGCGCCGAGGGGTCATCTTCGGGCACAGGGACTATCGCCCGGTCGCGCAGGCGTTGCAAAACGACGAGCCCGCAGCGGTCCTCTCCGGGTTCATGCCGACCGGCGACCCTCACATCGGTCACAAGCTGGTCTTCGACGAGATCATTTGGCACCAGCAACAGGGTGCCGACGCCTACGGGCTGATCGCCGATCTCGAAGCCAACTCGGCTCGCGGCATGAGCTGGAAGGAGATCGACGAACACGCGCGTGACTACTTGCTCTCGTTGCTCGCGCTCGGCTTCGACCTCGAAGACGGAACGCTCTACCGTCAGTCGACGAACCGCGAACTACAGGATCTGGCCTTCGAACTCGGCGCAGAAGCGAACTTCTCCGAGCTGCAGGCGATCTACGGCTTCGACGGCGAAACTGACGTCTCACACATGCAGTCGGTCGTCACCCAGATGGCCGACATTCTTTACCCGCAACTCGAGGAGCCAAAGCCGACCGTGATCCCCGTCGGACCGGACCAGGACCCCCACGTCCGGCTGGCCCGTGATCTCGCCGAACGGATGCGGTTCTTCAAGGTGTCTGAAGCCTACGCCAGCTTCGAACTCGATCTCGACGAGCGCGACCTGGTCGCGGAGTTCTACGAAGAGCTCGATTCCGCCGACTTCGACGACGATAGCCTTCGGTGCGTCCACGTCGCGGAGGCGCTCGAAGGGACCCCCCTCTCGGAACTCGACGCCGACGCCGAGACGCTACGTTCAGTCCTGGCGAAATTAAACGAAGCCGGCATGGAACCGGTCCGACCGCGCATCCGATTCTTCGATCGGCGGGCGACCGACGAGGCGTTCGAGGCGCTGATCGACGCCATCGAGGGCGAAAAGCGGGTTTACGAGGGACACGTCGACGCGTTCGAGATCAACCGCGACGAAGCCGAGGAACTCGCCCGCGAGATCGAAGTCGACACCGGCGGCTACGGTTTTCAGCCGCCGTCTTCGATCTATCACCGATTCATGACCGGGCTCACCGGCGGCAAGATGTCCTCCTCGATCCCGGCCAGTCACATCTCGCTACTGGACGACCCCGAGGACGGCTACGACAAGGTAAAGGCAGCGACGACCGGCGGCCGCGAGACCGCAGAAGAACAGCGCGAGAAGGGGGGCCGAGCCGACGAGTGTCCAGTCTACGAACTCTACGCCTACCTGCTGGCCGGTGACGACGACGAATTCGCCAAACGCGTCTACGACGAATGCGTCGGCGGCGAGCGCCTGTGTGGTGACTGCAAGGAGCAGGCTGCCCAGCTCATGCGGGAGTTCCTGGCGGAGCACCAGGAAAAACGCGACGAAGTCGAAGACCTGCTCGAGGCTGCCGACATCGAACTCGAATCGCCGCGGCGTCGTTGAGCGCGACGCGAAATCGGTGCGCGACGCACGATCGATGCGACGTACACACGGAACGCGCTCTCGGGTTCGCGCGGCGACTATCCGGCACGCAGACTGAGAGGGAATTTCGGACGACCTCTGAGTTGGGTTTTGGCGTCTGACGAAGATATATAGGTCCGGTTGTGGAACCCGCAGATATCGATGGCTCCGCATCCCCGAGATTCGAACGACGACCTGCTGGTCTCTGCCGACGTCCTCGGTGCATTCGGCGTCACGGCGACTGACATCGAGCGGAAATCGACAGGTGAGAGTACACTCGAGGGGGTGTTGACCGACGCACTCGGACACGGGATCGATCGGACGGCGGTTCTCCGACGGCTGATCGCTCAGAGCGACCGTGGGATCGCCTGTGCAGCCCGATACTCGCAGACCGACCTCGCGAGCGAACTCGAAGCCGTTTTCGAGGCGATCGGCTGGACGCTCGCGGTCACGCCGTCACCCCACGGGGCGGAAATCGTCGCCGCCGATCCACGCGGTCGGCATCGCGAGACGACGATCACCTACCCGGAGACGCCGCTTGGAACCAACAACCTGCCCGCCGTTCTCCGGGACATCAGCGAGTCGCTGCTCGCGGGGACCGACGCCCGGTTCATCCTCCTTTCGGCCGGTATCGATCGCTGGCGAGGTGCGCTGATCGAAGTCGGCGAACTGGAGCGACTCCGCGATCGGTACGGCCCACGAATCGACGCGTTCGATCGGCCACTGTTGCCCGAGTACGGACTCGAGGCGTACGTCCCGGTCGAACAACCGGAAGGGGTATCCAGGCCGACCGGCGGGTCTATAAGCGCCGACGCTGACGGCCCGTGGCCGTCGTGGGCGCTCGAACGAGGTGTGCGACACCAGAACGAACCATCGGTGAACGTCGGGTCGCTGATCGACGAAGCGGAAGGACGTCCGCAAGCCGAGCAAGATTCGGAGTCGAACGCGGTCGAGGGATACGAGATGCGGGGCGGGTCGCCATCGGTCACGGTTTCACAGCGAGGGACCGACGATGCTGCATCGACCGACGGAAGCGAATCCGGTGCGAGCGAATCCGAGCGAGACGTGTCGCCGGAGAGGTCGAGCGAGCGATCTCGAAACCGGTCGACGAAGGACCGCACAACGGGCACGGACGATTTCAGCACGCTCTCGGGCACCAGCCCGACCGCGCGCATCTCGAACGATGCGTTTGGAACCGGCGTCAGTTGTCGGTCCGACGACGACCGCTACCGCGCGCTCGGGGCCGCGCTCGATGCGGGCGGGAACGTCTCGGCGCGTGGACTCCTCGAGAGCGACGATTTTCTCCCGGAGCTACCGGCCGCAGGGCCCGTCGAGATCCGCATCGAGTTCGCCGATAGGATCGATCCCGCGGCGATACCCGATGCGAACCCGACCGCGGATCGATCTGGCTTCGAATGGCTCGACGCCAGCTCGCTCGAGCCGGCTCGAGCTTCGAACAATTAGACGGTCGAATCGGTGGGGCGACTGAGCCGGCACGGAGACGACCGGGACTGGATCGGCTCGCCGAGACGCATCGCCGTGCCGTCGTTCGCGTCGAAGACGCAGCCGTCAACCGTTCGTCCGGGGCGAAGAGAGAGCACCACCGATCGCACCGCCGACGGCCGACAGTACGACGAAATAGGCGGCGAGAAGGGCGGCGAGCCACGGAAGATAATCAACGAACACACCTGCGAACACGAAGAAGACGGCGACCGCGAGAAGCACGAGTACGGCGAGAACGAGCGGCGTCGCGACGAGCCCGGAGACGGCACCGAGAACCGCGCCGCGTCGCCACCCAGCTTGCTCGAGGTATCCCGTGGCCACACCCCCGATGAACGGCGATCCCGGGACGAAGAAAATCACGGTCGAAAGCGCGCTTCCGACCATGACGTTCGTGATCGGCCGCCGGTCGTCGGCCGTACGATCGTCGGCGTCTCGATCGGAACTCCCGACCGTACGATCGTCGGCGTCTCGATCGGAACTCCCGACCGTACGATCGTCGGCGTCTCGATCGGAACTCCCGACCGTCGGTCGCTCGGCTTCCGGTCGAGAATCGACCGTCACGTCGGCCGATCCGCTGTCGCCGAACCGGCCGGAATCGGCGGTGTCCTCGCGCTCCTCGACCGCCCCCGTTCGGGGCGCTCGGTCGAGTTCGCTGCGGAGCGTCGCGCCGAGCAGGCCCCCGAGCCCACCGAACAGGATCGCCAGAAGACCGACGACGACGACGATGAGAAACAGCGCGGCGATTCCGAGACCGGCACCGCCGGTCATCGGCGGCGCGTTTGCGAGCCAGTAGCCGAATAGCGCGAACGAACTGATCATGACCGTCAGACCGAGCAACATCCCGAGGACGGTACCGAGCCGACGTCGACCGCGCGCGAAGAACCCCGAGACAGCGCCCCCGACCGCCGGCGACAGGACGGCCGCCAGTACGAACCGCGACGAATCGATAGCCGCGATAGCCACCACGCCGATCGCGACGAGTCCGGCGAGAAACGATCCCGCGATGCGTCGGACGGACGATCCCGACGAACTGTCGCCCGAACGAGTCCCCATAGTCATTACATCACTGAACGAACGTATCAATCTAGGTGAGAGACGTTCGTCACCGGGCGGCAAAGCGACCGATGCAGAGGCTCGAGGCTATTGCGAGAGGGGTTCTCTATCGGGATCGAGATGAGGAACCGATCCCCGTGGGATCGACCCGCAATGTTTTTGGTCCGAACGGGATATCACCCCGTATGGCGCTCGAATCCCACGCGTGTGCCGGCGTCTCGATGAGGAGACCGAAACGAGACGCGGGTCACGAACGAAGCGAACGTGCCGGTGTCGGCGATCGGTCACAGCGATTGCAGACGGGATTCGGCTTCTTTTTCGCCCGGTGAATTGGGGCCGGTGGAACCGCACGCGCTCACACAGGGCGTTCGCGGCGAAACCGACCGTTCGAGGTGGCCGCCGGGGCGCCGTCCCGGTCGGTATCGGAACCGCTAACTGACCGACACGCAGCCATACGAACAAGCGAATGCAACTCCCAGCACAACAGGTCGCGGTCCTAGAGACCGCGAGTGCGGACGAGGCAACGTCCGTCGACGCCCTCGCCGCGGCGACCGACCTTCCCCCGGAGACCGTCACCGGCGCGGTCTTCGAACTCGAGGACGAGGGACTGGTTGCCGTCAGCGAGCGCGTCGACGAAACGGTCGCGCCGACCGACGAGGGGCGCGAGTACGTCGAAAACGGACTTCCCGAGGTTAGACTCTACGAGGCCGCTCTCGAAGCCGGTGCCGACGCCGATTCCGTCTCGATGGGACGTGTCATCGGCGCGTCGGGCCTCGGGGGCGACGCGGTCGACATCGCGCTCTCGAACTACGCGCGCAAGGGGTACGGCAGCATCGACAGTGGCGAGATCACCGCCGACCCCGACGCGAACCCCAAGGCGGATTCCGAGGCGAACGCGCTCGAGGAACTCGCCGACGCGGACGACGCGCCGCTCGACGGCGTCGACGTCGACGTCGAGACCGTCGAGCAACTCGAGCGCCGCGGGCTGGTCGAACGCCGGGAGTCGACGGTCCGCGAGGTGACCCTGACCGAACGCGCCGTCACGGAGCTGATGGCCGGAATCGAGACCGCCGAGACGGTCGGCCAGGTCACACCGGAACTGCTGACCGGCGGCGAGTGGGAGGACGTCGAGTTCACCGAGTACAACGTCGAGGCCGACGCCGAACGGTTCGACGGCGGCAACGTCCACATCCTGCGCCAGACGGCCGAGCGGGTCAAGGACGTCCTCGTCGGGATGGGCTTTCAGGAGATGGAGGGGCCACACGTCGACGCGGACTTCTGGATCAACGACTGTCTGTTCATGCCACAGGACCACCCGGCGCGGACCCACTGGGATCGGTTCGCCCTGGAGCAGCCGACGCACATCGATGAACTTCCGGCGGACCTCGTCGAGCGCGTCGAGCGCGCTCACAGGGAAGGCGTCGGCGAAGACGGCGAGGGGTACCACTCGCCGTGGGACGAAGACTTCGCGCGTGCGCTCGCGCTGCGCGGGCATACCACCTCGCTGTCGACCAGATACCTCTCTGGCGAGGAGATCGGACGACTGGAACCGCCACAGCGGTACTTCAGCGTCGAGAAGGTGTACCGAAACGATACGCTCGACCCGACGCACCTGCTCGAGTTCTTCCAGATCGAAGGGTGGGTGATGGCCGAGGAACTCTCGGTCCGAGACCTGATGGGCACCTTCGAGGAATTCTACTCTCAGTTCGGCATCACCGACATCGAGTTCAAGCCCCACTACAACCCCTACACGGAGCCGAGCTTCGAACTCTTCGGCACCCACCCGACGACCGGCGAACTCGTCGAAATCGGCAACTCGGGCATCTTCCGCGAGGAGATGCTCGAACCCCTCGGCGTCGAGTGCGACGTGATGGCCTGGGGACTCGCGCTCGAACGGTTGCTCATGTTGATGTACGGCTTCGAAGATATCCGGGACATCCACGGGACGCTGTGTGACCTGGAACTGTTGCGCGAGACGGAGGTGACCTACTGATGCCCACGGTCGACATCGACCCCGACGAACTGCGAGACCTGACCGGTCACGAGGAGAAAGGCGACGACGAACTGATCGACGACCTCTTCGGACTCGGCCTCGAGTTCGAGGGACGGACGGAAGACGGCACGTTCGAGCTCGAGTTCGCGCCCGACCGTCTCGATCGGCTCTCCGTCGAGGGCGTCGCCCGCTCGATGCGCTATCAGTACGGTGACGCGAGGGGGATTCACCTCCCGTCACCGAACAGCGCCGAGTGGACCATCGAGGTCGACGAGTCGGTCCCCGACGAACGGCCGTACGTCACCGGAGCGGTGATCCGCGACGTCGATCTGGACGACGACGGGCTGGACTCGCTCATCCAGCTTCAGGAAAAGCTTCACGCGACGATGGGACGCAAGCGTGCGAAGGGCGCGATCGGGATCCACGACCTGACGATGCTGAAAGGGACCGCCGCGACCGAAGGCAACCCGACCATCCAATACGTCGGCGTCGAGCCCGACGGAGACCGATTCGTCCCGCTCGATTCCGATCAGGAGATGACGCCCGCCGACGTACTCGAGGAGCACCAGACCGGCCAGACCTACGCTGATCTCGTCAGCGAGTACGAACGCTACCCCGCAATCTACGACAGCATCGGATTGTTCTCGTTCCCGCCGGTGATAAACGGCCGACGAACCGAGGTCACGACCGACTCACGGGACCTCTTCGTCGAGATGACCGGTACCGACCAGTGGACGATCGACAAGATGCTGAACATCGTCTGCTACGCGCTCGCGGCGCGTGGAGCCACGATCGAGGAAGTCAAAATCGAGTATCCGGATCACGGACTAGTTCGTCCGGATTTCTCGACGAAGACGAAGACGGTCGCCCACGACCGCATCGAGACCATCCTCGGGATCGGATTCGATCCGGATGAAGTGATCGATCTCGCCGAGCGCTCGGGGCTCGAAGCCGAAACGCGCGAAGACGACGAGGGCGCCCTCGTCTACGAAGTGACGATCCCCCCGTACCGCGTCGACGTCCTCCACCCGCTCGACGTCATCGACGACCTCGGACGCGCCTACGGCTTCAATGACCTCGAGCCGCGCTATCCGGACGTCGGGACCGTCGGCGGCCGTCACGAGCGCTCCCGGCTCGAGAACGCAGCCCGGACCCAACTGGTCGGCCTGGGATTCGAGGACCTGCTTAACTTCCATATGATAAGCGAATCGGAGAACTACGACCGACTCGATATCTCACCGGGCGAGGACGTCTACGGGGCTGGCGAGCCCGCGACCATCAAAGAGCCCTACAGCGAGGACTTTACGATGCTGCGAACGTGGGTCCTTCCCTCGCTGTTGATGGTCCTCGAGCGGAACACGCACCGCGCGTACCCGCAGAATCTGGCCGAAATCGGCTTCACCGCCGAGGTCGACGACGGCGAGAATACCGGCGTCGCGGAGAGCCGTCGCGTCGGAGCCGTTCTCGCGAACCACGACGTCGGCTACGAAGACGCCAAGGCCCGCCTCCAGGCGCTGACTCGCAACTTCGATGTCGACCTCGAGACGCCGGCGACCGACCATCCGACCTTCATTTCCGGTCGAACTGCAGCCGTCGTCATCGACGGGACCGAAGTCGGTGTTATCGGCGAAGTCCACCCGAAGGTCCTCGTCGAACACGACCTCGAGATGCCGGTCTCTGCATTCGAGTTCGACCTCGAGGCGCTGCGGTAGGTCCTCGAACGGGGTGGCCCACCGGCTACCGGATCTCGCCGTACGTTCGAACGAGTTCGCCGTCGGCGTCGTAGCGTCGCTGTTCGAAGCCGAGCGCGTTACAGACAAGGGTATGTCCCAGGAACGAGAGGGCGTAGTCCGCCATTCCGAAGGGGTGGAGTTCGGTCTGCTGGGCGGGTGGGAGCACCGATCCCAGCACGGTGATCTCGGAGTCGCCCGCCGAAAGCGTTCCGGCGCCGACACCGGAATCGGCGGGGCCGGGATCGCCGTCGCGCTCCGAACCGGAAAGGGAGCCGGCGACGGAGCCACCGGCTGCCGTGAATGCGTCGCGGTCGACGATCGTCGCTGGTTGGTCGCGTTCCGTCGTGTAGCCGAGTTGCGGTCCCGTCCAAATTTCTCGCTGTCGAGGCCTGATTCCTGCGAGCAAAGGGTGATCGAGGGCCCTGTCCTCGAGGACGGCAAACAGCATCTCGACGTCACGGACGTCCGTGGGTTCGATCGACGCGGCGGCGCCCACGTCGAGTTCGCCGAGAAGGGCCACACCCGCGTCCGTAAGCACCAGATCGCCGCCGCGATCGACGAAGGTCTCGATCGCTTCGATATACGACGGCTGGTCGATCCCCGCATCAGACGAGACGACGAGGGTGTCGTACCGACACGTCGTCCCATCGTCCCGGACCAGTTGGCCGGCGGTGACCTGAGAGACACCTACTCCATCCATGGCGCCGTCCTCGAGGTAGGGTTCGAGATCGGCGAAAAACTGCATCGGGTTGACGGCGTACTCGCGCTGTTCGTATCCGAGTACGGCTTCCGGATCGGGTATCTCGCCGTCGACGTCGATCACGGTCGTGTCGACGTGTACGTCAGCGTCGCAGTTGACGTCGATGTCCCACCGACCCGCCCGCGGCCGGCGGACGAACGCGTCCTCGAAATCGTGTTTTCGCGCCGTCGGGTCGGTCGGGTCCTCCTTCGCAGTGAGATCGATCTCCCGAACGATGGTACCGTCCGGATCGGTGACTCGAATCGACCCCTCGGTGGCGTGTCGGACGCCGTCGAAGCGGATGAATAGGGAATGTGACGAGTCGTTCGCGTCCGCCGCAACGCTCGAGCGGCCAGTAGAGGTCGGATGCACGACTTCGCTGCTTCGTCGCACCTCGGTTGGACAGCCGTCGCGACGGTCGGGGTTGCGAACGGAGGGGGTGTCGGTGTGTGGAAGATCGGCCGACGAGCGCGTGAGTGCGTCGGTGGTGACGTACGCGGTGTCCTGCCCGCCGGTCGCGACGGTTGCACTCGGTTCGCGCACTATCGTTTCCGCACACTCACGCATCGAAGTTCGATACGCGGTGACGTAGTGGCGCGACCAGTACGGTTTCCACTCCTTCTGTGCCGCAACTCGGTGATTGGAGAGAATCACCTCCGGCGACATCGCGGTCGCCCCGAGGCCGCCGAACGCTTCGGGTTGTCCCGCCCAGCCGAACAGACTGCCCGTGACCTGGTAGCCGATCGAATCGTAAATCGTCCCCCAGTCGAACAACCCGTCGTAGCTCTCACCGTCCGGGACCGCTTTGGCCCCGTCATCTACCCACTGATACATCTCCTCGATTGCGGTCGCGATATCGTCTTCGATCGGTCCGACGTCGCCCCAGTGAGCCCGCATCCCCTTGCCGTTTCGAACGCAGATCTCGTCGAATTCGTGCGTCTCTCCGTAGTCGAACGACGCGTTCGACTCGAGGCCGAATACCACGTGATCCGCGGTGTACATCCCGTGGTAGTCACAGAAGAAGGCGACATTGTCGTAGCCGCGAAAATGGTCGACGATCGAAAGGGAGTCGGGGACGATATCATCGAATTCGTCGGGAGCACCGTTCGGTTCGGCCGGACGGAAGCTTGGATTCGTCCATCCGATCGTCGGGTACTGACGGTTGGTATCGACCGGCTGTCTGTCGAAGACGCTCGCGTTGCCCCGCTGAAAGTTCGTGTCGTGGGCCTCGACCCACGGGATCTCGGTCTGGGGGGTCCGTGCGACCCACCCATCGGGATTGGGAAACAAAAATAGGATGACGACGTCGTCGAGCAGGGGCTCGAAGTCGTCCGCCCGTCCTGCTGCGATGTCCTCGATCAGACGGCACCCGCTCTCGGCTCCGGCTCGTTCGTCACCGTGAATCGAGAGGGAGTAAACTACTTTCTCCTTTGCAGCGAACGACTCCTCGTCCCGGACATTTGCCGTCACTTCGGCGACGTGGATGGGTTTCGGATCGGGGTTCTCACCGGTGAACCGATTCGACCAGCCCGGAGACTCACCGATCGCTTCGACACGTACGCGGTCGGGATGAGCGGATTCGAGATGATCGAGTCCGGAGAGGAGTTCGTCGTACGAGACGTAGTTACGTGCCTCCTCGACCGGCGGGAAGACGCCGTCGGCGTAGGGCGACTCGAGCGTCCACCACGGATTCGCACCCGGGGAGAAGTCGAGTCGCTCGATGCCGTCTTGCCCGAGGACGGAAGCGACCTCGTCAGCGGTGAGGTGTGCGTGTGCCGCGAGCGTCGGCGAGTCGCGGATGACCGCTTTCGGTGCCCGAGGCAGGTCGGGATCGGGTGCCGTCGCGTACTCGTCTGCGAACGTCTCGAGTGCGTTCTGGTCGGCAAACTCGATACCGATTGGCGTCTCGTACTCGGCCGGAGTGTGATTGACCACGAATGCGCACTCGTCGGTCATCGGTTCGCCGCGCACGTCCGCGGTGGCAGATCCCGGAAGGGCGAGCGCTGCACCCGTCGTTGCCGAGAGACTGAGGAAGGTTCGTCGATCGATGATGCTCTCTGTGAACGTGTCGTTCGGAGTAGGGCTGCCGGCGTCAGAGTCGAGACGACGGTCGCTGACCATCGACCGCCCGTCGTAGCTATCGTTGTTAGCCATTAGTATTGGTTATCCTCATCTGAGACCAATAATGATTTTAAATAAATAAAACAAGGAATGAGACAATATCGCTGAGAACCGAATGTTTACGTAGGAGAAACAGTCGGTTCTAGCCTGTTCGACGACGAAGGTTCGTCTCACGAGAGCACAGACAAAAAAGACACGGAGAAAAGGAGCGAAGAGCGCAAGATCGGGCAGAATCGTTCGAGTAGACAGAACCGTTCAGTCGGATACCACCGGTAAAGCAGAGAACAAACGATGTCCAGGTGATGGCGTTGCAACTACGGAATCTACGGGCCCGATCAACGAAACCGACGGTAGTTGCCTAAAATTCGTGTTCGACTTCTTCTTTGTCTGCTTTCTGGATGATGATTTTCCCGTCCCGAACTCGGACGAAAACCTCGTCGCCGATATCCATGCCCGCGACTGCGAGTTCATCCTCGTGAAGATTGAGGTGGACGTTGTGGTAGTTACCGTCTTCGTCTTTCGCACCGCTTGGACTCAGCTTCTTTTTCCGTACCATCGCGGGATTCTATCCCGAACTTCGCCGTAGGATATACTTAAGTGTTTTCGACGCCCTAGCAGTGAACCTCGGTACACGAACGGGTAAACGATAGTCACCGCTCTCGAACAAAACGGAAGGTTGGATAGTGTGGAAATGTAGTGTGCGCAATTGACTTAAAGATACCGGCGCAGTCGGTCGATTTTCGGGGATATCTTTATGTCGGACCATGCGTTGAATTGACACGGAGGCGAAAATCATGGTACGCGAAGACGGTAAACGAAACTTTGCGCTGCGCGAATCGGGCGGTGACGAGTCGAGCGTCTTCTCGGGCAACACGCCCCGACAAGCAGCGCTCAAAGCGGCACGACGGCTCGAGCCGGGCTCGAGCGAGGAGTCGGCGGAACGCGTCGAGCTCAAATTGCGAGAGAAGGGGACAGACAAGGTCCACATTTACGATGGCTGGGCCTGGGAAGAGACTGCACCGAGTGACAAGCCGGACTGGATGCCCGACGAGATCACGGAAGCAAACGTATCGAAGAAGGGGATCGAACACCTAGACGAGTAACCCGCTCGGGTGAGTTGCTCTCTCTGGTACGAGCCGGCCGTGAGCAGCGTCGTTCGACCGCCACAGGTCGCGTACGCGTACCGATGATGAGCCAGCGGGTCCGTCGGGACGAGCCGAGCGGTCGCTGAAAGCCCGATTTTTACGCAGAGACTTCGCGTTCCCCAGCACCTGGAGACGGATGGCCATCGTCGGGACGGTGTAGAGTGGTCGGCCACGCTGAAAGCGACGGAACCGGGTGAGATTCGACTGGCAGGTCTCGCGAAACCCGACGGTCTTTTGACCCGTAGCCGACTACGAGCGTGTAATGGCTGCAGTTACGCTCGGTCCCGAAGGAACCTATTCTCACAGAGCGACGAGTTCGATCGCCGACGACGACGAGATCGACTTCCGACAATCGGTCACGGCGATCGTCGATGCCGTCGCGAGCGACGAGTACGATCGAGGCGTCATCCCGATCGAAAACAGTATCGAAGGCAGCGTCACAGAGAGCCTCGACGCGCTCGCGGACTACGACGTCGCCGTCGTCCGCGAAATCGTGACGCCGATCAGGCACGCGCTGTTCGCACAGGGGCCGGATTTCGACACCGTCGCCAGTCACTCCCAGGCGCTTGCGCAGTGTCGGACGTACCTCGAGCGGGAGTACCCCGACGCGACCCTCGAGGCCGTCGCGAGTACGGCCAAGGGCGTCGAGTTCGCTCGCGAAGACCCCGCAGTCGCCGGTATCGGCCATCCAGCCCTCGGCGGCGACGACCTCGAGATGCTCGCCGAAGACATCCAGGATCAGGACTCGAACGCGACGCGCTTCTTCGCGCTCGCCCCGGCCGAGGAACGATCCAAAGGGGGTGGGAAAACCTCGCTGGTCGTGTATCCGAACGCAAACTATCCCGGGCTCTTGCTCGAGTTGCTCGAGCCCTTCGCAGACCGTGACATTAACCTGACCCGCGTCGAGTCGCGACCGAGCGGGCAACGGCTGGGCGATTACGTCTTCCACGTCGACTTCGAGGCAGGGCTCTACGAGTCTCGAACGATGGAGGCGATCGAAGACCTCGAGGAACTCGCAGAAAACGGCTGGGTTCGGCGTCTGGGGTCGTACGATACCGAACACGTCGTCGAATAGCGCGCGCGAGGGCTCGAGGAGTCGGAGATGTGCAATCGATCGGTCGTCGTGATTAGTCGGTCGTCGTGATTAGTCGGTCGTCGTCGTGGTCTCGAAACCGAGCCACGCTCGAATGCGATCCGCGTATGCGGCTACCCCGAGGCCAACGACGAACGTGAGAAGCGACGGAACGAGTATCCACAGGAGATCGGGATGGGACGCGCCTGTATGAAGAACTGGATCGACCATACGAGATAGTAGTTGGAGTGACCTGCATAAGTCGACCGACGCGGGCAGAAATGACCGCGATCGGATCGATTCGGTGTTACAGCGAACGTGACGGTTGGCCTTGATCGGCAAACAACTATCCGTGGATCGGGATCAGCCGGCGTGCAACGAGTGACGGGGACACTGTCTCCGTACCATAAACGGTTTTCCCCGTCCCGCGGTACCACCGGTATGCCACTCGAGACAGGAGACAACGCCCCGAGCGTGACTGCGCCGAATCAGGATGGCGAACCGGTCAGCCTCACGTTCGAGGAGCCGACGGTCCTGTACTTCTATCCGAAAGACGATACCCCGGGCTGTACGGTCGAGGCGAACCAGTTCCAGCGCGAGCGCGAAACCTATCGGGATGCTGGCGTCGACGTCTACGGCGTTTCGACGGACGACGTCGACTCTCACAGATCGTTCTGCGACGCAGAGGGACTCGAATTCGACCTGCTTGCGGATCCCGACGCGGAAATCGCAGAGACCTTCGGCGTCCAGTTACGGGACGGCAAGACGGCGCGGACGACGTTCCTCCTGGCCGACGGCGAGGTGAAGGCCGTTTACGAAGGCGTCGATGCCGACGGCCACGCTCGTAGCGTTCTACTCGACGCACTCGACGACGGGCTCGTTACGCTCCCCGAATAGTGGCTTCCCTTCTGTCGTGACACTGCAGGCAGAATTTATCCCGGTCGGAACCGTAGACTTCGGTATGCGACCCAACCCGTTCGACGATATCGAGGAGTTGCTCGACCGACTCAGTCGCCAGGTCGAGGAGGGAATGACCGCCGGCGGCCTACAGGTCCCGGGATCGGTCCCGATCAACGTCGCCGACACGAGCGACGAGTACGTCGTCACGGCGGATCTGCCGGGATACGAAACGGACGATATCGACCTGACGCTCTCGGAGGGAACGCTCCGCCTCGAGGCGAACCGGACGGGCGACAAAGCCCACGAGGAAGGGCAGTATCTTCGTCGCGAGCGAACCAAAACGTCGGCGAGTCGGCGAATCCGCCTGCCCGAACCCGTCGACGAAGAAGCGGTGGTCGCCGGCTTCGAAAACGGCGTGCTGACGGTCCGGCTACCGAAAGTCTCGGGCGGCGAGGAATCGCGACAGATCGACATCGAGTAGCCGTCGACCGCGGGCCGCTCGAGTCGGACACGATGTACAGCGTCAGTTGGTCGAATCCGGACCGAGTGTAGCCACGCGGCGTGGACCGTCGGATCGGCCGGACGAGACTCGATTCGCCGACCGAACGGGGAGAATCGGCAGCCGCTGACGTTCGCGCAGTTGCGCCACCGGTTCGCCGTCCCGATCGGCTTCTTTCGTGCGTATATTATACCTCGATGATTGCGTTTCGCCCATGGCCCAATTGATCGCACTCGTTGTCGCAGGGGTCTTCGTTCTTTTCGGTGGGGTCGTTCTGTCACGGGCGAGTGAAGTCTACGAGCGGTATACGACGATCGAGGAGCTCGAGACGGAGAGTGACAACCGAATCGAACCGGGGCGCGAGACGACGATCCGGGGCCCAGTGTACGTCTCCGAGCCAGCGGTGCCGGATCGGAATCCACTCGATCTGAACGGGGGCGGCTCGCCCGCACTCTGGGCATGGCGGGTCCGCCAGAAGGAGGGAACGGGCGGACAGGGAGGCGGTTCACGATGGCGAACTGTCGACGGGGAGCTGGCCGTCGGCGAGTTCGCCATCGACCACAGTTGGGACCGCGTTCGCGTGGACGCCGCTACGCTCCCAATCCGGCGGGACGACGGCCCGACCGACCCCTTCGACTCGTCGCAGTGCTATCTCGGTGACCCGGCGGAAGACGTCTATCTCGGCGAACTCGATCCCGTCAATCGACTCCTCGAGCGGACCGGATTGGCCAGCGAGGACGGCGTCCTGAGCGACGTGGAGTTCACGATCAGCGTCGGCGGGACGACCAGCATGCCAGACAAGTATCAGGCCACCGTCGTCCGGTCCGGCGACGAACTGCTGGTTCGCGGCGAACTGACCGAGACGGTCGACGGATACGTCCTCCGAGGGACCGAAGCGACGCCGCTGGTGATCGCGGCTGGGGATCTCGAGGCGCAGCGAGACCGGGGACGCTCGGAGGTCCACATGCGCAGGGTGGTCGGCGGTGCACTCATCGTTCTCGGCGCGTTCGTCGCCATACTCGGAGTCCTGTGAATTCGTCTCTCGGTTCGGGCGTCGGCGCTAGTACCACGCACCGCCCGACGAGACGTTGATGTCCTGGCCCGTGATGTGACGCGAGTCGGCGCTGGCGAGGTGGACGCACAGTTCGGCGACTTCCTCGGGCGGGACCAGTTCGTCGACCATGAGGCTCTCGCGGACCTCGCCCTCGATGGCCTCGACGGGAACGCCGTTCTCCTCGGCCTGCCGTTCGAAGACGTTCCGGATCCGTTCGCCCTCGACCGGACCGGGGCAGATCGTGTTGACGGTTACGTCGTCGTCGCCGAACTCGGCCGCCAACGCGCGGGAAAGCCCGATCAGACCCATCTTCGATGCGGCGTAGGGCGTTCGGTTCGCGTAGGGCCGCTTGCCGCCGATCGAGGAGATGTTGACGATGCTCCCCTGATCCGACTCGCGGATGTGCGGGGCGGCCCGTCTGGTCACGCGAGCGACGCCGACGACGTTGACGTCCAGCGTCTCGAGCCACTCGTCGTCGGTCGTCTCCTCGACCGGCGCGGTGGGACCGGCGATCCCCGCGTTGTTCACGAGGCAATCGAGGCCACCGAAGGTCTCGACCGTTTCGTCGATCGCGTCGGCGACCGATTCGGGATCGGTCACGTCGGTCTCAAGTGCAAGCGTTCGGTCAGGCGCATCGATCAGCTCCTCGGTCTCGTAGATACCGTCGCTTCGGGCCGCGAGGACGACGTTGGCGCCCCGATCAGCGAACGTGACGGCGATTTCGCGGCCCAATCCCTGGCTGGCGCCCGTAACGAAGACGGTAGAATTTGCGACCATACAGCGTGATCAGACGAGACGAGAATAAAAGTTCCCACCACTGGGCCGGTCGCACGGACTCGTCTCGACCCGCTGGATCGGCGGAATCGGGGCACGCGAACCGCCGAACCGACTCATCGCCCGACAGAGGTATGGAAAGGTATAGGATGGCGTCACCACCATACGTATATAAGCAAATGAGCGACGCGGGATACGACCACGCGACGGTCGAACGGCGCTGGCAAGAGGCGTGGGACGACGCAGACGTCTATCGGACGCCCGACGACGTGGACGATCCGACGTACGTTCTCGGGATGTACCCGTACCCGTCCGGAAAGCTCCACATGGGCCACGTCCGTAACTATACGATCACGGACGCGTACGCTCGCTACCGACGGATGCGCGGCGACGATATCCTCCATCCGATGGGGTGGGACGCGTTCGGCCTCCCGGCCGAAAACGCAGCGAAAGACCGCGACACCAACCCGCGGGACTGGACGTTCGATTGCATCGAGACGATGCGCGACCAGATGACCGCGATGGGCTTTGGCTACGACTGGGACCGCGAGATCACCACGTGTACGCCCGACTACTATCAGTGGAATCAGTGGCTGTTCGAGCGCTTCTACGAGGAAGAGCTGGTCGAGCGACGCGACGCCGAGGTCAACTGGTGTCCCAACTGCGAGACCGTCCTCGCCGACGAACAGGTCGAAGGCGAAGCGGAACTGTGCTGGCGCTGTGACACTCCCGTCGAACAGCGCGTTCTCGAGCAGTGGTTCCTGAAGATCACCGAATACGCCGACGAACTGTTGGACGCGATCGATGACCTCGAGGGATGGCCGAACTCGGTTCGGCAGATGCAGCGCAACTGGATCGGGCGTCAGTACGGGACGGAGCTCGAATTCGATATCGACGGCCACGGGGCGGTAGAAGCGTTCACGACCCGCGTCGATACGATCTTCGGGGCGACGTTCTTCGCGCTCGCGCCGGACCACCCGATCAGCGAGGAGTTGGCCGAAACGGACGATGCGGTCCACGAGTTCGTTCACCACGAGGCCGATCCGGAAGGCGACGAGCCAAACGGGGTCGAGACGGACCTGACTGCAACGAACCCCGTCACAGGCGAGGAAATCCCCGTCTACGTCGCCGACTTCGTCCTCTCGGACGTCGGAACGGGCGCGCTGATGGCCGTGCCGGCCCACGACGAGCGCGACCACGCCTTCGCCGAAAAGAAGGACATCGACGTCAGACCCGTCATCGCTCCGGAACCCGACGGGGACGAGGCGCCGACCGCGCCCGACGTAAGCGAGGGTGCCTTCACCGACGACGGCGTCCTGATCAACTCCGGCGAGTACAGCGGTCTCGACAGCGAGACCGCTCGCGCACGGCTGACCGAAGACATCGAAAACGCCGAGGAGGCGACGCAGTACCAGCTCCGCGACTGGGGTATTTCCCGGCAGCGATACTGGGGGACGCCGATTCCGGTCGTCCACTGCGACGATTGCGGTCCCGTCATGGTTCCGAAAGAAGACCTGCCAGTCGAGCTTCCCGAATTCATCAACACGACCGGGAACCCGCTGGATGCCGCCGAAGAGTGGAAACGGACGACCTGTCCCGACTGCGGCGGCGACGCCGTCCGCGAGACGGACACGATGGACACGTTCGTCGACTCATCGTGGTACTTCCTGCGATACGTCTCCCCGTCTCTCGAGGACGCTCCGTTCGGTCGCGAGCGGGCCAACGACTGGATGCCCGTCGACCAGTACGTCGGCGGCATCGAACACGCCGTAATGCACCTGCTCTACTCGCGGTTCTTCACGAAGGTGCTGGCCGATCACGAGGGGTTGCAACACCGCGAACCCTTTACGAACCTGCTCGCGCAGGGAATGGTCCAGCTCGAGGGCGAAAAGATGTCCAAATCGAAGGGCAACGTCGTCTCTCCACAGCGGATCGTCGAGGAATACGGGGCGGATACCGCTCGCCTGTTTATGATGCAGGCCGCACAGCCGGAACGGGACTTCGACTGGAGTGAGGAGGGAGTGAGGTCGACGTATGCCTTTTTAGCCCGGTTACAGGAGATGGTCGAGGAGTACGTCACGGACGAACCCGACGGCGACGACGACGCGATCGCAAGCTACGTCGACAGCGAGATCGACGCGACGATCGCCATCGCAACCGGCGAATACGACGAACTGACCTTCAACAAGGCACTGCGCGAAACGCAGGACCTGACGCGGACGCTGCGGCAGTACAGCGATTACGCCGAACCCCACGCCGAGACGTACGAGCGTGGGCTGTCGGCGGTCGTCCGCTTGCTCGCGCCGGTCGCCCCACATCTGGCCGAGGAGTTGTACGAAGAACTGGGACACGACGAATTCGTCGCCGCGGCCGACTGGCCGGCCGCCGAAATCGACCGGGAGCGGGTCGAAAAGCGTCGCCGACTGGTCGAAAACACTCGCGAAGACATCCGCGATATCGTCGACGTCGCCGGAATCGAGGATCCGACGGCGATCGACGTCGTCGTCGCTCCCGACTGGAAATACGACGCCCTCGAGATAGCGATCGAGAGCGACGCCGACAACCTGATCGGCGAACTCATGGGCGAGTCACACATCCGCGAGCGGGGCGACGCTGCCGCCAGCTACGGTCAGGATCTCCAGGCCGAGCGCGAGGCCCTGTCGATGACGCTCGAGCCAGACGAAGAGTACGCTGCCCTCGAATCGGCTGCGTGGTTGATCGAACGCGAATTCGAAGCATCCGTCAGAGTCATTCACGCCGATGCGGCCGGCGACGACGTCCTCGCAAACGCCGAGCCCGGCCGTCCGGCGATCGAAATCGACGACTGACGTCTCACCGCCGGCCAGACGAACCTGAGCGGCGACCTGACGACGTCTGATCGACGGCCGCATTCGGTCCAACCGGGTCTGCCCACTGCCGTTTGCTGACTCGAGGGAGACGTGATTGACAGACCGTTCTCGACTCGCCGCCGATTAGTAGTATATTTGCTTATGTTTTTTCTGATGACCGCTGTGAGCCACAGACTGGTCGAATACTGTATTGAACTGGTGTTCCTGTAAGAGATAGCGAATGAGTAGCATTCAGCATAATAAATTCAATCGATACATTCAATGTACATGGAATAGCAATAAGTGGGAAGGCATTGGACAATTTCGCGCCCTATGAACCATTCATGTTACTATGGCAATAGATGACCGCCTCCCAGATCGACTCAGAGAAACGTATAGCGTAAAAATAGGAGTCCTGTTCGTGGTGGTCGCCGTGACGACGCTTCTCGTTGCTGCGCTCTTTTTCGGCTACGTCTCCAGTACCGTCGGCCCGGCGGCGGAAGCCCACTTCAGCGATCAGACCGACGACCGAAGTGACGTCGCTGCGGCCTGGTTGACGACGAACGCGGAAACGGCAACCGGACTCGCCACTGACGGGACTCTCCAGGACGGAAGCACCGCAGAGGTAGAAGAGCGGCTCGCGGCCGTACAATCCGCTCGGTCAGATCGGATCGCAGCGATCCACTATCTCGACGGTGACGGGACCGTTCTCGCGAGCAGCGATGACGGGGCAACCGAACAGGAGTTCTTCGAAGCAGCCGGCATCGAAGGCACAACAGATGGACCGGGCCCTGTCCATCAGGGGCTCTCGACCGACGACTCGGTCTTGTCGTTCGTTACAGGCGTCGAGCGCGGGGACGGCAGCCAACGGTACGTGGTCGTCTCCGTTCCCATCGACGGGTTCACGACAGCGCTACAAACTGACGAATCCAGTCGGACGGTCGTCACAAACGCCGACAGCGAATCGATCGCCGCGGTCGGCGAAGAAGCACCCGTCGGCGACGAAGCTGTTCTAGCTGCAACCTCTCCGGACTCGGACAGCGTCGCTACGGGCGTCCCCGATGGGACCGACACGGAATACGCGGCGACGGCGGCGACGATCGACGTCGGCGACAGTTCGCTGACGGTCTCGACCTACGATACCGCGTCGACCGTATACGGTCCACAAAAGGCTGCTTCATCGGCGTTAGTTGCCTTGCTGTTGATCTTCACCCTTCATCTCGGGCTCGTCGGGATCGTCCTCGGGGGCAACATGTCCCTGAACCTCCGTCGGCTCGCGAGCAAGGCCGAGCGGATGGGCGAGGGCGACCTTACGGTCGAACTCGAGACCGACCGGATCGACGAGGTCGGAATCCTGTACAATTCGTTCGCCTCGATGCGGGACTCGCTCAGACAGACGCTCGACGACCTCGAAGAGCAGCGCCAGCGCGCCCGCGACGCCCAGCAACGAACCGAACAGCGAAATCGCGAACTCGTCGCCGAAGCCGAACGGTACAGCGAGGTCATGTCCGCGTGTGCCGACGGCGACCTCGAGCGCCGACTCGAACCCGAAACCGACCACGATGCATTGGTGTCGATCGCCACCGCGTTCAACGAGATGATCGACGACCTCGAGGACGCCGTCACGAAGGTCAAGGCGATTTCGGCCGACGTCGCCCGCACGAGCACCGAAGTCCAGACCAGTTCCGACGAAATTCGGCGGGCGAGTGCGGAAGTCACCACGTCGATCCAGGAGATCTCGAACGGATCAGCAAAGCAGGCGGACGACCTGGCCGTTGCGACGACGGAGGTCAAGGAAATGTCCGCGACCGTCGAGGAGGTCGCGGCGGCAACGAGTAACATCGCCGACCAGTCGAGTCAGGTCGACGAACTGGCCACGGACGGCCGGCGGGCGGCCGAGGAGACGAGGACGGAAATGCACACCGCCAGCGAACAGACGGAATCCGTCGCCGAGACGATCCGAGCGCTCGACGAGGAGGCAGATCAGATCCAGGAAATCGTCGAGTTAATCGACGAAATCGCCGGCCAGACCAACATGCTCGCGTTGAACGCGGCCATCGAATCCTCCCGATCCCAGAGTGCCTCCAACGAAAGCGGCGGCTTCCAGGCCGTCGCCGACGAGGTCAAAGAACTCGCAAACCAAACTCAAGAGGCGGTCGGAGACGTCGAAACCATGATCGAATCGATACAACGGCGGGCGACGAAAAGCGCAGCGCAAATCGAGGAAACCGAGACGATGATCGGGTCGGCAACCGACGGGGTCGACGACCTCTCGCGAAAACTCGACCGGATCGCAGCGGAAATCGAACAGGTAGCCGCCGGCGTCGAAGAGATCGACCAGGCGACCGACGAGCAAGCCGAATCCGCGGAGGAACTCGCGACGATCGTCCAGGACGTCGCGAGCGTCGCCGACGAGACGACATCGCAAGCCCAGCAGGTCGCCGCGGCCGCCGAGGAGACGACGGCGACGATCAGCGACGTCTCGACCGAAGCGACGCGACTCGACGAACGGGCGACGGTGCTCGCCGATGCCGTCGACGAGTTTACCGTCTCGGCGCCGCCGGCCGATCCGTCTGCTACTGCACCGGTATGGGACGGTGATTCGCAATGATACCCGCGGAGACGCTCTATCGGATCATGTTCTACGTGATGGCAGCGGCGACCGGACTCTTCCTGTTGTGGGTCGCCCAGTTTCCCGAGGGCAAGCGCCGGTACTATCTCCCGGTTCCGATCATATGCGGAATACTCTCGCTGGCGTACTTCGGAATGTCGACACAGCAGTTTTTCGTGACGACTCCGACCGGGCAACCGGTTCAGGTGAGCCGGTACATCGAATACTTCACCGTGGGACCGATGATGGTGACCATCACGGGTATGGTCGCCGGTGCATCGCGCAAACAGCTGATCACACTCAATGCCCTCCAGATCTCCTGGACGAGTGCCACGGTCGCCGGATACTTCCTGACGGAACCAACCGTCTACGTCGCTAACATCGCGAATTTCGTTCTCCTGGGTCTGTTGGCTTACTGGCTGATCTGGCCGATCACACGGCAATCTGGCAATCAAAGTGGCGAGCGCGTCCTGCTCTATGGCAAACTGCGGAACCTGCTGTTGTTGCTCTTCGGAGCCTACCTCGTCGTCGGCCTCCTGTCGCGGCAGGGCTTCGGGCTACTCAACGCCTTCAGCGGGATCTTCGTCGGGAGTTATATCGACGCACTCACTCGAATCGGGTTCGGCGTGCTGGTACTCCGGGCGACCGGCGCAACCGGCCAACTCATCGAGGAGTTGGAGTCCGGGGACATGGGCGACGACGGGTCGGACGGCGTCACCCTCGAGTCATCCGAAGAATCGTCGGTCGAACTGGCTGACTGACGACCACGGTCGCTCTCCTGCTGTCGGGACGACGCCGCTATGCGATAGAATCACCACCGGATCTGACAGCTAACTATCCATTTTATACGCTCGTACGTCGTACGGTTTACTACAGTATTTGTTGATTCAGAGGATGAACGAACAACGCACGGATTCGTCTCGATGGACGTTCACAGGTGGGTCGGAATTGAAAGTACCACACGTCGCTTCGATGACCTGGCGTGATGGGTTATTTGCACACTGGCCGGTCGATCCAGACGAACTTCGACCGCACATCCCGGGGCAAATGCACCTCGAGACGCGGGACGGCCACGCCTGGGTGAGTATCCTCCCGTTCGTACTCACGAACGTCGGGTTTCGGGGAACGCCGTCGATACTGCGGTTCGCGTTCGCCGAACTCGCCGTCAGGACCCGCGTTCGGTATCGGGGCGAACCCGGCCTCTACTTCTTCAGCATCGATATCGGAAACTCGCTGATCGCCACGACCATCGGTCAGGCCGCTCGGTTTCCCGTTTCCCGTGCCCGGACGCGAGTCAGCGCGACCGAACGCAACCACATTAGATTCTCGAGCGAGCGGACGGGTCGAGACGGTGGCATTCCAGCCACGTTCGCTGCGGCCTACCGCCCTGACGGCGAACCGTTCACTGCCGAACCGAATACGCTCGCTTACTGGCTCACCGCACGTCGACGATTCTACGCGTCGACCGATCGCGGCGTTATCGCAGTCGAGATCGCACACGAACCGTGGCCGCTCCAGCCCGCTACCGCGAGTATCGAGGAGAATACACTGTTCGATTCCAACGGGCTGCCGACGCCGACCGACGATCCGATTTTCTACTATGCAGACAAACTGTCGATGACCGTCTCGATGCCACGTCGGCCCGGTACGCCGGATTCCTCTCACGGCTAACGCTGTCCAGTTGCGCCTTCGTCTCGTGTGGCCGAATTCCGGGAAGTTCGTTCGTGTGTTTTTCCTCGCGGAAACGTCGGACAGGCACTGGTCCGGCAGAACGATGCTTTGTGAGGCACCGAATCGGCAGCCGATACAGCCAGCTGACTGCACCGCGCCGTGACGCTGTCGTCGAATCTGAGAAACGCATTCATACCGCAGTTTGCCGTCGCTGAACTCGAGTTTCGTGTGGCCGATTCGGTCCGCTGATCGGCTGGGCTCGATCTCGGACTCTCGCCGTTGTGAACGATCATCGGTCGAACCATCGTTCTACCCGTCTCCCTTTCTCCCGAATCGGCGTCGATGATACCGAAGGAACTCGCGGCATGTAATCGAGCGAGCCGCGGGGACGAAGCGGCAAATAGTCAGCTGGATACGCTGTAGCGGGCCTGCGTTCACGAGGCGGCGTTTACCAACTGACTGTACGCGTTCACCCGCTATCGGCCGGAATCGATCATTTCGAAATCGTACCCGGCCTCGTTCTCTCGAGCGGCTTCGTATACGACGTGTGCGGCCGCGACGTCCTGTATCGCGAGCCCGGTCGAGTCGAAAACAGTGATGCCGAGGTCGTCGGTCCGCCCCTCCTTCGTCCCCACGACCAGTTCGCCGATCTCCCCGTGAATGTCCGCATCCGTCAGCGTTCCCGCACTGTAGGGGACGTTGATCTCGCCAGAGTGGGTACACTGCTCGTGATCGTCGATGACGATCCGCGCCGCTGCGAGTACTTCGTCAGCCAGTTCGTGCTTGTCCTCCGCATCGGCACCGATGGCGTTGACGTGGGTGTGGTCGCCGACGTCCTCAAGGCCCACGATCGGATCCTCGACCGGCGTCACCGTCGAGAGTACGTCGCAGTGACCCGCTTCAGAAATGGAGCCGCCGCGGATATCGAATCGATCCTCGAAGGCCGCAACGAACCGCTCGACCCGCTCTTCGTCGGGATCCGAGACGACGACGGTCTCGATCGGGCGAACCTCGCTGATCGCCTCGAGTTGGGTGTAGGACTGAACGCCGGCCCCGACGAGACCGAGGCTCGACGCGTTCGCCACGGCGAGATAATCCGTGGCCACGGCGGCCGCAGCGCCGGTTCGTTTCATCGTGAGGGACGTGCCGTCCATGATCGCCAGCGGGAACGCGGTTTCGGGGTCGGAGTAGATCATCGTTCCCAGGACGGTTGGCAGGTCGTGGTCAGCGGGGTTGTCCGGGTGGACGTTGACCCACTTCAGCCCGGCGGCGTCCCACTCTCCCGTATCGAGATAGGCGGGCATCGACCGGAAGTCACCGTTGTACTGTGGAAGGTCGATATACGATTTCGCGGGCATCTGCGTCGTTCCGCGTTCGAAGGCCGCAAACGCCTCTTCGACGGCATCGATGACGGCGTCGAGTCGTGCGTATTCGTCGACGTCGTCGCTGTCCAGAAGTAGCGAGTTCATAGTGGCGAATATTGCGGGCGGCTACTTAGTTCGTCGTACATCGGCAGTGGAGGCGATTCCGGGATTGAACGGGACGACCGGAGTCGGTCCGGAACGAGCGCTGAACGGAAGCGCCGGGTGACCCACAATAGCCGTTCGAGCGGGTCCCACCGGCGGAGCGACCGCTTCAGTGATCGGCGGGCGATACCGAGTAACTGTAGGTAGCCGTCGTGTCCGCCGCCCCGCTTGCTTCGTAGGTGAAGAAGTAGCGAACGCGATCGCCGACGCTGAGACCGTCCACAGTGTACGTGTGGGAACCACCCTGGTCGAACATCCGCACGTTCTGCTGGACCCGATCGGTGACTGTGTAGTGGAGGTCGACCCAGCTCGAGCCGGCATCGTGATCGAATTCGACTCGGAGCTCGGTAGCGCTCGTCTCGGAGAGCGTCGCCGACCAACCGTCGCCGGACACCTCGTCGTCACCGGGGTCAGCGGATGCTTCCGTAGTGACGGTGATCGGTCCCGCGTTGCCGGACTCGTTGCCCGCATCGTCGACCGCCGAAACGGCGAACTCGGAGGTAATTCCGGCCGAGAGCTCCCCCACGGTCGTGTCCGTCGTCCCGGCAGCGACCTCGTGGTCGACGGTGCCATCGACGAAGACGACGTAGTGTGCGACGTCCGTCGCAGAACTGGCGTCCCAGTCGAGGGTGACCGTCGTCGCAGTCGTACCGGGAGCGGACAGGTTCGTCGGTGCCGGTGGCGACTGATCGTCGGAGCCACCGGGCTGTGTCGAGCCCCTGGTGTTGCCGGGTTGTGTCGGGTCCTCGGAGTCGACGTCCCGCAATCCGTACGTTACGTCACCGGTGGACGTCTTCAGCGCGTTCGCGGGAACGTCCAGTTCGTAGCCGTCGGAGAACGCCACGGTCGTGTCCGTCGGACCGGCGTTGTACGCCACGTACGTCCGATCGCCGCTCGAGTCTTCGAAGACGGCCGCCTGTGGCACGTCGGCGACGACGGCCTGTGTGGGCGTCCCCATCGCGTTCAGGTTGTGTACCCAGTGGTAGATGTAAGCGGACTTTCGCCCGATCGGCAGTTCGGTGTCTGCGATGTCAACGGCATCGCCGGGATCGGAAAGCGCCCGGTAGCCGATCGCGGGGGTATGCCATCCCTCGAGGAAGTCGGTGTCGCCGCCGCGGGCCTCGACCATCCGATTCCAGTTGGCGTCGGCGTACGTTTCGTCCCAGTTTAGGTAGAACGAGTGGCCGTCGATCGGGAGCCAGTTGATGCCCCAGATCTCCTCCATGGTGGTCTGGCCCCAGAAGGTCTGGCGGTGGTAGCCGTCACCCCAGATGATGGAGGCGTATTCGTAGGCGTCGTAGCGCAGTCCGTCGGGCGCACCCGTCGCCCCCGCGGTCTCGTCCTCGGCGAGATTCGCTCCCCAGTCGTCCGGGTGGGAGTCGTCGTCGGTATCGAACCAGTACTCCCAGATCGCGTGCATCTCCTCGGTGTAGAGCACGATGGCGGTGTCGCGCATCTCCCGGTAGGTCGCCCGTTCGTCGTCTCCGTCGGCTGTCGCCATCCTGTGTTCGGCCCACATGATAACCGACGCGTGGGCGACCATCGACTCCGACGAGGACTCCTGGTTCGCCCCGTCGCCGAGCGGGAAGCCCGACGCCCACGAGTGCCCTTCGTACGCGTCGAAGGTCCGGAGATGGGGGAACGCGTCTGCAGGTGACTCCCGCGGCGTCGTCACGTCGATGCTGTCGCTGGTCGGGCGCTCCCAGTTGGCGTACTCCCGGACGAGCAGGTCGACCATCTCGCCGTACTCGTCGACGAAATCACCGTCGTGGCGGGCCAGTTCGGCGGCGACCTTCACGAAGTAGCCGTAGTGCAGGTGGTGGTCGTTGAGGAAATCCGACGAGTAGAACTCGGCCGGATAGCCGATCAGGGAGCCGAATTCGTCCCAGTAAGTAAACGCCTCCTCCTCTTCGGTCGTCCCGTAGCTTGTATCCTGGACGGTCAACCACCCCTCGAGACGGGTTCGAAGCGCGTCCAGCGATCGGTCACGCACCGGCGTGTCTCCGACGTGCTGTGCGATCGGGATCGTCCGGAGGTGGTGATCGAAGTCCTTGCCGATCCAGTAGGTGCTGCACTCGCTGCCGACGCCCTGTTCCCAGAGATCGGCACGCTCCTCCACGTCGACGTAGGACCGGAGCGTCGATCTGTCGTAGGTTCCCTCGTCGGGCATGTGCGGGAGAATCCCCGGATAGGTCTTCGTCGTCTCGAATGTCGTCCCGGCGTGGACCTTCAGCGTCCCGCGCGGTGACCAGTACTCGAGGTCGGTCAGTTCGGCGTCGGTGTGCTTCCACTGGTGGGGAAGCAATCCGGCGAGCGAGCCGGTCGCCCGGCTCTCTGGTTTGTTGTCGGTGACGAACTCGAACGTCGAACGGACCTCGGACACGACGTCGCCGTTCGCGTCGGTGGGGGCGTACTCGTACGAGACCCGGGTGTCGCGAACGACGTTGTACGCGTAGTCCTCGAGGCGATCGAGCGTCTCGATCGAGCGGTTCGGCAACGGTGCAACAGAGAGGTAGTCGCCGGAGCCCAGGCTGCTCGAGAGGTCGCCGGTACCGACCCCGTCCCACGTCGCGTCGTCGGGTGCGAAGATGCCAAAGTGGCGCACGTAGTCGTAGTTCGTGTCGTTCCCGGTGACTGAGACGCCGAGGACGTTCCCGCGGTCTGCCCAGACCTCGACGTTCTCGGGCCGCGCGACACCGCCCGAGAGATCCGCGAAACGGATCTCGGCGTCGCCACCACCGTACTCGGCGAAAATAAACGGCGACCCCTTGACGAGGGTGACGTCCATGCGCGCACTCGAGTCCGAACCCCAGGCGAGACGGGCGTGGAAATCGCCCCAGTCGTCGACGCGAGAGTCGCCGAATCCGCCGGCAGAGTGGCCGAGTTCGATCCGGGGGGTGTAACGATGGTCGAGTTTGACGAAGCCTCTCTCCGCCACCGACTCGCCGGGATCGGTGAGCCAGTCGTCGGCGTAAATCGCCGTCAGCCCGTCGACCGTAGTTTCGACGTACCACGGGAGCGCCACGGTCGGGTTCGGCCCGCCGTGTTCGTGCCCGGAACCGGTAAACCAGTTGTGACTCCACCACGTGTTCGACGGCGGCGTCGGTGGTGCATCGTCCGTCAGGTAGGTTCCGTGGACGACCGGCGACGGCGAGACGTACTTGTACCGCTGGTCGTCCTCCGTAAACTCCGAACTGTCGGGCTGGGGCCGTCGCGCTGCGTAGCTACCCGCTCCCACGCGGACGACCTCCGGGTCGCTAAACGCGGCCGCCGCGGCGTCCGCCGCGAGGCCGATCGCCGCCGCGAGGCCGATTCCTTTCACACAGTCCCGGCGTGATAGTTCGATACTCCGCTCGTTGCCGTCTGATCGCTCTTCTGTCATTTGTTGTCACTCTGAAGGTCCACGCCTTCCCCGCCTCGTAACATCCCACTTCCCAGTTGTCCACGGAGCCATCTCCGGACTCCATCTTCGGCGCTTCGTCGTGTCGATCAATACAGTATGTGTGTGTTTCCCTTGCTAATTGTTATCCAATGTAACCACACAATATACAATGATGGATACTAAAATTTTGTCCGGTGGAGGAATATACATGAGCGGCACGTTCCGGCGATCTGGGGATGCACAGGGCGAGTACCCCGAATCGTTCGGGACGGCCGCGGTCCGTCGAGCGCCAGTCAAATGAACGCTCGAATCAGCACCAGCGGAGTGCGGTACGAAGGAAGCCGAACCGAAACCACAGCCACTCCGGAGAGACCGGAAAATGCGGAGTGCAGACTCCACCAACGGGTTCGAGAGCGACGACGAAAACGGCGAAATAAGAGTATGGACCGACTTCGAGCGGTGGCCTCCGTCGTCACCGCAAGGGCTGACAAGCAACCAGCGGGCGCGACGAGGCGTTTGATCGAATGTTGCCGAGGCCGGCTTCGCCGGCCGAAGTGAACGGTTCGTTTTACATCATGCCGCCCATGCCGCCGCCCATACCGCCCATGCCGCCGCCCATGCCGCCCATGCCGCCGCCGGGGCCGCCGGGCGCCTCTTCTTCGTCGTCGTCGTGGGAGACCGCGAGGTCGCCAGCGGCGATGACGTCGTCGATGCGCAGCAGCATGACGGCCGCCTCGGTGGCGGACTCGATGGCCTGGGTCTTCACGCGAAGCGGCTCGTAGACACCTTCGGCGTCCATGTCGATCGTGTCGCCGGTGTAGGCGTCGAGGCCAGCACCCGTGTCACCGCCGTCGTGAGCGCTGCGGAGTTCGACGAGCGAGTCGATTGGGTCCAGTCCGGCGTTCTCGGCCAGCGTCCGCGGGATAACCTCGAGTGCGTCGGCGAAGGCCTCGACGGCGAGTTGTTCGCGACCGCCGACGGAGTCGGCGTAGTCACGGAGCGCGAGCGAGACGTCGATCTCGGGTGCGCCACCGCCGGCGAGAACTTTGCCGTCCTCGATGGTCGTTCGGACGACACCGAGTGAATCCTCGATGGCGCGGTCGACTTCGTCGATGACGTGTTCGGTGCCGCCACGGAGGATCAGGGTGACTGCCTGGGCGTCATCGACGTCTTCGACGAAGATGCGCTGGTCGCCAGCGATCTCCTTCTGGGCGACGCTACCGGCGAACCCGAGGTCGTCCTCGGACAGGTCGTCGACCGTCGAAACGGGTGTGGCACCGGTCGCGCGAGCCAGCTGCGACTGGTCGCTGGACTTGACGCGCCGGACTGCGATGATGCCCTCCTGTGCGAGGTAGTGTTGGGCCATGTCGTCGATGCCGCCGTCGACGAAGACGACGTCTGCACCGACGTCGTCGATCGTTTCGGCCATCTCGCGCAGCTGGGCCTCTTCCTGTTCGAGGAACTGCTCGAGCTGGTCGGGGTCGGTAACGTTGACTTCGGCGTCGATCTCCGTCTCTTTGATTTCGAGGTCCCCGTCGACGATGGCGACCGAGGCATCCTCGGCGAAGTACGGCATGCTGTCGGAGACGCGCTCTTTGTCGACGATGACGCCCTCGACGAGTTCGGAATTCTCGATGGAGCCACCGACGACCTTCTCGACTTTGATATTGTCCGTCTCGACGCCCTCGTCGTCGGCGACCGCCTGGACGGCCTCGACGACCAGTTCCGACAACAGATCCTTGGCACTTTCGGCACCTTTGCCGGTCATCGCCGTCGCGGCGATCTGTTCGAGGACTTCCGTGTCGTCTTCGGCGACGTCGATGGCGATCTCCTCGAGTGCCTCGGTTGCTTCTTCGGCGGCCTCGCGGTATCCCTGAGCGAGGGTGGTCGCGTGAATGTCCTGGTCGAGCAGGTCCTCGGCCTGGCTGAGGAGTTCACCGGCAACGACGACGGCGCTGGTCGTTCCGTCGCCGACCTCGTCTTCCTGTGTTTCCGCGACTTCGACGATCATGTCGGCCGCGGGGTGATCGATTTCCATCTCCGAAAGAAGCGTGACGCCATCGTTCGTGACGATGACGTTACCCGAGGAATCGACGAGCATCTTGTCCATCCCCTTCGGACCGAGCGTCGTCCGTACCGATTCGGCGACGGCCTTCCCGGCCTGAACGTTCATCGACTGCGCGTCTTTGCCAGAGGTTCGCTGGCTGTCCTCCGAAAGAACGATGAGGGGCTGGTTGCCCATCTGCTGTTGAGCCATAGTCAACTGGTGGATTGATTGCTATTCTATATAACTCTTTTGCTACGCCTTGGAAACGGATGCTCGATCATACCCCCGTCCGGCGTTTCCGAACCGATCGCTTACGGAGTATTTATAGTTAGATGGACCGCGCCAGCTATCTGGCCAAGTGAGAAGACCGGAGAAACAGCCGAAATACGTGGAAACACACCGTTCAGGACTGGCTGCCAGAGAATCGGTGGTACTCCATTCCCTGATGTTTCATCTCGTTGTGCTTCTCCTCGAGGAACGAGTAGACGGCACCGTGGGGCGCGCCATCCAAGAGCATCTCCGCAGCGTTACGGACGGCGTCGACCTCCTGTGGCGCACCGATAATCCCGAGAGTCGAGCCGTAGATGACGACGTCTGCGCCGGTCAGTTCCTCCATCAGTTCTCGGGTTCGGCCACCTTCGCCGATGAGCCGGCCCTTCTTTCGTTTCATGTCGTTTTTGTTTCTCGAAGCGGCGTCGATGTCGACGATGTCGAACAACATCATGTCGTCTTCTAGCAACCGAAGGGCGTCCTCGGGAGCGAACCCGCGCCCGATAGCGCGGACGATTTCCGGTCCCTTGAGGCCGCGGACGGGATCGCCGACAGTCTCGACGGCGACGGAGCCGTTCTCCGAGTCGATGTCGAGTCGCACTTCCGCTTCCGCTTCGATCTCGCGCATCGTTTCGCCTCCCTCACCGATGAGAACGCCGATGCGGTCCTGCGGAATCTTCACGTGCTGCATGCAGACTGCTACTGGCTGGGTGAGGTTAAGACCTTGGACCGCAGGCCTCGGGTGAGGTCCGAAAGCGACGCGCGCATCCCGTGGTACCCCTCGGAGAACGGCAGAATTCGAACGAGACTAGTCCTGAACGGACCGGAAGCGCACCGATTCCGACAGCGTATCGAGTATCGCAACCGTTCGATCCTCCTCGGACCTCGCAAGGAAGTGTGCGCCCGGGTTGACCACTGTCGTTCGGCCATCCTCCGATAGTTCGCGCTGGTGGTGGTGGCCGTAACACACGAAGTCGTACGTCTCACCCGCTGCGATCGCTCCGACCTCCGCTTTGCTCTCGCCGTGGAGGACGGCGACGGAAAGGCCGTCGAACTCGAGGTCGGCAAAGCGGCCGTGGAGCTGGCTCTCACCGCCCAGCGAGTCGAACGCGGCCTGGAGGTTGGCGGCGTCGCCGTCGTTGTTCCCGAGGACGCCGTGGAGTTCGAACTCGTCGAAGTACGGGACTACGAGCGGCGCGACGAAGTCGCCGCAGTGGATGACGATCTCGACCCCTTCCTCCTGGAAAATTTCGATCGCGCGTTCGGTCGCCGCCGCATTGTCGTGGGTATCCGAGATGATACCGATGTTCATACTCGTTCCCGCGAGGGCGATCCACTAAGGCGTTCGGGAGCACCAACGGTCGACTGCGATGGCTGGAAAACGATGCGAGCGATATCGAGATCAGTCTCGAGACGGGTCCGGTTCGGGACTCGAGACGTACTCGAGCAGGTCGTCTTCGGTGACGTCCAGTCCCTGCCGGGAGAAAAACGAGGCGACGTTCCGACAATCGCGCTCGAGGAAGTCACGGCTGTTGGGATGGTGGACGGTGACGGCCTGCCCGAGGTCGATGAGCACGAGTTGGCCCTCGTCGAAGACGACGTTGTACTCGCTCAGGTCGCCGTGGATCAGGCCGGCTGAGTAGAGCCGGCGCATGTACTCGCGCATGACCTCGTAGGCGGTCTGGGGGTTCTCGATCTGGACCTCGCCGAGTCGCTTCGCACGACCGTCTTCGTTGCCGATGTACTCCATGACGAGCACGTTGCGCTCGGCGGCGATCGGTTCGGGAACGCGGACGCCGGCCTTCCGTGCGCGCCGGAGGTTCGCCAGTTCCTTCTTGGTCCAGGCCAGTACGACGTCTTTCTTCTTGCCGCCCAGTCCCTCGAAGCGCGGGTCTCCCTCGAGGTAATCGCGCATCTGCCGGAAGTTCGAGGCGTTGATCCGGTAGACTTTGACCGCGACCTCGCGGTCGTCTCCCAGCGCGTGGTAGACGTTGGCCTCTTTACCCGTCGAGAGCGGGCCGCCGAAGGCCTCGACGTAGCCGTCCTGGACGAGCTTGTACAGCGCCGCGAACGTCGCGTCGTCGAACACCGACTGCTCGACCTTGAACTGGTCGGCGTCCTTGATGCGCTCCTCGAACTGTTCGAACTCTCGGTCGCGCTTGCGGGCGATCCGATCTGCTTCGGTATCCGAGACATCGATCTCCTCCCACTCGTCACCCGGTGTATCGGCCTCCTCGAGATCGACCAGTCCGAACTCCGTTTCCGTTCCCTGTCCCATCTGGCCGCGTCTATGGGTCGGGCGCGGGTAAAGACTGGGTATCGTTCGATCGACACCGGACAGGAGCGACCGCGCGAGCGGTCAGGTCCACTCTTTTTGCCCGCTCGAATCCAAGACTTGCTATGAACAGCGGAGACGAACATCTGCGGGCGCCGACGGCAACGGACAACCGATGACGCGCCACGACGTGACCCTCGAGTGGCCCGGCGGCTCAACTCAAACGATCGAGGTCTCCGAAGACGAGACGGTGCTCGAGGCGGCCCAGCGAGCGGGCGCTCGGTTGCCCTACGACTGTCGGAAGGGGACCTGTATCACCTGCGTCGGACGACTGACCGGGATCGGGGACGAGAGGGCCGCCGCCGACGCGAGCGGGACGGAAGCGCCACTCGACGCGACGGCCGCGTTCACCTATCGACGGCCGCCGGCGGCGCTGACCGATTCCGAACGGGCGGACGGCTACGTTCTGCTCTGTATTGCTCGCCCGCGAGCAGACTGCCGCATCGAGGTCGGCCCGCGGGTCCGCGCCGAAGTCGGAGACAGTCCCTGGGCGTAATTCCTCGATCGCTCCCGGCACCCCGACCAAATTTATTTACTCGTTCGTGGTCGGGAGAACCATGAGTGACGCTAGCATACCTGACGACGTCGAGCCGGACCACGAACACGAGCACAGCCACCATGCTGAGGGACCCGGCTACGCGACGCCACAGGCCGCCATCGAGGAAAGCGATCGAGAAAAACTGGCCTACGTGATGAGCCTCTACGTCGGCACGGACGTCGACGCGCCGGATTTCGTGGCGGTCGTCGACATCGATCCCGATTCGGACACGTACTGCAAAATCGTCGACCGCATCGAACTGCCAAACCGGGGGGACGAACTCCACCATTTCGGGTGGAACGCCTGTTCGTCGTCGTGCCACGTCGAGGGCCTCGAGCGGCGACACCTGATCGTCCCCGGCCAGCGCTCCTCGCGGATTCACGTAGTCGATACGAAAGAGCGGCGGAATCCCGAACTGGTCTCCGTGATCGAACCCGAAGACGTCTACGAGTACGACCTCTCCGCCCCGCATACCGTCCACTGTATCCCGGACGGACAGATACTGATCAGCATGCTCGGCGACGCCGACGGCGAGCTTCCGGGCGGGTTCCTCGAGCTGAACGAGGACTTCGAGATCGAGGGACGATGGGAACCGCCGGGCGAGATCGAGATGAACTACGATTACTGGTACCAGCCGCGCCAGAACGTGATGGTGTCCAGCGAGTGGGCCGCGCCGAAGACCTACTACCCGGGCTTCGACCTCGACGACGTCGAGGAAGGAAGGTACGGACGGAAGCTTCACTTCTGGGACTGGGAGGCCGGAACCGTCGAGCAGACGATCGACCTCGGCGAGGAAGGACTGATCCCGCTCGAGGTTCGGTTCCTTCACACCCCCGAGTCGACCCACGGGTTCGTCGGTGCCGCGCTCTCGTCGAACATCTTTCACTTCTGGCGGGACGAAGAGAGCGCGGCGCGCAGCGCCGCGGATGAAGCGAGCGGTGACGAACCGCGAGCCGCGGACGGGGAAGGGAAATACCGCGCCGAGAAAGTGATCGACTTCGAAGCCCGCGAGCACCCAGACTGGGATATGCCCGTTCCCGGCCTGACGACCGACATCCTGATTTCGATGGACGACCGCTACCTGTTCGGCTCGAACTGGCTCCACGGCGACATCTGGATGTACGACGTCTCGGACCCGTCGAATCCGCGACGCGCGGACTCGCTCTCGGTCGGCGGCACCTTCGGCGAGGTACAGGAAGTTCAGGGCCGCAAACTGAGCGCCGGACCGCAGATGATACAGCTCTCGCTCGACGGCGAGCGCCTCTACTGGACGACCTCGCTGTTCTCCTCGTGGGACGAGCAGTTCTACCCCGAGGAGGGCGAGCGGGGGTCGGTGATGTTGAAAGCCGACGTCGATCCCCGAAAGGGCACCCTCGAGCTCGACGAGGATTTCCTCGTCGACTGGGGCGAGTGCCCGGCGGGGCCGGCCCGTGCCCACGAGATCCGGTGGCCCGACGGCGACTGTACGAGCGACGTCTGGCAGTGATGGGTGCCGGCGATCGACCCGCGACATGACCGGGGCACCGAGCCACGACGTCCGCCTCGAGTGGCCCGACGGACGAACGCGGTCGATGGACATCCGCGAGGATGAGACGGTGCTCGAAGGGGCCGACCGCGTCGACGTCGCGCTGCCGTTTGGCTGTCGGACCGGCGCGTGCGGGACCTGTACTGGGCGACTGCTCGAGGTCGACGAGTCAGATCCGGCGGATGCCGGGCGCGACAGCGGAGCGGGCGCTGTCGAAGCCGCGTTCGCGTACCGTCGACGACCGCGGGCCCTGAAGGATCGACACCGAGACGACGGCTACGTGCTCCTGTGTATCGCCTCGCCGCGGGTCGACTGTCGGATCGCCGTCGGCTCGAGCGTTCACGCCGAACTGGTGGAAAATCCGTGGAAGTGACGGGGCGCGAAGGGCTCGAGACGACAGCGAAACGACCCGAACACAGTCAGTAACGTTAACGGGTGCGACCGGCTATCCTCGAGCAATGGCAGCTGCCGACGAGAACGCGGACGAAGACAATCCCTATCTCCAGGATCCGCCGACGGACTTCGCGCCGGTCGCGGACCTCTCCGAGGACGAAGCCGAGCGGCAAGTGGAACTGCTTCGGGAGGCCATTCGCGAGCACGACCGCCGGTATTACGTCGAGAGCGAGCCGTTGATCGCCGACCGAACCTACGACGCGCTGTTCGCTCGGTTGCGCGACCTCGAGGAGGCCTTCGACCTCTCCCATCCCGACAGCCCGACTCGAGCCGTCGGGGGGGAGCCCCTCGAGGAATTCGAGACGGTCTCCCACGTCGCGCCGATGCTCTCGATCGACCAGAGCGGGGAGGCCGAGGACGTCCGGGAATTCGGCGATCGGGTCGAGCGGGAAGTCGGATCCGTCCGGTACGTCTGTGAACCCAAATTCGACGGAATCTCCATCGAGTTCGTGTACGAGGACGGGCGCCTCGAGCGCGCGGTCACCCGCGGGGACGGCCGCGAGGGCGACGACGTCACCCGTAACGCCCGCACCATCGGTTCCGTCCCGCAGCGGCTTCACGGCGACTATCCCGACTTCCTGGCGGTTCGCGGCGAGGTCTACATGCCCAAAGACGCCTTCCAGCAGCACAACCGCGAGCGCATCGAACGCGGCGATGAGGCGTTTGCGAACCCGCGCAACGCCACCGCCGGAACGATCCGACAGCTCGATCCCTCGGTCGTCGCCGAGCGCCCGCTCGAGGTCTTCTTCTTCGACGTCCTCGAAGCGAGCGAACTCGAAGACTCCCATTGGAGCGAGCTCGAACGCTTCTCCACGTACGGCCTGCGGACGAACGACCGCGTCGAGATGGTGGACGGTGTCGAGGGTGCGATCGACTATCGCGATCGGCTGCTCGAGGTACGCGACGACCTGGACTACGAAATCGACGGGGTCGTCCTCAAGGTCGATTCCCGAGACGCTCGCGAGGAACTCGGCCGGACGGCCCGCCACGACCGGTGGGCGTTCGCCTACAAGTTCCCCGCTCGCGCGGAGGTCACGAGGATCGCCGACGTGGCGGTCCAGGTCGGACGGACGGGCCGTCTGACGCCCGTCGCCCTGCTCGAACCGGTCGACGTCGGCGGCGTCACCGTGTCGCGAGCGAGCCTCCACAATCCCGAGGAGATCGCCGAGAAGAACGTCAACGTGGGCGACACCGTCCGCGTCCAACGCGCGGGTGACGTCATCCCGTACGTCGAGGAAGTCGTCGAGAAAGGGAGCGAGGGCCATTACGAGATGCCCGACACCTGTCCCGTCTGCGGCAGTCCCGTCGAACGCGACGGTCCCATCGCGTTCTGTACCGGCGGCCTGGGCTGTGACGCCCAGCTGCGGCGTTCGATCGAGTACTACGCGGGCGACGACGGTCTCGACCTCGAGGGGCTCGGCGAGGAGAGCGTCCGCCAGCTCGTCGACGCCGGCCTGCTCACGACCGTCGCGGACCTGTACGAACTCGACCGGGAGGACCTCACAGACCTCGAAGGGTGGGGCGAAACCAGCGCCGAGAATTTGCTCGCGGAGATCGACGCCAGTCGCGAACCGGCGCTGGCCGACTTCATATCCGCCATGGGGATTCCCCACGTCGGCCCGACGACGGCCCGCGAACTGGCCCGCGAGTTCGGCCGGTTCGATGCGTTCCGCCAGGTCGCCGAGGAAGAGCCCGACCGACTCGAGGGCGTCGACGACGTGGGCGAAACGGTCGCCGAGACGATCCACGATTTCTTTACGAGCGAGGCCAACGCAGCCGTGGTCGACGACGTACTCGGTCACGTCATCCCACAGGAAGCCGCAGTCGATACCGGCGGCGACGAACTCGAGGGACTCACGTTCGTTTTCACCGGCTCGCTCGAAGACGTGACCAGAAGCGAAGCCCAAGAGCTCGTCGAAGCTCACGGCGCAAACGCGACGAGCAGCGTCTCGGGCAACACGGACTACCTCGTCGCCGGCGACAATCCCGGTGCGACGAAGCGCGAAGACGCCGATGCCAACGACGTCCCCATCGTCGACGAGGACGAGTTCCGGGCGCTGCTCGCAGACGAGGGAATCGACCTCGCGTAGTCGAAGACCGAAGTCCGCTTTAGTCCGGTCGAGTCGAGACATCCCAGCGGTCCGTCGGCGGAACCGACCCCGGCTCCGCCTCGGAATCCGAATCGCGCCGGACCGAATTGAAACTGACTATTTAATGCGCACGAGTCGTTCATTCCAACATTCCTGACAAGTCATCGTGTTGGATTCGTACGTACAACCGCAGTTCGAACATCGATAAATCCTCGTCGCAGATTTCTTTCGGTACAGCCGTTCCAGGTACTTTCCGAGACGCTTCACGTGGATCAGTAGCGTGCCAGCTACACCTTCGAGCAGTCGGTAAATGTACATAAGCTTCGTGGTAATTGTATATTCCATTACATTATGTGTTCTCTGGCGTCGTTCGGTTCCGGAGCCGACGGCACCAAACAGGGAAATGAACGAACGATGGAACGGGCGAACGAGCGGCGATTCCGTACGCTCATCGGAGAACTGGAACCCGGCTGCTCGACGATTGGCGATACTATCCGCGACGGCTGAGGATGTCGAAAACAGCGGTCACGACGGCCACGGCCCCGACGTCGTCGGGACGAGCTGCTCCGACCCCCACTCCCATCCGAAGAATCGCGTTCCCACGGTCGCGACGATTGCGACGGCGACACCGACCGCCGTACCGAGCGGAGATGAGTCCCCGGCCGAACGAGGCGGGCATACCCGCTCGATTGGCTTTCGGCGACGTAACTGCAGCCGGTGGCGGTGTGAATACTCAGTTCGGCAGTCGCTCGGCAATCGTAGCGAGGGACTCGCGGCCCTGTACTTCCCCCTCGAGGTCGGGCAACGTTACGACCTCGAGGTCTCGAAACATCGCCCGAATCTCCGCGAGTCGCTCCTCGTGGCGACGGTGGCGCGATCGACAGCGCGGACACCCTTCGTGGGGGTCCTCGAGGACTCGGTTCACGACCAGTCGTTCGACCGGGACGCCGGCTTCCCGAAGTCGTTCGACGAGTCGCTCCGTCTCCGAGATGGCCATCGACTCCGGGATGAGCACGACGCGAAACTCGGTGCGCTCAGGATCGACGAGCAGTTCGCGGGCGCGCTCGAGACGAGCCTGAAACGCCGCGAGATCGTCCGTTTCGTCCCGATCACCGGTCATCACCGATATCGGGCCGAGAAACGCCGTCCGGGCGGCCGATCCGATCCGGCGAACCTGTCCGCGCAGCGACTGAGCCGTCTCGAGTGCCAGTCCCATCACCTCGGGCATGTCGAACAACCGTAAGGTGTGCCCCGTCGGTGCGGTATCGAAGACGATGGTGTCCCACTCGCCCGAATCGACGTACTCGACCAGAAGATCTAGCGCCGCTATCTCGTCGCTGCCGGCCGGCACGCCTCCGGCGAAGAATCGTTCGATTTCCTCGTCGGAGAGACGGACTCCCGCACTACGGAGGTCGGCAGCGAGCGCCTGTGCCAGTTTCTCGTAGCGCTCTTTTTGCGTCTCGGGATCGATCTCGACGGCCCACAGGCCGCCGGGAGTGTCGGCATTGGACCCGAGCGACGCCGCGATCTCGAGGCCCTCGAGTTCGATCGGATCGGGTCCCAGGTCCACCTCGAAAGAGTCGGCCAGCGAGTGGGCCGGATCAGTCGAGACGACAAGTGTCGCCTTTCCGGCGGCTGACAACGAGAGGCCGGTCGCCGCCGCGCAGGTCGTCTTGCCAACGCCGCCTTTGCCACCGTAGAAGATGCAATCGGTCATAGTGGCGCGTACCACGACCGCTCCCCTAAACGGACACCCCGACAGAACAGAAACGCCGCGACCGGCAGACGTGCGGAACTCGGATTGGGTTCAAAACGTTGAATAAGCCGCCAACACGCCGATTCAGATGTCGACGCGATCGAATCGGTAGAGGGCGACCGCGGTCGGGACGACGATCCAGAACAGCAGGATCAAAACCGAGAACCAGTCCGTCAGGTAGAACGGATACTCGCCGCCGAACAGTTGCGCGTTGAAAGCGACGATGTTCTCGATCAAGTCCACGTCAGTGAGCAGCCTGAGACCATTGATGTACGCCTCTCCGGGATCGATGGCACGGATAAAGTATGCCCAGTTCGGTGGCCGCTCTGCGAGTACCTCCTGTCCCTGAATCTCCCGCGTGTACGTCACGGTGTCGAAAAAGAGGATGTCGCGCTGGCCGAGCAGTTGGAACGTTCCAAGGAGGCCGTTCCAGACGCCATAGAAGAGGAAAAACACGCTGATTATCCCCGCACCTGCTATGGTCGTCGACGGCGTCAGCGACGAGAGGGAGACGGCGATACTCGTGTAGGCGACGCCGTAGATGATCGACATCACGAGCAATCCGACATAGTTGGCAACATCGAAGGTCCCGAGAATTGCGGCGATGGGAACTGCAGCAAGCGCGAACCCGACTGTTAGCGATACCGTCAGAACGGCCGACCTGCCGAGAAGCTTTCCGAGAATGACGTCCTTTCGCGAGTGGGGCAACGAAAGAAGGATCTTGATGCTCCCGGATTCGCGTTCGCCAGCGATCGACTTCCAGCCCAGTATCAACGCGATAAGCGGCACGATGATTTTCGTGATCCGAATGAGCCAGAAGACGATAACGTCGAACATCGAAACCTGTGCTGTGACATCTCTGCCGAGAGAAGAGAGAATACCCGCCGCGATGACCAGCAAGAGGAAGAAAAACGCGCTCAGGCCCCAGAACAACCACGAGCGGATCGAATCCTGAAAGTCTTTTCTCGCAACCGCACGAACGCTCACGGGATTGATCGAACTCGAGGCCGACCCCCGTTTCGTTTCGTCGGGCGCAGTTCCCACGTCAGCACTCATCGCGCGTGCACCCCTGTCGTTGATCCAGTCGTATACGACTGGAAGACGTCCTCGAGCGAGGCTTCGGTCGTCTCGAAGTCCTCGATCTCGATGCCGCGGTCCTCGAGCGCCGAGAGAACGGCCGTCTTCGAACCCTCGACGGTCGCGACGATCGTGGGCGGATTCCGTTCCTCGACGGTGACATCGGTGACGTCGCGGAGCGAGCGAACTGCCTGGAGAGCGTCGTCATCGATTCGGTCGACGGTCACGCGCAGCGTGGTGCCGCTTTCGACGGAGTCGCGCAGACCCTCGACCGAGTCGACGGCGACCATTTCGCCGTCCCGAAGGATGCCAACGCGATCGCAGACCGCCTCGACCTGTCCCATGACGTGACTCGAGAAGAACACGGTCGCACCTCGCTCGTTCTCTTCGCGAACGATTTCGCGCATCTCGCGGGCCCCGTTCGGGTCGAGACCGGTCGACGGTTCGTCCAGGATGAGGAGTTCCGGGTCGCCGACCAGCGCCATCGCGAGCATGAGCCGCTGAGCCATCCCCTTCGAATACCCGCCGGCCTTTCTGTCGATGTCGTCCTCGAGGCCCACGCGTTCCAATAGCGCTTCGGGGCTGTCGTCGGCGTTTTTCGAGTCGATTGCGAACTCGAGGTGCTGGCGGGCGGTCAGGCGATCGTACGTCTCGACGCCCTCGGGGAGCACGCCGGTTCGTTTTCTGATGTCCCGGCTGTGGCGCTGAGCGTCCATACCGAGGACGGTGACGGAACCGGCGGTCGGGCGGACGAAATCGAGGACGACGTTGATCGTCGTCGACTTGCCGGCGCCGTTCGGGCCTAAAAAGCCGAACACCTCGCCCGTTTTGACCTCGAACGAGAGGTCGTCGAGGGCGACGGTCTGACCAAATGACTTGGTCAGGTTGTCGACTGTAAGAGCCTGCATATTCGTCCGGTCATCGCGTTGCCCGATAAGGTTTTTGACATCATTATAATAGCTGAAACCATCGGTTTTCGCACGCTTAGACGGTTTTCATCGCTAACAGATAGGAATTATTACCTTCCGTTCTAGATCGGATCGTCAGGATCGTACCGGTCGGCGGTCCGTTCGACTTCCGCGGCATACCGATCGCGAGTCTCCGCGTCGGGCACCCGCTCGAGTTCGGCTTCGGGAACGTCGACGGCGGCGGTGACCTCGGAGCCTGTCCGCAAGGCCGTCGAAGACCGATGGCGCTGCTGGTAGCGTGAGCCGTCCGGCGTCGCGTAGACGAGCGTAACGAAATCGCGGTCACCGAGTTCCCGTTCGACGAGCCAGCACTCGACCGTCTTGTCACTCATACGCAACGGGTTCGGGGTCGATCACCGAGAATGTTCCGTGTAGGGGCAATCCAGGGAGGCAGAGCCCGACGCGAACGCGATCGTGATAGCACGCGACCGTCCCGTCTCGATCCGGAAGGCGGACCCTACTCGTGCGAACGAGCCCCGACGTACTTGGGGGCCGACGTCGGATCAGTGACGACGAGCACTGATGGCCGACACCCGACGCGAGCGACTCGAACGCTGGAGCGAACACGTCGACCAGCTGTGCGACGATGGAGAGACCGTCGAGCGGCGCGTCGACCTCGAGGATGCGACGGTGGTCGTAACGAACCGCCGTGTCATGGCATTTACACCGAGTTCGGACGGTCCGAACTTCCGTTACGTCGATCGACCGAACGTCGGATCCGTAAGCGTCGAAACGGATGACCGACTGCGTCAGTTCTGCGTGGGGATCGTCGCCGCCGCCGTCGGCGTCGGATTGATAGAGACGGCGAGGGCCGTCAGGTTCACCGCTTACGTCCCTGAATTCGAGCCGCAGGGTAGCGATTCGGTCCCGGGAATGAACACCGTCGAAAGCCTCGTCGACGCTGCGCTCTCGGCGATCGAGACCGCCCTGCTGTTGCTCAACTGGGGCATTTTCCTGAGCGGCGGCGTCGCGTTCGCAGTCGCTATTGCGTTGCTCGTTCGCTACGTTCGCTCGCGATCCCATCGCATCGTCCTCCGAATACGCGGCGACGACGACCTCGTGCTCCCCCTCGGTGGCGCCGATCTCGAGGCGGATCGGGTCCCCGTCCTCGAGGCAGCGATTCGACCGGACACGAACGGCGAAGGGCGCACGGCGGACGATAGAAGTGGCGGCATCGCCGGTGGCGAGACGCGGCCGCGAAGCGACGGACCGGGCGATGAACGAGATCGAACCGATCGGCCAGGGGCGGAGTGGCTCGGAGACGAGGAGTCAGGCTAAAACCTGCCGACGTTCTAGGGCCGTCGATGAACGAGGATGGGGTTCGCGAGCGCGCCGGATCGTTGCCCCGCGAACCGGGCGTCTACCAGTTTCGTGCGGGCGAAACGACGCTTTACGTCGGAAAGGCCGTCGACCTTCGGGACCGAGTCCGCTCCTACGCCGATCCCCGAAGCGCGCGGATCCGACGGATGGTCGACCGCGCCGACGGAATCGAGATCGCCGTCACCGACACGGAGACGCAGGCGCTGTTGCTCGAAGCGAACCTGGTAAAGCGCCATCAACCCAGGTACAACGTCCGCCTCAAGGACGACAAGTCCTACCCGATGATCCAGTTGACGGCCCACGAGGCACCCCGCATCGAGATCACCCGCGATCCCGACGAGTCGGCGACGGTCTTCGGTCCCTATACCAACAAAGGTCAGGTCGAAATCGTCGTCAAAGCGCTCCGAGAAACGTACGGCGTCCGCGGCTGTTCGGACCACAAGTACGCCGGCCGTGATCGTCCCTGTCTCGACTACGAAATGGGGCTCTGCACCGCGCCCTGCACCCGCGAGATCGGCCTCGAACGCTACTCGCAAGACATCACCGCCGTCGAGCGCTTTCTGGAGGGTGAAACAGGGGTCCTCGCCGACCCGCTTCGCCGAGAGATGGAAGCTGCCGCGGAGAATCAGAACTTCGAGCGAGCCGCTCACGTGCGCGACCGACTCGAGACCGTCGACGCGTTTCACGGCGAGGGCGGCGAGGCAGTCCAGTCGATCGGCGACGAGCGGGCGGTCGACGTTCTCGGCGTCGCCATCGAAGGCGAGGACGCGACCGTCGCCCGACTGCGCGCCGAAGACGGCAAACTAGTCGACAGGGAACGGCACACGCTCGAGGCCCCCGGCTCCGCGAGGGACGACGAAACGGACGGGGTCCCCGCCGTTCTGTCGGCCTTTATCGTCCAGTACTACGCCGAGCGCGAACTACCCGACGCACTCTTGTTGCCCGAGCGCCACGACGACGAAGAAGTCGCGGCCTGGCTCGAGGCCGAAGGAGTCGCCGTCCGCATCCCGGGCGCAGGGCGGGAAGCGAAACTCGTCGACCTCGCGCTGAAAAATGCCCGCCGAAACGTGGGCCGACGCGACGAATGCGGACTGCTCGCGGACGCTCTCGAACTCGACGCAGCTCGGCGAATCGAGGGCTTCGACGTGAGCCACGCACACGGCAAGGCGGCGGTCGGCAGCAACGTTACCTTCGTCGACGGGAGCGCCGAAACAGCCGACTACCGGCGAAAGAAGCTCACGGAGCAGAACGACGACTACGATAACATGCGCGCTTTGCTCGAGTGGCGAGCACACCGTGCTGTCGACGGTCGCGACGATCGCCCCGATCCGGATTTGTTGCTGATCGACGGCGGCGACGGGCAACTCGAGGCCGCCCGAGACGCGCTCTCTGCGGTCGGCTGGGACGTCCCGGCAGTTGCGCTGGCGAAAGCCGAAGAGCGCGTGGTCACTCCGGACCGGGAGCTCTCGTGGCCAAGTGACGCGCCGCATCTGCACCTCCTCCAGCGCGTCCGCGACGAGGCCCACCGCTTTGCGGTGCAGTACCACCAGACCGTTCGGGACGAGGTCAAGACAGTGTTGGACGACGTCAAAGGGGTCGGCCCCGAAACCCGAAAACGCCTCCTCGGACACTTCGGCAGCGTCGAAAACATCCGCGAAGCGAGCCTCGAGGATCTCCGGAGCGTGGATGGGATCGGCGCGAAGACGGCAGAGACCATCAAGTCGCGGCTCTGACGAGACCTCGGGAAGGGCGTTTCGTCAGTAATCCAGTCTGCATACCTGCACTATCCGTAAACGCTGAAATTGCCTTTATTGCCTCTGGCAGCCTCTCATACTAGTGATCATGGAAGTAAATTGGAAAGCTATCGTAGCGGGCTTCGTCGTCGCTCTGGCCCTCGCCGTCGTCAGCGGACTTGTCGTCGGAATGAACGCGACGTCTCTGGCACTGTCGTGGGGAACGATCGGCGTCGTCAGCGGTCTCGTCGCCGGTTTCATCGCCGGTGGCACGGTACCCACCGGTGCCGTTCACGGCGGAATCGCAACCGTCCTCGGTTCGCTCATCACGTTAGCGATCGTGACGTTCACGACGCTGCTCTTCGCGGGACTCGTGCCGACGTTCGGCGTACTCGTCGGGGGTGTGCTCCTGCTCGCGTTCTACGCCATCCCTGGTGCACTCGGTGGTGCGATCGGATCGTGGGCCAGCGGACGCCGGGCTTCCCGGACGGTAGCCGGTGCGCGGGCGTGAAAGCGAAACTCGACAGACCAAACGTTTTCTCGGCGAACCGACCGTTTTGACCGCGGACAGGTCGGTTCCGTCCAAGCGGGGGACACGCAAAGATGAGCCATCGATCGCGCGCTGACGAACAGTCTCTGGCGCTCGCTCTCGTGTCCGTATTTGCTCGAGTCAGCGACTCATCGGCGAGAATGGGAGGAGCGGCAGGAAAAGGGAACAACTGGTGTATGGCGCAGTTGTGAAGTGGTGATGATGTGGTGATGATGTGGTTTCTGTGGTATCGTCGTCGTTGCTTCCTGCCGCGTACTTCCATCTTTGGGCGGAACGGCAATATCGGTGACCCCAACACAGTTTGGAAGCCGGCGATCGAGAGTACGAACCACCGGCCGTTCGAATCGATTACTCCCAGGGGTGTGTTCCCCCCTCGCTGGGCCAGAGTGGATACCAGTACTCCTTCTCGCGCTCGATTTCGAGTTCGCCGTCCAGCGCGGACTCGAGCGTGAACTCCGCGCTCGAGTCGCGTTCCCGACCGGATCGGGGGGCGAACGGGTAGAAGCGGCCGCGTCGGAAAGAGTAGATCCAGTACGCCGTTCCGTTCATGGCGGAGGGTCCGCCCGCATCGTCTCGACGCCGCGACGCAGCATCGCCGTCGGCATACGCAAAGACGGCCGCGAGTAGCCGCGAACCGTAGCCGTGCTCGATAAAGGTGTCCGCAGCGAAGTGCATGCTCGTGATCAGGTCCTCGGGGTCGTCGTCCTCGAGAACGACCCAGTGGTAGCCGTGGTCGTCGGCCGTGACCGAAAAGTCGGTCCCGGTCTCCTCCTGACCGGCCTCGAGAATGGCTTCGACCTCGTCGACGGCGTCCCGAAAGTCGCTCGAGTCGACGCCCGAAAAGCAGAGCGCGCCGACGTCGAGTGACTCGTAGCCGAGATCGGCCTCCATCGTGAGGTAAGCAGTGCTCATTCCGAACAGGTCGTCGGGGTCGGCGTCGCGCCCAGCGTCGGTCTCGGCGCGCATCCCGAGTACGGCGCGGAGCCCGTCCAGCAGTCCCATAGTTCGTGTGAGGAGCGCCTGTCGTTAGAAGGATTGCATTTCGCGCTCGAGGTCACGAAGCTGTTCGACCCGCCGTTCGGTCGGCGGGTGCGTCGAAAAGAGCCGGCCGACGATGCCGGACTTGAGCGGGATGATGAAGAAAGCGTTCATCTCTGCTTCCTCGCGCATGTCCTCTTTCGGAACCTTGTCCATCTGGCCGGAAATCTTCAGCAGCGCCGACGCGAGCGCCGACGGGTTGCCGGTGATGGCAGCGGCCCCGCGGTCGGCGGCGTACTCGCGGTAGCGCGAGAGCGCCCGAATGAGCAGGTAACTGACGATCCAGACGACCAGCGAGACGAGGATCGCGACGATGATACCGCCGCCACCACCCTCCCGGCCGCGGCCGTGCCCGCCGCCGAAGAACGCGCCCCAGCGAACGATCATGAACGCGATCGTCGAGAGGAACGAGGCGATGGTCATCACCATCATGTCGCGGTTTTTCACGTGGGAGAGTTCGTGTGCGAGGACGCCGTCGAGTTCGTCCTGCTCGAGCATCTGCATGAGGCCGGTGGTCACGCAAACGGCAGCGTTGCGCTGGTTGCGTCCGGTCGCAAACGCGTTTGGGACCTTCGAATCGACGACTGCGACCTTCGGTTTCGGGAGGTCGGCCTGCTGTGAGAGCCGTTCGATCGACGCGTGCAGCTGTGGATACTCGTCGGCGGAGACCGACTTCGCACCCATGCTCTTTAGCGTGAGCGTGTCGCTGAAGTAGTACTGGACCAGCGAGAATCCGCCGAACAGTAACGCGAACATCCACAATCCGCCGCCGATGTAAAGGACGAGCGCGCCGGCGAAGACGATGTACAACGCAAAGAGCAGAAACATCGTCACGAACATCCGAGCGCGCAGTCCCCAGTCCGCCTGCCAGTTCATACTCGAAACGAGGGGCTCCGAGGAAATAAGTGCCTTGACGTCAAGCCCGAGCGGGTTCCGTCGCTCGGCGTCGACTACCCAGACACCTCGAAATTCCCAGCCGTATCGAAGCTATCGAAACCAGGCCGCTTTCTGGCTCGAGCGTAGTGGGACGGTGGATGACACCGTTCGTTCGTGGTGCGCAATCGGGCGCGACGTTCGACGATACTATCGGGGGCGACGAGCGGCGGACTGAATGGACGCAAGACGGGTTGAACTGAGACGCGTGACGGGATGGCTCACGACGGATACCCACGTCGGCTGTCAGCCAAGCCGCAGGGGACCGGATCGATCATCCCCGGCATCCGGATCGTAGATCCGGTAAAAGGCGGGAACGTAACAGAGCCAGGCAACGACGTACGCACTCCCAATGAGGACACTACGCGTATCGATGCCGGCGAGAAGTCCGTCGCCGATGCCGACGACGAGAACGATTCCGAGCAAGACCGGCAGCGGGGGATGCTCGAGCCAGTCGTACAGGACGCCCACGAGCGAGCCGACCACGTACCCGATAGTGTAGCGAGCGATTGCCGCAACGACGACGTTCCACCAGAAGAGTGCCACGACCGAGCGACCCGATTCGATCCCGATCAGACCGAGCAGAGCCGTCGCGTCCGCGTAGAACGACCCCTGAAATCGCACCAGACTCACGACCGCGAGTCCGGCGGTCAGAAGCCCGACGATCCGGCCGGCTCTGACGCCGGCTCTGGCCGGGTCGTTTCGTTCGACCATGGGTATACGTTACTCGTGGCGCGTTTATCGAACCGGCGCGTTTATCGAACCGGCGCGTTTATCGAACCGTCGTGGACGCGAGGGGGCTACTTCAGCGTCACGGCGGTGCCGTACGCGATGACTTCCGACCCACCGTTTGCGATTTCGGAACTTTCGAGACGAACGTTGACGACGGCATCAGCATCCATCGATCGGGCATCTTCAGCCATGCGCTCGAGGGCTTCGTCACGAGCGTCGGAGAGCAGTTCGGAATACGCCTTCAGCTCGCCGCCGGTGATGTTCCGAATACTCTGCGTGATATCCCTGCCGACGTTCCGTGCTTTGACAGTGTTCCCTCGAGCGATGCCGAGCGAGTCGTCTATCTCGCGGTTGGGGACCGTTTCAGTGGTGACGAACTCCATGCGAGCCACCTGTTGCAGTGACTACATTAAAGTTCTGCATCAACCGGCGCCGTTCACAGCGAATCCCCCACTGCTATTCGTTCGTCCGTAATTGCTGTCCGTCACCAGGTTCATGCGGCGGGTTCCCGATCCGGGGGCACGGCGGTCCCGGGCAGTCGAAGCCCGACGAAGTACAACCGCATCGTTCGCCACGGCGGCAACCGTCTCGACCTCGAGATGACCGATCGAACCGTCGGATGCGGAGGCACACACTGGACCCGGCAAACGGGCACATTCACCGGCTATATTTCAACTGTTACAGCAGTTAGATTCAACATTATTTCATAATAAATAAATAGGCCCCCGTCATGTTAGCAACTAACACGCACGGTGACGACATTGTGGGCAGCAGCGAGACGCCTCTACGGGGGTCCGTGGCGGTGCGTGGGACGCGCTCGACAACGAGTGACATCTCTATCCAGAGACACAAATATGACAACACGAAAACGTTCACGCAGACGGATTCTGAGCAGTATGCTCGCGACGGCGGCTTCGGGGTTGGCGGTTTCGTCCGTCTCAGCGGCAACGGGAGAGGTCCGTCTCGTTTCGTTCAGTTCAGCAAGCATTGACGCCAACCGTGACTTCGGCATCGACAATCCAGAGCAGGTTCGAGAAGGCGATGTCCTGATCATGTACGTCGGCGGCGGGGGCGGCGTTCCCGAATCCGATCAACCCGGCTGGACCCGCTTCGCTTCCTGCCAGCAGGAGTACAACGGCCAGGACGAGTGTCTGGCGTACGGCGGTGCGGACCTGAACGGGCAGGTATTCTATCGGGTGGCGACGAACGACGAGCCGGATACGTATGAAATCAAGATCGGTTCCTCCAGCCATGCCTCCGCATCCATCATCGCCCTCAGAGGAGCCGATACCAGCGATCCCATCTATTCGTCGGCGGGACTCGTCAACGATTATGACGGTGGCGAGAGCCACTGTCCGTCGACGGACGGTGTCGAGGGCGGCATGCACATCTGTGGCTGGGTGCACGACGATCCACAGCGAATCCAAGAACCCGACCGCATGACGATTCGCACCGATCTCACCATCGGTGGTGACGCCCTGCAGACGGCCACCAACTCGCTGAACAGGACTGGCGAAACTGACCGGATCGTGGCGGAACATACCAACGATCCTCCCGGCGGCAGTAGCGACCTCAGTATCGCTGTCGTCGTACGTCCCGGCCCCTCCGACGGTGATGGCGGCAATAATGGCGGTGAGGGGGACAATGGAAACGAGGGCGACAACGGAAACGAGGATCAGACCGGAAACGAGGATCAGACCGGAAACGAGGGCGGCAATGGAAACAGCGGCGAGAACGGAAACGGCGGAAGTGACGGCAGTGGATCGTACCCGGACTGGCAGGAAGACGAAGTCTATCTCGAGGGCGACCGCGTGATCCACGACGGCGCCGTCTGGGAGGCCCAGTGGTGGACCCAGGGTGAGGAACCGCGAGACGAGCAGTGGTACGTCTGGAAGCGAGTCAAAGACACGAGCAGTGTCACTCCTGTCGATCCCGGTGCAGGTCCGACCCCCGCGTGGGATTCGTCCAAAATCTACCGCGAGGATGATCGAGTAACCCACGACGGCACCACCTGGGAAGCCCAGTGGTGGACGCAGGGACAAGAACCACGCAACGAGGCGTGGTACGTCTGGCAACCAGCCGAGTAGCACTCACTGCGGAACGTGTAGTACCGCGGGGGCAAGCCCCGCGGTTTCACATACTGAAATACTCGTCCCGATTCGCGGCTGGAAATCCGATAGCTTCTATGCTGAAGAGCCGGCCACATCGGTTTCCGCCCGGAGCGACCGCCGTCCGCCTCGAACCGGTCGAGTCTGAACTCGCCGAACAGACCGGACTGCCGGCTACCGGCAGCCCGGTCGATTGCGACGTCAGTCTTGCAAAGCCGTCGACGAACTCGAGTTCGAAAACGGTGACACGTCGCTCTTCTCGCGGTACGCTGCGGAATTGAGATATTCGCCATCCTCGAGGACGGCGAGTACATTGCGCCGACAAAAATGTGGAGTGGGATCGTCCTAGAGCGGAACACAGATAGTCAGACAGTTTTTGTAGTGATGGCACTCCCAGGTATCACTTCTTCTGAGCGTATCCGTTATGTCCACCCTCTGTGTATTGACGCCGCGGTCGATCAGTTGTCGTTCTATTTCGTCTTCGATTTCTTCGATTTGTTCGTCACTGTACTCTGCTTCTACGATGTAGCTTTCACCCGCCGACTCGTCTTCTTTCACTCTGATTGTGGGTCCGTCTGAGGCCATAGTTCGTCGGTGTCACGGCTCCGGGCACGGACTTACGTACCCGGTCAATTCTACAACCTCATTCGTATTAGTAATATCTTATAGCAGTAGCACACATAAGTCTCGGTCGGTTATTCAGCCTGGCGTGTTTGTATTCCACACATTCGCCCACGTCATCTCCCTCTTTCCGGCAGGGGCTGTGGCCTTCGCTTTTCGGGTCTATCACTCAGTTCGTCTCGAGATCGACGGTGACCGTGTTACCGTCAGGTCGTCCGTCTTGACTATCCCGAACGTATGACGGACCGCGGCTATCGCGAAATCGCGTTCATCCGTGGAACGAGGACGCGTTTGTATATCTCATAGCACTCCGAAGCCGAAGCTCGCGAACGGCCAGACGTAGTAGAGGGCCACTCCGACGATGAGTGCGGGAATCGTCGTGTAGATCGTGGCGACGATGGCCGCCTTCATGTCGATGGCCATCAACGGAAACAGCGCGTCCCCGTCCTGACTGATGGCGTTCGCCGTCAGCGCCGAGAACGGGATCCCCCCTTCGGCGTATATCCCGGCGAAGACGATCTGGGGGGCACAGCCCGGGATCAACCCGAGCAACGCACCGCCAAACGGAGCGAGCACTCCCGCAGCCGCTGCAACTGCGGCGATTTCGACGTTGAATATCACGATGCCGTACTCGTAGATGAGGTAGGCACCGATGACCCAGACCGTGACCATGCTCGTTTCCATGGCCGCGTGCTGGAACGTCTCGTAGGTGCTGGCGAAATCGTCGCGAACCCGGCCCGCGTCACCCTCGCCGATGAAGCGTCGGCCGACGAAATGGAGGTAGAACGACGCGGACGTTCCGACGAGTCCTGCAACGGTGAACAGCCCGAAAAACGTGGGCCGAAACTCGAGTGGAACTTCGGGCGCGCCGCGAGCGAGGTACAGGACCCCAGCGACCAGCCCTGCGACGGCGACGGCCCACCAGAGGACGTGAACGCCGTGACTGAACCGTCGCATCGCGGGCGAGACCGTTTCGACGGCGTCGTCGATCCGTCCGTGGAGTCCGGTCCGGCTCCCCGTCCCGTGTCCTTGGCGGTGTCCATTGGAGTCGCAGTGGCTATTCGTGCGCTGGTACTCGGGAATGCTTGGGCCACCGTCGGCGACGTTCGTCGTCGTAAACCCGCCGTCGGTCATCGGCTGACTGACCCGAGCGACAGCCTCGTCGACGCGACCAACGCCGAGCCCCCAGATATCGATCGCGTAACCGAACAAAACGGCCGAGATGAAGGCCAATCCGTAGGCGTACAGCGCGGCTTCGGGAGCGAGCGCCAGAATGACGAACGCGGAATCACCGGCCGTCGCAGCGAGCGTCGCCACGACGGTCCCGAAACTTATCGTGCCGCGGATATAGAGCGGCATCGCGATAATCGCACCGCCACAGCCGGGCGTCAGGCCGAGTAGCGCTCCCGCCAGCGGCTGCATGCGTTCGTTAGACTCGAGGTAGGAGACGATGCGCCCGCCCGTCACGTACTGGATATAGCTGAAGATGAGGACGGTTATCGCGACGAACGCGCTCACCTGAACGAAGCCGTCACGCAGGGAGAAAATCAGGATATCGACGGCCTGCTGTCCCGTGATATTGAGCGCGTCCGAAAACACCGCGAGAATCCATAGTCGAATCATGAGAGAGTAGAACGTGAATCGGCGGCTGAATGGCTCCGGCAACGAGGCGAATCGTGTGCAACGGACGAAATTTGCCCGACCGTTGTCGCGTTCCAGGTAGTCACACTGTCGGGACAGTCCGCGAACGCGCAGTACCACTCGTCGGCACCCTCACTACCATCGCCACAGCCCTTATCGAGGCATCTCTCGAGGATGACTTTCGTTCTCGTGTCGGCTCGGAACGGGGATACAGTGTCTGCTATCAGCATGGATCGGTGAACAGGAGTAACTGAGATGGCTAATCATAAAACTCTTCTTATCAAAGTTAATTATTAGATGGGGCTAATCCACGGCCGGGCTGAGAGGGAGAGAGTGCGTGCCAGGGGCCGAACCGCTCGAGAACGACCCGCCTCCCGCCACTGTCTGCAACGCAACACCGGCACCGGCGGTTTGGCGACAGCTGGGCATCATAGAGAAGGGAGCGCGTCTGGAGTTCGGCAATGCGAGCGGTGTTCGCGTCGGCTCTGTTCAAAGCAGCATCCGCGATTGCGTCTAGACCGCCGCGTCCCGTTTCGAAAGCGTCGATATCGTTCTCGAGAGAGTCGACGCGCTCCTGCGAAGCGGCGGTTCGATCGCGTCGTCGGGAGACGGAGCCTCGAAGGGCATCGTCACCGTGGACCACCGCCAGAACGGACGGACCCGTCGGACCCGTCGAACTCATGGCGGTCGTACGCTTCGAGCGTCGTCTCGAGGTTGCCAATCGCCTGCTCGACCGTCAACGAGGCGGGGATCGATCCCTCGAGGGTACGGATATCGTCGAGGACCTCCTCGAGCCTGATTCTCGTGCGGTCCCCCTCCGCGGTCATCGGGGACCGACCTCCGTGTGGGGGCTCGAGTCGGCGGGCTGTACGTCCGAACGGCTTCGTCCGTGCTGAGTTTAGTCGTCATTGCTTCTGGTGACCAGAAGCGCGGTCCGGTGCTGGTACACCGGGCCGAGAGCGTTCTCGACCGTCCCACGCTTCCTCCTAACCAGTCTATTTGCAAAAACAATAATACTTAGGGTCTAAGGGACAAGGGTTGGGGACCAAGTCTAAAGCCATCGTCCCTTTAGACGTGCGCACACTACCTATCGATCGAGATTCGATGCTCGACGAAGACGATCTCGGACCAGCCGACGAGAAGTTACTCGACATGTTGAACGAGGGGCGTGTTACTGCGCCCTTCGTCGCCGAAGAGACCGGCTACAGTCTACAGTACGTACGCGATCGTCTTGGACGGCTCGTGGAACATGGCAACGCACGCAAAGTGTACGAAGGTCTCTACGAAATCGTCGATGACCCACGGAAAGATGAAAGATAAGTGGTCTGACGTATAGTGGAAACTACCCTTTTATCCACGGGAGCTACAGGAAAGAACCGATATACGAGCTACGATCGCACGAACGGCGACCGCGAGAACGATAACCGGCATCGTTTTTCTGGTCGTCGTCCCACTGTCCGGTATGCTCACCGAGTATCAGCATGCGTCTGGCGACCACTGCGGGTCCGCGTCCCTCCGAAACCTCGCGACCTATTACGAGTGGGGGGTCGACGAAGCGTCGTGCTTTGGTCTCGGTGCAGGTATCGGCTTCGAGTACGATGAGTCGGGACCCGCCTCTCGTACGATACTGGGTCGAAGTGCGCACCTCGAGGCGGCGTTCTTCGAGACGCTCGGAATCTCGATCGCCCAAACGGACGGCCAGTCGAAAGACGCGGCCTGGGATGCGCTCGAAATCCAAGTCGAATCGGGACCGGTGCTGTGTTTCGTCGACCTCTTCTACCTGCCATATTTCGGAAGCGATACTCACTTCGGCCCTCACACGGTCGTCGTCATCGATATGGATGACGACTCTGTGACCATTTCGGACAGCGAGTTCGCCGAGCCACAAACGGTCTCTCGAACGACGTTCGACGACGCCTGGAGTTCGGATCACGGGTTCTGGCCGCTCGAACGCCGTTGGCTTGCCGTCGAAAACCCCACCCCAACGGTCGCGACTGACACCGCGACGCTGGCGGCAATCGAACTGGCGGCGGAGACGATGGAAGACGGCGGCAAACCCGAAAGTGGCGTGGGTGCTATTCGAACGTTTGCGGACGACCTTCCGGCGTGGACGACGTGCGATGACGTGCGATGGACCGCACGGTTTGCCTACCAGAACATCGAGCGCCGGGGAACGGGAGGTGGTGCGTTCCGCCGACTCTACGCTACCTTCCTCGATACCCTCGGCGCGGACGCCGGTCTCGACCCCGGATTCGGTGAGCGGATGCACCGAATCGCCGACGGCTGGACATCCCTTGGCAGCATCCTGAAGGCAGTCAGCGACGCCGACGGTGCAGCCGAGCGCACCGAGTACCTCACGGAGGCGAGCGACTTCGCACACGACCTCGCGGATCGGGAGGAGGCGCTGTTCGCGGACCTCGCGAAGGCAGTGTGAACTGCTTCGGAGTCGCGTATGGAGGTCATACAACGAGGCCCTCGGACGATTCCGCCTCGGTCGATGTCACCCACCTTGATACCGTCGCCAGCGCCTACGAGAACCTATGTCGGAACGGGCAACAAAGCAACTCGCGATATTCGTACTCGTTGCCTTCGGGTGGACGTGGACGTGGGATGCAGTGTACTACGGGTTCGGCTGGTGGGAGACACTCCCGACCACGCTCCCACGACAGTGGGGCGTTCCGCTCGGCGCAATCGCCGCTGTGCGGGCGAGCGACACCTCACTGCGAGCGTGGCTGTCGGGGATCTTTGCGTGGCGATTGCACCCCGGACTGTATCTCGTCGCCATCCTCGTTCCGCTCACCATTACGAACGTTCGACCGGTCCTCCGGGCGCTCGGCGGAGGAAACCTATCCTATTCTCCACCGGCGAGTCTCCCGCTCATCGTGCTCTTCGTTCTCGCGAACGCCCTCATCCTGGGTGGAATCGAAGAAATCGGTTGGCGTGGATTCCTCCAACCGAGGCTTCAGGAACGAGTGTCGGTCGTGACGGCCGGAATCGTCGTCGGTGTGCTGTGGTGGGCGTGGCATCTGCCGTTGTTCCTGGGACATCGAAACTTCGTCCTCGAACCGGTGCCCGTGCTTCGGTATACGGTGTTCGTGATCGGCGCATCCACCGTGTTTGGGGCGTTCGTAAACGGGACGAACGGGAGTATCCTCCCGCTGATGTTGATGCATGCGGGGACAAATCTTGGGCCCGTTCTGAGCGGGTCCGGCGGTATGGGTAGCGGTTCGACGATGCTCCCGCTCGTTGTCGGTTCGGGACTGTGGTGGCTCATTGTCCTCGTCCTCGTACTCGTGTACGGTCGGTCGATGGTGCCGAACGAAACGTTGGACCGACGGAAGACTCGTCTTTAACGGAAGACAATATCCAGACAGATGCCGTTCTGTCCACGCATCTCGATGTCGTGCAGTCGACGAACGCGGTCCCGTATCCATGGTTGATGACATACCGGACAACAGACCAGCCAATCATTTTATCCAGACGTATACAAATCAAAAATCGACCGCGAATACTCGAAATCATACGCAAAATTCATCATTTCTACCGGGAGTTGAGCTATCATGTCCACCGACCAACCGATATCCGAAGGGGTCCTTCTCGATCTGATAACCATCATCCAACTGACTCTGGGTGTGCTGATTCCCATCGCGGCGATAGGGTGGGTCCACGCAATTCTCAGTACCTACTTCAGTCCGGATGAGGTACGGTTCTACCCCCAGATTCTGTTGGCTCTGATCGGACTAGCAGCCGTCGGTTATCTCCTCTCGTTTCTGTACGAGTAATCACAGACCGGCTTCGTCGCGACGTCGGAGAGAGTAGAGATGCGACAGTGGCAAAAGTTTGAATGGAACCATAGTAGTTATCACAAGATATTTCCGATGGATTTTATCACCTGCACTGTTGGCCAATAGCATTATAATCCCGTGACAGCAAGGGGAAAATGGCGAGTGGAAGGATTTGGTCGGAGACCACTGATCCGCTTCGAAATATCACTGTCCCTCGCCGAAGTCGAGATCGTTCCAACGTGAAGTCAATAGCCACATTGTCACCCGATCTCGGACCCCGCCCCAATTGACACACCACCTGTGGGATGGGGACTCCGACGCCGGCCCCCTGTCGGCGTTTTCTCTACATCGATCACAATCGACGACCAACCCGTCTCGAAGCCGATTTTTTGATCCCACATCGAACACTGGGACCGTCTTTCCGAGCGGAATAAATCCATCAGCGGATGTATCGATCCAGAACGTGCAGAAAGAAGCGACAGCCACCAACTGCGTCCTGTGGCTCGCCAGCTGGCAGGGAATAATACCTGTTTTGCCCTTCTGATCCCTGTTGATCTGAAATACGCAACCGCATCCCGACTTTCCCAGCGGGACCCAGGTGGCAATCCTTCAGTCACCGCCGACGTCATCACGTATCGATGAGCAGATAACCCACGATGGTACCGTACTCGAATCCGATCTCCCACACACGAGTGTTGGCGATTCGTCACTGACCATCGTCACCGCTTTCGACGCCATTTCGAAGCCGAGAGGGATGATGGAAGAAATGCGCCCGGGTTTAGGATTGACTCATTATCCAGTATATTTTGGACAGATCGGGCCCTGTCGCCGAGCAAAGCCGCTCGTTTTGCCCGCTCTCCCGGACCCCACCGTTTCACATGGAGACCACGAGACGTGGTCACGTCTGACGAAGGCATTCCGCCGCAGCGTCTGACGCATGTCTGACGGTTTTGGGTGGTCAACCCCTTCGTTTCGCGTGGAACGACTCGAACGTCACGAGCGCGTACTGATCGCGGTCGACGGGAAAATCGACGCGGCCACCAGAGGCGAAGCAAGGAGTCGTAACGAGAGAACGGGTGGCTTAACTCCGTGAGCCCCAAACGGAGGACAATGAGTGAGTCGCGTGCGTTCTGTCCCCGCTGCGGGGACCCGGTTCCCGATCGATCGGCGAGCGACGCGGACGACGGCCCGGATGAAGTCACCTCCGAACGTGCCAGTGGGCACGCAAACGATCCGCTACGACCAGGTGCCGAGGTCGAACTCTGCGATTCGTGTTACTTCGATGACTTCGACTTCGTGGACGCACCGGACAGAATAGACGTTCGCGTCTGTTCGCGGTGCGGGGCGGTTTATCGGGGAAATCGATGGGTCGATGTCGGCGCAGAAGATTACACCGACATCGCCATCGAAGAAGTCAGCGAGGCGCTCGGTGTCCACGTCGACGTCGAAGACGTCGCCTGGCAGATCGAACCCGAACAGGTCGACCAGAACACGATACGCATGCACTGTTACTTCACGGGCGTCGTCCGCGGGACGCCCGTCGACGAGCAGGTAACGATTCCAGTCAAAATCTCCCGACAGACCTGCACTCGCTGTGGCCGGATCGCCGGCGACTACTACGCAAGCATCGTCCAGATTCGCGCCGAGGACCGTACCCCGACGACCGAAGAAATCGAGCGTGCAGAAGAGATCGCCACTACCATCGTCGCCGACATGGAAGCGACGGGCGACCGCAACGCCTTCGTCACAGAGACGAACGAGACCCCCGACGGTCTGAATATCAAGGTCTCGACCAACAAAATCGGCAAGAAGATCGCAAACAAGATGATCGAGGAGTTCGGCGGCACTGTCACCGACGCCGAAACGCTCGTGACCGAAGACGAGGACGGTAACGAGGTTTATCGGGTCACGTTCGCCGTCCGCCTGCCACCGTATACGCCCGGCGACGTCATCGACCTCGCCGATGACGACGGCGGCCCGGTCATCGTCCGCAGTGCTCGCGGCAACCTCAAGGGCGTCCGCGCGACGACCGGTGAGCGCTACGAGGCGAGTTACGAAGAAGGGACGTCGCCCGAAGCCCGCAGACTCGGCCGGCTCGAGGATGCCATCGAGACGACGGTCGTCACCGTCGAGGACGACAACGCCGTGCAGGTCCTCGATCCGGAGACGTTCCAGTCGAAGACCATCGCACGGCCGGACTACTTCGATCCGAATGCCGAGACTGTGCCGGTACTGAAGAGCCGCGCCGGTCTCCACGTCATGCCGCGAGAAGGACCTGGGGAATAGATTCATCCGCAGTAGCGCCGTTTGTGAAGCCATTATTTGATAAGTTTTTAACTATCTTCTGCATAATCTATTCTGATGCGACGGAGAGAGTACTTGTCCGGATTGGGAACAGTCTGTGCCGGGTTACTGGGAGGAAACATCTCGTTCGGAGCGGGCGCAAAATTCAGTGAGCCAGGAGGAGGAGGCGACGGCCGAAACGACGAGCGAGAGAAAAAATACGTCGAGATGGCGTTTCGCTGTCGAGAATCGACCGCTAGCAGTGACCCCTACACCTTCGACGTAGCAGGCGTTTTCGTCAAGAGAGCACACCCGCTCTTTTCCACCACGGAGGTTACTGAGACGCCCCGTATGGCCAGGCCATCAGTGGGAAATCTCGGCGAAATCAGTCTCAGATTGACGCCGATCGGAGACGCGAGTATCACTCCCCCGAATCCGGACGCTCCGGAAACGCAGGTCAAAATCGGATTCGTGTCGGACCCGCGTGACAGTGTTGACTCGTCAGAGTACGGTATTACCCGCTACGAAGAACTAGCAGATGAGAGACTCGTCGAAGAAACGATTCGTCACGATACACCCCTAGGCGTCGTCGAAGAGGTTCTGGGTCCCAGACGTCTTATCGGAGCGGCTCTGGAAAGGAGTGAGATAATGCGCACACACGTGGCAGATCCGTATTCTCTGGCTCGAGGCGCAGTTGCGATCAGTCTCTCGGACAATCTCATCTCGAAAACGAAGATTAGCCCCAGAGAGACCAAATACGTGTTCGATCCGGCGACTGATACCACTTCTTTCGCGACGTTCGTGTACGTCGAGGGAGTACGAGTCAATGACGCCGTCGAAAGTCCTCTCGGTGGCCACGCTGTTGCCGTCGAATTGGAGGCGAAACCGACCTCGTACGGTGCGTTATCGGGTATCCAACCACAGCAGCGAAACGGGACGTATCAGATACTGTGACCAACTGCGTGCAATACGGCGAACTAGCTTGCCAACGGAGAACAGCCACGAGTTACGGGACGCCGAAGTCCGGAGGGGTTCCTCGAAGCGGCTACGATCGGTCGGACTTTTCGCGGGAGATTCGACACGGTAGAGTGCCCCAATCGACCGCTCCGGGCGGCATCGGTTTCGTGAGAGAAGCATCGCTGGGCAGTGAATCCGACGATCGTTTTCGGGTGATCGCTACCGTGTCGACAGATTTTTCGCCGTCACCGTCATTATTTCGCGGCAGAGACCCAGGTACACGCAGACGTACCATCCCAGATGTGTCACGACGAATACCTTAGCGCAGTCATAGCGAAGCCTCGAGCCGACATCGCCATCGAATCGCTCCGGAGCGAAGGCGTCTACGACGAGTCGCGATGCGTGCGAGAGTACGACGATGCACACGTTGCACTCCCAGTCGAGGAACCTCCCCAGCGTACCAGCGTTCGCGAGGTGATCCGTCAGCTCGAACCAGAGTTCAGAAATGCGACTCTCGAGTCCCTGCTCACAGAGCGGGGCTGGAGCGACGAGGAACTCGAATCCGCACCCGGCTCCTGGGCGGTGATCGGATCGGTGATTCTCGTGACAGTTCCCGAAGACTGTCCCGACGAAACCGAACTCAGCGAAGCGCTGCTCGAGTTACACGGCGAGGCAGACAGCGTACTCGCCGACGAAGGGATCGCCACCGACGGCGAAGCGGGGACCTATCGGAAGCCCCAAACCCGGCACCTGGCGGGTGAACGGAACACGGAAACGATCCACACGGAACATGGAACCCGATACGGGCTCGATCCCGCGTCGGTGATGTTAGCCCCCGGAAACCAGGCCGAGCGCGCTCGAATGGGCGACCTCGAGTCCGTGGCCGACGACCGGGTGTTCGATATGTTCGCCGGCATCGGCTACTTCACGCTGCCGCTGGCCAGGGCCGGTGCGCGGGTCACCGCGACCGAGATCAACCCGGCTGCCTTCCGCTACCTGCTCGAAAACGCCATGCTCAACGACGTCAGCGACCGGGTCGACGCATATATGACAGACTGCAGAGAGGTCGCGGGCGAAATCGAAGCCGATCGCGTCGTCATGGGCTACTACGGCAGGTCGGATGGCACTGCCGCAGATGAGACCGATTCCGACCACGGGACGCGAACCGACGAGGCACACGAGTTCCTCCCGGCCGCCCTCGAGGCGCTGGTCCCCGGCGGCGTCGTCCACTACCACGAAGCGACCCCCGAACCCCTGCTGTGGGACCGACCGCTCGAGCGACTCGAACGGGCTGCAGACGAAGCCGGACGGGAACTCGAGGTGCTCGAGAAGCGGCGTGTGAAGAGTCACAGCGCAGGTGTTGCACACGTCGTCGTCGATGCTCGGTTCGAGTAGTGCGATCGTTCTCGGCGTGGGCTTCAATATGTCCATGCTGGACGATGTGACCAGGGTTTTCCATCGTCAGAATCCCTATTACTGCCTGTTGGCGTTCGTCTTCGGTGTGGTAGCGAGCATCCGCAGCGGGATACCCCCGCCTGGAAGGCGGCTAGGGTCCGTCCAGTCGAAGCGCACCGGAGGTAGCTGAACACGATCTCTCGACCCGAGAGCGCCTCGAGGCGGCCGCCGACGGTGCCGGGCGGGTTGATCGGAATCCCCCGAAAATAGCCATGCTAAGTGCTACAGCGCGGCGCCGATCGAACCGTGGTCGACGAGCGGTTCGAGTCAGCGACCTGTCCCAAACCGACCAGTCCAGCAACCATCGGTGTCCGAACCGACGACATCCGGTAGCGCAGAAGCGGTGGGGGTCGTGACATTGATACTTGCGGAGCGAATCCCTCCGTTCATGGACAGAAATCAGCTCATCGCCCTCGTATTCGCACTACTCATGGTGTCTTCGATGGTCGCCTGGGGTGCGACCGCAATTCTCTAACGAGCGGGATGTAGGGCCGAGAAGGCGCTAACTGCTCGTCTCCGTCCCACTATTCGTCCGTGTCCCAGACGTCAGCAAGCGGACTCGAGCGCGATGAACGCCGCGATCGACTGGACCGAGACGTCCCGCGGTCTGCGTCTCCCCGTTCGGCGGCCTCAGTCCCGTCCGAACCCCCAGTCGGCTGGGTTCCCATCTTCGTTCCTGTCCCCGGTTTCGAGGCGCCGTCCCCCAGCGCTTCGTTCGGGTCGAACGCCGGCAGGGTCGGCTGTTCCATCCGGTCGACCTGCGCTTCGAACCAGTCGGGCATGTCCGTCCGAGCGCGTTCGAAGCAATCGAGCAGGCTCGAGTCGGCGAGGTACGTCGCGCCGTAGTCGTCGGGCGCCCGGACGACCCGGCCGCAGGCCTGAATGACGGTCCGAAGCGCCGTCCGATAGTACCACGCCCACTGGCCCTCCTCGAGGCGGTGAGCCACTCGCGAGTCGCCGGTGTTGAGGAACGGCGCTTTGCAGAGAACCTGCCAACGACAGAGATCGCCCTTGAGATCGAGCGCCTCTTCCATCTTCACCGAGAGGAAGACGTCGGGATCGTCTGTGGCCGTCCAGGCCTCGAGGGCGGCGTCGCGACCGTCGCGGTCGTGGACACGAATTCGGTCGCCGACGCCAAAGTCGGCCAGGAGGTCGGCCAGGCGCTCCTGGATGTCGTAGGAGTGTGCGTGGACGAGGCCCTTCTCGTCGGAGTGACGTTGCATGAGCCGGACGATCGTTCGGGCGATCTTCGGCGTCGTCTCCGATCGCTGCCCGTAGGTCATCTTTCCCTGCGTGACGTCGTACAGCGGCCGGTTCTCGACGGGGAACGTGTGATCGACGTCGATCAGTGCGACGGTTTCCGGATCGAGCCCGACCTGCCGGCAGAACGCGTCCTTGTTGAGGATCGTCGCCGACAGCAGCGCGAACTTGTTGCCGCGGTCCCAGACGGTGTGCTGGAGGTATTTTTCGGGGTTCATCGGCTTGACCGTCAGCGGACCGCCCTGTGGGTCGTCATCATTCTCGTCATCCTCGGCGGCCGCTCGACGGCTCCCGGCGGGGTCAGACTGGTCGACCAGCCACGTCGTCGGACTCTGCGGATCGCGGAAGTCGGAGACGAACCACTCGAGTTCGCCGATGAGTTCCTGCAGCCGGTCGCGTTCGCGCACCTCGGCTGGGGACAGCGAATCCTGGGCGAGTAGTTCGTCTTTCCGGCGCGTACAGGTTCCTGCGAGGTTCTCGGCGTAGCGGACCGCCCGCTCGACGGTCTCGACCTCCGGAACGCGGAGGTCGTCCCAGAACGGGACGGTCCGCGGCCCCAGTTGAATGGTCGCGTACATCTCCGCCCACTCGGCGAGACCGTGGGCCTCGTCGACGACGACGACGTCACGGGTCCGGAATACTTCGCTGCCCGCGGTCTGCATGAAATAGGCGAGCGTCATCGCCGCGATCTCCCGGTTCGATGCGATCGCTCGATCCGAAAAGTACGGACACCGGTGTTTCACGGAACAGTCGTACCCACGTTCGCGGACGCAAGGTGCCTGATTGACCGGCGTATTCCGCTCATTCGGCAGGATGCAGGAGTAGTTTGACTTGCCGCGGATGACGTTCAGATCGGCCAGCAGGTCGTCGGCCGCGACGTCGTCCAGCTGGGAGACCTGCGGGGTCGTGTAGTACGCACCCGTGGCGTCGCTCGGATCGCCCTCGTCGGCGCGACGGGCGCAGCCGGCCACTGCGCGGGCGAGCAAAGACTTCCCGCTACCCGTCGGGGCGCGCACGAGGACGACGTCGTTGCCGGCCGCGAAGGCGTCGCGAACGTCACGGAGGGCCTGTTGCTGCGCCCCGCGATAGCTCGGCGCGGGAAACGCATCGAAGATCCGCTCGGGGTTCACCGTTCGAGTTACCGCACGGCCGCGTCCTAAATGCTGCGAACCGTCGCGCCGACTGAAGCGACGCTGCGTCGGGCGATTCTCGATAGTGACCACCCTCGAGCGATATCGAAACCGGCGTCTACCTGACGGTATCGACCGCCTACGGGACTCGGGTTCGAACAACCGGACGGGTAGCCGACCGATTACAAATACGAAATCCGTCCTCGGCTTGCAGTACGGAAGGGTCGCTCAGCGGAAGAGCACCGCGGTGCCATTGGTTCCGCGGCGGCACTATGCCTCGTGGCGTTCGAATCCCACCCCTTCCGCTCGCGGCGTTGGGTGTGCCGTGACTTCGGTGACGGACTGCGCCCGTGTTCACGCTCCCACGGTGTGTCCGTCGGCCGAACTATCTGTCATGGGCGCGGCGGTCGGTGGCAACGCCGACCGCTGCAAAGATACCTCGACACCTCTGCTCGGTTCCGACGTACGGGACGGCAGACTCAGTATTCGGTCATTTTTTGACATTCATCGGGGAGCTGATCGAGGAAGCTCTCGAGGAACGCCAGTGGCGCTTCGACTTCGATGTGTCCCGGTTCGTGAACGGCTTCGTCTCCGACCTCGAGCTGAAAGGGCATCGTCTCGAGATACCCCACGAGGGTCCGTCTGAAACGCCTGCGCTCCTCCTCGATATACCGAGCCAGTCGATCGCTCTCTCCCCACAAGGGTTCGTCTGAAACGGCCAGAATAGACGAATCGTCTGCCTCACACGGGATAAGCTTCAACCCCACAAGGGTTCGTCTGAAACTACCCTGAAGGCACGACCGTTGACATGGATTTCCGGGGGCTTCAACCCCACAAGGGTTCGTCTGAAACTCGAACAAGGTCCTCCGGACAGTGCTCGAGACCTGGCGCTTCAACCCCACAAGGGTTCGTCTGAAACCGCAAGATGGACCCGGACGATGTGGGTGGTTCTGCATGCTTCAACCCCACAAGGGTTCGTCTGAAACAGGAGGGACTCGACGCCCGCTTGCACCGACGCCTGGAGCTTCAACCCCACAAGGGTTCGTCTGAAACCATCTGCAATAACTGCTTGGCGGATGAATTCGAAGAGGCTTCAACCCCACAAGGGTTCGTCTGAAACGTTCGAACGCAAGCAACTCGACAATCTCGAGGACGCTTCAACCCCACAAGGGTTCGTCTGAAACCTTCCTCTTCGCGCGCAACGGCGGTGCTCCGTGGGATGCTTCAACCCCACAAGGGTTCGTCTGAAACCGTAATATTCGTTTGCAGGTATTTTTCCATGGAGCTTCAACCCCACAAGGGTTCGTCTGAAACGAGCACGGCAGCGCCGGCGACTGGGTTCGACCGCGAGCTTCAACCCCACAAGGGTTCGTCTGAAACTCGATAATAACAATGACCACAGAAAACAAAGCGTTAGCTTCAACCCCACAAGGGTTCGTCTGAAACCGAGGTTGAGGTGGCCGCCCTCTGGTACCCCAAGGTGCTTCAACCCCACAAGGGTTCGTCTGAAACCGCCGTACTTCGTGCTCGAGCGATCTGTTCGCTCTTCCGCTTCAACCCCACAAGGGTTCGTCTGAAACCCGAACGGGCTGGTCAGCACGCCGCCAACTCGCGACGCTTCAACCCCACAAGGGTTCGTCTGAAACACTCATCGTACCACCTCCGGTAATTCACGTACCATTGCTTCAACCCCACAAGGGTTCGTCTGAAACCGCTGGTCCGAAATGACCGGCTACGCTGGCGGGGCTTCAACCCCACAAGGGTTCGTCTGAAACCGCTGGTCCGAAATGACCGGCTACGCTGGCGGGGCTTCAACCCCACAAGGGTTCGTCTGAAACAACATCGCCGACATGAGGATTCCCCGCGGCCCGCTGCTTCAACCCCACAAGGGTTCGTCTGAAACCGTCGCCACGCTTTGCAGCGTTTACGAGTTCGGAGCTTCAACCCCACAAGGGTTCGTCTGAAACGCCACATGACCTATGGCGGGATCATCCGCAACCGGCCGCTTCAACCCCACAAGGGTTCGTCTGAAACTGCTGCTACAACAGTCATTGTGTGGATTCTTTCGGAGCTTCAACCCCACAAGGGTTCGTCTGAAACGGTTGCTATTGAGACGGATACCTTCCAGGGCCAGATGCTTCAACCCCACAAGGGTTCGTCTGAAACCGTCTAAATCATGACTACAACACACTGGTACGTAGGGCTTCAACCCCACAAGGGTTCGTCTGAAACATTCATAAAACCATGGTCTATTCACGAAACAATCCATGGAGCTTCAACCCCACAAGGGTTCGTCTGAAACACGAAGTCTTTGGTGGACGCTGCAGGTGTGTCGTCGGCTTCAACCCCACAAGGGTTCGTCTGAAACCTGGACCCCGAACGAGACGGTAACTGTAGTCGAGTTTGCTTCAACCCCACAAGGGTTCGTCTGAAACTTTCACTCACTTTCATTACTACGTGTTCTTTACGAAAGCTTCAACCCCACAAGGGTTCGTCTGAAACCTGGATTCGTTCAGTCAGAGAGTCAATCTTAGACCGCTTCAACCCCACAAGGGTTCGTCTGAAACGATAGTGTTTTGAATCGGGCTCGAGCAGATGGGGCTTCAACCCCACAAGGGTTCGTCTGAAACAGTCTGGACGATACTTCTAATCTCGTCTTCCGTGAAGCTTCAACCCCACAAGGGTTCGTCTGAAACGGGTTCATATCCGGCTATGCCGCGTCGTAATGTAAGCTTCAACCCCACAAGGGTTCGTCTGAAACCACTCCGCCACGAGCATGCCTTTCTGCCAGAGTTTGCTTCAACCCCACAAGGGTTCGTCTGAAACGGTTGTGAACAGCCCGATAGCGGCACCAGAGGCGATCGCTTCAACCCCACAAGGGTTCGTCTGAAACCCGGATGTTTGGCTAGCGTCAACACCGGAAATCTAGGCTTCAACCCCACAAGGGTTCGTCTGAAACAACAACTAAACTATGGGTCATCAACTATATTTCAGGGGGCTTCAACCCCACAAGGGTTCGTCTGAAACAATGGCGATATCGCCATCTCCGCGACGGTAGCGGACGCTTCAACCCCACAAGGGTTCGTCTGAAACGATGGCAACCAGTGGGGAACGGTCAAACATCAATCGCTTCAACCCCACAAGGGTTCGTCTGAAACGTCGACACGTTCCGGGATACGGTTGATCTGACGGTCGCTTCAACCCCACAAGGGTTCGTCTGAAACGATCTGATACACTATGGATCTGAAAGTTATCAGGACGCTTCAACCCCACAAGGGTTCGTCTGAAACTCCCCTCTTGGACTGGGGTTCTGGTGGCTCGCGCGCAAGCTTCAACCCCACAAGGGTTCGTCTGAAACCCCCGACAGACGTGATTGCGGATAGCAAAGGCCCGCCGCTTCAACCCCACAAGGGTTCGTCTGAAACATCAGTCATCTTGATGGGTATCCGGCGTGTGTTTGCTTCAACCCCACAAGGGTTCGTCTGAAACGCCCGAACAGCGCCGGGCGATCGTGACCTATGTCGACGCTTCAACCCCACAAGGGTTCGTCTGAAACCATAGAGGTTCGATCCCGGTGCGACGCCGTCGTAGGCTTCAACCCCACAAGGGTTCGTCTGAAACCATGCCCTGTATTCGGGCTACAGACCCTAAGTGTGGAGGTCACGATAAAGAACTTCCGTCGACCTCCAATAGTCGATTGACCCCGGGGGGTCGATGATATTCTCCCACTATAGGAACCGCTGGTCTTCTGTCGGATCCTCACCGAAGACGGTTCGATTGAGAAGAGAATCTGATGAAAGCTCATAGATGATGGTCGATTCACCGGGTTCAAGCAGGTCTTCGATCTCCCCACGAAGTTGTTGTAGATCACCATCCGATATCTCCCCCTCCAAGACAGAGTTTTGAACGTGGGTCAAATACCGTCGGCCGAGTTTCAGCGCTTTGTGCGTTCGATCTGCCTGGAGATCGTATACCATTATCACGTACATCTTACCACCACCGCTTGAACGGTTCGTACCGTTCGCCAGCAAGGAGATGCTTCTTGAGCTTATACGCCTCGAGCCGTAATAGATATTGATAGCTAACCTTTCGATTTAAGTTTGGATGGTCGACGGTTCGTTCGAGCGTCTCTTCAAACGCTTTAGAATAGGTTTCGCGGCCGTGTTCGGTCAGCAAACACGAACCTAGTTCGGTTTCGAAGTCATCTCGAGTGATCTGCCCTCGATTGACGAGGCGGAAGAGAACGCGATCCGCGAGTATCGGTTTGAATAGGTCTGCAAGATCGAGAGACAGTGAATAGCGGCGTTCACCAGGTTCGTGAAGGTAGCTGATCGCGGGATCGAGTGCAGTCGCTCGTATCGCAGACACACAGTTCGCGTAAACCAACGAATTTCCGAACGAGATCAAGCTATTAATCTCGTTGGGTGGCGGATTGTATTCACGGTTCGAAAGGCGAAACTCTTCGGGTAAAATCTCGTTGAACGTGCGGTAGTATGCTTTTCGAGCGGTCGCCTCGATTCCCATCAATTCGTTAATGGGTAGACCATCATCAATACGAGAAGCAGCTTGCTCGAGGGCAGAAATTTCGGCCTCGAGATCGCGATCACGACTGTCGTAATAGACTGCATTTGATCGCATATTGTGAATACTTCCCGAGACGATCGATGCAGCCAGTTCTCGTCTATGTTCGGTATCATCGTAGGCTTGGACTTGCGAGACGACTGTTTGACCGGAGGTTTGGCCTCGCTCGGGCATTATTGATCCAGCGTAGTAATCTTCCCATCCGAAGACATGCAGGGCCACACCTTGGTCGTTCAAAAAGGAGATCAGCCGGGTATTGAAGTCGATCTGACCGTGAACGAACAGTGCTTCGGCGTTTTCGATTGGGAGGTGCTTCTTCTCATCACCGTCTGTCACGAGCCGGATAGTGTCGTCCTTACGTTCAATTCGTCCGTCTGAAAACACGTGGTAATTCCGATCCATTGTCAACACCAGCAGAAATCGTGGTACGCACAGGAATCACAGAACGGCTTCTCCACGGCGGGTGGCGGCATTTCTTTGCTCACCACGTCGTAGATTCCCCGAATCGCATCTTCGACTTTCATCTTCCGTTCGTCTGTGAGTTCGACCGATTCACGATTGCGTTCTTTAGGATGAGCGAGCACGCCATCCGTCGTGACTTCGGCAATCTGCTCGAGGTACCAGAGGTAGTACGAGAGTTGCATCTTCGCAGGTTTTGTAAGCGCCGAAGAAGGTTTGACCTCGATGACACGACCGTCTTCAAGTAAGTCAATCGAGATCATCCCGAGGTGGAGATTGCGCCGATTTTCATCATAAGCCGTATTATCTATGCGAGTCCCGCGGACGACGGTAGGGTTTTCACGGTCAATCTCGAGATTACGCGATTCGAACCAGAGTTCGCGCTTACAAACGTGGTAATACTGCATCATCACGCCCGTAACACGAAACGGGTTATCAACAGGATTCCCGCGAGCAGTCTCGAGTAGACGGGTAACGGGATCGGTTTCCGTCATAGGAACCGGCGTTCTACGGTGTTGTCAGGGACGACGAACCCAGTAGTAGGATCGAAGAAGTTCTTGAATTCCGGTCTCGATGGATCGACGTAGCGGAGATTCGTTTCGTGATGAACTGGGGGAAGGTCCATAAGTTCACGTGCTTCTTTCGAATCAGGCTGGTAGACCGGAATTGAAACCTGTCTCGACCGTAGTTCGTCGAGGAGCGGGTTTATCTTCGAGAATTCGTATTGATCAAATGCATCCTGGATCGAATCGACAATCTCGCGTTCGTTAGTTGTTCGGCAGACGACCACGTCAACTACGTGGCGCTGGTCGATAAGCGATAGCGATGCGAGTTTATCACCCCTCGCCTCGTCAACATACGTGACAAACTCTTCCTTTCCGACGTTTTTCTCATGATGTAATTTTTTGTGATATTGATCGACGGCTGTCCGAGAGACAACCATCTCCCCAAGAGAATTACTGTCGGATCGAACGGATTCCAGAGTTTCGGCGGCGACCGGGAGGAGTGACGTCCCCCGGTTGTACACCGCTTCGGCTGGTGTCTTTTTTTGGTCATCGGGTGCATCAAGCCACCAGACAGTAACGTCACCTCGATCCTGTTCAAACGAACGGTTGCAGCGGCCAGCCGCCTGGACAATACTGTCAATAGGGGCGAGATCTCGATAGACGCGGTCGAAGCTGATATCGACGCCTGCTTCGACAAGTTGGGTTGACACCGTCGCGAGTGTGTGATCACACTCGGTGAGTGTTTTCGCCGTCTCGATGAGATGGAGTCGATCTATCGGACGAAGCCGAGTCGAGAGATGAAGCAGTGATCGGTCCCCGATAGTCGTAACTTGACCGGCGATCGCTGTAGGGTCGATATCATCGGCGTCATCGGTGGCCTTGAGTTGCTCGGCATATACCTGACCGACGTTCACCAGTTCCGGATTCGCAGTAGTAACGTGTTCCGTGAATTTTCTCGCACTGTCGATTGTATTACAGACCACTAGTGAGGAATCGTCAGCCTCGAATGCGTCATTGACCTCCGAAATTGCTTCCGCATAGGGTTTTGGATTTGCCTGATCAGCGATATACCGCTCTGTCGATGGGTCGAGGTGATAGTGCACGCGTTCAGCGGCCTCGAAGTGTCTGTCCGGATTGTCAACGAGTTCGGTCGCATCGTCGAATAACCGGGGCTGTGTTGCGGTCATCGCGATGACCGTTGCATCGTAGCGGTCCGTGAGAATCGACACGAGGCGCGGAACGAGCTTCCACCACTCGAGAGGGAGGCTTTGTGGCTCGTCAAGAATAACCACGCTGTTTCTGAGAGCAGGAAGTTTCATCGATTGTGAATTAGACGGTCCTGCGAGGCTCTCGAACAGTTGTACAAACGTTGTCACTGTCAGTCCAGCGCGCCAACTCTCAGCAAGTATTCCGGCGACGTCGTCATTTTCGTCAGCAACGTCGGGATCATTGTCGTTAATCGTCGTTTCCGAAAGGTGGTGGTGGGCAGTGAGGAGTCGGCCTGTAGTGTCAGTTTTGAAAACGTCCTCAGCCTCGTTGATCACTTGGTCGATGATACTGGTAAAGGGCAACGCGTAGATGATACGCTGACCGTCGAGTCGGTCTCGAACTTTAAGCCCTGCTGAGAGTCCGGACAACGTCTTCCCCATCCCCGTCGGAAGCGTAAGCGTTGCAACGCCCCCGCCTTCATTAGCGAATTTCCCGGCGTTCTCGAGAACGGCCGCTCGAGCACGCGATCGGTGATAGTTCAGGCGCTCGCTGTGAGTGCCGTCCGGATCGGAACTTGACTCTCGCTCGAGATCATCGACGTACCCGTTCAGCTGTTCAAGAGTTGGTTTCTTTGCCTCGTAAGTGCCAGCAGATGGCCCAACACTGTTCGCCGCCGAGGCAGCGCTCGTCTTATCCGCGAGGACAAGCGATCCCCAGCACTCGAGCACCAGCGCGTAGCAGGACTCGGATACCGCCTCTCTGTTGATTCCGACACCGGTACCACTCGTTGCGACAGTCGATTCGATCTCCCCAAGTAGATCACCGAATTCGGTACGGAACGAGTTCCACGATCCGGCCCCTGCCGTTGCCGTCTCGAACACCTCCTGAGCTAGTTCGGGTACGTGGTCGTTTATGTCATCGAGTTGCATCGCGATCATGGCCTGCTGCTTTTCCGCAGCATTCTGGTTCCCTTCCGAAACGTTACTACGGCGATGAGAGCGTTCAAACACGTATTTCGGGATGTCTGGTAACGTACCATGATGCTTTGCGACAGCAACGAAGCCTGCCAGGCAGGTTTCAGTGTCGAACCCCCGAGCCTTGAGAGCATAGTATGCGGCGAAAGAGCCGACTGGCGCGTGATATCGTAACTGCTCAAATTTTGGGCTCCCGGATACCACTCCAAGGTACTGCTGGAAGTAGGTCGTCGCCTTCCCGAAGTCGTGAACGTACGCAATCGTCTCGACGATATCCCGAATCGGTTCTTCGGCAGGCGTCTTTGCATCCGCAGGAACTACGTATCGGACCCGCTCGGCGACATCTTCCAAGTGATCGAAAAGATGAACACCATTGTGTTTCTCTTCCGGGGGATGAGAATACCGAATTGGCATTTCAGACGAACACCACGGTCCGACCGTCGACTCGGGCCGGGTCGACGTTCTTGACCGTGAGCGGACCGGCGTCAGGATTGTACGTGTACGCCGTGAATCCGGCAGTCGTTCGACCGCCCGCATCACGTCTCATGAACGCAGGCGATTCCTCGACCTGACATCGTGTCCCCGGCTCGAGAACGACATCTTCGACGGCGTTCGGAACGGCGGAGTTCACTTCGGTTTGATCGCCCCCGTGGTCAGTTTCGACTTCGAAATTGCCGTGATACTCGATTTCTGCGAGGTGCTCGGAGAGGCCAAGACTGGGAACGTAGTGACTTTTTCCCGCCTCAAGGGTATTTCGGAGTTCGCGATAGCGTTCGTCATTTGCAAGTGAAACATCGATGCGATAGGCTGGTTCCACGAGGACCTCGTAGTTGTGTTGCTGGCGAAGCGTCGTAGGATCTGGTAGCTTCACGCTGATTTTTCCGCGACCATTGAGCGATTGGAGATTCCCGGCTGACGTGGAGAGGGTGTTCATCGGCATGTTGATCGTTCGGATCTCGCGAACGGGTTCGATCGCAATAGCCGAGTTGCCGGGCGAAAACAACTCGTAGTAACCATCCCGTTCGATCCCCATAACGGCGGCGAGTAGCCCCGCAACTGTCGTTCGTGGGATAATCCGGTAGGTCTGCTTGACGATATTGCCTTCGATCCGCCGAAAGTGCCCCCACGGTCCCCGGATGGTAATGGAAAGGCAGCGATCCGGAACCTCGGTGGAATCAGCGCTTTCGCCGTTATCACCATCATTCGACCACTGTTCAAGCGATTCCTGCCCCATCGTTAGTTGGTGTCATCCGGGAGAGTTGCAGTGTGTTCGTCGTATACATCAACGACTTCAACGGCGTCTGGTCCGATGGCGTCACGGAGAGCACTGTACAACACCTCGGGCCCGCCGACCTCACCGTCGTGAGAAAGTTCCAGGACGTCGCTTGCAACAACTCGAACCCGCTCGATCCGGCTGCTTGCATTTTCGAGACGGCTAACGAAATCGTCTATCTCGAGAGTCAAGTCCCGAACAGTGCGAAGTTCCTCATCGGGTTTCGACTGATCGCCGTCGAGTTCGATATCTCTGTCGAGTCCGCCGAGATGGAAACTTTCCTCAGCGTACTCGACTCGGCAGTAGAGGCGAGGTTCCTGCCCAACCTTGCTCCGACTGATGGTCTGATTTTTGATCGCACGCCAACAGAGCGTGTCAATCCGCTCGACGTCGCCTTCGGTAAGTTTCGTATCTTTGGCACCGTGTTCGTCAACGAGCCCATGGAATCGGATTAAACCGTACTGGATGCGATGGTCGTCGAGATCGAATCCACCCTGCTGTTTGTTCTCCTGAGTCGCGATCACGCTTGTCAGGCTGTCGTACTCTTCGTTCTCGTTGACGGCGTGAATCGATTTCCCCGGCGAGAATTGAACGGGACCGGTGAAGTGATCCGGCAGGTGCTTTGCGTATTCGTCGTCGGTATCGACCGACATAGTCGCACCGAAGTAACGAACGTCGACGCTGTTTTCGAGGAATTCACCGAAAATATCCTCGCGAAACTGATCAGCTTCGTCGTCGTCTGATAGATCGTACTCGTCATAGTTGACGTCTTTCAGCCGATCCTCAAGCAATTCTCCTCGTGTGTACCGGTTCCCATCTTCCTGGACGTTTCGGATATAGACTCCGTGACCGTCATCGTCGAGTTGATCGCGAATATACCGCTTTAATCGAACGTCGGTGACGATTGCTTGCTGGGTCTGTGGATCGATCCGCGGCCGATTCGCACCACTAAGCGGATTCCCGTTAGGGTTCGCATCGACAGCATCATACAGGAAGACCATTTCTGAGCGATTCTGAACGGTATCGGTTGTGTCTGACATATTAATAATCCTCCTCGAGGTCTGCTTGTTGGTCGGTCTCTGTCTGGTTCCAGTCGGGATGATCGTTCATGCCGTAGGTGATTCCAAGTGCGTAGTAGAACCGGAGATCGTCGGTACCAATCTCCCACTCATCTGGGTCGGGATCGAGGATCGTCTCGCGGAGCCGATCGACAATGTGCTCAGCTTTCGTCCCGGGATAGGATTTCCCTCCCTTCTTCTCTTGGCGGGTATAGGTGAGCGTCTTTGCGATCGTTTCTTGGGTTATCTTCTTGATCCGCGACCGAGTAATAGACTTCACTGGGTATTGATCGACCAGTGTCGTCGAACGATCTTCACTGTATTCCTGATAGCTCCCGATATCGCCTACGAGCGCGCCTAACAGGAACGCGCCCCGTCGTTCACTCGTGACCGACTCTTCACCGGACAGGGGAGTGAGCGCAGGTGTGTCTTCGATGAACGATTCAAGTTTCGTCTCGGCGGGGTAGCCCCCGTCGGTAGCTAAGCTGTCTGGTATGTCCATTGTGTGTTCTTCGTAGCGCGGTTCTCGTGTGATTGGTTCTTTACTCGGATCGGTCGTTGTCAATAACCCGAGATCACCGTCGGCCAATGCGCACAGTTGGGCAAACTGGCTCGCGACCAGAAACGACGGGAATTCGTCGTACTCGTCGTCGGTTTCCTCGCTGATGATACGATCGACGTACTCCCCGAGGAGTATCTCAACGGGGATTGGCTCGCCGCCTAACACACTGACGAGCGCCTCGATCCGCGGGTCGTCGGCATCAGCGTCAGCATCGTCGCGTTCGCCGAATGTCTGATAAAAGTACCAGCCCGTCGAGACGGAATGGAGCCGTTGGTTATTAGTCGAAATCAGATCCCATGACTCGTTCGTCGGCAACGGAGCCGTCCAGTCGTTCTGAGTGTTGAATGCGGAGATGTTCTCGACAAGACGATTGTGAGTGAAAGCAAGTTCTCGTGGATATTGGAGCCGTCCATTTAGCGTTTCGCCGAAGACATCGTACCGTGACATCTGATGCGGCATCACGGCGGAGACGTAGAACCGGAGATCGGCCTCATCGATGTCGAGTTCACGCCGTTTAATATACGCATCCTCGATCGGAGTCGTGTCTTCGTCACCCGACAATGCTCGATAGAGTAGTCCGTACAGGTTGTACGCTTTCTCGGGCGATATGCGACCGAAAAAGTATGGAAGGTAGTACACTTTTGTCCCAAATGTCCGGTACGTACAGGCCTCGACGAATGCCTCGGCATTCATCACCGTCACTGCGGCATCCTCTGAAATTGGATGTGATCGCCACGCTTCTTCGATGTCGAGTCCCGGGAATTTCTCGAGCTGTTTGCCGAGGTAGTAATTCTGTGGATCTTCGGAGGTACCGACCGTTCGAGATGGTCGTCCCGTGACGAGATCGGTCGCATCACCCGAGGAATCGTTTGCCTTGTTTTTGGTGACAAGTTTCGAAAGCTTTCGTTCACGCATCGCCTCAAGGAAGACGTCGATTTCACCGGGCCAACGATACTCGCCATTTGGTTCAGTTCGCACTTGAACGGTCAAGAGTGCCGTCGCCGATTCGCCGCCAAGACTTTTTATCACACCGTCCTCAATTGACTCGAGAACTTGCTCATTCTCCGCGAGTTCAGCGAGTTGATCGATAATCCAGCCATCATCGTGGGCACCGGCGACTTTCTGCACCACGTCATCCATTGCCCACGCAGTCAGCCGTTCTTTCGCGTAGCGTGCAAGTTTTTCGGGATCGCTATTTCGGCCAGCCTGATGGGTAACGCTGTGGTCGATCCCACGCGCTGCGGAGTACTTGCAGTGGCTAACCTGCTGAACCAGTCCATCCGTGTATCGCGTCAGCTGGATGGGGCCGATATTATCGGTAGCCAATCGCGGTTGGTCATTCGAAACATCGACTCTGACGGCGATCAAACTGTCCTCAGTATCGATGAGGTCGTCCGCAGCATCCGGTGTAAGGTAGGGCGCGTATTCGCCGCCGCCCGTGGTTGCAAGCGTGTAGAGTTTTCCGTAGAGGTACTGCAGGTCCCTCAGCGATCCAATCGGCGAATTCGGCAACTCTTCTGCTAAATCCGCTTCGGAATATGTCTCTCGAAACCCCTCAGGCGAAAGCATTCTCTCCCTCGAGTTCCGTCTCACCGGGTCGTGTCCGATCAGCGACGTTGACGAACCCCAGTCCAAGCGAATTTCGTTCCCCGAGCCCGCAATCGAGAGCGAGATTCAGGTGTCGCCGGTGGTGATCGTCTCGGACCGTGTAGTCGAACCGCCACTTGCTCAAGACGTACGTCATCTCCCGCCCTTCGGTTACCGTCACTGGGACGGCGAACGTCTTGATGAGTTCATAGCCGTCGAATAGCTCGTCGTCAACATCACTTGGACCTGGTAGATGCTCGTGTGCGAACAGCCGATGTTTCTTATCGAGGTTCGCCTCGAGTTGTTCCACGAGCGGCCGGGTCGTGTGCTCGGGTTGCCAGAAGACCGCCGTCTCCCCGCCGGGATGGTCGATTCCGTATTCATCGCACCGCCACGGCGGAATTCGAACGAGCAGTCCGGTCCCAGTCTCGAGCGTTCCCCTGGTTCCGGGTTCGCCGACGTCAGGCTCGAGCGAGGTCACGTCCTCGACGTGAAACGGCATCTCGCCGATGTTCAATTCACGATCATCGAGGAGGTCCTCGGCCACGTGCGCGAGAAGTTCCTCATCATGCGAGGCGACGAGCAGATTGCGCTCGTCTCCGTGTCGCATATCCCCCGGTGGAAACGGGTTCGACATTACGAACCCCGGCGGCTCACCGGAATCGTGCCGGCCGTCATACGCAGTCCCCTCGAGCGCACGCCACAATCGTCCACGAAGTTTGTGATGGTAGGCGTTGTCGTAGGCTGTATCCGCTCGAGCAGACAAGTGAGCCATGATCCGCACCGTCAATAGTCACCCCTACTGATAATCATCCGAATGCCTCCGATTTATAAAAGCAACATCATAAAACTATTCGCCGACCACCAGATGATCGGGAATCCAACTGAGGTTCGGGTGAAAGGTAGCGGAGTTATCCTCCGACGAATGGTTGTCTCTGCTTCAATCCCACGGGTTCGTCTGAAACAAGCGCAAAAAGCTTCGCACGCGATAAGTCTACCAGTCGCTTCAACCCCACAAGGGTTCGTCTGAAACTGATCGGTCGAGCTTGCTCGAGGTCAGAGACCAGCTGCTTCAACCCCACAAGGGTTCGTCTGAAACCGGCCCCGGAGCGGTCGTACCATCCGAATATTCACTGCTTCAACCCCACAAGGGTTCGTCTGAAACATTGAGCGCGACGGCGACACTATCACGCTTTGGCGGCTTCAACCCCACAAGGGTTCGTCTGAAACTGGTCCGAGTCGCGCCACCACTTGCATGGATATTCGCTTCAACCCCACAAGGGTTCGTCTGAAACGATAACATGACGGTGTCGATGACAGACCAATATTCCCGCTTCAACCCCACAAGGGTTCGTCTGAAACGTGACGGCACTGGGTCGGCCGGTGACGCGGTGACGGTGCTTCAACCCCACAAGGGTTCGTCTGAAACCAATTTCCGAAGTCGAGGAGTACGAAAAACTCCAAGCTTCAACCCCACAAGGGTTCGTCTGAAACGGTTTAAATCCGTACATTACATATCTTTACGGCGGCTTCAACCCCACAAGGGTTCGTCTGAAACCGTCTCGACGGTTGCACTCTCGAATTTGTTATTCTGGCTTCAACCCCACAAGGGTTCGTCTGAAACCGTCTCGACGGTTGCACTCTCGAATTTGTTATTCTGGCTTCAACCCCACAAGGGTTCGTCTGAAACTTTGCCTTTTTGAAAGGTCAAAGACCTATATACAGGCTTCAACCCCACAAGGGTTCGTCTGAAACATTTATCGCTATTTCAATTTCATAGTACTTCTCATTGCTTCAACCCCACAAGGGTTCGTCTGAAACTACGGCATATTAGAAGCGACGTAGATATCAATGGGGCGCTTCAACCCCACAAGGGTTCGTCTGAAACTTTTTCGAAAGACCACTTAGACGTAGTTTCCTTATGGGCTTCAACCCCACAAGGGTTCGTCTGAAACTACGGCATATTAGAAGCGACGTAGATATCAATGGGGCGCTTCAACCCCACAAGGGTTCGTCTGAAACGTTGATGCCCTTGATACCGTCGTAGGTGCTCTTGATGCTTCAACCCCACAAGGGTTCGTCTGAAACGGGTTCGGTTCCCACCATCCATGTTGTACTATTCATGCTTCAACCCCACAAGGGTTCGTCTGAAACCATCCGTAATGACACGCGAGTTCGTCCAGTTCAAACGGCTTCAACCCCACAAGGGTTCGTCTGAAACGAAGACCAGGGCCTCTCACAGACCAAATGGGCTGAGCTTCAACCCCACAAGGGTTCGTCTGAAACAGTCGGTGCAAGAGGATTGGGAGTATCTGAACAGTGCTTCAACCCCACAAGGGTTCGTCTGAAACGATAGAGTCCCCATTGTCCCCATTTCCAACTTATCAGGCTTCAACCCCACAAGGGTTCGTCTGAAACGAGCAAGCACTATGGGAGTTAGTCGACAATCTTGAGGCTTCAACCCCACAAGGGTTCGTCTGAAACACGTGTCCGACGTGCGGAATGGCGTATCCGGACAGCGGCTTCAACCCCACAAGGGTTCGTCTGAAACTCGATCCGATCCGCGCCGAGTCGGACGGTCTTGGTGCTTCAACCCCACAAGGGTTCGTCTGAAACTGACCGAGTGATTGAGTGGAGTTCTCCGTATCTGACCGCTTCAACCCCACAAGGGTTCGTCTGAAACACGACTGGCGAATCTGAACGCCAGCGATACCTCACAGGCTTCAACCCCACAAGGGTTCGTCTGAAACCCTCTAATCTGTAGCCGGGCTTGGTAACGTCCTGAATGCTTCAACCCCACAAGGGTTCGTCTGAAACCATGCCCGAAATCAGGCTATGAGGGTTTGTAGACTGCGTTCGTACTAATCGTTTTCCGTCGACCTCCAATAGTCGCTACTCCCCCGGGGGGTCGACGAAAATTAGGCTGAAATCTTGCCTGTTTAGATATCTAAGAGTGACCCGATCTGAGTTACATAGAGGGCCGAGAAATTGGTTTTTGATTATCGTCGATTTGGATTGCCTTCGAAGTCTTGCCGATTAGGCCAACGCAGCCTCGAAATTTCAATGCGAACGTCTTCGTGCGCGAGAGTCAACGATAGTAGTCGTTGAACGTCATTGCACACCCCGATGCGAATTCGCGGCCAGCGAGTGAGTGATCGGGGTTTGATTTGAATACTCGTTTCAGAAGCGTTCGCTCGAGTCGCCGGATTCGAATAGCGTACCGGCGTAGCCAAGATTCAGAAGTGACGCAGACCACTCACTCGCTGGCCACAGCAGTGCGAGCGGTGGGGACATCGTTTCACCGACTACTATAGAGTGAAACCCGAACTCAGTCGACGGAAAATGTTCGAGATAGGAAACCCAGTTCAGGAGTGAGTCGATACTGATGGCCCAGATGGTCACTCATCCTGTTTACTCTCTTCTCGAGGATCTTCACGAAGTTCGTACACGCCAGTATCGAGCAAATTTTCGATGTGTTCGTGTTCAGCGAGCCGTTTCATCCGCTGATTGATGTACTGGCGCGAGACGACATTATCCTCGCTAACATCGGTATTTTCATCCGCGGCATCCTGCTCGAGGAACCGGCGGATGAGGGTTGGCGAGACTCGTCCGTCATGCATGTACTCAAGAATCCGCCTATCAAGCTCGTTTAGGTCCTCGCCGGAGAGTGTCACAAGTGATTGGTTACTGTTCAACATTTACAAGAGTAACCCTTCTCAACGGCACGAATATGTTACAATTGTAAAATCCTATTAGAAGTTTCTATCGTAAATTTAAAGAGTATTGATGGTGGATCAGTAGGCAGAGGCGTAGAATGGCCGGAAACCAATTCTCGGCCGGGTGCTGGAGCACCCGACCTGCGTCCTCCAGTAGAAGGACAATGACGACTACGATACCACCTACGGAAGAAGTTTCGGATAGGGCTGCAGAGAACACCGATATCGTCCGCGGTCAATGTTCTCGAGGCAACGATGGAATTGACGAACAAACGGAAGCAAAACTCCATAAAAAGGGCGATAAACTCGAAACAGGAGCTAATAGGGACCTGAAACGAGTTGCAACTGCAATCACGACGATCTGTCTTGATCATGGTGAGTTGTTCTTGACGTCGGTCGATTTCTCAGTCGCTATCGTGAACCCGGAGGCCGATCATCCATGACACCCACCGCTCACGACCACACTCGAGTCCGTCTCGAGGAAGTGCTCGCCGATATCGAGACGCTCGACGACCAGCTACTGGCGCCGCTGTCGCTCGGGCCGGCGATCCGGAACGTCGAGGAGACGATCCAGGTATACGAGCGACTCGAGCCCGGCGAAATATGGAACGACGCGCGGGAGGGTGACCGATGACGGCCGACCACGTGTGTCCGTCGACGGTCGGGAAACCCGTCCTCGAGCCCGCCGTCGAGATCGCTAACTAACGAGCATCGCCGAACTCCAGACGCGCGAACTCGAGAAAGGCGCGCACCTGCGTTCCGAGCACGTCGATCCAGACGTGCTTGGGAAACAGATCGACCGCCTCGAGCGATTCACTAAAGACGACGACGGAACGTACGTGCGAGTTCCGGTACCAGTGCGTCTCTCGGTCGATCGGTTGTCGTCGGTCAGCCCTCGAGACCGCGGCGAGGCTGAGCTCCGAGGACACCTGCTGTCTCTCGGTCGTCTCGAGTGCTGTCTTCGCTGTCCACCGGTGGCCCGCGCAGTCATCCTGGGATGGATCGGAACGACACGGTTCAGGGTCGTCGCAGTGAATCCGAATGCAGCCGTCTATCCATCGTATCCGATCCGCACACGATTCGGCGGCCAGCGAACGCGGCTGCCACCGGTCTCGAGGCGCCTCCTGCTACTCGCATATCGTCTGTATTCGGTCTTCGACCCACTCCAGCAACTCGAAGAGAATGTCCAGATGATGGTCCGACTCGAGTGGTGTCGACGCGATATCAGACGAGGCGTCCGGTGGCGGATGAAAATGTTCCCGGGGTCCAACCGGTTTGGGGTGTCGATCCCAGCGACATTGCCAGGTCTCGTTCGGACGAAATTCGAGGTAGTGGACGGTGTAGTCACCGCCGACGAACCAGCGAACATCGACTCGAACGGCGGTGACGAAAGACGGGTACTGCGCGTCGTCCAGTTGTATCTCGAGAACGCGGGGCGAGATGCTGTCAGGCCGAAACTCCCAGTCCAAACAGAGCGGATGCGTCGCTGCACGCTGTGCGAGTATTTCGAGCGTCGAAACGTCCAGCGGTCCACTCGGGCCTTCGGTTCGCCCGGTCACGTCTTCGACGGCACGTGCCCGTCCTTCGATGACTCGGCGCGGTGAATTGCCCGCTTCAGGATCGTAATATCCCGCCGAATCGTTCGCCATTCCGTCAGGTCGTCCCACCGGTCGTGAAGCATGTCGTGGTTTTCAGCTGGTTCATCTGCGACGACGACAGCGTCCGGTTCGGGGACGTCGTATTTCTCTTGGAGTTTGCGGTCCTCGGAGATGAGTTCCTCCAGACGTGCGCGAAGCGTATTTGCACCGTGTTCGCGTGCAAGCGTCTCGACGCGCTTCCACCGGAAGTACGACGGATTCCGCCGATACAGCGCTGGACGAGATCCCGTTGAGTCCGCGATATCCATTTCGACGAGTTGCTCGAGCGCTTGCCGAGCCCCGTTCTCCGAACAGTCCGCCCACTCCGCGAACTGCCGTGCGGATGCGGGTTCCGTGGTGCCGACGAGAAGATCGTAGACGCGCTGGAACGTCGTCCGGTCGGAATCCCACTGTCTGGTAGCGTCAGGCGGTCCCGGTCGATCCGACATGGCTCCCTCTTCGGGCGGAGAACGCATATATCTTGTCTGCAAAAAATATATGGTAGGGACAGGCGCTCGAAATTGCCTCGAGATCCACTCTCGAGGACAGTACCTAACACTCGAGAACCTCGCTTTTTGCTCCGAAAGAACGATCGACAGTGCGACGACCGGCGGAGCACCGGATCGAATCACCGAGTGCCGAGTGTGGAGGACTCCCCGTCGACCTGTTCGAGCCGTTCGACGTCCTCGGCGGTCGGGTAATCGGGGATCGCTTCGAGACACGGATAGCAAAGCAGGTGTGACGTCCCGTCCTCGAGTTCGAGGGTTATCGCGGTCCCGACGGTGCCGGCGTCCCTCCCGAACGACCAGAGGTTGGCGATCCCGCCCGAAACCGTGACCGTTCGCCCGCAGCCGTCACAGGAATCCTTCGACATGTGAACGTATGGGTTCCGAACGGTGAAAATCGTTCCTCCGAACATCCGGGCACTCGGCCGGTCGTCGGTATCCGCACAGCGGTTATACGATCCGCCGTCGTACCCCCTTGTATGGAGGTGAACTGCGAGGGCTGTGCCGGCTGTTGCATGGACTGGCGACCGCTGCTGGCGGATGCCTCGAAATCGACCGGCTCGTCGGACGGCGACGACGGCGGCAACGGCGTCGAACCCAATCCCGAGCGCCGGCACCGGCGTCGGCGCGAGCCGTCGGGCGGCGGGAACGGGCGGGTCCCGGGACGGGACCCGCTCGACGACGATCCGAACTTCGTCCCGCTGACTCGCGACGAAGTGCGGGCGTTCCTCGAGGCAGGGATAGCCGACGCGCTCACCCCGCGGTTCTGGGAGGCTCGCGACGAGAGCGAAGGCGTCGACGTAGACGGACGCAGTATCGCAGCCGTCGCAGGTCGGCCGGCATTCTTCGTGGGCCTCCGGAAACCGCCGAAGCCGGTCGCCCCCTTCGACCGCGAGGAGCCGCGGTGGCTGCCGACCTGCGTTTTTCTCGACCCGACGACGTTGCAGTGTCGAATCCACGAGAGCGAACTCTTTCCCGACGAATGCAGCGCGTACCCCGAGTACAACCTCGCACTCGAGCAGCAAACCGAGTGTGAGCGCGTCGAGGATGCCGTCGGCGGAGATCGCTTGCTCGAGGCCAGTCACGACGAACCCGAGGGTCTGTTGCTCGGCTCGCAGGCGCTCGGGACGAAGGTGTTCGCCCATCCGCAACCGGGTGAGCTCGAGGGCGTCGTCGACCGGACCGCGGCGGGTACTCTCGGACGGCGGGATCGCGCCGAACCGATCGCGGTCGCCGCCGCCTCGAGTCCCGGCACGCTCGCTATTTCCGAACACCACTACCAGCGGGCGAAAGCGCGGGTGCTGGACGATGAAGACCCCGAAGCGGCGTCGGAAAACGGCAGCTCTTGGGTCGGGCCGGCGATACGCGACTGGCATCGGCGCTACCGAGACGCAGATGAGGTGGTGCCGTCGACGGACGTCGCCGATGCTGTAGAGACCGCACGCGGCGCATCCGAAACGCCGGGCTGGGACGATCCCGAGTGACCACTGCCGGGCTGGGACGATCCCGAGTGACCACTGCCGGGCTGGGACGATCCCGAGTGACCACTGCCGGGCTGGGACGATCCCGAGTGACCACTCTGTGACCGGTGGAAACGGTAGCCCCGACCAGAGACGGTCCTGCCGCTCGAGGAGGTCCCAACGAGGGCGAAAATCCGAGTTGGAACGTCGCTACTCCGACTTTATTTGCTCGAACTGATCCAGAAGATCTTCTGCGGAGTCGCCCGAGTCGTACTCGACCTGGCCGTGATAGATCGTTCGTTCGTCGTCGAAATCCGCATCGACAGTTGAAGCCTGCTGTTCGCGACGCTCGTGTTCGTCCTCATCATAGGCACCCATTGACATGGTAAGTGTAAACATGTAGTGTGGACTCGACTATTAATGTAACGGTCCGTCATACCAATCACTGGTGTGAACTGTTCGGATAGGGTTAAAATCGCGAACGTGATACGGCCGGTTGATCGACCAGAACCGATCAACAGCTACTAACGAACAGTATATGGGACCCCGTACCGTATAGAGGATTGTGGCACGGCCGCTACGCTTTCGATATTCGCCGCAGTCCTGGAGCGACGGGCGAGTGCAACACGATATCCTCCAATCGCTCCAATCGAACATCGGCGCTCGCGCTGCCACGCCGTGGTTCAAGATCGGCGGCGACTGGCAAACCCACCGCTTCGAAATGGAAAACGGTGACGTCGCTCTGTTTGCACGCACCGACGACGAAGCCTACTGGATGGGGAACACGGAAACGCCCCCCTCGCTGTGGAAGACCGATAAGTTCGGCTGGCAGGACGTTCCCTACCACGTGGCTCGGTGGGCAACGCGGGAACTGACCGCGACGCTTCACGAGCAAGACCCCTGGCTCGCCGATTTCCCCCATCTCTCGTGGTTCTTCCTGCCGGTTTTCATGTCCAAAGACGGCCGTCATTCGACGCGTGCATTCTTCCGCGAACACGCCGCCGGATTCCCCGACGCCGACTGGCGCCAGACGACCCGCTTCTTCGAGAAGTTCCTGAAAACCGGCGTCTTCGACGATTACCGACACGTCATGTCGGGCAAACTCGGGACGAGCGACCACGTCGATCCCGTCCGGATGAGCGCCGCGATGGCCGAATTCATCGCCGCGAAGATCCTCACCGACGCGAGCTACGACGTGGTCCCGGAGATCGAGGTCACGACCGGACATTCGCTCGACTTCCGGGCCAAAAACGACGACACGAACGTCCTCGTCGAAGTCACGCGCCCGCAACCGCCCCAGAACCGCACCGCCTCCGGCCCCGTAGCCGCCGTCCGTGACACGGCCGAAACCAAGACGAACGGCCAACTGGCCGCACACGGCGGCGGCGCCGTCCTGTTCGTCGACTGTTCGAGCTTTCGTGACGATGCCTGGGCCGCCGTCCGCGGCGAGCAACCCGACGTGCGCCACCGTCCAGCGGTCGTCTACCGCACCCGACCGAACGGCCGCGTCGAAGGCTACCGAAAGGGCGCGGTGCCCCTCGAGTTGGGCGACGCCCTCGAGGTAGTCGACTGACGGCACGCCAAACGCATTCCGTTCGATTACGAATCGTCCGACTCGAGGCGCCGACGCAATACGTACCCGATACCGCCGAGACTCGTTACTGCCGCAGGAATCCCCATTCCGGGAGTCTCGTCATCGGCATCCGACGAACTCTCCCTCAAAGAATCGTCGGAGTCGTCCCCCGAATTCGGCGAGGAATCGGAGGCCCCGTCGTCGGCAGCCCCCGACGAATTGGTGTCGGAGCCCGCATCGCCACCGTCTGTGGCGTTCTCTTCGGCACCGGATTTCGAATCGCCGGATTCACCGCTGTCTCCCGAACCCGACGATTCGTCTCCCGTGTTCGAACCCGAGTCGCCTGATTCGCCATCGGTTCCGCTATCCGACGATTCGTCTCCCGATTTCGAGTCCGAGTTGCCGGATCCGGACTCACCACCATTTTCGCTCGAGCCACTGTCGACGTCCAGCGCGTACAGGTGCGTTTCGGTTCCATTGAAGAGTGTCCCGTTCCGGGCTGTCAGTTCAGTAGTGGGACTGTCTGTGGCAACGAATTGCTCCGTCTTACCGGTCTGTATGTCCACCGCGTCTACGATAAACCCGGATTTCGATTGTTTATAGCTCGACACAAAGAGCGTGTCGTCTACGACCGGCGCATTGACGGTTCGATTTTGTTGTCCTGAATGGAGCGTTGTGAAGATGTAACCGTCACGTGTGGTGCTCCATTCTTCCTCACCCGTGGACTCGTTGATCCCGTACACGGTGTCGTATTCCATCAGAAGGACAGTGCCGTCAGAGACCGTGACCAGACCCGGACGAATCCGACCGTACTGCCACTGTTCGTTGCCGGTTTGAAGATCCACCGCGTGCACCCTGCCCCGTTCCACCTCGCCATCAGTCTCCGTCTCCTCTAAAAACGTGCTCTGCAAAAAGAGGGTCCCATCGGCAACTGTCAACGGGACAACGGAGTACCCCTGACTAACTGTCCATTCCTCTTCACCCGTTGTCGCATTCAGGGCATGCAGGGTACCCTCCCTCCCGAAGTAGATGGTGCCGTCATGGAAGAGGTAGAGAAAGTGGAACTCGTGAGGTGACTCCCATACTTGCTCGCCCGTGGCCGCATCGATGGCGAGCAGTGAATCGTCTTCGTTTGTGTCGTAATTTTCGCCGATTTTTGTGACGAAGACCTTCCCACCTGTACTCTGTGAACGAGAATCGTAATGGTAGGAGAAATCGTTGAAACTGTAGTTGGCCTCATCCATGGACCACCGCTCCTCGCCAGTCTCAGCATCGAACGCGTACAGGTTCTGCGTGCTGTACGGAGGGGTTTCGGCGCAGACGACGTCGTCGATCACCTTCATTCTGGAAATTGGGCCATCAGTAGCAGCGGGGTCGAGTCGCCATACTTCGTCACCCGTACTCACATCCAGTGCGAGCAAGATGCCCCGTTCGTTTTCTTCGTGACTGGAAAAATCGGTCCTCACGAACACCGTATCGTTCGCTACGGTCAAACTCCCGATCGGCTGATCCCCAAGGTCGTACCGCCACGCTTCGTCCCCGGTGTCAACTTCCAGTGCGATCACGAATTCGCCATCCGAGGACCCCGTTTTCGATTGCGACGCAAAGACACATTCGTCACCGGCCGTAATATGGTGTGGTCCAGGCGACGGAAATTCTCGTTGCCAGCGTTTGGCAGGCGTCGCTGTCTCGCGTGAAGCAACCGACGTACCGCTACCGATGCCTGTCGCTGCCAGAATACCGACACCCGTCGTCCCCTGGAGGAACCGCCGGCGGTGTAACCCGCTCGCAATTGGCTGCTGGCCATCGGCGCCGCATCCGTTTTCTTGCATGCCGATACAGTTTGATTCATTCCAGATAATAATACGATCCATAAAATTCATACCGAACGTAACTGCCGGGTGGGATATGTCGTCTGACGATTGCACCTCGTACAATAATGTCAGAAGTCAACACACGGAACGTGTAATGCACCTTCGACGTTTCGGAAGCGTGATCCACGCCTGCGCTGCTGGCGAACTAACGTTCCGCACACGACCCGACTGTCGGTGATCCATCGAGTCGGAGAAATATGCGGAACGAAACCGAGAGAAAGGCTTCCACAAGGGATGCTATCGAACTCTGTCAACAACCGTTTCGCTGGAGCCAAATTTATTTCGCGTCTAATTCAGAAAGTACCAACCCATATCGAGAGTGCCGACGAATTGCAGAGTTGTTTCGGTAGTACCTGACACGGCCGTTTGCGAAGTGACGGTCAGTGCGTGATGGAACTCGAGGGAACGGACGCGAGACTACTCGAGCGAGACTCGATTCCAAAACGGGACGACGTCGGAGACGGGTTTCCGACCGGGACGGCTCGACGGCGTCGAACTCTCGACCGCTGAAACTGACTCGCACATATTTGTGAGTTGAGACCGTGACCCACACTATGCGCGCAGCAGTCCTCGAGGAGCATGCGGAACCGCTATCGATCGAAGACGTCGACGCACCCGATCCGGCGCCGACCGGCGCGGTCGTCGAGGTCGAAGCCTGCGGCGTCTGTCGGAGCGACTGGCACGGCTGGCAGGGCGACTGGGGGTGGCTCGGTATCGAGACCGAGCCCGGCCAGATTCTCGGCCACGAACCCGCGGGTCGAGTCGTTGCCGTCGGCGACGAAGTCGAAGGAATCGCCGAGGGAGACCACGTCGCGGTCCCGTTCAATCTCGGCGACGGGGTCTGCCCCCAGTGTCAGCGGGGCCACTCCAACACCTGTGAGAACGTGATGCCGCTCGGGTTCATCGAACAGGCTCAGGGTGCGTTCGCCGAGCAGGTTCACGTCCCGGTCGCCGATCACAATCTCGTGAAACTCCCCGACGACGTCTCGTCGGTCGATATGGCCGGGCTCGGCTGTCGCTTCATGACGTCGTTCCACGCGCTGGCCCACCGCGCCGACGTCGGCGCGGGCGACTGGGTGGCGGTCCACGGCTGTGGCGGCGTCGGTCTCTCGGCGGTCCACATCGCCGACGCGCTGGGCGGCAACGTCGTCGCGGTCGACCTCAAAGACGAGAAACTCGAGAAGGCTCGCGAACTCGGGGCCGTCGAGACGGTCAACGCCGAGGACGTAGAGAACGTCCCACTCGAGGTGAAAGGGATCACCGACGGCGGGGCCGCCATCGCGATGGACGCCCTCGGAATCGAAACGACCAGCCAGAATTCCGTACAGAGCCTGGACACGCGCGGCCAGCACATCCAGGTCGGGCTTACGACCCAGGAAGAACAGGGCATGGTCCACCTGCCGACCGACGCGATGGTCATGGGTGAAATCGAGTTCATCGGCTCGCTCGGGATGCCGGTGACCCGCTACGACGAGATCTTCCGGATGGTCGCAACCGGGAAACTAAAACCCGAGGCAGTCGTCTCCGAAACGATCGGACTCGAGGACGTCAACGACAAGCTCGAGGCGATGACCGACTTCGAGACGGTCGGCATTCCGGTCATCGACGAGTTCTAGATCGGCGGCAGGAATCGCAGGCAGTATCGTCGACGGACCGGGACGAGCGGCTTCTAGAAAACCCCTACTTTGTTTCGTCGTCGGGTTCGGAGCGTTCCAGACGCCGGCGCAACAGGTACCCGACACCGCCGAGACCGCTCACCGCGGCGGGGATCCCCATGCCGGGTATCTCGTCCCCGCCACCGTCGGATCCGGTTCCGCTTTCCTCGCTCGAGTTTGCAGCGGACTCGTTGCCGGAGTCATCGCTCGAGGGAGTTCCGGACTCGTCCTCGGAACCCCCACCCGAGCCGGCCGGGCCAGCATCGAGCGCGTACACGTTATCTTCACCCGCGACGAAAACGGTTCCGTCCGAACCTGTCACGGTGTAGTCTTTGCTACCGTCGCCGAAGTGCCAGCCCTTCTGACCGGTGGCAGCCTCGACCGCAGATATGTCCGCTTCGAAACCATCGTTCACGATAAAGAGATCGCCAAGCACCATCGCTGAATCAACTTCGGAGTCGTACTCAGTAGTCCATGTTTCGTCGCCCGTGGCAACATCTACTACGCTCACCTTCGCCGTGCCAGCGTAATGCTCCAGAAAGAGCATCCCGTCTGTCTCCGTATGGAGTTCAAATTTTGTCCCTTCTGGGTGATAGTCCCCTTCGGCTTCGAGTTCGTAGTGCCACTGCATTTCGCCCGTGGCCGCATCGACGGCGGAGAGCCTGTGGTACGTAGCTATCTCTCGCTCTTCGTGCCGCGTTGGTGGGGCCTCGACGCCGAGATAGTTCTCGATAACGAGGGTCCCGTCGACCACCATTCGTGGGTTAACCTCGGAATCGATCACGTCGAACTGCCAGTCCGTCTGCCATTCAACCGTTCCTGTTTCCACGTCAAATGCGTACAGGGTGCCCTTACTCCACGTGTAAGCGGTGGTATTCTCGACTACTGGCGTCCGTATCCACTCGACATCGTCGTCGGCCTCAAAGCGCCACGCTTCCTCGCCCGTCGCAATGTCCAACGCGTACAGAACGCCCTTACTCGAGACGAAAACGATGTCGTCTGCTGCCCGCGGGTCCGATGTCGAGGAGATCTCGTCGGCGTCGAAATGCCACTGTTCCTCCCCCGTGGCGACGTCCACCGCGTACAGGGTACTATCGAATTCGCACAATACCGTGTCATCTATCACCGCCAGCAAGGTCGCGACGTAATCTCGGTCGAGGCGCCACTCTTCTTCCCCTGTCTCCGCATCCAACGCGACCAAGTCGGGTGAGTTATCGACGAGAAGAACTCCGTTGATGAGTTCCATTGTCGATACGCGACGCCCGCTGTCAGAAAATGTCCACTTTTCATCACCTGTGGCTGCATCCCGTGCATATACGGTAACGTCATCGACGCTTCCCACATAGATGGTCCCGTCAGCTGCCATCAGATTCGGCACATATTCCATTGGGTAGTCCCAGCGCCATATCTCGTCACCGGCTCCGATTTCCGTCGCGTTTGCTCCGGTCACGCTCGCGGCACCGACGGTCGATGCGATACCGATACCGGCTATGCTCTGGAGAACGCGTCGTCGAGCGGAGGTTCGATCACTGACTGGTTCTCGATACTCATCGCTATTTGTACTGTTCACGTGTACTGGAACGTGACGGCAGGTTATCCATACGTTGCAGATAATACAATTGGTGAAATTACAATTATATCGGTGGAATAGCCTCATCGATAGTTCAACCGGTGTGCGAACTCCGTAGTACTGTCAGCCGTGGGATTCGAGGCTGATACGACTGACAAATCGCAGTATCGAGCGGTGCGTGGCGGTAACTCGCCCGAAGGTACCGTCGAGGCCGTCGCCAGGTTAGTTACGTTCGAGAACAGCCGTTATTAACGGCGTAAGTTTCTGGGTGGCCGATTTCGGGAACGCTATCGAAACGGTCGACACCACGTCGGCGGTTGTCCATCGAGATTTACAATCGAGCAGAAACGGGTAATCTCAGAACGAGACGGCGTCGGGCGAGTACGGACTGCCGACCGGCGTCGGGTCGCGGTCGCTGTAGCCGACGCGGCCGACGGCCTTGTCGCTGACGGCAGAGTAGACGGCGAAGCGGGCGTCTTCAGGATTTTCGAAGGTTTCGGACTCGAGGCGAGCGAGTACGTCACCGACCGTTTCGCTACCGTTCGGGAGTTCGAGGGTTCGATCGCCGTATTCGTCGATCAGTTCCTCGGTTGTCGCGGGATACTCGTGGTCGTCGATGACCTCGCCGGTGCCATTGAGCAGCATTACACCCTATCTTCTGTGAACGATAATTATAAACATTGTCCATCTATGTTTCCTAGTAGCACCCCAGACCTAATATACCTAATATTACCCTAGAGAAGTCGAGGACGGAAGCGGCGAAGTCGGGTACGAAACCGGACGTCGTGGAGAAGCGACGGTATCGTGATGTCGACCGGAAAACGGGGGCAAGAAGCAAAACCGGAGAAACGCATTTAGGAGCCGCAGCGTTGGGATACGGTATGCCATTTGCGGACCTACACGTCCACACGACCCGTTCGGACGGGAGCCTCGAACTCGAGGCGATTCCCGAGGCCGCTCACCGCGGCGGCGTCGAAATCGTCGCGGTGACGGACCACGATCGGGCACAGCCGTTCGACGAGCCGGTCGTCGAGCGCGACGGCGTAACGCTCATCCACGGGATCGAACTTCGAGTCGAGACGAACGGGGGACAACGGATCGATTTACTGGGGTACGGACTCGAACCGAGCGCCGACCTCGAAGCCATTCTCGATGACATCCAGACGAACCGTATCGAGCGCGGACGGGCGATCGTCGACTGCGTGGAATCGCGACTCGAACTCGATCTCGGCGTCACGGTCGCCAGCGGGTTCGGGCGACCACACATCGCGCGGGCGATCGACGCACATCCCGATACGGAGAACGGGTATCAGGACGCGTTCGATCACCTCATCGGCTCCGACTGTCCGTGTTACGTGCCGCGGGACGTCCCGTCGTTCGAACGGGGTCGCGCGGCGCTGACCGAGTCGAGTCGGCTCGTCTCGCTAGCTCACCCGCTGCGGTATCGCGATCCGGAACGTGCGCTCGAACTCGCAGCCGACCTCGACGCCGTCGAGTTGCAGTACCCGTACGGCAGGGACGTCGACACTTCCCCCGTCGAGCGGACGATCGAGCGCTACGACTTGCTCACGACCGGGGGTAGTGATGCTCACGACGAGCACCTCGGCGTCGATGGACTCTCTCGACGGACGTACGAACGGCTCGGACTCCCGACGTGAGTCCCCACGACTTCGCCGATAGCGGAGGGTTCAATGCAACGTGGTTCGAATGGTCGTGTATGAACTGCCACTACTGTGACCGCGAGGCCGCCTTCGCAGCGGAGACCGACGGACTCAGAGTTGGCCTTTGCGAGGAACACTTCCGCGAGCGGTTACAGGAACTCGCCGAAGCTGACGGACTCGAGAACTTGAAGGAAAAAGTCGACGTCGACCGAGCCGAGTAAACCGCCGTCGCTACGCCGTTCGTCCGGCGTCGACGTCGATCGCATCGACCGGGCAAACGTCGACACAGAGCATACAATCGATACACTGCGCCTCCTTGGCCGGGTCCGCCTTCTCTTCGCTCTCGGGGTGGCCCGGCGTGTCGACCCACTCGAAAACGTCGACCGGGCAGTCCTCAAGGCAGGCGCCGTCCGCGATACAGAGGTCGAAATCGACCGCGACGTGCGTACCGTGGATGCCGAGTTCTTCCGGTTCGTCGACGGGGCCCCAGACGACGTGACCTTCGTGTTCGTCGACCTGTTCGCGGTTCTCGTGGAACTGAGGGTCTATGGCCATTGCTAACAGACAGATAGAGGGACGCGTACTTAAAGATACGTGCTCACGGGCGCCCCGTCCGCCGCTCGTGGTAGACGTGGACGGCGGTCTGGAGACGAGAGCCAGCGGTCCCCCACGGCGTCAGTGATTGGTGGCGAACGCAGGATTGCACGGCGTGTGTACTCGACAGATTTATCGTGATTTTCACTGTGCATTCGTGCATCAATGTGCTCGGCTTACCCGTGATACTGTTCGGTGTTCCGATCGCAGTCTGGCCGGACACGTTCGCGCGCTTCGACGAGCAGCTATAGTAGTCGTTGAAACGATTTACCCACCGGTCGAACTACTGCGGCCAGCGAGCACTCGCTGGCCGCGAATTCGCGAGCGGGGTGTGCAATGACGTTCAGCGACTACTATTGACGCGATCGGAAGCAAGCGATCGAGTTCGGCGGTCGAATCCGTCGGATGGAAAGTGGGACTGATATTGGTTAGCGGGGCCGGCATCGTCGTGTTGGTCCTTGCCACGTTGCTCGCCGGCTGACGGGGTCGAGCGGTGACGATGCGTTCGGTCTCGTGCCATCCGACCGGCGTTTGCGAATCGGGGTGCGCTTTCAAAGAGACTCGACGCTACGATTCCCTGACCTGGTCGGGGAGGCGGTTGTCGAGTAGTTCGCGGATCCAGACGGCGAACCCGTGATCGCGACCGTACGTCCAGACGGCCATCTCGTTGACTACGTCGGGGAGGTCGCTCTCTTTCATTCCGGCCGAGACGATCGCTCGCTTATCGACCAGAAGCAGCTGTGCCGGTAGTTCAGAGCAGACGTCGTTCGTCGTCTCGAGATCTGCCGCAATCGTCGTGTTCGCGTTCGGCACCGCCGCCGTGAATTTCTCGGCGCCTGCTTCCGAGGAGACTTCGATGTACGTGTTGACGCCGCGGTCGACCGCCGACCCGAGAGCCGTCTGGATTTCGGGGTCGACCACCTCGGTCGCAGCAACGAGGTAATGGATCGACTCCTCGGCCTCCTCGAGGAAGGTGACGATGCGTTCGGTGACGTGTTCCGGCTGCGTAATCGCCCACATTCCCTCGTCGTCCGCTGAGTCGGGTTTCTCGAGTTGGCCGAGAGCGTTCTCCGCGGCGTTGATTCGGGAATCGAAATCCTCGCGAATTCGGCGACATGCCGTCTCTATCGGGACGGCCTTGTATTCGCGAGGCTCCGTTTGTTGGACGCTGACCAACCCCCTGCGCTCGAGGCGCTCGATGGTGTCGTACACCCGCGAGCGAGGAATGTCTGCGACCTGGCTAACCTCCTTGGCCGTCCCTTTCGAGAGGCGAGTGAGGGCGGCAAAGCACCGGGCCTCATACTCCGTCAGGCCCAGTTCCTCGAGCGCCGTGACCGCTTCCTCGGCGTTTGGCACACGACGGTACACGATCAGCGGTCGGGAAAGAACGCTGCCTTCTCCCGCCACGTCGTTATAACCGTCGAAGCGTGCGCGGACGGCTCGGCGGAAACTCTCCCGGCGCAAAGACCACTTCCGCCACACGCTCGCGAAACATATCGTACAACGGTGTGTCGAAGAAGATGTGGAGAAGATAGCAGTTGGCGACCTTCGCGACATCCGCGAGGATGAGAACGGCGACTCGCGGAACGGGGGTGCGTCAGGGAACAAGAAACTCAGCGGATGGGAGTTCGACCGATTCGCCCGGCTCCTCGAATACAGAGCCGAGGAACACGGCATCCTCGTTGACCGCGTAGACGAAGAGAACACGAGCAAGACGTGTTCGTGTTGCGGGCAGATCCGAGATGTGAACCGCGTGGAGCGCGGTCTGTACGTCTGTTCGGCGTGCGAAACGACGGTGAACGCAGACGTGAACGGCGCGGTGAATATTCGCAGAAAGATAACGCAGAGTCCCCCGACGGGGAATATGAGTAACGGCTGGGTGGCACACCCCGAAGTCTTCATGTTCGACCGCGAGAGCGGTCGGTTCACACCGAGAGAACAGGGAGACTACAAACCCTACTATCCCAATGCTCGGGATTCCTCCGGCTTTAGCCGGAGAAGGATGTCAAACGATGACTAGTCGAGCGTTCGAAACGAGGTCCCGCCGCACGGACAGCCGGTGGTGCTTCCGATCGGTCGTGGGTCGTCGGACGTGAGCCAGACCGCAAGCGCTCTGCCGCAATCCGTACACTGCGCTGCTCCTTTCCGCCGTGACTGCATCGTCATTGAGCAACGTTTTCTCGCAGGACGTATAAGGCGAGCGCGAGTCAGATCGAAGTCCACGGACGGTTGTTTCGGCTGTAACAACAGTCGGATCTGGGTCGGGCTACGAGCGTCGAGGGCTCCGCGAGACTCGGTTGGTCGGCGGAATCGGTCAGCAGGCGAGCCTCGATGAGGGGCCGGCCGACTAACGGCTCGTGAGGCAAAGTCGACACGGCCCGTGAGGCAAAGTCGACACGGCCCGTGAGGCAAAGTCGACACGGCCCGTGAGGCAAAGTCGACACGGCCCGTGAGGCAAAGTCGACACGGCCCGTGAGGCAAAGTCGACACGGCCCGTGAGGCAAAGTCGACACGGCCCGTGAGGCAAAAGCGTATGAGCGCGGGCGCAGAGTTACCGGTAGCCATGGCACTCGAAACGGATTCGCCGCCGGACGCCCTCGCTGCGACGGGCATTTTCGACGGATGGCTCACGGGGTTGACCGAGCGCATCGATGCCGCCGGAACCGAGACGATCGACGTTCGAGCGCCGGCGACAGACGCTGTGATCGGATCGATCCCCCGCTGTACCGAAGATGACGTCGAACGGGCCGTCGAGAGCGCCCGAAGCGCGCAGTCGTCGTGGGCCGAGACGCCGATCGACGAGCGTAGCGAAATTCTCGAGCGGTTCGGCGACCTCGTTTTGAAACGTCGCGCGGAACTGCTCGACTGCCTCCAGCTCGAGACGGGCAAGTCTCGCCGCCACGCCGTCGAAGAAGTCGTCGACGTGGCGATGGCGTGTTCGTACTACGCCGATCGCGGGGCCGAAGCCCTCGGCGAAGATCGGCGACGCGGCGTGTTTCCGCTGGCGACGACCGCCCACGTGACGTACGAGCCGGTCGGCGTCGTCGGCGCTATCTCGCCGTGGAACTATCCCCTCACGCTCTCGCTAACCGACGTCCTCCCCGCGCTCGTCGCCGGCAACACCGTCGTCCTCAAACCCGACGAGAAGACGCCCTACACCGCGCTCGCGATGGCTGACCTGCTCGAGCGAGCGGGACTGCCCGACGGCTGCTTCGAAATCGTCACCGGCCGGGGGGCGACGGTCGGCCCGGCGTTGATCGACCGCGTCGACTACGTCTCGTTTACCGGCAGCACCGAGACGGGCCGATCCGTCGCCGAACGGGCGGGTCGAAATCTGATCGGGTGCTCGCTCGAGCTGGGCGGGAAGAACCCGCTACTCGTTCTCGACGACGCCGACGTCGAAGAGGCGGCCCGCGGGGCAGTCCAGGCCTGTTTTACGAACGCCGGGCAACTGTGTCTCGCCGCCGAGCGACTCTACGTCGCCGACGCGGTCTACGACGAGTTTCTCGATGCCTTCGTCGAGGAGACGCGACGGCTCACGCTCGGCACCGGCTTCGATTTCGCGGACGACGTCGGATCGCTGATCGACGGCGACCAGCTCGAGCGCGTCGAATCCCACGTCGAAGACGCGCGCGATCGAGGTGCGACGGTCCTCACGGGCGGCCGGCGTCGGCCCGACGTCGGACCGTTCTGTTACGAGCCGACGATCCTGACGGACGTCGATCCGGATGCGACGGCCGCCTGCGAGGAGACGTTCGGCCCGGTCGTCTCGGTCGAATCCGTGCCGGACGTGGCGACGGGGATCGAGCGGGCGAACGACTCGGACTACGGCCTGAACGCGAGCGTCTGGACCGGCAACAGGACGCGTGGGGTCGCCGTCGCCCGCGAGATCGATTGCGGGACCGTCTGCGTCAACGACGCGTACATCTCCGGTTGGGCGTCGGTCGACGCGCCGATGGGCGGCTTCGGCGATTCCGGACTCGGTCGACGACACGGTCGCGAGGGGATCGAGCGCTACCTCGAATCCCGGACGATCACCACCTCCCGGATCGGGCCGCTCGACGCGCCACCCGGGATTCCGGTGTCGTGGTACGCCCGCGGAATGTTTGCGCTGACACGTCTGCAACACCGGTTGCCGACCGTCTCGAGCATCGAACGGTGGCTCCGAAACGCGAGATTCTGACGGCCGATTTCGCGAGCGAGTCGTTTTTGCGGTTCCCGGCGAAAACCCGTCTATGGATCTCACCCATCGCCCCCGACGGCTCAGGCGGGATCGGGTCCGCGGGCTCGTCAGCGAGACCAGCCTCGAGCCTGCCGACCTGATCGCCCCTGTGTTCGTCGACGCGACGACCGACGAGCGCCGCCCGATCGAGTCGATGCCCGGCCACGAGCGGGTCCCGGTCGGGGAGGCCGTCGCCCGCGTCGAGGAAGTCCTCGAAACGGGCGTCGAGGCGGTCATGCTCTTTGGCATTCCGGAATCGAAGGATTCCGAGGGAAGTCGCGCCTGGGCGGACGACGGCGTTATTCAAGCGGCGCTTCGGCGGATCAGCGACGAAACCGACGCGTACGTCATCACCGACGTCTGTCTCTGCGAGTACACCGATCACGGCCACTGCGGACCGCTCGAGGAGGAGTTGCGGGCCGACGACGTGGTCGAAGGGGGCGAGCCGGCCTGCGAACCCACGCTGACCGTCGACAACGACGCGACGCTCGAGGCTCTCGAGAAAATCGTCGCCTCACACGCCCGTGCGGGTGCCGACATGGTGGCACCGAGCGGGATGATGGACGGAATGGTCGGCGCCATCCGCGACGCCCTAGACCGGGAGGGCTTCGAACACGTGCCCATCATGAGCTACGCGGCCAAATACGAGAGCGCGTTCTACGGTCCGTTTCGGGACGCCGCCGACGGCGCCCCGTCGTTCGGAAACCGGCGTCACTACCAGATGGATCCCGCGAACGCTCGGGAGGCCCTGCGGGAGGTCCGACTCGACGCCGAGCAGGGCGCCGACGTCCTGATGGTCAAGCCAGCACTGCCGTATCTCGACATCGTCAGCAGCGTCCGCCGGGAATTTGACCATCCAGTCGCCGCTTACAACGTCTCCGGCGAGTACGCGATGCTCCATGCGGCCGCCGAGAAGGGGTGGCTGGATCTGGAGGATGTCGCGCTCGAATCGCTGCTCTCGATCAAGCGAGCGGGCGCAGATCTGATCCTGACGTACTTCGCTGAAGCTGTCGCGGAGCGACTGACAGCCGGCCGCCCCAGATAGGCCGGCCACCTGTAAACTGACGGGACTGAAAACCGCCCAGAAGCACCGTCGCCGGCCGAGGTTCGGCGCCGCCAGCGGAAATCGGCCGGTTCGGCGCCGCTGCCGAGACGACGCGTCCGGTTCTAGCTCAATCGGACGAACGTCCACCGGACCCGGGTTCCAGTCTCAAGAGTGGCAACATAAGCCGCGCGCGAGCATCGTTCGTCCCTCGAGGGCGTGATATAGCTCACCTGGGTCGGAATTACCGTTCAGATTCAGCTGATTAGGGTTTACAAAAGGAGAATATATAACCATAGTTCGAAAAATCCGCAGGATCGAATCCCCTTATACACATTAAACCACCTCTAGATTTGTCCGGTTGTCCCTATTACCCCCCTATTTTTGGCCAATTGTTAACACTAATCCTTATATAGAGTAAGTACCTCGGCTTCAAACGTGATTCAGAAGAAAACCATGAACTCGATTAGCCAGGACGTGGACAAACGTCTACAACACACCGGTTGTGGAACGAGCATAACGGAGGTCGCTGTCTGATGGAACCGACGCTGCTCCAGTCCGACGTGGCAGTGCTCGCAGAGGGTATCAACCTCATGTGGGTCCTTATGGTGTCGTTCCTGATCTTCTTCATGCACGCCGGCTTCGCGATGCTGGAAGCAGGTCAGGTGCGTTCGAAGAACGTCGCGAACCAGTTGACGAAGAACCTGTTGACCTGGTCAGTCGGCGTGACGGTGTTCTTCCTCATCGGCGTCGGCGCCGACAGTTTCGTCGCCGGAGGCGGCTTCGCCCCCGGATTCGACGTCGGCGGAGTAAACGACTGGGTCGGCTGGTTGTTCGGCGCCGTCTTCGCAATGACGGCCGCCACGATCGTCTCCGGGGCGGTCGCCGGCCGCGCGAAACTTCGCGCGTACGTCGCGTATACGTTCCTGCTAGCTGCGGTGATCTACCCGGTTGTCACCGGGCTCACGTGGTCCGGGGGGCTACTCTCGTACAACGGCGTCGTGTTCGACGACTTCGCCGGCGGGATGATCGTCCACGGGATGGGCGGCATCGCGGGGCTCACCGCCGCCTGGATGCTCGGACCGCGCCTCGAGCGTTACAACGATGACGGCTCCGCGAACGTCATTCCCGGCCACTCGCTGACCTTCGCCGTACTCGGGACGCTCATCCTCGCGTTCGGCTGGTACGGCTTCAACGTCGGGACCGCGGCGACGGTGTTCACCGTTACCGAATCGGGCGAACTCGCGCTCGGTGCCTTCGCTACCGTCGGGCGCGTCGCCATGACCACGACGATCGCGATGGCCTGCGGCGCGATGGGAGCCGGACTCGTCGCGTGGCTCAAGACCGGCAAGGTCGACACGCTGTACGTCGCGAACGGGTTGCTGGCTGGTCTCGTCGGCATCACCGCGATCCCCCACGCGTCGACCTGGTGGGGCGCGTTCCTCGTCGGCGGTCTCGCCGGCGCGCAGTTGCCGCTCGTCTTCGGGTTCGTCGAGAACTACCTGAAGATCGACGACGTCTGTGCAGTCTTCCCGGTTCACGGATCGGCCGGCGTCCTCGGGACGTTGCTGCTCCCGATCGTCGCTTCACCCGAGTACATGAGCGGCATTAGCGGAACCCGCGTGGACGTGTTCGTCGCGCAAGTCGTCGGCGTCGTCGTTATCGCCGGCTGGACGATCGTCGCGACAGCGGCGGTCTGGGGTGTGCTCAAGGCAATCGACCAGGCCCGCGTCACGCCCGAACACGAGCGCGACGGCCTGGACGTCTCCGAACACGGCGTCGATACCTACCCCGAGTTCGGCAAGCCGGACGTCGCCACCGATGGTGGATCGAGCGAGGTCGTGCGTGCAGACGGTAGCGGCCCGAACGCCGACGAAATCAAGATGGTCACGGCGATCGTTCGTCCCGACCGCCTCGGCGAAATCAAGCAATCGCTCGCCGAAGCCGGCGCGCCGTCGCTGACCGTCACGAACGTCTCCGGTCGCGGCTCACAGCCGGCGAAGACTGGGCAGTGGCGCGGCGAGGAGTACACGGTCGACCTCCATCAGAAGGTCAAGATCGAGTGCGTCGTCGCCGACATTCCGGCCGAAACGGTCGTCGCCGCCATCCGCGAAGCCGCCGAAACCGGCGAACCCGGTGACGGAAAGATCTTCGTCCTGCCCGTTGAAGCCGCGACGCAGGTCCGGACCGGCAAGACCGGTACCGACGCCGTCTAACGTCGGCAACCGCGGGCGATCGATCGTGACCGCCATTGGGTGGTCCGCGATACAAACTCGCTCGAATCGCTCCGTTTCTCGTTTTCCCGCCGATCCGTCGCTCGAGGCTCCAAATACCGTAGTCAACCAGTAGCAGTCAACTCGCCACCGGACCGATTCGGATCATAGAGCTGCCGCGAACGGTATCGGCAGCGCATCGTCGGTTCGACCGTACAACCAGGTACCGAAGTCGAGTCGACGTCCCATTCAGCACGCATTCGCTTCGCAACGACGTCCCTATAGATTTGGTTTCGGTATCGTAAATGAAAATTTATTATATTACTAGGAAAAATGTATATGGTTTCGTCGGTTTGGTATGGGTAGTCAACCCATGCCTTGCAGACACGCACGTATACGAACGCGGGAACAGGGAGACACGCGGGGGCTCGAGCGGCGCGAGTTCATGAAGTCGGCGCTAACCATCGGCGGTGCGAGCGCGCTATCGGCGGCGATGGGCGTAACCGGGCTGACGGGAACCGTCGAAGCCAGCGACGGCGGCGTCGATGCACCCGATCGACGCAATCGACAACACGCCTGGGCGGACTTCCTCGAACGCAACGCACAGGACGTTCCCCATTTGCCCGCCCACCAGCTGCTACTCTTCGTAAACTACGACCGGTCCGGCGAACCCACGCCGGAGGATCGCAACGAGATGGAAGGGGCACTCGACCAGATCGAGCAGGCCTTCCAGTGGAACAACGAGGGAGTGCTATTTACGGTGAGCTATTCCCGGACCTACTTCGAACGATTCGACGACGAATTGCCCCAGGGAATCGATCTCAAGCGGAATCGGGAGTTCATCGACTCGCTCGACGTCCCGAACGAGGATCCGATCCCCGAGGATGCGGAGATACTGATCCACCTCACCAGCGATACCGTTGCGAACCTGCTCGCGGTCGAAGAAGCGCTCTGGGGGGAGATGGACGACCTCAACGGCGTGCCGATCGAACACACGTTCGAGGGACTCTTCGATCGGCCGACGGGCTTCCCCGAACGTCGGACCGGCTTCGTCGGCAGCGGTGTCCCTCGAGAAGAGATCGAGCGCGACGACATTCCCGAGGATGCCCCGCTGTCGATGGGCTTCGAGTCGCTGTTTCAGGACGCCGTCCCGTCCGAGGACGACGTGACGATCGTCGAGAATCAGACGCTCGCCAAACCGATGCCGCCGGGCCCGTTCGCCCAGGGGTTCATCCAGCACGCCTCGAGCCTGAACCTCGAGTTGGAGTCGTGGTACGACGAGTCATTGGAGATGCGCACCGCACGGATGTTCAGTCCCTACCACCACCCCGACGAGATCGGGGAAATCGCGGACGAGCTCGGAGATACGACGGATCTCGAGGGCCTCCCGATGCGCGACCCAGAGGCCGACGACGACATCGCGCGGCGCACCCAACAGGATGCCGAGGAATTCGAGCTGGTCGGCCACCTCCAGAAGCTCGTTCGCGCCCGGTTCGATTTGAGCGAGCGGGACGCTGACGCCGAATCCGACGGCGAACTCGACACGACGATTCTCCGGCGAGACTTCAACACGACCGACATGGAGACCGAGTCGGGACTCCACTTCATCGCTCTGATGCGGTTCAACGGCTACATGGCGTACGTCCGAAAGGCGATGAGCGGCGTCGGCTTCCAGGGGAGCGAAGAAATCCCGCTGATCGACGAAGACGAGGGTCCCCAGGGCGAGCCGTTCGTCGATCACGACGACGTGGACATCCCCGAGGAGGCGAACGGGTTCCACAGCCAGATCGAAGCAACCCGTCGAGGGAATTTCCTGCTACCGCCGCTGTCCATGCGATCGTTACCGCAGGCACAGGGATGCTCGGTCGAGATCAACGTCTCGCCCCGCAGAAACGGCCAGGTGGTCAATCTCGAGGAGCGCCACGTGTGTGTCGCGGTGTTCGACCTCACGGAGAGCCCCGACGGGATCGAGCAGGCTCAGTTCGGAAGGCCAAAAACGGTCAACCAATTGCGCGGCGCGAATCCTGTTTCGAGAGTCTTCTGTGACCTGACGGGCGACGGCACCACCGACGCGCTTTTGCTCTTCGAGACGAACGACCTCGAGTTCGAGCCGGGTGAGGAAACTGGCCGAATCGTCATGTACAACGATCGAGGCGAACCGATTCACCGGAGCGTCGACCTCACCGTTACCGAAAGCGATCGGGACCCATTCTGGCACTGACACGCTGAAACGACTCTTCCCGCATCACCACCTCTATAACGTCGCCGAGAAAACGCTGCAAATATGAATCACGAGGACTCGCGACGTCTCTACGATCGGGCGCTGTCGGTGATGCCCGGCGGCGTCAACTCCGCAGTTCGTGCGGCGATCGAGCCGTATCCCTTCTTCGTCCGAAAGGGAGAGGGTGGCCACGTCGTCGACGCCGACGGGAACCGTTACATCGACTGGGTCATGGGACTTGGCCCACTGTTGCTGGGTCACGACCTCCCGGAGCAGGTTCGAGCGGCTATCCAGCGGACGGCCAGCGAGGGACCGATGTACGGCACGCCCACGCCCGTCGAGGTCGACCTCGCCGAGTTCGTCGTCAGACACGTCCCCAGCGTCGAGAAGATCCGGTTCGTCAATTCCGGAACTGAAGCGACCGTCTCGGCCGTGCGACTCGCCCGTGGCTACACCGGTCGGAACAAGATCGTCGTCATGCAGGGCGGCTACCAACGGCGCACAGGAGTCCACGCTGGTCGAGGGCGACGCGGAAAACCCCCGGCCGTCGTCGGCCGGTATCCCCCAATCGTTCGCCGACCATACGCTTCCCGTGCCGTTCAACGACGAGGACGCCATCCGCGACGTGTTCGACGAACACGGGGACGACATCGCGGCCGTCCTCACCGAACCGATCCTGGGGAATTACGGCATCGTCTACCCCGAGGAGGGCTACCACGAGTTCCTCCGGGAGATCACCGACGAACACGACTCGCTGCTCATTTTCGACGAAGTGATCACCGGCTTTCGCGTCGGCGGGCTCGGCTGCGCACAGAGCGAGTTCGGCGTCACCCCCGATCTGACCACCTTCGGAAAGATCATCGGCGGCGGCTTCCCTGTCGGCGCGATCGGCGGCCGCGCCGAAATCGTCGAGCACTTCGCGCCCTCGGGCGACGTCTTCCAGGCCGGCACCTTCTCCGGTCACCCCGTCACGATGGCCGCCGGCCTCGAGACGCTCCAGTTCGCCGCCGAAAACGACGTCTACGACCACGTCAACGCCCTCGGCGACCAACTCCGAAGCGGGCTGACCGACATCGTCGCCGATCAGGCCCCCAGCTACACCGTCACCGGAACCGACAGCATGTTCAAGGTGATATTCACGCGAGACGGGCCCGGCCCCGACTCCCTCGAGGAGCAGTGCGAGGCCGGCTGCCGGCAGGAGCCGACCTGCCCGCGCTACGACTACTGTCCGAAAAACGCCGCCGACGTGAAAAACGCCGAGACCGAACGCTGGCGGCGCATCTTCTGGAACCAGATGAAAGAACAGGAGGTGTTCCTCTCCCAGAACCAGTTCGAGTGCCAGTTCGTCAGCTACGGCCACACCGAGGAAGACGTCGAGCAAACGCTCGAGGCGTACAAGGAAGCGCTATAGCAGTCGTTACAAGTTCGCTTTCTATCTGACTGAAGGAAGTCGTGTGTCATACCCGTACGGGAAACACTACAAGGGATATTTGTCCAGCGGTGTTCGTTTCCCCATGAGAAAAGACGAACGCGAAGACAGCGGTCGTTTTACCGAGACAGTCACGCTCGACGACGTACTCGGCGTTTTATAAAACGGACGCGGCTCAGTCGTCGTCGCTGACCGGTTCGACGGAGCCGCGGTCGGCGATGAGCCGATCCGCGATGACGTGGTCGCGCGTCTCCCCGGCGGTCGCCTTCCGCTGGAACAGCAGCTTCACAGTGACGTCCCAGGCGAAAACGACCGCACCGAGGATCAACAGCGTGTCGCCGGGCATGCGCAGCCAGAACAGCGTCTGGATCAGCCCGCCGTTGTAGAACTCGAGGCTGCGAGCGGCCGCGTACCCCTGGGTGAAGGCAGTCTCGAGCTGGAGGAAGCCGATGGGCAGCAGCGACAGGAAGATCATCAGCGCCAGCCCGAGGTTACAGAGCCAGAACGACCAGCGCAGGCGTCGGTCGGTCCAGCGGGCGTCGCGGGTGGTCAGCCGGAGGATGTAGACGGCCATCCCCATCGCGAGCAGGCCGAATGCGCCGAACATCGCGCCATGTGCGTGGGCGACAGTGAGGTACGTGCCGGTCTCGTAATAGCTGATGATCGGGAGGTTGATGAAGAAGCCGATCACGCCGGCTCCGAAGAAGTTCCAGACGGACGAGGCGACGATGAAGTAAAACGCCATCCGGTAGGGGAAGTCGGCCCCTGCAGCATCCATCGCGCGGTACTGGCCGAGCGCTTCGTAGAGGATAAACAGCAGCGGAATGAATTCGAGAGTGGAAAACACGCTGCCGATAGGGAGCCACGCTTCGGGGAGGCCCGCCCACCAGTAGTGGTGGGAGACGCCGATGATGCCGCTGCCCATGACGAGGGCGGCCTGGAAGATGACGGCCTTCTCGGCGGATTTCTTCTGCAGGAGGTTCATCGAGACCAACGTCAGAGCGATGACGACGATGATGAAGAACTCGAAGACGCCCTCGACCCACATGTGAACGACCCACCAGCGCCAGAACTCCGTCACGACGATGTTCGTTCGAGGCGTATAGAGGAAGCCGGCCATGAAGAGCAGTCCGATCGAGCCGCCGGCGTAGACGATCATGTGAGCCAGCCCGTAGCGAGGCTCGCGGTCGAGCAATGGCTTGAACCCGCGGGCGACGAGGACGGTCCAGCCGAGAAAGCCGACCAGCAGGCCGACCTGCCAGACGCGGCCGATCTCAACGTACTCGAGGCCCTCGTTGCCGAGCAGCCACCAGAGCTGGCCGTCGAAGACGTTGTTGATGCCGAGCCAGATGCCGGCCAGTGCGCCGACGGCGACGACCAGCAACGCGCCGATCAGGCCCTTCACGTACAGCGCCTGCTTCGGCGGTTCGCGGCCGGTCAAAAGCGGCGCGAGGAAGAGGCCGGCACCGAGCCACAGCGTGGAGATCCAGAGGATACCGAGGTCGACGTGCCAGGTTCGGGCGATCGACCAGGGCAGCCACTGGAGGACGTCGAACCCGATCACCTCGCGGAGGCCGAAGAAGCCGTCGCGTTCGACGTAGTAGTGAGCGAGCAGTCCCCCGAGGAACGTCTGGGCGACGAACAACAGCGCGCCGATCAGGACGAACCGGGTGCTCAACAGTTGACTCGGTGTCAGATCGATCTCCTTCGGATGGGGGATCGAAACGCCGCTCGCGTCGGGTTCGGGGAGTTCGATGGACTGGTAGAGCCAGATCGCGATCCCGGCCCCGCCGACGAGTAACACCAATGCGATGACGCTCCAGACCATCACGGGGCCGCCGGCGTCGTTGCCCGCGGCGGGCGAGTACGGCCAGTCGTTGGTGAACGACGTCGTCGAATCGGGGCGATCAGTGTGGGAGATCCAGGCGGTCCACAGCGCGAAGTCGGCGAAGTCTTCGGCCCCCTCCGCGCTCGGCACCTGACCCGCGGGGATCCCGCGCTCGCGGTCGCCCTCGTGGTAGCGCTCGACGTAGTCCTCGCGGACCTGCTGGTGGGCGTAGACTTCCGCCTCAGAGTACGCGACCTGCGAACCGTACTCGCTCGACTGCAGTTCCCCGCGGACTCGTTCGTCGATCCCCGCCTGCACGGTTGCGTTAAGGGACGTATAGTTCTCGCCGTAGCGCTCCTGTGCGTAGTACTCGCGCATGTACTCGGTCTTCGACTCGAGCGCGTCGGCGGTGTAGTCGGTGTCGTAGTAACTCCCGCGGCCGAGGATCGAGCCCTGATTCATCAGGCCGTTTTCCTGGAAGACTGCCTTGCCGTCCCGGACGTCCTCGCTCGTCGCGATCGGGTCGCCGTTTGGTCCGACGATGGTATCGGGGATGTCGGGCGAGTTCGCATAGGAAAGCCAGGCACCACCGCCCATGACGATGAGATTGACGACGAAGATCGTCGCGAGGAACGTCGCCAGTTGTTTTCGTTTCACTTGCATGTCGACTGAGAGTAGGCACGATATCCCCCTCAAACGACCCGCTATTTCCTATGGACTGGAGGCGGGGGCGAACGTGTTCGTGCGTCCGGTTACGAGGAACGAACCGGCCGTTTCCGGCCGGTTCGACGGGAGCGAACAGAGGACTTCGTTCGTCTCGAAAACAGTGGACCGGTCGCATTCGGTCGGCTCGAAGTCGTGGGACCGACGACTCGGTCGCCGTCTCCGCCGCTCGAGAAATTCGGTCCGGATATCGGGTCGCCGACGGTTCAGTCGGCGGCCGTAACGATCGCGTCTCGATAGCTCGCGATTTCCGAGAGTACCATTTCCCGATCGTCCTCGTCGACGTCGAACTCCATGAGGGCTTCCTCAAGGTGGGTCGCGATCGCCTGAAAATCCGCGGAGGTGATCCCGAGAGCCGCGTGGGCCGTTTCCATTTTCTCGCCCGAGTATTCGACCGGGCCATCGGCGACGGAACTGATGAACTGCGTCTGGTGGGCGCGCTGTTTCTGCATGTCGACGTCGTCGAAGTAGTGTGCGACCTGTTCGTCCGCCACGACGCGGTCGTAGAACTCGTCGACGACGGCCGCGATCGAGTCTTCGCCACCGAGTCGCTCGTACAGCGAGTCTGTCATCGGGTCGTACGTACCCGCCTCGAGCAAATAAAGTTCGTCGGAGATTTCCTGGAATAAATATGCGTGTGTATCACAAGCAAATGGCCCCGGACGTCTCACGACCGATCGTCGGGACGCAAAACGGCTCCCGTTTGGCCCACCAGTTACACGAGCGACCGCTCGCTGCGTTCGAGATCGATCCGCGACTCGAGCGGGCAGCGTCGAGTCCTCCATCCGTCCGATAAGCGTGCGCTTTTCATACCCCAGGCCCCGACTGACGGCTATGAGAACGCGCGGGACGTTGCGGCTGGCGACGAGGGGGTCGGCACTCGCCCGGCGACAGGCCGCCCTGGTGAAAGAAGCCCTCGAGGAGCGTCGGTACGAGGTCGAACTCGTCACCGTAGAGACGACGGGCGATCAGATCACAGACGAGTTGATCCACCGACTCGGAAAAACGGGCGCGTTCGTCCGCGAGTTAGACGAGCGCGTCCTCGAGGGAGATCTCGACGGCGCGGTGCATTCGATGAAGGACATGCCGACTGAGCAGCCGCCGGACCTCGTCACCGCCGCGGTTCCCGAACGCGGGCGACCCGGCGACGTCCTCGTCACGCCCGACGGCTCGCAGCTCGATGAGCTTCCCCACGGGGCAACCGTCGGCACCTCGAGTCTGCGCCGGCGCGCACAGCTACTCTCCGAGCGGCCGGACCTCCAGGTCGAACCGCTGCGAGGGAACGTCGACACGCGGCTCGAGAAGCTCCTCGCCCCCGCACTACAGGACGAACATCAGGACCGGACGGAAGCCGACAAAGAACGGAAGGGGAACGGTGGCAGCGAGGACTTCGAATCCGAGTACGACCGCACCGTCGACGACTGGTTCGAGGATCTCTCGGAACTCGAGCGGCAGGCGCTCGGCCGCGAGGTCGAGACCGAGTACGACGCGATCGTCCTCGCCGCAGCCGGCCTCGAGCGCAGCGGGCTCACCCATCACGTCGATTATCGGCAACTGCCGACGGGAACGTTCGTTCCCGCACCCGGACAGGGAGCACTCGCCGTGACCGCAAGCGACGGAGAGACGGCACGCGAGGTTCAGACGGCGATCGACCATCCGCGGAGTCGCGTCGAGACGACCGTCGAGCGAACGATCCTGGCCGAACTGGGGGGCGGTTGTATCGCTCCGATCGGTATCTACGCGGTCGTCCAGGGAGAGTATGTCCACGCGACCGTTAGCGTCTTCGACCGCGACGGCGAGGAATCGGTGGCGGCCAGTCGCGATCTGCCGATCGAAACGCACGCCGAAGCCGCCCGCGAGTTCGCACGGGACCTCGCGGACCGCGGTGCAGCGGACCTGATCGAGGCCGCCCACGAGGACGCGGACGACGACGGCGTCTCCGAGGAAGATAAGCCCGCGGGGAAGTAGCTAGCGAGTACCAGCGAATGTCAGCATCCGATACTGCCGCCGAGCCCGGAACCGTCTACCTCGTCGGGAGCGGCCCAGGCGACCCCGATCTGTTGACCGTCAAAGCGAAGCGCCTGATCGAGGCCGCGGACGTCGTTCTCCACGACAAGCTTCCCGGACCGGAGATACTCGAATTGCTCCCGGAACACCGTCGCGAAGACGTCGGCAAGCGCGCCGGCGGCGAGCGCACGCCCCAGTCGGAGATCAACGAGCGATTGGTCGAGCTCGCCCGCGCGGGCAGGTCCGTCGTCCGACTCAAAGGCGGTGACTCGTTCGTCTTCGGTCGCGGCGGCGAGGAAGCGGAATATCTCGCGGCTCACGAAATCCCGTTCGAGGTCGTCCCCGCGGTAACGTCCGCCATCGCCGCGCCCGCGGTGGCCGGTATTCCGGTCACGCACCGAGATCACGCCTCCTCGGTGTCGTTCGTCACAGGCCACGAAGACCCCACTAAAGAGGAGTCGGCCGTCGACTGGGACGCACTGGCCGCCACCGGCGGCACCATCGTCGTCCTGATGGGCGTCGGCCGGCTTCCGGACTACACGACGGCCTTGCGCGAGGCCGGCGTGGAGCCCGAGACGCCGGTCGCACTCGTCGAACGGGGTACCTGGCCCGGACAGCAGGTGGCGACCGGGACCCTCGAGACGATCGTCGACGTCCGCGACGAGGCGGATATCTCGCCGCCCGCCGTGACGGTGATCGGAGACGTCGCCGGCACGCGCGAGTCGGTCGTCGACTTTCTACAGAACGATTACGGAGCGGTCGCCGAGAGAAACGATGAGCAACACGAGGACGGCGAGTGCGGACCCACGAGGTGAGACGATGAGCGAGATACCCACTATCGCCGTGTTCCGGCCCGACGACGACCGTCTCGAGCGGGCCACCGCTTTGCTCGAAGACCTCGGAGCCGATCCGGTCCCCGACCCCATGCTCGCGGTGGAAGCGACCGGCGCGGTGCCCCGGACCGACGCCGACTACGTCGTCTTTACGAGCAAGACTGGCGCAGAACTGGTTTCCGAAACGGGCTGGGAAGGGAGCGAGGAAACCATCTGCGCGATCGGCCCGGCGACGGCCGACGCGCTCCGCGAGGAAGGATACTCGGTCGACCTCGTCCCCGCGGAGTTCACCTCGAGCGGCCTCGTCGCGACACTGCGAGATCGCGTCGACGGCGCACGCGTCGAAATTGCCCGCAGCGACCACGGGAGTGACGTCTTACTCGAAGGGCTCGACGCCGCCGGCGCGTACGTACACGAAACGATCCTCTATCGGCTGGTGCGTCCCGAAGAAAGCGGTCGATCCGTCGCGATGGCCGCCGACGGACGGCTCGACGCCGCCTGCTTCACATCGTCGCTGACCGTCGAGCACTTTCTCGAGACCGCAGCCGAACGCGAGATTCGCGAGGCGGCGCTCCACGGACTCGACGCAGCGACCGTCGGCGTGATTGGCGAGCCGACGGCTGAAACGGCTACGGATCTAGGAATCGACGTGGATCTTGTCGCGAGCGAGGCTACCTTCGAGCGACTCGCCGTCGAAACCGTCGGTACCGTCGACGGGGCGACCTCGACCGACGGCGAGTAACCACCGGAACGAGCGTCATTTTTTTAATCTGATGTGATGCAATGTATTTCATGGATCGAACGCAGGGAAACCGCTCGCCGGCAAGCGGTCGTCCCGCTCGCTGGAACGCCCAATCACAGCTCTCAGTGCAATGACTCGAAACCGCCGGGCGTTCCTCGCGGCCGCCGGAACCGTGGCAGTCAGCGGTTGCGCAGCGCCCAGAGCTGAGCCGGCCGCATCCGGGGAAGACGACCCTGACCCTCCCGTCGCACCCGATCCACCAGCCGACCGCGATCGCCAGCGAACGACCGTCGGATTCGGCGGCGATACGATGCTCGGGCGGCGACTCAACAGCATTTACGGGGGCCCCGACGGCGATCCAACCGCCGTGTGGGGAGACCTCCGACCGCGCCTCGAATCGCTCGACGCCGTCTGCTGTAACCTCGAGTGCTGTCTGTCGACGCGGGGTGAACCGTTTCCGAATCGAGCGTATCACTTCCGTGGCAATCCAGCGTGGGTTATCCCCGCGCTCCGCGCCGGAAATGTCCGATTCACGGCGCTCGCGAACAACCACGCGATGGACTACGGGGCGGTGTCGCTGACCGATACGATCGACGTACTCGAGGAAGCCGGTATCGAATCCGCGGGGACCGGCGCGACGCCGGACGCGACCATCGAGCCGGCGACTTTTTCCGCTGGCGACGTCTCGGTCGCTTGCGTCTCGTTCTCGGACCAGGGCAGCACGTACGCCGTGACCGATAACCGGCCCGGCATAGCCTACGTGGAAACCGACCCGGAGAACGCCGAAACTCAGCGAATCGTCGGAGAGGCGCTCGAGCGCGCGCGAGCGCACGATCCGGATCTGCTCGTCGCGTCGATCCACTGGGGGCGAAACTGGGTCGAGCAGCCAGGCGACCGGCTCGTTGCGTTCGGCCACTGGCTCGTCGATCAGGGCGTCGATCTGGTTCACGGCCACAGCGCTCACGTCGTCCAGGCCGTCGAACAGTACGGCGACGGCGTTATTCTGCACGATACGGGCGACCTCGTCGACGATTTCGGCGTGAAAGGTGGTGTGAGAAACGATCGAAGCTACCTCTTCGAAGTCACGCTCGAGGACGGACGGGTCGAGCAAATACGGCTCGTTCCGATCGAAATCTACGACGGCGTCACGCGCGCCAGCGAGGATGCGGCGGCGTGGCTCCGGGAAACGCTTCGTGCCCGCTCGAGTTTCTTCGGGACGACGTACGAACGAGATGGAGATTGCCTTCTGGTGTCGCTGTGATCGCCCCGCAGACGGCCAACGCGGTTCGACGTCTCGACCGTCGAACCCGACGAACGCGACTGCGGCGGCGAACGAGAGTGACTATGCCGACGACTCGTCGACTCGCTCGAGCAGTCGAACGGCGAGAATGGCTGGCAGGGCGAATCCGCCGGCGTTGACGCTCCCGTGCCAGCGGAGCATCTCCGGGATAGTGACGACCGAGGGCGTTCCGGGAAGCGACGAGACGGCGAATGCGAGCGCTAGCGCCATCGTCCAGAGTATCGACAGCGAAGCGACCGTCAGCAACAGTCCCGGCAGCCGCGGGACCGCCGGAACGACAGCCCAAACGAGAAGCACCGCGAAGCCAGCAACCGCGGTCGCAAAGCATACCACGGCGAGCAATTCGATCAGCGGGGAGAACGTGATCCCGACGGCGATCATGGCGATGCCGACGATGATCACGAGCGTCGACGCGGTCGCCACCCGTCCCGCGGCCGTCGGTGCAAACCCGCCGACGTCGCCGGTCAAACGCCGTCCGACCCGGCCGACGACGAGCGGCAGGACGAACCCGGCGTAGTGGAAGTGGACCGCCGTCAGGAGGACGATGATCGGTGCGAAGCGCAGCGCGATACCGGCAACGTGCAGGAAAAGCGCGGCGGCGGCGACGGGAACGTAGAGGAGCGCAACGTCGATCGCGAGGGCGGGCAGCGGTCCGATGCCTCGAGACAGGAGCCGTCGAAGCCCGAACAGGGCTATGATGCCGGTGACGCCAAGCCATGGGACGACGAGCGCCATCGCGGTGAGGGTGCCCTGGGGCGCGGCAAGTGCCCCCACGACGGCGAGTGCAGCCGGCGGCTGCCCGAGGATGACGACCGAGTAGTGACGCGTGAACACGTTCGTGTCGCGAGCAGACACCGCAATCCCGATACCGAGGGGCACGAGGACGAGCGCCGCGAGAGCGACGTACAGTTCGACGGTCGACAGGTCGAACGCACCGCCGACCCCGGCGGCGAGGACGAACCAGAGAACCGCGCCGAGTGCCGCGCTCAAATCTGTCATGCGGCGGCCGGCGAGTCGCAGCCGCGTTCCACTCGCCGGGCGAGTACGCGGCCTGTGCGTCGGCTCGAGGTCGGTCACGCGTTCTCACCCGGCAGGTCGATGCCGCCGAGAGCAGAGCGAGTCGCCGCATCGGGATCGGTGGGCCGGAAGTCACTCTCGAACGTCCCGGTGTACCCAAACACCGTTCCGACGAGCGGATTCGTACTCTCCGCCGCAACGCGGAACCGGTCCGCATCATCGTCGTACCAGTCGCGAAGGTGGCCGTCGACCGACAGCGGGTTGGGGAGGGCGACGTAGGTTCCCCGGGCTCGAAGCCACTGCGTGCCGATCGACAGCGCGAGGGACTCGTTGTCGGCTCGGACGCGTACGTCGGCGGCGACGTGTCCGCGACGGCCGAACAGATCGGTGAGACACCCTCGTTCGGGATTCCACCGCAGCGTGTCGACGAATGCTCGCGGCGGCGAGGTCTCGAAGCGACGGTGGAGGAACAGCGCCTCATTTCCCGCGTCGTCGACGAACGCCTCCGTCGTGATCGTAAACGGAACGTCGCTGCCGCCCTCTGGGAAGAGGAAGTCGTCGAGCGTCCCGAGCCGACGGATCGGCACCGCGAGCGGATTCCGGTCCAGTTCGGTCATCCGGCCGACGCCGACGACGATACGGTCCTCGTCGGCCTCGAGGCCGTAGCGCTCCCGAACACGGGGATGGAGGGTCTCCCAGTCGTCGCCGACCTCGCGCTCGAAGAGCCCGGTCACGACCGTCCCTCCGTGACTGCATCGAATCCGCCGGGTCCGCACGCGATCGATGTCATCTATCGATCACCCCGAGCGGTTTCGATCCACGCGGACAGCGTCCGAAGCGACGCCGGGTCGACGCCGAACGCGTCGAGGGCGTCGTCGGTCGTCGTGTTGTCGAGGTGCAGCGCGCGATACTGGTCGCGGCCGAACGGGATCTGCGGGAGCGGATCGACGACGCGTGCGACGATCCCTGCGAGAAGCAGCGGAATCGGCACGACGATCCCTCCGCCGCGGATCGTCGTCACCGTCTCCGCCAGCGTGAGACGCTCGGGACCGCCGATCTCGTAGCATCGCTCCGCGTGGCGGTCCGTCTCGAGGCCGTCGGCGATCATCGGCGTGAGGTCTTCCACCCAGATCGGCTGCAGATGCATCCGACCGCCACCCGGCAGCGGCGTCACCAGCGGCGGACTCATCCGCTCGACGAACGGCGTGAACGCACAGCCGTCGCCGAAGACGACCGACGGGCGGTAGATCACCCACTCGAGGCTCGAGCGACGGACGACGCGTTCGGCCCGCCGCTTGGCCCGGAAGTACGCCGTTTGTACGCCGTCGTCGACGCCGAGCCCGCTCAGCTGGACGAATCGCTCGACGCCGGTTTCCTCGCTCGCCGAGACGAGGTGGCGCGTGCCGTCGTAGTGGACCGACTCGTGGCTCCGGTCGCGGGACTCGACGTGCGACGGGAGCGCCACGAGGTTGACGACAGCGTCGTGGCCGGCCACCGCCGCCGTGAGATCGGACTCGGTCACGTCCAGTACCGTCGTCGCGACTCCGTCCGGCAACTCGCTCGCGTCGGGCGACCGCGAGGCGGCCGTCACCTCGTGTCCGCGATCGGCCAGCACGCGACACAGGGATCGGCCGAGACAGCCCGTCCCGCCCGCGACCAGGACGTTCATACTGATGCGTTCGGCCACGGAATCCTAAGCGTTCCGCCGCGGTGACATATTACAGCCTGATTCGAGCCGACGTATCGCAGTTTGGCCAAGGTGGCGACGCAGCAGCGCACCCGACCGCACCGATACGTATCGGAACCACCCTGGTACCCCGCGTGTCACGCCGAGGAGTTCAGATGCCATCCGATGTGGCCGCGTTCGGCCCATCTCGAACCGTAGCGACCAGTTCCAAGCGACTGGCGAGCCGGAGCCGTGTTGTTGTTCGGTTGACGAGGACTCAGACCAGTAAGCCACTCACCTATCTGCCGGCTTATTCTCACCCAGAAAACTCTCGAAATATTGAATACTAAACCACCTTTTCTTCCGGTTGTGGCGAACGATAATTCCCACAGGCTATCACGTCGAAACGTAATCAGATCAACAGCGGGTCTCTCCAGTCTCGGTATCACCTCTCTCCTGGCCTCTGGTACGGGAGCAGCGCAGTCTGGTACTCGACGAGGAAAGTACGGGTATGGGATCGACGACAGCGGGTATCTCGTCTACTATGGCGACGATGACGACTCGATGATCGCCTCGACCGAGGCGATGAACGAGGCGAAGGACGAGGGGAAACTGGATTTCTCCATGCAGAACGGTGCGGTCACGATCGACTCAAAGATCGAATCGCAGACGCAACCCAATACTAACGGGGTAAGAACAGCTAGATACCGCGCACCGCCATCCGAAACCTGCAACGGGAAAACCGAATATGGTGTATTTCACACGCCTTCTGGTATCCGGCATAAACTATGGATCAATCACTGCGACTGTCGCGACCTCGTAGACTTGCTGTCTATCGGCATAGAGCTAGCTGCGTTCAGCGCAGCGGTCAACGGTCTCTACGGTAATATTCCGGCTGTCGTTGTCAGTGCTGCCGCAGGATTCCTAATGCGGATCGGGAAGTCCCTAATCAACAATAATGACGAAGGGCATGGTATCGTGCTCGCCGTTACGACGTATCGTCTGACCGGTGGTGTTACAGCCGGAGGTTTAGAACCTCAGCACTGATATCGCTGATCCACCTCACCCTAAAATACTTATACCTATACGAATTTGAAATAACCAATGGTTCCCGAAACAGGATATACGAAGTACCCGAAAATGTCCGTGTTCATGCTCGTATTTGCAATCTTCCTCATGGGCTCGTCTATCTATGTCGAAGGGATAGACGGAGTGCTGAGAGTAGATGACTTTTGGGAAACAGCGATATTCTTTACGGGAGGTGCGATCGGGCTGATTTCGCTGTCTGCGCTGGCATGGGTCGCTGTGCGGTAGGGAGGATAAGATTCCGTATAGAGACGGACAGTTTATTCAGATCTCATTTTCCGAGAATAGCGGGGGAATAGCCAGCCGTAGGTAGGGCCAGAATTTCAGAGGCGGAGGTCCAGAACCCCAGAGTTGAGATAGTCGAACCACCTCTCCGAAAAATACTTACACAAATTAGTAGTTGAAATAACCAATGGCCTATCAAACAGGGTTTACGAAAAAACCGGAACTGTCCGTGTTCATGCTGGTGTACGCAATCGTCATCATTGGACTGGAGATTTACTTTTCAGGTCTTGATGCGATCTTAAATGTCGAGGATATATGGGTTACGGGCATATTCGCGGCTATGGTTGTGCAGGTGATCGTAGCACTGTCCGCTCTAGCATGGGTCGCTATGCGGTAGGGGGGTCAGATTCCGTATAGAGACGGACAGTTTATTCGGGTCTCATTTTCCGAGAATAGCGGGGGAGTAGCCAGTCGTAGGTAGGGCCAGAATTTCAGAGGCGGCGGTCTAGAACCACAGCACTAACACCACCAAACCGCCTCGCCCTAAAATACTTACACCTATACACAGTTGAAATAACCAATGGAATTTGAAACAGGATTCACGAAATACCCGAAAATGTCCGTTTTCATGCTCGTATTTGCGATTTTCCTCATGGCCTCGTCGATCTATTTTGAAGGGATAGACGGGATACTGAGAGTAGATAACTTTTGGGAAACGGCGATATTCTTTTCGGCAGGTGCGATGGGACTGATTTCGCTGTCTGCGCTGGTATGGGTCGTTTTCCTGAAAGAGAGTTAGATTCCGTATAGCGACATCGGTTCATTCGGGCCTCCTTTTTTCGAGAATAGGGGAGTAGTAGCTACCCGTGGGGATATCGCTCTGGATATGGTCTGAATTCAGGGAACTACGAGTCAAGATAACTGACCATATCGAGAAATAGGCCAGTGTCACAGTGGTACATCGAAGCATGATTGGCCGGACCCAGAATCAAAGAAATAAGGGACGCCGCCTTCGACCCACCAGAGGTCCCGATCGTGGTTCTCCTTCAACCACTCTCGGGCCTCGTCGATGGACGTGAGGCGAACGTTGTCTCGGGCTCCCCCTCCGTAATACTCGAGGGGGAGTTCGGGTCCTTGCCGAGTTCTCGGATGATGTCTTCGACTCGGCCCTGATCCGATGACTTGAACCCGCTGTTCTTCAACTTATCGACGGTCCACTTCTTGGACCCAACGACTTCGTCACGGATCAGTGTCTCCACCACATCCGCTTCGAGTTCGTAGTCGGTTTTCTTCGCCATCGGTATATCGTGATTATAGTGCCATGTACTTACATCTGTTGTTTGTGAGCAACATCAACGTAGTCTGGCGACAACAAATTATAAGTGCTGTACTAACATTGTTGCTAGTAGGATGTCGAAAACCGAATCCGACCGATCGAATGGCGGTGGGAAAATCATCTACGACGTGCTAGGCGACCACCCAAGAACCCGGATAGTGTTCACGCTGATAGCCCAGTCCCGACGTGGCGACACCCACGACCTGAATATCTCCGACCTCGCTCGCATGGCCGGAGTGGAACGATCAACCGTCTACGACCACATAGACCAGTTGCTTGAGACAGGGGTCGTTGAGGAATCACGGACGATCGGCAACTCGAAAATGTACCAGATAAACCGGGACAGCGAGGCAGCCAAAGGACTAGCAAAGTTTGACGACGCAAGGCTGATGGAGGAGTGAAGGTCAGCGTTGCCACTACGCGGCCCTCGAGCGTTGTACCAACCCGCTACGCAGAACTTCCACGGAGCGGGTAACAGGCCTCAAAAACAGACTTTGGATATAATTGAGAATTCAACTAGCAATACATTTCCGCAGATTTTGATAGCTCTAACTGACGCATCGGAGAAACACTGAATGGTGGTGCAGCGGTGACCGCTTCGCCGGCGAGGGGCGCTGAATCCGAGACGACCGATCGCGAACCCAACGGCCGGCGTCCATCCGGAAATTTATCCCGGATGGCGACCCATCATCGACCGATGAATCGATGACAGGGCCGGTTCCCGAACTCGAGGATCGCGCGATAGCGTGTGCCAAGCGGTTGTGTGCGGCCGATCGCGTGCTGCTCGCCTCCCACATCGACGCGGACGGGCTGACGAGCGCCGCGATCGCCGCGCAGGCGCTCGAGCGGGCGGGGATCCCGTTCGAGACGGTCTTCGAGAAGCAACTCGACGAAGACGCGATCAGCGCGATCGCGGACACCGACTACGACACCGTCCTGTTCACCGACTTCGGGAGCGGCCAGCTCGACGTGATCGGCGAATACGAGGACGCAGGCGATCTAACCCCGGTCATCGCGGACCACCACCAGCCCGCCGACCGGGAGACAGACTACCACCTCAACCCGCTCCTGTTCGGTATCAACGGCGCTTCGGAACTGTCGGGCGCCGGTGCGAGTTACGTCCTCGCACGGGCGCTCGCGGACGTGTGCAGTGGTTCCCGGGCCGCTGCAGCCGACGGCGGTGAACGAGTCGACGAATCGCGGTCCTCGTCGGAACACCGTTCCGACGGCGGAGCCGTCGCCGAATCGACGGGGCCCACAGCCCGCGCCGACAACCGCGATCTGGCCGCTCTCGCAGTGGTCGGCGCCGTCGGCGACATGCAGGCCGCCGGCGGCGAACTCCACGGCGCAAACGCGGAGATCGTCGCAGAGGGCGTCGAGGCCGGCGTCATCGAGACCGGCAAGGACCTCGCGCTCTACGGGAAACAGACCCGGCCGCTCCCGAAACTGCTCGAGTACGCCACCGACGTCCACATCCCCGGCATCTCGAACGATGCGAACGGCGCGCTGCGCTTCCTGGACGAACTCGATCTCGAGTTGAAACGCGACGGCGAATGGCGGCGCTGGGCCGGCCTCACGAGCGAGGAAAAACAGACCGTCGCCAGCGCGCTCGTTCGACGGGCCGTCTCGCGGGGCGTCCCCGCGACGAAGATCGATGGGCTCGTAAGCACTGCCTACGTCCTGAGCGAGGAATCCGTCGGAACGGAACTGCGGGACGCGAGCGAGTTTTCGACCCTGCTCAACGCGACTGCCCGGTACGAGCGCGCCGACGTCGGTCTCAGCGTCTGTCTCGGCGATCGAGGCGGCGCGCTCGAGCGCGCACGCCAGCTCCTGCGCGAGCACCGGCGAAACCTCTCGAACGGGATCGATCTCGTCACCCGCGAGGGGGTCACACAGGAAGACCACGTGCAGTGGTTCCACGCCGGCGATCGCATTCGCGAGACGATCGTCGGCATCGTCGCGGGGATGGCGATGGGCAACGCGGGGATCAGCCGCTCGAAGCCGATCGTCGCGTTCGCGGACAAGAACGACGAGGAAGTGAAGGTCTCTGCCAGAGGAACTCACTCCCTCGTTCGCAAGGGGCTCGACCTCTCGATCGTGATGGGAGATGCGTCCCGCGCCATCGGTGGCGACGGCGGCGGTCACGACGTCGCCGCGGGCGCGACGGTCCCGAAAGGAAACGAAGAAGCGTTCGTCGAACGTGCCGACGAGATCGTCGGCGAACAACTCTCCTGACGCGACGGAAAAACACCCGTCGCAGTTCGTTCTGGCCGCCGAATCACGGTCGACGAGCCCAAGGCGGGTGCGCCTACGTTCAGGTCGATCTGTCCATCGACGCCGGCACCGTCGGCAGCAACGGCGCGCGAGAGGTGAACATGTAGGCCGTCTTGCGCACCGCGCCTTTTCCGTACTGGACGGCGCTCTTGCGGATCGGCGTGCGCTTGCCGTGGATCTGGGTTCGACCCTCGAGGATCGCGTCGACGAGATCGTCACCGTCGATATCGGCTTTCGTGGGAGTCGCTGCGTCGGGCGTCACGAGAACCTCTGTATACGCTTTCCCGACGTTTGGAAGGTAGTGTGCATCGCTGGCCCCGATCTGTGGATAGTTTCGACGTCGTGCGAACGTTCGCGCACGTCGGTTCCGGTAGCCGGTAAACAGCATCGAATTGTAGGTCTCGATCGCGTCGGCGTCGTCGATCCACCGCTTTCTGACGCCGTGGCGGCTGCGCTGGAACGGGTGCGGTACGATCGCGACGCCGCCCAATTCGCGAACGATCTCGACGGTATCCATGAACGGCTGGCCGGGATCGGGGCGGTTCTCGACGCCAATCGCCAGTAAATGGCCGTGCTGGGTTGAAACTTCGACGCCGGGAATCCCGATCAGTCCGTACTGCGGCGCGAGGTTCGCCGCCCGGCGCGATTCATCGATTTCGTCGTGGTCCGTGATGACCACCCCGTCGAGGCCGATATCGGCGGCGTGCTCGAGAATGAGTTCGATCGGTTCGTGTCCGTCGTAGGAGTCGTCGGAGTGGACGTGGAAGTCGATCGCAAACGGAATCTGCGTGGTCATTGGGGGATATCAGGTGTCGGATGCAGCGGGAGTCGCTACCACCAATAATTCGTTGGTCCGCATAAACGCTATGCTGCTGATCGGTAGTCGCGTTGTGCCAGAATTCAATATATCGATATGCGATTTATGCCGGCCAAGGGCACCAGTTGCAGGAAGCGGCGACGCGCGGTTCGAGACGCACATTGGACGCGGATAAGCGTAGTTTACCGACTCGCCCGGTGGGAAGTCGGGCCGGCTCAGATATCGACCGCGGGTAGCAGTCTGTTACCTGGTCGTTCGACGCGATAACTGTCTCTCTCGAGCGAAGCAGGGCTGCTCGGGTCCCGTAGAAACTATCACCGCTGTAGCGACCGGTCACCCTCGTAGCGTCCGACAGCGATCCGTTCGGTCGCGTGTGATGCGGCTGTTCGTTGGTGCCCGCGTCGCGGTCACCGACTTCCACAGGCCGTCACCTCGGCGATTGTACCCGTCCCGTCGGAATGAGATCAGAAAGAGGGACGCTGTCGACCACCTCCTCAACCTTGAGCGGACCGTCGGCTGCCGAGACGGTGTCGTGAATTCGCTGCATACACTCGAGCAGGCCGTCGATCGCAGCCTGGCGCGTCGAGACGCGCCCGATCGACTGAGAGATCGTCCGATCCGTCATGAAATACCGGTATTGGAGTTCCCAGCACCGACAGAGTCCGAGTCCCGGGTGGGAGCGATCGGCGAGGGTGCAATCTGCGATCAGCTCTATCGACGGCCGATTGTGCCGGTAGACGAACCGATCGTCTTGACATTCGACGGGGCCCCATCTCGGCGGTAACGCTTCTCGAGGGATAGGGTCCTGATCAACAGTCATGTACAGCGATATCGCCTAGAATGGGAGTGATCGTTCCGCCTGCATACGCCAAGTCCTATATACGGAACCCGTACCGTTTCAGTCCGCTTGCATACGGACACGCGGTGCATCGGCGCCCGAGTCACGGAATCCGACCCGAGTCAGACGGCCGAAACGCCGCTCAAATCGGACGAAATGCCCTTGAGCGGGGACGATCGTCCGACTTTTGTCTCCGCTCGTACTGAAAGAGGATATGGCCGATTTCGATCCCGAACAATTCGAGGACAAATACGCGAACTACTTTCCCGAACTCCAGCAGGCGTACAAGAACGCATTCAACCGAATGAACGACCGGTTCGACTCCCAGCTCGTTCACGCGATCGACCAGCAGGTGTTGAACGAAAGCGAGCCTTTCTACGAAGGCGACGGTGAGTTTCGCGTCGAACTCCCGGACGATCCGTACGAGCGCATCTCAGGTGTCCTCGTCGACGAAGATCGGTTCGAAGAGGTCCTCGAAATCCACGTCGAGGAGATAGAGACCGAACTCCAGCGCGTCTTTGGATTCGCCTGATCTGTGGCGACAGGCGTCGCCGACGACGATAGCCGAACATGGAGGACGGAAGGTTTAGGGGGGCTGATACCCAACGTCATTCTATGAGTACTGAGACCCAAAACGACGGGGACGATCTCGAGGAGCGCGTGACGAACTTCCTTCGCCGTAACTTCCCGCAAATTCAGATGCACGGCGGTAGCGCGGCGATTCAGGACATCGATCGCGAATCGGGCGAAGTAAGCATCGCCCTCGGCGGTGCCTGCAGCGGCTGTGGCATTTCCCCGATGACGATTCAGGCAATCAAGAGCCGAATGGTCAAGGAAATCCCCGAAATCGAGAAAGTTAACGCCTCCACCGGCATGGACAGCGACGACGACATGGGCGGCATGAGCCCCTCGTTCCCCGGCGAGACCGTCGACGACGGCGAAACCGACGAAGGACCGGAAGCTCCGTTCTAACCAGGCGTTCGTCCCGCTCGAGTCCGAACCGACGTTTTTGCACGTTCTCTTTCGATTCCCTCCGGACAGCGATCACTCCGTTCGCAGTGGCTCGACCGTCAGCGCAGGTCGCGGCCGCGTTCCCACGTCTCGACCAGCGTCGCGAGCGTGCGGTTCGTCGGCACCTCGAGGGAATGATCGGCCGCACGGTCGACGACGTAGCCGTTGATGGCATCGATTTCGGTACGTCGGCCGGCCAGAACGTCCTGGGACATCGATGACGTATTCGCCGCCGTCGCTTCGGCGACGGCCTCCATTTCGGCCAGCGCCTCTCGATTCGAGAGGGAAACGTCGCAGGCGCGAGCGATGCGGGCGGTTTCCCGGGTCGCGGCGCGTGCGAGGTCGTTCGCCGGTTCCGCGAGGATTGCTCCGTTTTCGGTCGCGGTCAGCGCTGTCACAGGATTGATCCCCGCGTTGACCGCGAGTTTCGCCCACAGACGTCGGGGCATGTCGTCCGCGACAGTCGTTTCGAGGCCCGAGACCGCGAACGCGTCGCCCACCCGCGCCGCGAGCGCCGACTGTCCGCCCGCTCGGTCGCCCAGAACGATATCGCCGTGACCCGTGCATTCGACCACGCCCGGCTCGCGGAGGATCGCACCGTAAGTCGCCGTCCCCGCGAGTATCGGGACGTCGAGTCGCGACGCGAGCGTCGCTTCGTTGCCCATCCCGTTTTGCAGGGAAAGGACGGCGTCGACCGAACCCGTCGCAAGTGCGGTGGCAGCCGAGGCGGTATCGAACGATTTGACCGTCACGACGGCGAGGTCCGCCTCGAGTTCCGTTCCGTCCGTCGTCGCGGTCGGGAAGACGCGTGTCGGGCCGTCCTCGTCTACGCCCTCGAGACGGAGGCCCGACTCGCGGACGGCGCGAGCGTGGGGTTTGCGCGCTACAAGGGTAACGTCGTGGTCGCGGGCGAGCACCCCGCCGACGAGACTGCCGAGGCTTCCGGCCCCGAAGACGACGATGTCCATGCGTCGAGGTGAAGCGGGCGAGTACAAACTGTTTTCGTCCACCGACTTCGTTTACGTCATCCGGGTAGTGTCAGTCCTCCGTCCAGTAGTACAGGTCCTCCCGGCCGGCACCGCAGGCGGGGCATTCGTCGGGAATATCGCTATCGAGGCGCCCCATCTCGCCACACTCCCAGCAACGCCACATCAACTCCGCTTCCCCGAACTCGTGCCCGGAACGGACGTGCTCGATGCTCAGTCCCTCGATTCCTTCTCGAAGCGTGACGTAGAGTCCGTCTTCGTCGACGCCGCGGACGCGACCGATTTCCGTGCCATCTTCGGTGTAAACCGTCGTTCCGAACCCCAGTCGTTGCTGTTCCTCGGCCATACGCGACGGTACCACACACGCGAGCATAAACTCTATCGTGCTATACGGAATTTCGGGGACGGTGTCAGCGGTTCCGCCTCGCACAGCGCTTCGGGTCACCGCCTCGCATGCAAACCGGGACTGTCGATATCGAGCGGCCGCTCGACGAAAACTACCGGCAACCCGACGGAGACTCGGGAGGGGCACTTCGGTCGGAATGCTGGTTCTCGATCGCCCGGAGTTCGGCACGCGTATCGATATCCGAGACGACGAGCGCGGGTGCGGAGCTCGAGACGGTCACGACCGACAGGTATCGAGCAGGTCAAATACCGCTCCGGACCCGGCGTGGAGGGCCCTGTCGGCCGCGGCAACGACCGCGTGCGTGTGATAAACTGCAGCCAGCGGGCGCGATCGTCCGTCGATACGCGGGACTGCGCCGTCACCGTCAGCCGCGTCGAACAGCCGGTTCGCGAGACCGGCACGGACGAACGGCATATCACACGCCACGACGAACGTCCAGCGGCCCCGGGCGATGCGACACCCGGTCCGGATTCCCGCGACCGGGCCGCCGTCGGGAACCGGGTCGACCGCCAACCGATGCCGAACAGCCGCGAGCGCCGCTGCGATGTCCTCACATTGCTCCTCGCGGCAATTGACGAGTATCTCGTCGACTGCAGGTGCGACGCATTCGGCAATCCGATGCACGAGAGGGGCGCCGTCGAGTTCCGCGGTCGCCTTGTCGGAGTCGCGAAAGCGAGTCGAGTATCCGCCCGCGAGCACGACCGCGGAGCGCATCAGTCCCCTCCTTCGGCAGGAGCCTCGCCCCGCCTGCCGGTGAGGCCAGCCTCGGTGGCGACGCGTGCGATCTTCGGCTGGAACACCCACGCCGAAAGCGCCACGATCGGGGTCATCGAGACGGCCACGACGGCGTAACCGACGTGGAGAGAGGGCAGATACGGTGCGGCATAGATCAACGGATAGACGATACCGCCGAGGGTGCCGACGCCGCCGACCACACCCGCAACCGCGCCGGAGCTATTGGGGAACATCGCAGGCACCTGGGCGAAGATCGACCCCTCGGCGAGCGCACACGCAGTACCGACGAGGAATCCAGCGCCGACTGCGAGCAGCACTTCGCCGGAGAGCCCCGCAAGGGTCATCCCGAACATCGTCACGACCACGAAACACAACGTGAGAAACGTCCACTGCTCGCGGTAGTGGCCGGTGAAAAACGGCAGGAGGTCTCGTTCGTTCCGCGCCACCCGGTCACTGACGTAGCCTCCGAGGGGCCGAAGCAACCCCGATGCGACCGAGAACGTCGCCGCGAACGTGCTCGCGAGCACGAGGTCGTTCGTGTCGAACCCCTCGCGGTAGTAGGTCGCGAGCCACCCGTTCATCGAAAGCTCGAGCCCGAACGTCATTACGTACGCGAGTGCGAGCACGACCGTGCCGTACCGCGTCGCGGTGTAGATCCAGCCGTCGAAGCTCGTGTTTTCGGCGGTCGCCTGTCGCTTCTCATCCGATCTGGCCGCGTCACCGAGGAGGTAGTACGCGAACGCGAGCAGTATCGAGACGATGCCGGTGTAAAAAAACGCCGCGCGCCAGTTCGTCTCGAACAGTGGGCCGTTCCACCCCTCCGCGAACACGCGGGGGAGGACGAGCGCACCGGCGGCCGCGCCGGCGTTTCCGATTCCAGCGTAGATCCCTTCGGCCGTCCCGAGTTGCTCCCGGGGGAACCACTCCGAGACGTGCTGGATGCCGATGACGAACGTAATGCCGGCGGTCGCGACCACGAGCCGCTCGACGAAAAAGACCGTATACGATCGCGCGAACGCACTCGCTATCGAGAACACGCCCACGTAGGTCAATACGATCCCGAAGACGGCAGGTGCACCGTACCGGTCCGAGAGCCATCCGGTCACGATCCGGCCGAACGGGGCGAGCCAGATGGCCGCACTCGCGAGAATGCCGATGTCCGCAAGCGAGAGGCCGAACTCGTCCGCCATCTGGCCCGTAAACGGCGCGAACGAGAACCAGATCAGAAACGAGAAGTTGAACCCGACGGTGGCGAGCGCGAGCGTGCGGTACTTCGTCATTCTGACCAGGGTCATCGAACAACCCCCTCGTTCTCGGTGAGGTCGGGAGTGTAGACTGGGCGTTGCGTGTGGGTTCTGCTGTCTCTCATAGTTCGGATGATGAGTTCTCGTGCTTCGATTGCGGCTGATCGGCGGGTGCGGTCAACCGGACCGCACACTGCTTGAAGTGCGGTTCCTTCGACTGCGGGTCCCGATCCGACAGCGTCAGTCGGTTGATGGCCGGATGGTGAATCGGCAGCCAGACCAGCCCCGCGGGGACGCCGTCGTCAGGGTCGATACGGGCGGTGACCGAACCGCGACGCGTCTCGATCGCGATTCGGTCGTCCACGACGTGGTCGCGGTGATCGCACACGGTGTCGGGATGGAGGCGGACGACGGGGGCTCGAGTCCCGACGCGCGAGCGGACACCGGTGTTGTACTCGTCGCCAGCACGGGCCGTGGTAAGCGTCAGCGGGTAATCGTCGTCGGTCGGTTCCGGCAACGGGTCCTGGCGACCCGTCGAAAACTGCGCGCGGCCGGACGCAGTCGGGAACGACCACGACTCGTCGTCGTAGTACCGGTACCCGCCCGCGGTCTCGGTGTCGGGGGCGGGCCACCGGACGGCGTGGCTCTCAGCGAGGCGCTCGTAGGTAATGCCCGAGCAGTCCGCGACGGTCCCCGCAGTGAGCGCCGTAAACTCCGCGAACACGGCGGCCGGGTCGGGTGATGCGTCCGGGAAGAGGGATGGAAACAGCCGCGAGCCGATCGTCTGAATGATTTCGAGGTCGGAGCGCACACCACTCGGCGGTTCGGTTGCCGGCCGAATCCGGGATATCATCCGTTCCATGTTCGTGGTCGTCCCCGCGGACTCACCCCAGGTGGCCGCGGGCAACACGACGTCGGCGAGCGCCGTGGTTTCGGTTCGGAAGGCGTCTTGAGCGACCAGGAATGCATCTGCGAGCGTTTCACGCGCTCGGTCAGCGTCGGGCATCCCCGCGGCGGGGTTGGTCGCGACGGTCCAGATTGCCTCGACCGGGTCCGACTCGAGCAATCCGACTGGCCCCGGTCCGGGATCGTCAGGGAGCCGATCGACCGGAACCCCCCAGTGGTCCGCGACGACCCGCCGATGGTCGGGGTCCGCGAAGGGGCGCTGGCCAGGCCACGTACCCTTCGAGGAACAGATCCGGGTTCCCATCGAGTTGGCCTGCCCGGTCAACGAGAACGGACCGGTACCGGGTCGCAGGTTGCCGCTCGCCAGACACAGATCGATGAGCGCGCGAGCGGTTTCCGTCCCCTGGACGTGCTGGTTGACTCCCATTCCCCAGTAGATCAGTGCGTCGAGGTCGAGCGCGGCGGCGAGCAGTTCGATCGACTCCATCCCGACGCCAGCCGCCGTCGCGGCGGCCGCGGGCGATGGGAGGGACGGATACAGCGTCTCGAAGCCGTCCGTGGCCCGATCGACGAACGAGTGGTCGACGCGATTGGTCGCCACTAGATGTGCGAGGACTGCTCGAGCGAGCGCGAGGTCCTTCCCTGGGTCGGGGGCGACGTGGTGGGTAGCGTTCGAGGCCGTTTCGGAGCGAACGGGGTCGACGACGACGATCTCGACCCCGTTCTCGTCGGCCGCCTGCTGTATCCACCGGAACAACACCGGGTGTGCAACAGCCGGATTCGCTCCCCAGATCACGTGGCGGTCTGCGTCGGGAATATCCGCGTACGTACACGGCGGCGCGTCGCTCCCGAACGCCTGATAGTACGCCGTGACCGCACTCGCCATACAGAGGGACGTGTTGGCGTCGTAGTGGCGGGTACCGAACCCGCCGCGGGCGAGTTTCCCGAGCGCGTACGCGGCCTCGTTGGTCTGCTGGCCGCTCCCGAGTATCGCCACGGCGTCGGGGGTCCGGTCGTGGGCGATGCACAGCCCTTGCGTGGCGCGTGCGAGCGCGACATCCCACGTGGTCCGGACCAGTTCGCCGCCGTCGCGGACCAGCGGGCGCGTGAGCCATTCACCGCCGGGATCTTTCGTCTCGCGGAGGCCGCGTGCACACGCCAGTCCCTCGGTGACGGGGTGAGCCGGATCGCCACGCACCGTGTCGACGCCAACGCCGATGTCTGCGCCTCGATGGATGTGACCGCACCCGACGGCACACCGCATGCACGTCGTCGGCACCCAGTTACTCACGTCCCACCACGCCCCGATCGGGGATTCGACTGCCCTCGCTCGTAGTGCGCGTCTGCAACGTCATCCCCTCCCGTTCGATGCGGCGTCACCTCGCTCGGCCGCCCGCGCGACCTCTCGTAACTCGGCTGCGAGCGTCCGCGCCTGCTCGGGCGACAGTGGAACGTAGTCCACGTGGTGTGGGAGGTGCTCGAGACCGCCGGGATCTAATTCCAGACCGAGCGAGACCGTTGTCTCGTCCGCGGGGGAGGTCACGTCGAGCACGGCGATCGCGTCCTCCGCCCAGCTGTCCCCCTCGGACCGGGCGACGAGATGGTCGAACGTGGTGCAAGCCGTCACGTCGAGGTGGCGACCCTGCACGGTCAGTCACCCGTCTCGAGCGGCGTTCCGTCGGCCGCGGTGGGCGCGGGGCTCGATCCGTCGTCGAAGGGGTACCACGACTGCTTCGCGTCGCCGAGACACGGATCGTCGTAGCCCGAGACCTCCTCGGGTTCGGCGAGTTCGACGAGGGTCTCCTGACCGGTGGCGTCGACCCACTGGCGGAAAGTCTGTCCCTCCTCGCGGAGCGCGGCGAACGCCTCGACCAGATTGCGAACGAGTCCGGGCAGTTCGTCGGCGGGTACGCGCTGGCGAACCCACTCGATGAATGAGGGATTTTCGCCCATGCCGCCACCGAGACCGACGTCGACGGCCTCGACCATCTCGCCGTCCTTTCGGGCGCGCATGCCCTGGAGTCCGATGTCGGCGGTCATCGCCTGCCCGCAGTCGGCGGTACACCCAGAATAGTGTATTTTGATCCGCCCGACGTCGTCGGGAAGGTCGACGTTCTCGCCGAGCCACCGGAGCAGCCGTACCGTTCGGGCTTTCGTCTCGGTAAGCGCCAGCGAGCAGAATTCCGTCCCCGTACACCCCATCGTGCCCTGAACGAACGGGTTCGGCTCCGGGCGGTGGGTTTCGAGCAACGGCTCGGCGAGGAGTGCCGCAAGGTCGCCGTCGGAAACGTCCATGAGAAGCGGATTCTGTCGTCGCGTGAGCCGCACCTCGCCCGAACCGTACTCGTCGGCGAGGGTCGCGAGCTCGATCGCCTCCTCGGCGGGGAGTCGCCCCACCGGTACCGCGAGTCCGACGTAGTTCTTGCCGTCTGCCTGATCGTAGACGCCGACGTGGTCGTGTGATCCCCGTTCAGTCGGCCGGCCTGCATTGTACGTGTAGCCGCCGCGGAAGTCAGTGCCGGCGCGCTCGAGTTCGAAGGCGAGGCGGTCGTCGAGCGCGTCACGAATCCCGTCCGTTCCGAGCTCGTCTACAAAAAAGCGCGAGCGGCTTTTCGAACGGTTCTCACGAGGTCCCTCTTCCAGGTAGTAGGTCACGAAGGCCCGCACCGTCTCGGCGGCGTGTTCGGGCCTGACGAAGAGATCGAGCGGCCGGGCTCGGCGGGGCTCGCGGCTGCCGAGTCCACCGCCGACGCGAACGTTGAATCCTCGCACCTCCGTGCCGTCGATGAACTTCCGTGCGGGTTCGAGTCCGATGTCGTTGATGGCGTCCTGGGCGCACCCCTGGCGACACCCCGAAACGGAAATATTGAATTTCCGCGGCATATTGGCCAGGTCGTCGTCGCCGCGGATATCTGCCTGAATATCGTCGAGGATGGTGCGCGTTTCGACGTACTCGTCGGCCTTGCCCGCGACCGGACAAGCCGATATGTTGCGCATCGTGTCCCCGCCGGCCGACCGGGACGAAACCCCGACGGCTTCGAGTCGTTCCCAGATTTCGGGGACGTCCTCGAGTTTGAGCCAGTGGAGTTGAACGGACTGGCGGGTCGTGAGGTCGAGCCATGCGTCTCCGAATTCGGGGTTTTCGACCGGGCCGGTCGCGTAGTCGCGCGCGATTTCGCCGATCGCGCGCAGTTGACCGGGCTCTAAGACCCCTCCGCAGTTAGCCAATCGCAGCATAAAATACGATTCTTGGCCGTCGCGGTGGTGAAAGAGTCCCCAGAACTTGAACCGAGAGAACCACTTCTCGCGCTCGTCTTCGGGAATCGAGTCCCAGCCGCGTCGTGCGAACTCGAGGACCTTCTCGCGAACCTCGTTGCCGTACAGTTTCGCTTTCCACTCCTCTTTCTCGGAACTCATACGTCGTCACCTGCTATACACCATTCGTCCACATTGTTGTTCGAAGAGTTCAACATCATACTTCAACGCCTGCTTAAGTGCACAATACATAGATTCATAAACGTAATTGTTTATATATGTCCAGGAAATAACCTAGCAATCAAGTTTGCGGCAAATATACTACCGTGATTATCGTGTTTAAGGACATAAAACGACGAAAATTCCGGTCGTTATCGACAGTAAGCGGTGGACCCTCCGATCTGCACGGAGGTTGATCGGGTAGTAACCGTCGCGAGTCGATCCGACTACCGATTGAAAAAGCGATTCGGAAGCGAGTGGTCGGCGGCTGCAGTCACTCGACCGGCGGACCGACGATCAGTCCTCGGTCCAGTACATCAGGTTCTCCTTCGATCGCCCGCAGTTCGGACAATCGTCCGGAAGCCCGCCGTCGATCTCTCCCATTTCGCCACACTCCATACATCGCCACATTAACTCGGCCTCGCCGAATTCGTGCCCCGATCGAGCGTGTTCGACGCTCATCCCCTCGACGCCGTCGCGCGTCGTCACGAAGAACCCAGCCCGATCGAATCCACGGACCTGCCCGAGTTCATTACCGTCATCGTCGTAGACGACCTGGCCTGACTCTACGTCCAGAGCCTCCTCGACGGCTTCCTGTTCGCCCTCTCTGGCAGGTGTTTCTCCCATGCGCGAAGACCACGCCGGCGACGCCGATAAAGACCACGCGCGCATTGTTCAAACGATTCGCACGGACGGTTCGACCGGTCGACCTGCGGGCACAACGTCGGTCCGAGAGCGACGACTCCATTAGGAACGATCGTCGTTACGATCGTTAACTGTACTCACGGTAATAGAAAACAATATACATCCCCCGAATAGAGAGACGTAGCATGGTAGTTTGTCTCACCACACCTCTGTATGTCGGTGTCTCCTCCATTTCGGTCGTCGTACGGGAGCGGCTTTCGGCAGAACGGGAACCGGTCGATATCACAGGTCAGACCGACGGGAAGACTGAACGGCGTTCCGGACCGAAATCGCCATCGCTTCCGACGGAAGCCACCCCTGATTCCAAACCGGTAGCTCATACGTTGCGAGGCCATTGCAACGGGGACGTGATTCGATCATGAGCGGGACCGGCGTCGCCACCATCGATGAGTGTCGAATCGCCTATCGGCGGGCGGGGACGAGCGGCCCGCCCGTCGTCCTCTGTCACGGTGCCGGTATCGACGATGCGACCGTTTCGTGGCGGCACACGATCGACGCCCTCGCGGACGACTACCGCGTTTACGGGATCGATTGGCCAGAATATGGAAACAGTACCGGAAACGTAACGCACACGATCGAGACGTACGTCGACGTCCTCGACGGATTCCTCGAGACGCTTCCAGACGAGCGCGTCTCGCTCGCCGGCATTTCGATGGGGGGCGGCGTCGCGCTCGGGTACGCACTGGCTAATCCCGACCGCGTCGAACAGCTAGCACTCGTCGATAGCTACGGACTCGGAGAACGGCTGCCAAGCGCCCTCCCGTGGAAGATGGTGGCCCAGTTCCCCGGGATGACCGAATTCGGGAAAATAGCCGCCAGCACTTCCCCCTCGAGCGTTCGCATGGTCCTCGATAATCTCGTCGCGGACGCCGACGCGTTGCCCGAACCCTTCATCGAGGACGTCAGGAAGAAGTTGATGGAACCGGGTTCGATACGGGCGTTCAAGGAATTCCAGGAAAACGAACTCTCCTTTAGCGGCCGCGTCGCGACGAACTTCGCCCCCCGTCTCGAGTCGGTATCGGTACCGACGCTCCTCGTCCACGGGAAGCAAGATCCCCTCGTCCCCGTCGAGTGGTCGGTGAGAGCGGCGGACCGCATCCCGGACGCCGAACTCGCGCTGATCGACGACTGCGGCCATTGGACGCCTCGAGAGCGACCCGACCAATTAAACGAACGGCTCCAGGACTGGCTACCGGACGATCGCGGTGTGGCGAAACCGCAGTACACCAAGGCGGAGATGCCCGGCGTTACTCGAGTCGGGAGCGATTAGACGAGTTCGCAGCGAGTCACGCAATAACGGCGGTATCGGTTGCGTTTCGTGGGTCTCCCGTTTGCCGAGGTCTGTGTACCGGCGTCACGGCGACTCTCGAGCGTTCCCTCGGAAACCAGGTTCGCAACGCCGTGGGTTCTCGGATCTATCGGTCTGGCGATCATCGCAATCGTCGGGACGAGCGCTCTGTTCTCGCTGCCACTTGTTGGACGGTTCGCCGGATTCGTGGGATTCGCCGTCCTCTTTCTCGCGTCCACCGTCGTCTTTCTCCCGCTGTACTACGTCCCCTTGCGGTCGGTGACTACTCCGTCGGCCGCGCTCCCGAAAGCCCTCGTGACCGCGTTCGGCTGGCCACTCGTCCATACCGGCCCACTACTACACTACTACACCGCCAACGCCAGCCGGTACGCGATCTACGGTGTGCTCAGCGGGTTCAGCATCATCCTCACGAGCCTCTATTTGGCCGCCGTCCTACTCATGGTCGGAATCGCCGTCAACGCGACGCTCGAGGACGAAAGACGGGTTACAAATCTCCGCGCAGACTGAGTTTCACCGAGGGCGATTGCGAGCACAACGGACGTGTCCGCGTCGAGCCCCAGCGGATCGAACGACCCGTTTTATCGAATCCGTCACTCGCTTAACGACAGTGGGGTCACCGATCGGAATCGGTCGTCGCGGGAAGGGTAAAGGAAAACGTCGATCCCTTTCCGGGTTCGGAGTCGACCCAGATCTCTCCGTCGTGGCGCTCGACGATCCGCTTGCAGAGCGCGAGTCCGATGCCGGTGCCGCTGTACTCGTCGCGGTTGTGTAGTCGATCGAAGACCGTGAATACGCGATCCTGGTTGTCGGGATCGATCCCGATTCCCTCGTCTGCGACCGAGATCAGCCACTTCCCGTTTCGGCGTTCGGCACTGACGTGGACGCGTGGTGGCTCGTCACCGCTGTAGGTGATCGCGTTCGACAGCAGGTTCTGAAACACCTGGCGGAGCTGGCCGGGATCGCCCTCGACGTGAGGGAGGTCCTCGGTGGTGATCTCGGCGCCGCTCTCCTCGATCTGTAGCTGCAGGTCCGCGAGCACGTCCTCGAGGACGGCGTTTAGATCCAGCGTTTCGAACGGTTCGCCCCGCGTCTCGACCCGGGAGTACTCGAGGAGGGCGTCGATCATCTCGCGCATCCGCTCGGCGCCGTCGACCGCGAATTCGAGGAACTCTTCTCCGTCGTCGTCGAGGGCATCGCCGTAGCGGCCTTCGATGAGCGAGAGATAGCTCGTGACCATCCGCAGCGGTTCCTGCAGGTCGTGGGAGGCCGCGTAGGCGAACTGTTCCAACCGCTCGTTGGACTCCTCCAGTTTGCGCTCGTACTCCCGCCGTTCGGTGACGTCTTGGACGACGAGCATCCCCGCGTACACCTCGTCGTCGGCGTCCCTGACGGGCAGGGTCTGATTGTACAGGTGCCGGCCGGAGTACTCGGCCTCGAAGGTGTTCGTCTCCCCCTCTAGCGCGGCGTGGAAGTACGGTTCAACCTCCTCGATGATGTCGTCCGGATAGAGCTCGCGGATGCTGTGGCCGATCCGGTCCTCGGGATCGACGCCTTGCGCTTGCATGAGTTGACCGCCCACGGCCGTGTAGCACAGGTCCTCGTCGAACAATCCTACCGCTCCGTTGGGGAAATCCTCCGCGAGCGTCCGGTAGCGCCGTTCGGACTCCTCGAGGGCGCGCTCGCGCTCCTTGCGCTCGGTGACGTCCTCGGCGATACCGATGACGCGCTCTCTCCCCTCTTCTCGAACGTAACCGGCCCGGACGTCGAGCCATCGGACCTCACCGTCGGGCCGAACGATGCGATACTCCTCGTCGAACCCCTCGTCCGGCACGGCGGCGTACGATCGCTCGACGCGTTCGCGGTCGTCGGGGTGGACCGCCTTGAGGAACGTGGTGGGATCGTCGTACACCGACTCCCTGTCGCGGTCCCAGATCGCTTCGTAGGCGGGATTGATGTGCAGGATCTCCCGCGTTTCGGGGTCGGAGATCCAGACCATCTCGTCGAGGTTCTCTGCGAGCATCCGGAACTTCGCCTCGCTCTCTTCCAGGGCCCGCTCGCGCTCCTTTCGCTCGGTGATGTCTCGGCCGATGCCTGCCAGCACCGAGTCCCCGTCCGGGTCCTCGAGCGCCGACGCGACGAACTCGTAGGGGACGCGCTCGCCGTCCCGGCTGATCAGGCCCGCCTCGACCTGTGCGCTCCCGGTGTCGAACGCCTCGGCGATGGCGTCTTCGACCGCCTCGCGGTCCTCCTCCGCGATTGCGTTCAGGGCCGGCAACGACGTGATCTCGTCGTCCGAGAAGCCGGTCACCTCGTCGACGCTCTCGTTCCACCGCTGAATGGTCCCCTCCGCATCGATCACGTAGAACATGTCGTCGATCGCGTCCAGGATCCGGTCGGTGTACTCCCGGTACCGCTCTAGGTCGCGCTCGTACCGACGGCGCTCGGTGTCGTCCTGGACGACGAGCATGCCCGCGTCGACCTCGCCGGCGGTGTTCTCGATCGGGAGGGCGTTCGCGTGCAGGTACCGGCCGCGGTACTCGATCTCGAAGGAGTTGGCGTCGCCCTCGAGCGCTGCGTCGAAGTACGGTTCGATCTCGTCGAGGAGGTCGTCGGGGTGGAGCTCGCGGATGCTGCGCCCGATCCGATCCGCCGGATCCACGTCGAGTGCGTTCAGGAGTTGCCCGCCGACGGCGGTGTATCTCAGGTCCTCGTCGAACAGCCCCACCGATCCGTCGGGGAAGTTCTCGACCAGCGTCCGGTAGCGGCGCTCACTCTCCGCGAGTTTGTGCTGGGTTTCGACGTGCTCGGTAATGTCCTGCGACATCCCGAGCGCGGCGAAGACGTCTCCGTCCTTGTCCCGGACCGGCACGACCTGAAGCTGGTAGACGCGACCATCGGCTTCGAGCTCGAACGCGCTGGAATCCCCCTCGAATGCAGCCTCGTAGCACGGGACGAGTCCGTCGGCCAGTTCCGTCGGCAGGATCTCTCGGACCGGCTGTCCCTCTACCTCCTCGGCCGTGGCGCCCACCGCGTCGGGAGGGGTACCGCCGACGGTCCGATAGCGGAGGTCCTCGTCGACGAGCGCCACCGCCCCGTTGGGGAAGTGCTCGACCAGGGCCCGGTAGCGCTGCTCGGACTCCTCGAGGGCGCGTTCGCGCTCCTTGCGCTCGGTGACGTCGCGGTCCGAGACGATGATCGACACGACCTCGCCGTCGTCGGTGACCGGGCGAAAGTAGCCGCTGAGGACGTATCGCCGTCCGTCGGGGCGGGTGAGGTCGGCCTCGAAGTCGACGTACTCGCCGGCCGCCGCCCGCTCGACCCACTCCCGGACATCGTCCTGAACCCCATCATCGCCCCACCAGGGCGTCTCCCAGAACGGATCGCCGGTCACGTCCTCGAGATCGGCGTCGACGTACTCCATCGCCGTCTCGTTGATGTCGACGACTGTTCCGTCGGGCTCGAGCAGGCCGATCAGGATGTTCGGATCCTCGAAAATGGCCTGGTATCGGCGTTCCTTCCGCCGCAGGTCCCGCTCGCGCTCCGTGCGTTCGATGGCCGCCGTCACGACCGCCGCGACGTGCTGGACGAACGCCGTATCGTGCTCGGTAAACTCCCGCTTATCGGACGTGTACGCCCCCAGCACGCCCCACGGGTCGTCGCTCGGGCCGAGAGCGACGCTGATGCCGCTGGTGACGTCGTGCTCGGTGAGCAACGCGGAACCGGAGAGCCGGTCGTCGTGGTGCAAATCACCGAGGACGACCGGCTCCTCGGTGCGGAGCGTATCTCCCATCTGCGATCCGCGGCTCGTGGATACCATCGCGCCGTCGGTGACCGTTTCCCAGCCGATACCCCGGCGCAGAACGCCGTCGTCCTGGCACGGTACCTGCTCGACGACAGCGCAGTACTCGGTGCCGACTGTCTCCGCAACCGCACCTATCGCATCGCGGAAGACCTGGTCGAGGTCGCCCGTCGTCACCGCCTGCCGACTGAGATCGGTGATGAGTTCCTGACGGGCGATAGAACCCTCCAAATCCGCATCTGTGTGCGAAGACGTACCCATTCTACCTAGGTAGAGTGAAGAAGTGGGTAAAAGGTCTCGGTCCGGTTCCTGGCGGAAGCTCCGACACCGATCGGTCAGTTTCGAAACGTGATCGGATCGCCCTTCGCTCCGTTTACCCCGCTGCCGATCCGTCGCTCGAGGATTCCGTCCGTGCTCGAACTGAAGTGGATGTGGCCGAATGTTTGTCTCAGGCAGCCTTCATTGATTATATTCCCACTAATGACTACTACCCCCCATTGTTAATCACTTTTTGGGCCACCTCCCATGAAATCCGCAATAGTCGTAGGCTTATTCTTGTCGTTCTCGAAAATGCTCTCGAGCGACCGTTCGAGGACTTCCAGTCGCTGTTTCGTATAGTCCCGGCAGTCGTATTCTTCGGCGACCTGAATGGCGGTTTGCATGTACTTGTTGACCGAGCCCTTGTGGACGGTGAGGTTGACGCGCCCGCCGCATTCGCGACAATCGCCGGTCAGGGGCATCCGTCTGAACTTCTCGCCGCAGTCGAGACACCGCGTTTCCTGCCGTGAGAACGCCCGCAGGTTGCCGATGAGATCAGGTAGGAAGTGGTACTCGATGACCCGCTCGGCGACGTCCGTCTCGTCGACCGCCTCGAGCTTGCGCGAGAGCTCGAGCTGGGCATCCATCTTGTCCATCATCGAGTCGAGGGTCTTGTACGCCGAGAGATCGGGTCCCATCGCGATGTTCGTGGTGTCGTGGGTGTGTTCGAAACCGGTGTACTCGGTATCGGTGCCCAGCGTGTCCTCGGCGATTTCGATATCGACGTCCTCGGGGTCGGCCTGTTCGCGGGTCGCAAGGTAGAACTCGCGAGGGTACTGCGATGTGACGTCCATGTTGTGTGCCTCGTCGTCGATTTCGGACGGATCGATCCTCGAGGACATAACGAGGGGTGCGTCCATCTTTCCACCCCTCTGGTCCGGCAAGAAGGACTTGCTGAAGTTGAGAAGTCCGTCGAGAAGCAGCATGACGCAATCTTCGTCACCGTCACAGTTGCGTCTTTTCGCGGCGTGAAAGTACGGATGCGCGTATCCCACCGCCGCACTCGTGAAACCGATAACTCTTCCGACAGTCGCCGCCGACGTGTGGGGAGCCATCCCGAAGACGAGTTCGCCGACGAGTGCCTGCCGGTCTTCGAACTCGTAGAACGGTTCGAGACCGTAGTATTGTTCGAGCAGATCGTCGATGAAGTCGGCGGTCTGGAGCATGTGCTCGGCCGCGCCGTCCGAGAGAACGATATCCTGTACCTTGAGCTCGACCAGTTGGTCCTCGTGGGTGAGCGGGTCGCCGTGGATATCCGTCTCGTAGCCAAGCGCCTGCAACTGGCCCACGTCGACGTCGAGTTCGCTCGCGCGGACGGACGTGACCGGCAGGTCGGTCATGTCGTAGCGGACGGTGCCGTCTTTGAAGGCGCTCACGTCGTGTTTGGCCCGCAGAACACCCTTTTCGATCGGTTCGGGGATCTTGTTCGTCGACGTGAGTCCCTTCACGCCTTTGAGAATCTCGAAGGCGTTCTCGCGCTCGCCGACCGACTCGAGGGCGCTTCGAAACTCGTCGTTGATGTCGATTTCGCGCGGTTCGACGCAGGTCGCGTCGCGCTCGCAGCGCGAACACTCGACGCGGCCCGCGTCGTCCGGTTCGACCCGCTGGTCGCAGTCGGGACAGCGGTAGTCCGGCGTAGTGCGTTCGTCACACTCGGGACAGCGGTTCTTGAACGTCTCCGTGCCGCAGTTCGGACAGCGCTGGCGACCGATCCCGATCTCGACGACGCCGGGGGTGTCAGTCATCGTCTCGGCGTGTTTGGCCGCATCGGCAACGTTGCGCTGTGCGCCGCCGGCTTCCCCGATCGGGAAGAGCGTGTGGACTGGCGGGCTCAGGTCGCGGCGTTCGGACTTTTCCGGCCGTCCCATCCGATTACCGATTCGAGTCGGGGCCCGCTCGCGGACCGAAAAGGGGGCGATCTCGTTGACCGCTTCGATTGCGTTGTCACCTGCGGTCTCGTGACCCCACGTCCGAGCGCGTTCGGAGAGGTCGTCGTCGGCCCACGTGCGCTCTAGCTCGACGGTCGGTTCCTCCTCCGACGCGGCGGAATCCATCGCGGCACCGTCGGCGACCGCCCGTCGGGGTTCACAGCCGAGCGTTCGGACCAACGGCCGCCAGTCGTCGACTTCGATTCGGTCGTCACTTTCTCGCTGGCGGTGTTCGACGACGATCGTCTCGAGGGCGTCGCGGATGAGGTCGGCATACTCGAGGACGAGCGTTCCGCCAGTTCCGGTTTCGTCGCCCGCCTCATCGCTCTCGATGTGGCCGTCTGCCACCGCCGCTGCGAGGGCGCAAAAGTCGTCGACGGAGAGGTCGTGCCAGAGTGGCGTATATTCCGGATGCAGGGGCGCATCGTACTCGAGAGCCCACTCGAGGGCTTCCGCCGGCTCCGGGAACTCGAGGTCGATGCGAGGGTCATCCTCGAGGGCCTGGACGTTCGCGCCCGCGGCCTCGAGATCCTGAATCCACCACTCGTACGTGTAGGAGGCGGGAGCAAGCGGGTGGTTGTTCTCGACGAACTCGCCGTAGTTGACGAGGTACTCGCCGAGGTCGAGGATCTTCTCGACGCCGTTTCTGATCTCTATGGCGTCTTCGGGGTCGTCGATCCGGCGGACGTCGCCGTTCGCCAGTTTGACCGTCGGTCCCTCGAGGGAGTCCACGGGGACGACGCCGGCAGCCTTGCCGGGGCGTTCGGTCTTGATCTGGGTGCCCGTCGCGAGAAAGTCGTCGACGAGGTGCATCGCGGCGGGGTGGACGCCGGCGGTAGCGAAGCCGTGATTGCGTGCCCGACCGTAGCGGAGTCGAAACCCACCCCTGGCACAGGGGTGTGAGAAAACGGGGCGACCGGCGATCAGATCCCGGAGGAACTTCTGGGATCTCTCGACGCGAGGTGGCCCCGCGGGTTCGCCGCCGGCATCGTCGCCGTCGTCCGTCTCGAGCGCCTCGTCGTCTACACCATCGTCGTCACCGTCGGATTCGTCGCTTGCAGCCTCCTCGTCGTCTCCCTCGGCGTCGTAGTAAGTGCCGTCGATGAGGTCCTGCAACCACGGCCAATCGATTTCGTCCAAGTTGCGGGTGTAGCGCTGAATCTTCGGTGCCTTGAGCGCGATCCCTTCGGCGAGAACCAGACACATTCCGCCGCGAGCGCTGTTGGTGTCGACTCGCTCCAGATCGCGAAAGCCCGAAACCTCCTCGTCGCCAGTGGCCTCCCCGTCCAGCATGATCGGCATGTGCTCGGCGATGAATTTCGTTTCCGTGTCCTTCGGCGTGTACTGGAGTCCGGTCTCCTTGTCGTAGAGCGAGATTTCCTCGGCGTATCGTTCGATCTCCTCCTGTCGAGCGTCGAATTGCTCGATACCGACTAGTGCGCGCGTATAGTCGGCCACGAGAACGGACAGCGCCTGTGCAGTCCCACCCGCCGAGCGGATCGGGCCGGCGTAGTAGACGTTGACGAACTCCGTCCCGTCGTCGTTCGTGAGGATCTCGACCCTGTCGATCCCCTCGATGGGTGCGGCGACGACTCCTTCGGTCAGGAGCGCAACCGCAGTCCGAACTGCGCCTTCGACCTTCCCCGCTTTCGTCTCGTAGTCGCCGACGCGGCCTTCGGCGAAGTCTTCCGCCAACTCGAGGGCCGCCTCCTCCCGGCTCATCTGCACCTCGAGTTCGCGGACGCGCTCTGCGACGCCGTCGATCCCGAGGATGTTCTCGACGCGGTCGGCCATGTCCTTTGCAACTGGAATCTCGACCGCTGGTTTCGGATCTCCGCCTCGCTCTTTGGCTCGCTCGGCCACGTCGAATGCCTCGTCGAGTTGCGATTCGAGTCGCTCGAAGTAGCGTTCGTCTTCCGAACGCATACTAGAGCCAGAGGTCGAGTTCGGTCGTCTCGTCGTACTCGCGCGCGAGTGGTTCTTCAAAGGCGCGCATGTGGACCTCACCGGCCCATATCGTCGCCTCGTTCAGGTGGCCGGCGTACGCGGTTCCCTCGTCGTCCGAGAGGACGACGTGAGTGTGCGCGAATCGGTCTCCCTCCAGTCGGGAGACGTTCCCGGTACAGCTCGCGACCTCGAGCGGTTCGTCGAACTCGACCGGATGGTACTCACACTCGTCTTGATCGTAAAACCAGAGCTCGGCGTCCTGGACCGCTCCGAGGGCCGTAAACCAGGCGGCGTCGGCGTCGACTGCTTCCGCGAGCGACTCGATTTCGGCCCGCCAGTCGGCACCCGTCTCGAGGCGGGCGACGTACTCCTCCGTGGTCTCGACGGCGCGATAGTTCATACGCTTTTACTGTGCAGGCCGATAGAAAAAGACCTCCGTTCGTCCCGTTCATAGTAGTCGTTGAAACGAGGTATCCACCGCTCGCACTGCTTCGGCCAGCGAGCGCTCGCTGGCCGCAAATTCGCGAGCAGGGGGGTGCAATGACGTTCAACGACGACTATAGCGTACCAATTCGGACGCGACACCGACGGGTACGCACCGACGTAAATCGTACGGAACCGCCGAAATAGACTACAAACGTATAAACACAGCGCATAAAAGTTCCATCTTTTATTCGATTCATGTGTACTTTTCAGAATTATAGTTCAGATACCAAAAGTTATATCTGATAGTTTCTGGCAATCGGTATCGTATGTCATATACGGTGTCAGACGAAACTCGTCGGGGGTTGCTCGCCTCAGGTGCGGCAGTCTCCGTAGCAGTGATCGCAGGGTGTATCGGCGGGAGCGGTAACGGAGACGGTGAGCGCTTCCACTTTACGCAGGAGCAATCACGCGAGGAGAAGTTCGACCCGATTGTCTCGAACGATGCGTACAGTTTTCAGGTGGTTCAACTCGTTTTCGACGGACTCTACGAGTACGGCGAGGGGCTCGAGTTGCAGCCAAAACTTGCGAAAGGCGAGCCGACGGTCGAACGGGACGGGACGCGATACATTTTCGAACTCGAAGAGAGGGCGACGTTTCACAATGGCGACAACGTGACCGCAGCGGACGTCGCTTACTCCTTTACCGCACCCGTCGAGGAGGAGACGGAGAACGCCGCCGAGTACGATATGATCGAGAGCGCCGAGGCCATCGACGACCGCCAGGTGCAAGTCGACCTCGGGGATCAACCTTACGGACCGTTCGAACTCGCGACAATGGGCGTCACGGTCGTCCCCAAGAGCGTTCGAGAAGAGGACAAAGACGCGTTCAACAAGAATCCGGTCGGTTCGGGACCGTTCAGGTTCGCCGATCTCTCCGAGAACGAATACGTCGATCTCGAGCGCAACGACGACTACTGGGACGACCTCGATCCCAACCTCTCTGCGGTTCGTTTCGTCGCTCACGACGACAACGCGGGGCGAGTCTCCGACATACGGGCGGGGAACACCGACGCCATCTCAGGGATCCCGAACGACGACTGGAGCGTCCTCGAGAACGAAGGGGGCGTCAAGCTTCACTCCACCGAGAGTCCGACGTTCATGTACGTGGCCTTTAACTGCAACGAGGGGCCGACGACCAGTCCCGAGGTTCGACAGGCTATCGCCCACTCGTTCTCGATATCGGACTTTATCGAATCGAGCGCGGGGAACGTGTCGTCCCCGATGTACAGCCCGATTCCGCCGGTCGTCAACGATGTCTGGGCGTTCCCGGAAGACGAGTACAAGAACATGCTTCCGACGTACGATCCCGATCAGGCCAAGTCGTTGCTCGACGAGCACGCGCCGTCCGACTTCACGCCGACGATCATCACGCCAGAAGGGATCCGCGCACGGCTCGCCGAACGAATCGCCACCCGACTCGACGAAATCGGATACGGTGCCGACGTGCAGATCCTCGACTTCGGGACGCTAGTCGAGAAGTACACCACCGGGAAGGCGAGCGATTACCAGATGTACCTGCTCGGGTGGACCGGCGGCCCCGACCCCGATTACTATCTCTACCCGCTCTTCCACGAGAGCCAGGCGGGAGTCAATCAGGGTCACTACTACAGTGGCAGCGACGGATTCCACGAAAGCATAGCCGAGGCACGCAACTCGGCCGATCAGGAGAAACGGTACGATCTCTACGAACCCGTCGTTCGAGAAATCGTCGACCAGCTTCCCGTGCTGCCGGCCTTTACCCAGGACAACACGATGGCCTCCCGCGACTACGTCTCGGATCTCGAGGCCCACCCGGAAGTTACGAGAAACCCGACGCTGGTCGCGGAGTACACGAACGTGTCGATAGGGTGAATTTGCGGGACGGACGGGACAGTTCAACCCTCGCGGTCGCGGACCGGTCGAATGAATCCCCACCAATCCCGCGTACAGTATCGTCCAACCGATCGATACCAACGAGAAAACAGTCCGAACGACAATACCAAAAATCAGATCGTCCCGCGTATCAATGAAACTACTCAAGTACGCAACATACAGGCTCTTGCAGGCGGTCCCGGTCCTCATCGGGATCTCCGTCATCACGTTCTTACTCGCGAACCTCGGCCCGGGAGACCCGGTTAGCCTCATGCTTCAGGGACAGGAACACAGCGAGGAACTCGTGAGAGCGATCGAGCAAAAATACGGACTCGATAGACCGTTACACGAACGATACCTGACCTATATGGCCGGTCTGCTCAGAGGGGATCTCGGCCGGAGCATCCACTACAATCGACCGGTCGCCGCTCTTATGATGGACCGAATCGGGCCGACGCTCCTGCTGGTCCTCTCGGCGTATGCGTTCGCGCTGGTGACGGCGATCCCCCTCGGCATCGTCGCCGCCAACCGTCGAAACGAACCGGCCGACCACGTTTCACGGATCGTCGCGCTCTTCGGCGTCAGCACCCCGTCGTTCTGGATCGGAATCGTGCTGATCCTGATCTTCTCCGTGGTGGCACCGTGGCCACTGACGGTGATACCCGGACTGCCGTTACCGTCGAGCGGACTCGTCTATCCGTGGCGACCGCCCAGTTCCTACCGAGGGATCAACGGCCACCTCGAGTTGTACTACCAGTCGATCAGACACCTCCTGTTGCCGATGATCGCACTGGGAACGTTGCAGATGGCGACGATCATGCGCGTCGAACGGACGCAGATGATCGAGTCGCTCCAGCGCGAGTACGTCAAGCTTGCCAGGGCATACGGAGTCCCCGAACGAAGGATACTACGAAAGCACGCCTTCCAGGCGGCACAGCTGCCGATTATCACCATCGTCGGTCTCAACCTGTCGACGGCGATCGGCGGAGCGGTGCTGGTCGAAACGGTGTTCAACATCAACGGAATGGGACGGCTGTTCATCGACGCGATCCAATCGAACGACTATCAGCTCGTGATGGGGATCACGATGGTCCTCGGCGTTTTGTTCGTGGTCGGCATCATCATCACCGACATCTCGTACGCGTACGTCGACCCACGGGTCACCTACGGAGAGCAGGAGTAAGCATGGCAATAGGCGATTCACAACTCGAGAAACGCACAGATCGGACCGACCGAGACGAGGTCGAAGCTCGCGTCGGCTGGCGATACACGCTCGCACAAGTGCGTCGGGATACGACGGCTCGCTGGGGGCTGTACATCGTCGCCGTCGTCCTGTTCGTTGCAATCTTCGCGTTCGTAGACAGTCACCTCTCGCTGCTCACGTTCGGGGTGCTCTCGGATTTTACGTTCGCGAAACTCCTCCCGATCTTCGATCACCCCACGTACGTCCCCGATCCGGGCGAGGGGACCCAGCACATGCCCCCCTATTTCCCGCTCGCAGAACAGTCGTGGAACCCGCTTCCGGCGGGCGGTACGCTCGAACATCCGCTCGGAACGGACCACACCGGCCGGGACTACTTCACTCGAATCGTCTACGGGACACAGGTATCGGTATTCGTCGGGATCATCTCAACGTTCATCGGGCTCTCGGGCGGAACGGTCGTCGGTGCTGTGGCCGGCTACTACGGCGGTCGGATTGACGACATCCTGATGCGTATCATCGAGACGATATACTCGATTCCACCGCTGATCCTCATTATCGTCTTCACCGTCTTCGTCGGCGGTGCGAACATCTGGTACGCGGTGCTCGGCGTCGGTATCGCGTTCGTGCCCGTCTTCGCCCGCATTATTCGGAGTCGGGTGCTGAGCGTCCGGGAGATGGATTACATCGAAGCGGCCAGGGCGGCAGGCCTAAAGGACAGGAACATCATCATGCGTCACGTCGTTCCCAACAGCTTCGCACCGGTGCTGGTGTATGCGACGCTCCAGATCGGCGTGACGATTCTCATCGTCGCCGGTCTCTCGTTTCTCGGCTACGGCGCACAGCCGCCGACCCCGGACTGGGGCCAGATGCTCAAGACCTCACACGGGTACATGCACTCGAACATCTGGCTCTCGATCTGGCCAGGGATCGCGATCATGATCACGATTATGGGCTTCAACCTGTTCGGCGACGGCCTTCAGGACGCCCTCGACCCCCGAATTGACGAGTAACCATGAGTTCCGAACCACTCCTTCGCGTCGAAAATCTCAAGACACAGTTCTTCACGGAATCCGGTACAGTACGCGCCGTCGACGGCATCTCCTTCGAAGTCCACGAAGGCGAAATCGTCGGCCTCGTCGGCGAGAGCGGCGCCGGCAAGAGCGTCGCCTCGATGAGTCTGATGCGACTCATCGAGAACCCCGGCGAGATCGTCGCCGGCGAAATAACGTACAAGGGTGAGACGATCTTCGGCCTCGAGGAGGGGCCCGACGGCGAACTCAGAGAGCGCCACGACATGCTCTCGAACGACGAGATACGGACCCGAATTCGGGGAAACGAGATCGCAGTGATCTTCCAGGACCCCATGGAGTCGCTCAACCCCGTCTTTACAGTCGGCGGTCAGCTGCGGGAGTTCATCGAACTCAACCGCGGCCTCCCGGAGGACGACGCTCGCGAAGCGGCAATCGACATGCTCCGCGAGGTGGGAATCCCCGATCCGACCCAGCGGTACGAGGAGTACCCCCATCAGTTCTCCGGCGGGATGCGCCAGCGCGTCCTCATCGCGATGGCGCTGGCTTGCGAGCCGAGTCTGATCATCGCCGACGAGCCGACGACGGCGCTAGACGTCACCGTCGAGGGGCAGATCCTCGATCTCGTCGACGACCTGCAGAAAAAGTACGGGACGAGCTTCATCTGGGTCACCCACGATCTCGGCGTGGTCGCAGAGATCTGTGACCGCGTCAACGTCATGTACCTCGGTGAGATCGTCGAGCAGGCCACCGTCGACGAATTGTTCTACGACACCAGACATCCCTACACGAACGCCTTGCTCGACTCGATACCTCGGCCCGACCGGACCGTCGACGACCTCGAGGCGATCGAGGGTGTGATGCCCGAGGCGATTTCTCCGCCATCGGGCTGTCGATTCCATCCGCGCTGTCCGGATGGGAGACGGGTCTGCAAGCAGGTCCATCCCGAACCGAAAACCGTCGCCGATGCCGGCGGCGAGGCGCATCGAGTAGCTTGCGTAAAATACGACGGATTCGACGTCGGCTACGCCGAGAGCCCACCGCTGGAGGGGAAGATGGGGAATCGAGGTGACAGCGCATCGGCGACCGACGCCGAGTCGGAACTCACGGCGAACCCAGCCATCGACGAGACCGGAGGTGAGGAACGTGAGTAGCGGCATTCGGGTGGACGAACGGAGCAGCTACGATGGGGATGACCCGCTGCTCGAACTCGATGGCGTCTCGAAGTACTTCGATCAGGAGTCGGGACTGATCGCGGGGCTGCAGTTCGATCCGGAAGCGTTTCCGCCGATCAGCGTCGACCGAAACAGGGTGAAAGCGGTCGACGACGTCTCCCTCGAGATTCGGCCCGGCGAAACGCTCGGGCTCGTCGGCGAGTCCGGCTGCGGCAAGAGCACGCTCGGGCGGACGATTCTTCGCCTGCTCGAGCCCACGGACGGTGACATCTACTTCAAGGGGGAGAACCTGGCGAGTCTCGGCGGTGAGGAACTCCGACAGACGCGCTCGGACATGCAGATGATCTTTCAGGACCCGCAGTCGTCGCTCGATCCTCGAATGACGGTCGGTCAGATCATCACCGAGCCGATGCGGGCTCACGACATGCTCGACGACGAGGGTCGAGAGACTCGGGCAAAAGAGCTCCTCGAGAAGGTGGGACTCGATGCGCGCCACTACAACCGACATCCACACGCCTTCTCCGGCGGCCAGCGCCAGCGAATCAACTTCGCGCGTGCGCTGTCGGTCGATCCGGATTTCGTCGTCTGCGACGAACCGGTCTCCGCGCTGGACGTCTCGGTCCAGGCGCAGGTGCTGAATACGATGGAGAAACTGCAGGAGGAGTTCGGCCTCACCTACCTCTTCATCGCCCACGACCTTTCGGTCATTCGGCACATCTCCGATCGCGTTGCGGTGATGTACCTCGGCCACATCGTCGAACTCGCCGACAAAGAGGACCTATTCGAAAATCCACAGCATCCCTACACTCGCGCACTGCTCAACTCGATACCCGTCCCGGACCCGCGAGAAAACGGGGCCAGAGGCGTCCTCGAGGGCGAGGTGCCGAGCCCGGCCGATCCACCCTCCGGGTGTCGGTTTCGAACGCGGTGTCCGCGTCTGATCGCACCTGACGAGTACGACTGGGCTGACGGCGAGTGGGAGGAAACGCGAGCCTTCGTGCGAGCGGTCAAGCGTCGGACGTTCGAGCCGATGACGGCCGCCGAAATCAAAGATGAGTTCTTCGATAGCACTCTCCCGAGTGGCAAAGCGGGGACGGTCATCGAGGAGACGATCGATCTCGTCGCGACTGATCGCGAGAACAGTGGCGAGGGCGACGAGACGCTGCGATGGGACGCGGCAGTCGACCTGTTGCTCGAATCCTTCGCCGAGCGAAGTATCTGTGCGCGGGAAAGACCGGCATACGATCTCGAATCGGCGGATCGCTCGGCCGAACGATTCGCGGCGTGTCATCTGCACAGGTGACCGGCGATATTCGAATTCATCTCATGACTGATTTCACACATTTGAGAATTCGTCCCGAGATCCGAGGCCACGTGTCGATAAGCCGGCTGAATATCGGCTTCGTATGGACAGTCAAGCTGCTTTTCCTGACGTCGCAAACAACGGTCGGCACTGGCTATACCACACGATCTTTCATCTCGAAAATACTTATGTAACCGGGCGGCCCTATTTACTCATGTATGAGTAAAGTACTCGCCACAATCACGGCAGGCACGCGGCGATTTGCAAAGGCACGACGAACGATCGCACACTCCCCCGACTTCGGCGACGATCGGTCGACGAACGAGGACGGCCGCCCGACGACGCGCATTCCACCGGGTGGCTTCCTTACAGGGTGAGGACTCGAATCGATGATCGACGTTCGCGGACGCGGTAACGGACTTTTCTCTCGATCCTGGACAGCCGGCACGTAATTCGTCACCGCCGAACCGCCCGAGCAGTCGAACACCGACGACGGGATTTCGAATCGGTACCGGATACGACCGAACGCTGGACTATTCGAGCCTGATCGACGTCGAATCGCTGGGTCGCGTCGCCCCCTCGCGAGTTGCGACGAACGCACGGATCTCGTATTCTCCCGGGTCCGGGATCACGGATTCGCGTCGGCCGTCGGTTCGTACTCTCTCGAGACGACCGTTCCACGTCACCGACATCCGTTTTTTCTCACCGGCGCGGAAGTCGAACGACGACGGACGATCGCGAGTGTACAGGCGTTCGTCGCTGGCCTCGAGGTCACCGTCGACGGTCCAGCCCCAGCGGCGCTGGCGGGGCGTCGGGAGTTCGACGGGAACCGGGAGCCGGTTTTTGAATTCGACGACGATCTCGACCGATTCGTCGCGCTCGTAGACGTCTCGAGCAGTCGCGACGGAGACGGCGATCGCACGCTGGGCGACCGACGGCGGGACGAACGATCCGAGCAGGGTACCGACGGATAGCCGGGGACCGTCGGCGTCGAACAAAGCCCTATCGATCGAGTTCGGTTCCGTGCCGCCTCCGGATCGGGAACGGCCCATGGACGGATCGACCAGCGCAGTAAACTAAACGATGCGGGATGCGACGAACAAACGATGCGGGATGCGACGAGCCGAGAGGGGCAAAAGCAACGGTTCGCGTGTCCATCGCCCCGCCGGGACGCGACTGTCTCGAGACCGCCAGGGTTCGGATCGATCGTTATCGCTCACGGTCGGCGGCCCACTCGAGCAGCGGTTGTAACCGACGACAGAGTTCGTCGCCCTCGTCGGTAAGGGCGTACTCGACGCGCGGCGGGATTTCCGCGAACTGTTCCCGAGAGAGGTACCCTGCATCGACGAGGTCGTCGAGTCGATTCGAGAGTGTAGAACTGCTTACGTCTTCAAAAGCGTCTTCGATCTCGCCGTATCGGGCCGGCCCGATCGCGCCGACGACGCATATCAGTTGCATCGCGTACCGCCGGCTGAGGAGTTCCATGAGCCCGTCGAGGCGACAATAACAGTCGACGTCGCAGGGCGAATCGGACGGCTCGAGTCGATCATCGGTTGCATCTGCCATATCTTTCGTTCACCGAAGTTACTCCAATACTTCGGACTCGACAGTACAAGTACTTCGCGAAACGAAGTTACATTGTATGACGAACAAAAGCTGCGACTGTTGTGGAACAGTTGAAACCCGGCCGATGGAAGGAAAAATCGAGAGCGAACCCGAAAACGAAGCGGCAACCGAGGATGGATCCACCGCTCCGGGGGACCGCTGGCTCGGCGATTCGTCGCCTACCGAGGCGCCGCTGCCCGGCGACGTCCGGACAGCGATGGAACGGTTCTTCGGTGACGCGTCGATCACCACCCTCGAGGACTGGACGGGCGAACTTCGGCGACGGACTGGCGGTGCGATCGAGGTCGACGAACTCTGTCACGCCGACGGGGAGACGGACCACTGGGGGGAATTAGACGGCGACCGGTACGACTTCCAGTGTTTCTACGACGCCGTTGCGCTCGCCGAGATTGCATCGGAACCGGTCGAAATCCACACCGTCAGCCCAGACGGGACGGACATCGAGGCTCGCGCAACGGGAGACGGTGAACTGACCGCAACGCCGTCGACTGCGGTCGTCTCGTTCGGAACCACAGTCGACGGCTCGCATCTACCGGACGGAGAACCGACGCTCGAGGACGCATACACGGCAATCTGTCCGTCGGTTCGTGCGTTCCCGACACGCCGCGCGTACGAGCGATGGGCGGCAAAAACGCAGGCGGCGACGGTCGGTATGCCGCTGTCGGCCGCGACTGCAGTTGCGACCGAGCTGGTCGATTGACGGCCTTCTTCGACCGACAGGGTAGAGATCCCCTCGCTCCCTGAAGATAGAACCTCGTCGCTCAGTTATCGCCAGGCTGGAAGAGCCGGTGCGTCGTCCGCTTGCATGGAAAGCCAGGCTCCGTCAGCAGAGATGTCCGCAATGACGTATTCATCGCTTGCAGCCGTCGAATCGATCGAACCGACGATCGTTTCATCGGAAGTCGTTGCGTCTGATTTCATCACCATGTTTGGTAGTGACTCTCACCCATATATAAATTCGTCGAATCGTATCGTTCTGGAAAAATACTGATCGGCATCCGAACGAATGCCGGTCCGTGAAACACTGGGTTTATACTCATTTTCGCCGTACCGAGGTGATATGAACGTAGCCGACGCGATGACGCCCCGCGAGGACGTGGTGACAGCTGACCTGCCAGGTACTCGTTCGGATGTCCTCGAGTATCTCCAAGAACAATCGTTTTCGTCAGTTCCGGTCGTCAAGCCGGCCGACAACGGCCCGGAGTATCGCGGACTGATCTCTCGTGAGACGCTCATCGAACAGCCCGACGAAGACCAGCTGGTCATGCTGATGGAGGAGAACGTGCCGACGACGACCTCGGAGACCGCACTCGAGGAGGCCGCCCGAACGATGGTCGATTCGGGCGCGCGGCGGGTTCCGGTCGTAGATGGCGAATTCGAGGGCATCATCACGGTGACGGACGTGATTCACGCGATCGCAGCCGGCGATCAGCAAACGGACGGGGCTGTCGAGTCCTACGTCAGCGTGGACGTGAACACGACCTACGAGGGGACGCCGCTTCCCGTCGCCGAACGAGAACTCTCCTACGCGAACGTTCCCTACACCGTCGCGCTGGACGACGATGGAGAGATGAGCGGCGTTCTCACGGAGGTCGACATACTCGACGTTGCCCGGATCGTCGAGGGAGAAGAGGCGACCGGGGACAACTTCGGCGATCAGGACGACGAATGGTCGTGGGAAGGGATCAAAGCCGTCGGCAGCCGCTATCTCCCCACGCGAGACATCGAGATTCCGGCGAGACCGATCCGGGAGTTCATGAGCGACGACATCGTTACGGTTTCGGCCGGAATGTCGGTCCAGGAGGCTGCACAGCGAATGATCAGCAACGACATCGAACAGATTCCGCTTGTCACGGGCGAGCAATTAGCCGGCATCGTCTGTGACATGGATCTGCTGGAGGCACTCTATGAGTGAGCACGAACGTGCCGAACCGACCGACTCGACGAGCGAGAAACTCGTCGAACTGGCGAAACGGCGCGGGTACTTCTTCCAGTCCGCCGGAGCCTACGGCGGCGTCGGCGGCTTCTACACGTTCGGACCTCAGGGTGCCGCGCTGAAGGGGAACGTCGAGGAGGCCTGGCGCGATCGCTTCGCGGTCGCCGAAGGGAACATGGAAATCGACGCGCCGACGATCATGCCCGAACCGGTCTTCGAAGCATCGGGTCACCTCGATGGGTTCGACGACATGCTCGTCGAGTGTCCGGAATGCGGCGAGAGCCACCGGGCGGATCACGTCGTCGAAGACGAGACGGAGTACGAAGACGCCGAGAGCCTCCCCATTCCGGAAGTCGAGGAGGTCATCGCCGAGTACGAACTCGTCTGCCCGAACTGCGGCGCGGGACTCGCGGGGCAGGCCGTCGAAGCCTTCAACCTCATGTTCGCGACGAACATCGGCCCCGGCGACTCCCAGCCGGGTTACCTGCGCCCCGAAACGGCACAGGGGATTTTCGTCGAGTTCCCGCGGCTCAAGGAGTACGCGCGCAACCAACTTCCCTTCGGCGTCACCCAGATCGGGCGCGCCTATCGCAACGAGATCAGTCCTCGTCGCTCGATAATCCGAACGCGGGAGTTCACGCAGGCCGAACTCGAGTACTTCATCGACCCCGAAGCCGACGACCCGGATCTCTCCGCCGTCGAAGACGTCGAGGTCACGTTGTATCCGGCCAACGAGCAGAACGACGAGGACGGCTCGGAGATCGAGACGACAATCGGCGATGCAGTCGAGGAGGGCATCATCACTGACCGATGGGTTGCGTACTTCCTCGGCGTCGCGAAACCGTGGTACGAGGCGGTCGGCGTCGACATGGATCGGTTCCGCTACCGCCAACACCTCTCGGGCGAGCGAGCCCACTACGCCAGCGACTGCTGGGACGCGGAAAGCGAGATCGACGGCAACTGGATCGAGATGGCCGGCTTCGCCCACCGCGGCAACTACGATCTGTCGAAACACGGAGACCACTCCGGCGACCGGTTCACGATCTTCAAACAGTACGACGAACCCAAGACCGTCGAACGCGCCACCGTCGATCCGGATATGAGCTACCTCGGGCCGGAGTTCGGCGGCGACGCCCAGACTGTGGTCCAAAAGCTCGAGGAGTTGGCGGCTCGGGATCGCGATGCGTTCGACGGAGAGACCGTCGAGATCGATCTCGACGGCGAAACCCACGACGTTCCAGTGGAAACGACAGGTTTTGCGGTCGAAGAACAGACGGAAGCTGGCGAGCACATCACGCCCCACGTCGTCGAGCCCTCCTTCGGTGTCGACCGGCTCGTCTATACGGTTTTGCATCACGCCTACCGCGAAGACGAAGTCGACGGCGAAGAACGAACGTACCTCGAACTCGAACCCGAAGTCGCACCCACCTTCGTCGGCGTCTTCCCGCTACAGAGTGACGACGATCTGGAGACCGAAGCCACGGGGATCGCAGCGGCTTTGCGTGAAGCGGGGCTGTCGGTCACGTACGACGACTCCGGTAATATCGGTCGGCGCTACCGTCGTCAGGACGAAGTCGGGACGCCGTTTTGCGTGACTGTCGACTACGAGAGTCTGGAAGACGAAGCCGTGACCGTCCGCGAACGCGACACGACCGCACAGAAGCGACTGCCGATCGAGGATCTGCCGGAAACCCTGTCGGCGATTCGAGCCGGCGAACTCGAGTTCGACAATCTCGAGGAGTAACCGTCGCGGCCGTTGGGTCGCCCCGTCCGGCAGGTTCCCTTTATATTATATATAGATCTCTGGAGAACTAACCGACGGACTGAAGGTCACCTCCACTAAGGCACAAACGATGGCCGACGAACTGAAACGGCGACTCGTCCATGCAAGCGGGTCGGGTCTGGTCGCCCTCTATCTGCTCGCCGACTATTCCGAGGTAGGGCTGACGTGGGCTGGTTTTCGCGCCCTCATGATCGTCCTCGCGAGCGGTGCGCTCGTCCTCGAGTTCCTGCGGCTTCGGGTCGGACTCGACTGGCGGCTCTACGACGTGCTCACTCGCGAGTACGAACAGGACAACCCCGCCGCCTACGCGCTATACCTGATCAGCATGGCCGCCGTGGTCGTGGCCTTCGGACCGGATATCGCCCTCCCTGCGATGTTGATGCTCGCCCTGGGAGACCCGATCAGTGGAGCCGTCTCCGACAACACCCTCAAGCGAGTCAAGCCACCGAAAGTACTCGGTACGATGTTCCTCGTCTCGACCCTCATCGCGATTCCGTTCCTGCCGATTACGGCGGCGCTGGTCGCCGCCCTAGGCGCGACGATCGCCGACGGCGTGACCCTCGAAATTCGAACGTACATCATCGACGATAACCTGACGATCCCGATTTACGCCGCCTGTCTCGCGTTTCTGGCGCTCAGATTTGTACCGCTGTAGGGCGTGGCCGGCCGATTCGGCTGTCCAACTCGCGCGGCTGGTGACGAGGGGAACGGAATTCGATTCCGAAATCGGCAAGGGCGTACCGTTCTGTAGGTCTCACGATCGTCGTACTCGAACGACACCATCCACCGTGTCTCAACCGGGAGCGACCAATCGACTGTCGAACGTGCGAGCGTTCTTGTCGGACGGCCGCGGCGCGATCCTCTCCGCCGTCGCAGCCGGCTGGTTTCTGTCGATCGGCATTCGGCTCGCGTATCCGGTGCTCCTGCCGTACCTCCGGAGCTCGTACGGCCTCGACCTGACGACCACCGGACTTCTATTGACCGTCCTCTGGCTCTGTTACGCGCTGGGTCAATTACCCGGCGGGCTGCTTGCCGACCGGTTCGGCGAAGGGAACGTCTTGGTCGCGAGCACCGCGATTTCAGCGATAACGCTCGGCCTCGTTGCCATCGCCGGCTCAGCGTCGGTAGTGTATCTGGCGACCGCGGCCTTTGGGTTCGGAACGGCGCTGTACGGCGTCGCCCGGTTCACGACACTATCCAACATCTTCCCCGACAACGACGGCACAGCGATCGGTGTGACGATGGCTGCGGGCCAGGCCGGTAACACGCTCTTGCCGCTTGCCGCAGGCGGAATCGCGTCCGCGTTTGCCTGGCAGTACGGGTTCGGCCTCGTCGTACCGGCATTCGCCACCGTGGCAATCGGCCTCCGACTTGCCGTTCCCGCACGCGCCTCGAGTACGACCAGTGCCGTCGACAGCGTCTCCCTCGAGACGGTCCGATACGTCGTCTCCGAACTGCGCCGACCGGACATCGTCACCGTGGCGGCGATCCAGATCCTTACGTACTGCGTCTGGCAGGCGTTTACGGGCTTCTATCCGACGTACTCATCCAGATCAAAGGATTCTCACAGGCCGTCGCAACCGGCCTCTATAGCGCGTTTTTTGCGCTGAGGATCGTCGTCCAGCCGTTGACCGGCAGGTTGTACGACCGATACGGGATCCGGAAATCGCTGCCACCCATCCTCGGCGTCGTCGTTCTTTCGCTCGTCGCGCTCCCGTTTCTCGAGGGGTTCTGGCCTATCGTCGCCGGCACCGTATTCTTGAGTAGCATCCTCGGCTACGGCACGATCACGCTGCCGTACATGACTTCGGCGTTCCCGTCGGACATGCAGGGGACGGGACTGGGGTTCCTGCGGACCGTCTACATGACCATCGGCGCGATGAGCCCGGTTCTGTTCGGGGCGCTCGCCGATGGGGGCTACTTCGACGAGGCGTATGTCATGCTGGCCGGATTCGTCGCCGTGCCGGTGGTGTTGACGTGGTGGTTGCCCGAGCTCTCAGAGGAATCGGTGGCTACCGAAGCTGCGATGGAGCACGCCAGTTTCTCGAGATGGTCATGATGGACACGCTGGTTCTTCAGGAAGATTCTCATCGAGAAGCCGTCGTTGAACCGTAGTTCCAACCGATTCGTTGACATCGGAGAGTCGAATTCCAGGAAGAAACGGTAATGAAGCGATATCAAGGCGTACTGAGATGAGCCCGACCCGCCGTTGAAACGGTGATTGAGAGATCGTCATATCCTGGATATTGTCGTATGGGACGACGTAGGTCCGTTGTGTCCAAAAGCCATAGCGGACAACGATACAGTCATCCGCCAGCTCATAGCCACGGTGAGTCCACGAAACATGTGCTGCAAGTGGTGTGATGACGAGAATACCGCCAAACATCCCGAGTGGGATTAAGTCGAGCGCTGGAATGAATTGTCGTAGTACGACAGTGCCACCGGCCAGAGCGAGCGTGCCAAAACTGTATCTGACGAGATAGCGTCGTCGAGCGCGAGTGGGAATAGACTGCAACGTAGGTCGGCCGCGACCGATCGCACGTTCGACGAGTTGCCAGCCGATGTGCGTCTCAACGAGCGGTGCCAGTGGCCAGTGAAGTCCAAAGGGGAGTGAGCCCGAGATACCGGCGGTACCGACATCTGCCTGTACTAAGCCAAGAACGCGATGCAGTGGATTCGCTCTGATCCGTGCCACTTGAATTCGAGCGAGCGACAGGTCTGCGTCGTACTGTCTGATAAGTCCGTGTTGCTTTCGGAAATTGTTGTCTTCTACCGACAATTGAAACCCGAATAGTCGTTCGATTGAGAGCACAGCCCCGACCAACCAGCCACCGATTCCGACAATGATGAGCATTAATCCTGGTGAGAGGGGCAGTATTCCACTAAACAGATCGATAAGTAGCGATCGAGGACTAGAAAGGGACTCCAGTGAGGTAAACAATACTAGCCACCCTGCACCAATGGACAGGGCGACCGTCCGTAGTTGAAGTTGGGTACACCCAAAAAGAACGAGTTCTCGTGGAGAAAGTGAAAAAACGGTCTCCTGACTATCCTTGTTAGTATCTCCTGTCTGGTCAGGGGTGGTAGGGAGTCGCTGCTGGAGAACTGCAGCGTCGTCGGTGTCAAGATACCGGGCCGTTACTTCTGCCTCCTCAGGATCGCCAGCGGTTTCGCACTCAAATGCAGTTATGCCAAAAAGGCTGCTAACTGGCGTACGAAACGTGGAGGACTGTTGAATTCGGGAAAATGGAACGGTACGATGTTGAATCCGGAAAAAGCCAGATCGAACTGAAAGTGATTCATCTTCGATGGTGATTTCGAAGTTCCACCATTCAACAGTTTGAACTATCAACTGCAATGTAAAATATACGAAAGCGATTATGAGTAGCGACCTGGTACCAGCGACGACTGACTCTATTCCCCGACTATCATTAATTACTGTTAGTACAACACCGAGTATACCGAAAAGCGTTAAGTCGAACTGTTCAATCACTCTGGCCGGAATGGATAACACACTCAACTTCATACTGACTTACCGTCATCGGTCAATTGATTGAGCTGGTTCGAGAGTGCCGTTGCACGGTCCGAATCAAGGCCAGGAATAGTGATTTGGCCGTCAAATACGCCCGCGGTATGGATTCGAAGCGAAACGAGTCCAAATGGTCTCCCGAGGAGACTGTGGTTGATATCGATATGTTGTATCTTATCAGCAGGTACGAATGTATCTCGAATAGTGACCACGCCTTGTCGTAAATGAATACCATCCTTTCGAATCTCGTATCGGAACCTGCGGAATCGAAGGACAGCCAGCATAGTACCAACGATAAGAAACAGAAATACGATGACGAGGGTCGACAGATCTGTCACTGAAAACGTAGTCGTGAGAACTGAAACTCCGACTCCGATTCCAATCCCCAGCAATAGCCATTTCAGTATCCATAGGATTTGGATACGCGAATGAAGTCTGTTCATCACAGTATCTGTCTGGAAACGCTTGCAAGGCATTCAACTTGTCTGCTCTGAGATGTTCTATTCATCCCCATTGGATTAAAAATATCGATACTGGCTTCTCGAGGAACCAGCCGTAATTAGGAGAATTGGACCTGTCCCATGTATTATACAGTATTTTTGCATCAAATATTAATTGGTACAAGTATAAAGATTTAATACCAAGTTATAGTAATAATTAGGTGCGATGTCGGAAGGAAGTAAGGAGGATGAATTAAATCGCAGAAAGATGCTAAAGATGAGTGCTGGCGTTAGTATTCCCACGATCGGTCTCACCGCGGCTAGTGGGCCCAGTAGTGCCAGCCATACTGAGGGAGGGAATATACGAAATATAAATGACCTCGAGGTCCTTGATCAGGAACAGGTATCTGATAACCAAGCCAGCCAATGCTTGCAGATAGTGAAGCAATCGAGAATCGGCGAGGATTTTGTTAACGATATCAAAAATAGGTATGAAGTAGAAGTAGCAGGCGTAACCGCGTTCCGAGTAACCACAAACAGCGAATGGATTGAAGAAAAGAATCCAGAGATTGTCCTGATAGGTGTTGGGTCAAAAGAAAGTAACTCCGCTGGTGGACTGATTTATGGAGTTATTGCGGATTCAGAATCAGCTGGGCGTGAACTAGTAGTTGTTCGTGGATTAATTGTCCCAAGGAATGGAAATAATAACGTTTCCATCCAGCATCGGGCTCAACACGGAACGAAAGCTATTGAGCACGTACCAGACGACAAAAAAGGATCCGAAATAGTGGATCGACATACTTTAGAATCGCTTCACGGAACTGGAGATGAAAATAGTCCAGGCACCTCTCATGGAGGTGTATCCACACAATCCTTCCATGGTACTATTGGAACGGAGGTGTGTATTGGAATCATATCCCTGATCTGTGAGAAATACGGCTCCAATGTAGCAAGAACACAGTGTGTCCCTGCGTGTGGCGCGGTTGGTCCAAGTGGACCCTTTGGCTACACCGCTTGTTTAGCATTTTGTGCATTAGCCGTGAAAGTCATTTCAGGGAAGGGATGCCATGTTGGTGGTGCTGTGATCTGCCAAGAGATCTTTGAGCGTGTAACGTAATCCACCACCGTATATTGTTATTGTCTCACTTTCGTTCCGATGTAGTATAAATAGCTACAAGTACGATTTCAGACGGTGGATTATATAATTTACCAAATTACTTATACGAATGGTTTGTTCCGTGCACTCCACCCTAGTGTCAACATCGGCATCTATCACCACGTTTTCTCTCGTTTTCTCACAGCAGACTATCTTATCCGGTTTGGCTATAGCACACCGTTACCTGGGGGAATAGTTACACAGACACGCTTTCCGCTCGAGTCGATACACTCGAGGCTAATTCTGCTTTCACCGCGGTACGCGAACCCGTGTTCGCGGCGATAACAAACGATAAGTAATTACAGTAATGGACGGGGCACGAAGCCGCAGACGGGGCACGAAGCCGCTGTCTCTCGAACACCGACTTCCTCAAGCACCGACCCTAGATGAAATTCGCAGGCACAGCAGTAAACCATCTACGTGACCATTGGCGCGGCGAGATGGGTCCTGTTCGGCGTGGTGGCCGATCGGTGACTCTTCGACGAGACAGGGGGTATGGTGGCTGGGTTCGCCATCGCAGTTCCGGTGACGCGGTGGCTACCTATGCCTGCAGAACAGTAACTGCTCAGAGACTATCGGCTCGAGCCGTTCTCGCTTTCGTCAGGCGTTCAGCCGCCAGAGTTCGAAGTTCAGTACGGCCGCGAACGTCACCCACGCGAGATAGGGGACCAACAACGCCGCAGCACGCGTGTCGACCCGCCGAAACGCGATGACGGTTCCGACGACGAACGCCCAGAGTGCGAGGATGATCCCCAGTGCGACCAGCGGTGCCTCGAGCCTGAAGAATGCGGGCGTCCAGGCGACGTTGAACAGCATCTGGACGGCGAACAGCCCCAGCGCGAGGCGACGACCGTCGGCATCGCTACGCCAGACGAGCCAGAGCGCGACGCCGAGAAGCGAGAAGAGAGCCGTCCAGACGACCGGGAACGCGATCGTCGGCGGATAGAACCAGGGCTTAGCGAGGCTCCTGAACCAGGCGGTGTCGGGGCTCGAGAGAATCCCCGGGAGACCGCCGACGACGTTTATCAGGAGGACGAATCCAACCGCGACGAGAACGGACTCAACATCCGGGAGCCGGCGGGTGCTCACTCGAGTATCCATATGTGATGTATGCTGCGAGCGAATTTATACCCTGCAGACGTCAGCAAGCAACGGACCGCCTGAGAGTACCCACCGCCGCGAATCGTGATCGGACGGTCAGCGTTGGGACGAACGGCACGGTACCGAGCAGCCGATCCACACGATTCAGGCGCTGGCACAGTATCGGCGCTGGCACAGTATCGGCGCTGGCACAGTATCGGCGCTGGCACAGTATCGGCGCTGGCACAGTATCGGCGCTGGCACAGTATCGGTGATACTGCACGGAGGCAACGAGCAACTCGTCCTGTTACTCGGCCGGTTCGTCCGAATCGACCCGCCGACGAAGCCACTCGAGGCCGAGGGCACCTCCTGCAATCCCCGCACCGGTCGTAAAGCCCGGGACGTCGTCGGATTTGGTGTCATCCTCGGCATCAGTCGGTTCGTTCCCTGTCCCGGTTCCGTCACCGGTGGGTGCATCGTCACCGCCAGTCTCGTTGTCGTCGGCCGTGCCGTCGCTTCCACCGGTCTCGCTCTCGGTGTCCGTGTCGTCGCTTCCACCGACCCCACTATCGTTCTCGTCGGCCGTGCCGTCGCTTCCACCGGTCTCTCGATCACTGTTATCGCCACCACCGGCTCCACTATCGCTATTATCGCCACCACCGGCTCCACTATCGCTATTATCGCCGCCACCGGCTCCATTATCGTCGTCGGTAGCATCCTGATCCGTATCCTCGCCATCGGATCCGGTGCGGTCGTCTGTAGACTCACGAAGTGCAACCAGCTTGCCCTCCCTATTATGATCGACATAGATGGTCTCGCCACTGATCGCATCGATATGTCCAACTGGTATGTCGTCCTTGGATAGCACCCACTTCTCGGAGCCATCGTATTTATTCAGAGCGACCAGTGCCTCATCGTATTCAGCGTTGGGAGGTCCACCGTCCCTCGTAAAATAAGAATAGACCGTCTCCCCACTGATGACACCGTGGCCATAGAGATGTGGCTTGTCAATCGTCCAATCATATTCGCCGTCCATCTTGATAGAACCCCCGTTGATACCAGTATCCCACCCGCTAACGTAGATCTCTTCGCCGAGCGCTGGTGCTTGCCAGCCAGTTCCATTTAGAAAATCGCCTGTTTGCGCATCGTAGATTTCGGTCTCGATTTGTGATACTTTGGCCAAGACTGCAGTCTCCGTGGCGGAAATACCGGAGCCATCGTATATCGGCCTTCCATTCTTCCAGACATCGTCACCCGTTTCAGGTTCAAAAGCGAGGAGACCGCCCGGTGTACCGGCGTAGACGACCCCGTTCGCTGCAGCAGTGGTGGTACAAAACTCGTATTCTTCCGGCTCATCGGAGTCATACGGTGTCACCATGACTGACTCCTTTTTCCAGCGGAGAGATCCATCGGCAGCCTCCAGAGCGTACAACGTCCCATCGACGACGGAATACACACCATCATATGCGACTGTTGTCCCCGCCCCGGAGCCAAAATCGTATTTCCAGCGGACGCTGCCGTCCGATCGGTCGAGCGCCACGACTGGTTCGCCGCTGAGGTACACGGTGTCGCCGACGACGGAGGGGCCCCCAGCGTCGACGTTGGAGTTCTTCCAGACGAGCGCGCCGTCCGCGGCGTCGCGGGCCTCGACACCGGCATCCGTCGTTACATACACCGTCTCATCGGCGATCGCAACGGAATAGCTCTCGCCGTAGTCGACGGACCAGGCCACCTCGAGCGCGTCACCGTCGATTTCGGGCCCGTCTTTGACGTATCTGGCGTGGCCAGCATCCCCGAGGTACGACGGCCAGTCTTCGTCCATCTCCGGATTTGGCTGCAGAGATGGATCTGGAAGATCGTCGAGCCCGTTCACCGCCGAACCCGACTTCCCCATCCCGATCGATGCGAGCCCACTTCCGAGGGGCAAGGCTGCACCAGCCGCGAGTATCGAACGTCGATCCCAATCTGTCATCGAATCGTCATTCGGAAGAGACGGTTTTACTATCCATGAAATACAGTTACTTGATTTAATTGCAACTGAGAGAAAACATTGAAACCAGCAATAGACGGGGGAAGAACCCGACATTGTGAGAGAAAACGAACAGTATCGATAGTGTATTTTATACACTGAAAAAGTCCGACCGACGGTCACCTGCCGGTGAGAGATCGGCGGCTATCGCAATTCAGTTCAGTCGTCCGGGTCAGTGTGTCGTCGGAGCCACTCGAGACCGAGGGCCCCACCGACGATTCCCGCACCAGTGGTAAAGCCCGCCACGTCGTCGGCACTGTCCGCATCCTCGGTGTCGGACGATACGGAACCGTCTCCATCTCCGCCGCCGGGTCCGGCCTCGTCCTCGCCGCCGGAGTCGCCATCGATCGCGTTTTCTGAAGCGGAGGATTCGTTTCCTGTAGCGGTTTCATTACCGGTCGTTTCGTCATCGCTCGTGTCGCCGTCTCCGTTACCGCCGTCGCTTGAGTTACCGTGACTGCCTCCGGCGCGTCCGCCGTCTCCGCTCCCCTTATCGAGACGCGCCGTCTGCGCACGAAGCGCAACGAGTTTGTTGTCGCCGTCGTGGCCGCCGCCTCGATCGACGTAGATGGTCGTCCCACTGATCGCCCGAATCATTCCGACTGGAACGTCGTCGGCTGATACGGCCCACTTCTCGGTCCCATCGCGTTTGCTCAGGGCCACGAGTTCGTCACTGTAGTCCGCAGATGACGACTGTCCGTCCGGGACCGAGTCATCGGGGATATAGACGTAGACGGTCTCGTCGCTGATAACGGGTCTGGCACTGGTATGGAGAAGAGAGATATCCCAGAGCCGGTCAGACGGGTTCTCAAGAGACTTACCGAAGAGGTCCCAGTCGTCTCCGCTGACGTAGACCGATTCGCCGAGCGCGATGTCGACGCCCGCCGAAAGACCGAGACGGAGTCCCGCACCAGTTTTCGCATCCACGACGTTCACACGATTGTATGTGAATCGTCCGAGGACGGCCCCTGTCGTCGTGGCTTGAGCCCGGTCGTACTGATAGCCGCCTGCACGGTTCGATAAATTCACAGTGCTCCGCCACACTTCGTTTCCGGACTCGGGCTCGAGGGCGAGGGCGACTCCCGCCGTTGCGGCGTACACTACGCCGTTCGCCGCAGCGGCGGACGTGACAAACTCGTACTCGTCTGCCTCGCCGTTTCCTGAGGAGCCGACCGTGACCGATTCGATGAACCACCGAACCGATCCGTCGGAAGCCTCGAGGGCGTACAACGTTCCATCGACGACGACGTAGACGCCGTCGTACGCTACCGTCTGGTCGGAGAGGTACTCGTCAGCCTCGAAGTCAGTCTTCCAGCGAACGCTGCCATCCGACCGATCGAGTGCTACTACTTCGTCCCCGGAGAGGTAGACGGTCTCGCCGACAACGGAAGGAGTCGTCGCGTCGACGTCGGCGTTCTCCCAGATGAGAGAACCATCAGTTGCGTCGAAGGCGACGACGCCCGTTGCAGTCGTCGTATACACCGTCTCGTCGGCGACAGCAACGGGGCCCGCGTGGTCGACGGACCAGACTGCCTCGAGCGCATCACCGTCGAATTCGTATCCATCATCGATGTATCGTGAGTGGCCGGCATTCCCGGCGTAAGACGCCCAGTCTTCGTCCATCGCAGGGTTTGGCTTCACTGCTGGGTCCGGGAGATCGGCAACCCAGTCCCCCGTAGTATTGGTCTCGCCCAGCCCGGCCGATGCGAACCCACTCCCGACCGAAAGCCCTACACCGGTCGCTAGTACCGAACGGCGATGCCAGTCTCTCATTACCTTCGTCGTCCGCGGTGAGCGTTATTACTATTAAATATATACGTTGACTTGTTTTCGCTGCAACTGCACCGGGACGTGATAAATCAGTATGAAATGGGAGGCGGAGTATATTTCCAGGAGAGTGTTCCTGGAAGCGATTATGGAGTTTATAGGATGAAACTGACCGGTCGATTGTCTTTTCGCAAGTTGGCGGCCAGGGGCGCTACACTGCGTATCCGGTACCGGTGTAACCAGTTCGTCGATGGTTCAGTGACCACGAACCGATACGCAGCCCGCCAGTGGACGACGATCCCGAACGGCCGTTCACTTCCACCCCGCTTTCTCAATGCTTATCCACGACCGAACCGAATCGCCCAGCAATGGCAGCACAGGACGAGGAACCGCCCTCGATCGAGCATCCGCTCCTCGAGCCCGACCTTCTCGAGCGGCGGCTCTACCAACTGAAGCTCGCGGGTACGGCCGCGAATCATCACACGCTCGTCTGTCTCCCGACCGGTCTCGGGAAGACGACGGTCAGCCTGCTGGTCACAGCCCGCAGGCTCGAGGAAGTCGGCGGCACGTCGCTGATGCTCGCCCCGACGAAACCCCTCGTCCAGCAACACGCCGATTTCTACCGGGAGGCCCTTCGGATCCCCGACGAGGAGATCGTCGTCTTCACGGGCGACGTCAGTCCCGACGACCGAGCCGACCTGTGGGAAGAGGCGACGGTCGTGATGGCGACGCCGCAGGTAATCGAAAACGACCTCGTCGGCTCGCGGATCTCGCTCGCCGACGTCACCCACCTCACGTTCGACGAATGTCACCGGGCGACGGGCGATTACGCGTACAACTACATCGCGGAACGATACCACGCCGACGCCCGCAAGCCGCTCGTGACGGGTATGTCGGCGTCGCCCGGCGGCGACGAGGAAGCCATCCTCGAAGTCTGTGAGAACCTCGGCCTCCAGGAGGTCGAGGTGATGACGGAGGAAGACGCCGACGTCGACGAGTTCACCCACGACACCGACGTCGAGTGGGAACGGATCGACCTCCCCGACGAGGTCCTCGAGATCCGGGACGCGCTAAACGAGGTCATCACGGACCGGCTCGAGAAGCTCAAGGAACTCGGCATCGCGAGCTCGACGCAACCCGATCAGTCCCAGACGGACCTGAATCGGATGCGGGCCGAACTCCAACAGCTAATCAACAACGACCAGTCGGAGGGGTTCGAGGGAATGTCGATCCACGCGGAGGTGATGAAGCTCCGCCAGGCCGTCACGCTGGTCGAAACCCAGAGCGTCGAGGCGCTCTGTCGGTACTTCGAGCGACAGCGCAATCAGGCCCGCTCGTCGGGCGCATCGAAGGCGAGTCAGCGAATGGTTTCCGATCCTCGCGTTCGCGAAGCGATGCGGAAAGCCGAACAGTTCGACGAAATCCACCCCAAGTACCGCAAGACGCGAATGTTGCTCGCCGAAACCCTGGGACTCGAGGGCGGCGAGCGCGTCATCGTCTTCACCGAATCCCGCGACACGGCCGAGGCGCTGACGGACTTTCTCGCGGACAGCTTCGACGCGAAGCGCTTCGTCGGGCAAGGCGACCGCGAGGGGTCGGACGGAATGACCCAGAAAGAACAACAGGAAGTCCTAGACGAGTTCCGGGCGGGCGAGTTCGAGGTTCTCGTCTCGACGTCGGTCGCCGAAGAAGGACTCGACGTGCCGGAGGTCGATCTCGTGCTCTTTTACGAGCCCGTTCCGACTGCCATTCGCTCGATCCAGCGCAAGGGCCGAACCGGTCGCCAGTCCGAAGGGCGGGTCGTCGTCCTCATGGCCGAGGACACCCGCGACGAGGCGTACTTCTGGATCTCCCGGCGCCGCGAAAAGGAAATGGAGTCGGAATTACGCGAATTGAAAGGAATGGCCGACGATCTCGAGGACGAACTCGACGAATCCCAGCAGTCGCTTGCGGATTTCGATGGCGATGAACGGACGGCAAGGGGAGATGACGATAAAGCGGACCCCGAGTCCGAGGCCAGGGGAGAGAAAGCGAACCCCGACGCAGTCGACGGGTCTTCCAGTGGAAACGAAGGGGGAAGCGAGCAGCCGGGGCTGCAGGAGTTCGGCGACGAAACCGACGAAGCAACGGGGACGAGCGCCGAGTCTGTCGACACGGTCGAGCCACACGCCGAGGGAGAGACCGTTCAAATCGTCGCCGACCAGCGCGAAATGGACGCGAACATCGCCCGCGACCTCTCGCGCCGCGAGGAGATCGACGTACGCCTCGAGACGCTCGACGTCGGCGACTACGTCTGCTCGGATCGGGTGGTCGTCGAGCGCAAGTCGGTCGCGGACTTCGTCGACTCGCTGGTCGGCGGCGACCGGTCCGTCTTCGAACAGGTCGGTGCGATGGCCCGCCACTACTCGCGGCCGATCGTCATCGTCGAAGGCAGCGGGCTGTACGAACAACGAGACGTTCACCCGAACGCAATTCGAGGAGCGCTCTCGAGTCTCGTCGTGGACTTCGGCGCAAGTATTCTTCGGAGTGAAAGCGAAGATGACACGACCGAACTGCTCGCGGTGATCGCCGGCCGCGAGCAGACGACCGCCGACCGCGAGGTCTCGGTTCACGGCGAGAAGGGCAGCAAGACCCTGGGCGAGCAACAGGAGTACGTCGTCGCCTCGATCGCCGAGATCGGACCCGTCACCGCCCGGTCGTTGCTCGAGGAGTTCGGCACTGTCGAGGGCGTGATGATCGCGACCGAAGACGAGTTACAGGAGGCCGACGGCGTCGGGGCGGTAACCGCCGAACGGATCCGAGAGGTCGTCGGAAGCGACTACACCGGATAACCCGTCAGTCGAAGCCTCCCGGGCGAGTCGGCCCGAGTGTTCGTGCCGCGATCGAACCGGCGGGTCGTCAATCGCTGAGGTCGGGATCTGTCGCGAGGCCGTCATCGCTTTCGTCGGATTCAGCAGTAGGACCGGGATCACCCTCGGCGCGGGCGACGAGACGTTCAGCGGCGTAGACGCTGAACGCGGCGAGTGCGATACCTGCCACGACGTCGATCAGCCAGTGAATCCCCAGATACATCGTCGAAAAGACGATGCCGGTCACGACGAACGACGAGATCACGAGCCAGCGGGGATACTCTTTGCGCGACCGCCAGGCGAACAGCAAGACGACCACTGCCAGCGACGTATGCAACGAGGGGAACACGTTCGTGTTCGCCGAGACCGCCGCCGTCATTTCTTGGGTCTGTGGGTAGAACTCGTACATCAGGCCCGAAACGGTTTTGAGGTGATTTCGCGGCCCATAGACGATAAACAGCGTATAACAGATCGAGCCGATCAGGTAGTTAAGCACGTACGCAACGAGCAGTTCCTTGAGGTGGCGCTGGGTCGGCAACATAAAATAGAGGATCGGAGCGGTCACCAGCAGGAACGGGAACCCGAACATATACATCGACGAGAAGAACTCGACCGTCGCTCCGGGGACGACGTCTTGGAGCACTGCGACGAACTCCCCTTCGACCGCGTATATCGCCGCGGTGAGATCCCAGTCGAGGGACTCCGAGATTCGCAAACTGAGCCCGTGTGTCGTTCGTTTCGCCAGGAAGAACAGTGCGGTGACGCCGAGATACGGAGCGATCTCGAGGAGACGGTCGTCAAGTTCCCTCGCAGTCCGGCGGATTTCGGTCCACTCGAGACAGAGCGTGCTGGTTCCAACGAGCCCGGTGCAAACGACGAGTACCGTGAGTAAGACGACGAATCCAAGTGCCATCGTTATATTTTTCGTGAGTTCGTGATTCGAAGCCCCGCAGTATCGGAGTCGGCGGCTATCGTAGGCAAACGGCAACTGCTACCCGACACGGCACGCAGCCAACGGTCGGTCGGGTGACCCCCCTGTCGAGACAGTTTTGGTTCAGTTCGTGCCCAATACCGCGGTCCACTACGTGCGGTTTCGAGGCAAGTCATATAATTTTGCTGAATTTACGGCCGCTGTTATATATAGATATCCAATCGGGACGAAATTTACGGAGCGAATGATGGCGACGAGAAAAGTACGCGCCTCCCGGAGCTATTGGGCAGAGCGGACGGGCAGATATGAGCTGGAGTCGTCATCGGTGACCCGGTCAGCGCAACGTTGCTAACGTTTCGCTCGCCTCGCGGGCCGCCTCGAGGCAGTCCTTTGCGTACTGGGGGTCGTCCGTCACAGCGGCCTCTTCGGCGAACTTCTCGAGAGTTCGGACGAGCGCATCGTGAGCGTCTTCGAGGTCGTCGTCGATCGGCGATGGACTCGTCGCAGGAGATGAACGAGAGGCGCCAGCTTTGGAATCCGGCAATGACGACTGACCGTGATCGGATGGGGGCGCCGTGGAACGAGGTTGCTGGCTGGAAGCCGACGCAGGCGTCTCGGGTTCGGTATCTCGCGCACGCACGTCTCCCTGGTTCTGGGTCGGTGGGGACGGTTCGGCGGCGGAATCGGGTCGGGTTGGGACCGTTTCGGAATTTCGTTTCGTAGTGGACGCCGAGGAACCGGCCTGCGTGCCGAGATTGTCAGTATCGGAACTCGTACCGGGTCTCTCGTCATCGGTCGACTGTTCTTCGGTCGGCTGTTCTTGGGTAGGCTGGGCGTCGGTCGACTGTTCTTCGGTCGGCTGGGCTTCCAGTTCCGTTCCCTGAACGGCGTCCGGATTGCCGTGACAACTGGGACAGAACGTCGTGCCATCTTGCTGGAACAGGGGATCACCGCAGGTTCCACAGTGGGCGTTGGTCATCGTCGCCCCCTTGAGCAACAGATCACTCATCCGCTGGGTCGCCTTTCGCTCTTCTTTGTCCCGTTCGTATTTTTCGCGAAGTTTCTCGCGCTCGGCTTCTTTATCGAAGTTGCTCATGTCCATCTAGACGTTTCGGAGCGTCGAAAAAGCTGCGACAACCGACAGTCAACGAATAGCTACGATTTCGCTGCCGTTTCGACGGCAGCTACCGCCTGTGCAGGCGTCTCCACGGTCTCGAGGTCGATCTCGGGTGTGGACACGTCGTGAGTCTCGAGACCGATGACGGGCCGATCGTAAATTCCGGCAAAGCCGATCTCGGAGAGCGTTCCAGCGCCGCCGGTGAGCGCGATAACGGCATCACCGTTCAGCGGGACGAGCGCGTTTCTGGCGTGACCGAGTCCGGTCGCGATAGGGTGGTCCACGTACTCGTTTGCGGCGTCGCGGTCTGCGTCGGGAAGGATACCGATCGTCGTCCCGCCCTCGGATTTCGCACCCCGACAGACCGCTTCCATCGTACCGCTGCCGCCGCCACAGACGACCGTGTGATCGCTGACGGCGAGTTCGCGACCGACTTCCTCCGCTCGGTTCGCCTGACCGTCGGTAATCGTTCCGCCGCCGATGACGCTGACGCGCATACCAGAGCAACGAACGCGGAGTGCTTTGGTCGGTTCGATCTCGAAGCGTATCCTCCGTGTTCGGGCCACGAAACGGTGATCCATGGTCACGTGGAGACGTCCGATGACGTGACGCGCCGCGCCATTCGACAACTGTCGAAATAATCATCGTCAAATCGTGCGAAGCGGCGGGTTTCGACGGATTTAACGCAGGGGCAAGTGGAGTGTTACGTGGTATGACGAAAGTTAGCGTGGTCGGCGCGGCCGGGACGGTCGGGGCCGCCGCAGGCTACAACATCGCGCTTCGGGACATCGCAGACGAACTCGTCTTCGTAGACATTCCGGACAAAGAAGACGATACGATCGGGCAAGCCGCCGACGCAAACCACGGCGCTGCCTACGATTCGAATACGACGATCCGGCAGGGAGGCTACGAGGACACCGAAGGATCGGATGTCGTCGTCATCACCGCGGGCATCCCGCGACAGCCGGGTCAAACCCGGATCGACCTGGCAGGCGACAACGCACCCATCATGGAGGACATCGGGTCCTCGATCGCCGAGCACAACGACGACTTTATCACCGTTACCACGTCGAATCCTGTCGACCTATTGAACCGTCATCTCTACGAAACGGGCGACCGTGCACGCGAGAAAGTGATCGGATTCGGCGGCCGACTCGACTCCGCTCGGTTCCGCTACGTCATCTCTCAGCGCTTCGATGCACCCGTCCAGAACGTCGACGCGACTATCCTCGGTGAACACGGAGACGCACAGGTTCCCGTGTTCTCGAAGGTCCGCGTAAACGGACAGGACCGAGAGTTCGGCGAAGACGAGAAAGAGGAACTGCTGTCCGAGCTTCAGACGTCGGCGATGAACGTCATCGAGAAGAAGGGCGCAACGGAGTGGGGCCCGGCGACCGGCGTCGGCCACATGGTGGAGGCCATCCTCCGCGACACGGGGGAGGTTCTCCCCGGTAGCGTCAAACTCGAGGGTGAGTTCGGCCACGAGGACACCGCGTTCGGCGTCCCGGTCAAACTCGGCTCCACCGGTGTCGAAGAGATCGTCGAATGGGATCTCACCGAGTTCGAGCGCAATCAGCTCGGCGAGGCTGCAGAGAAACTCTCGGAGCAGTACGACAAAATCTCGTAACGGATCGAATACAGTCGGGACGGGTTTGTGCCACAAGCAACGCCGCTTCGCCTTTCTCTGGCGTCCGGCTTTGGACTCCCGCTGACCGACTGGTTACGTGGCGACACCACCGATGTCGCCGCGCCGAACATCGCCAGATCACCCCTCCCTGTAGAGGTTACTACTCGACCGGTTGCCAGACGTACCATGCCTCGTTTCGCGGCTCCTGTCCCTGCGTCCACCACTGGGCCTCCCAGGTGGTGCCGTCGTGGGTCACCCGATCACCCTCGCGGTAGATTTTGGACGAGTCCCAGGCTGGGTAGGGTTGGCCTCCGCCGTTGCCGGTGTCGCCTTCGTTTCCACTCTCGCCATCGTTGCCCCCACCGCGACCCTGTCCGCCACCGCCGCTCGTGTAGCGCTGGCCGTTGATAGTGACATCGAACTGGTGATAGGTGACGTCGCCCCGGGTCCCCTGCCAGTATTCGTTGCCGAGTTCGATCCCGGAAATCCATTTCTGACCGGAGATACCATAGCGCTCGCTCATGAAGTCGATGAGCTCCTTCAGGTCGACGCGTCCGGTCGAGAGGCCGCCCTGGACCCGGAAGATGTGGAAGTCGGCGTTCGTGCCGCCGGGGCTGTGGGCCGTCCAGTAGTCGATGGTGTTGCCGAATGTATCCGTCCAGACGGTTGCTTCCTCCAAGTTGTTTCCGTGACCGCCGCCCCAGTCGAGGACCAGCATGATCTCGTGGGTGTGAGTCCCAGTTGCCTCGGAGACTGGTTGGTCCATCAGCCACCACTCCTCAGCGAGATTCCACTTGCCGCCGGAGATATTCTGGTCGATATCCACCTCGATCTCGAGCTGGTCGACGGCTGCCCGACGGATCGGGAAATCGGCCACACCTGTGTCCGAGCCCCAGGGTTTCGTCCCGAGAAGAACCTGCGGATAGTTGGGCTGGCCCCCGGTCGTCCGCGTCGCCCACTCGTAGCCGTACGACCCATCGGCATTGACTCGGATACACATCTCGACGGCGGAACTCCCCCAGTCGTTGTTCTTCAGCACGAAATCGCCGCCTCCGATCTCGAGCTGGTCTTCCGAACCGCACCGCTCGGCAGTTTGACTCCGCGCAACGGCGGACGAACTGCCGATTGCCGTCGCCGCGAGTGTGGTCGCACCGACCTGGAGGAATCGCCGACGAGAACCATGTGATAAGTTTTCATCGTCGCGCCTCCGCTCGCCCGTCGCCATCGAATCGCTCTGTGTCGCGGTCAACAGCTGTTTCCTGTTGTCGAGCCATCGAGGAGCTGTGCGTCCGGTGTCGGAATCGTCTCGTGTCATTGTTAGTGTAGTGATGATTTCCGAACGTCGTTGTGGCCGAACGGAGCCATTGCGGAGACGAAGCACGACAGTCGATGTCACGACTGCGAAGACGTCCCACGAAGGTCGCAGTCGTATTGGTAAAATAATATGCGCGAATTGAATCATATTAGGGAAATTTTGTCTCGTGTAAACCAGTACCGGATTCCCTTGAAGCGACCGAAACAGCGGTTAGGCCCGCACATCGAACGACGTTTGTACCCCCGGCGACGACCACGATAACTGTGTGAATGAACGTGTTAATATATTTACATTTCAGCGACCATCGCGAACGATTTCACGTGTTAGAGTCGTCCGCTTGACCGCGTTACGGCCGTTCAAAACGAATTAATGGAGAGACATCTGCCGACTTCACAGACCGATCCGCTCCCCGTCGTCGTCAATCGTACTCGCGCTGACGGGACAGATCCGTGCGGCACACAACGTATCGAATTCCACGTTCCCGGTCACCCTGCGAACGAGATCGCCACCTTCGAGTTTCGCAGCGGCCTCGAGCAGGACTGACCTCCCTCGATCTGCTTGTCTCGAGGGCGTCCCACTCGACGGCACACTAAAACATCACGAGACAGACGACTTCGTCGTATTGGGCGTTCGAAAACGACAGGACGCGATCCGGACGATCGCGAGTCGACAGAACCAGTGAGGTGGCGTTCCGCAACGATAGCGGGTACTGAAAGACGGTGGCAACCAATCCGTATCGACTCTCCGATCGAGGCGAAAACAGTTGCAATCGCGACGATACCAGCCACCGGCGAAACTCGAGTGATCAGTCAGTCTCGCGCTCGTGAAATATAGAGTCGGTGAAACGATTACTCCAAATCTATACGTTTTGCAGTATTGCTACTCGACCGGTTGCCAGACGTACCACGCCTCGTTGCGGGGTTCCTGTCCCTGCGTCCACCACTGGGCCTCCCAGGTGGTGCCGTCGTGGGTCACTCGATCGCCCTCGCGGTAGATTTTGGACGAGTCCCAGGCGGGAGTCGAACCGGTGTCGGGCTCGGTGGAGGGAGCGCCGTCTGCGTCCTCGACTCGCTTCCAGACGTACCACTGCTCGTCTTTCGGCTCTTCACCCTGCGCCCACCACTGGGCCTCCCAGACGGCACCGTCGTGGACGACGCGGTCGCCCTCGAGGTAGACCTGGTTGGGGTCCCAGGCCGGGTACGATTCGCTGCCATCGCTCCCGCCGTTGTCGTTCTGGCCATCGTCGTTTTGGTTGCCGTTCTCGCCGCCGTTTCCGGTGTCGCCGTCCTCGTTGCCGTTTCCGGTGTCGCCGTCCTCGTTGCCGTTTCCGGTGTCGCCGTCCTCGTTGCCGTTTCCGGTGTCGCCGTCCTCGTTTCCGGGATCGGTCTCATCGCCCCCGTTTCGGCCGCCACCGTTGTTACCGCCACCACTGCCACCACCGCTCGTATAGGTGGTGCCGTTGATGGTGACGTCACACTGGTGGTAGGTGACGTCGCCCTGACTGCCTTGCCAGTATTCGTTCCCGAGTTCGATCCCGGAGATCCACTTCTGGCCGCCGACGCCGTGTCGCTCGCTCATGAAGTCGATGACCGGTTTGAGGTCGACGCGGCCAGATGAAAGGCCGCCCTGGACCCGGAAGATGTGGAAGTCGGCGCTCGTGCCGCCGGCACTGTGAGCCGACCAGTAGTCGATGGTGTTGCCGAATGTGTCCGTCCAGACGTTTGCTTCTTCCACGCTGCCGTTGGTAAAGCCCTCACCCCAGTCGAGGACCAGCATGATCTCGTGCGTGTGGGTCTCCGTCTGCTCTGAGACGGGGCTATCCATCAACCACCACTCCTCGGCGAGATTCCACTTGCCGCCGGAGATGTTAATGTCTACGTCCACCTCGAGTTCTAACTGATCGACGCCTCCCCGGCGAACTGGGAAGTCCTGGACGCCCGTGTCCGAGCCCCAGGGTTTCGTCCCCAGGAGGACTTGCGGGTAATTCGGCTGCCCGCCGGTCGTCCGCGTCGCCCACTCGTAGCCGTACGAGCCGTCGGTATTCGTCCTGATACACATGTCGACGTCCCCGCCCCAGTCGTTGTTCTTCAGCACGAAATCGCCGCCGCCGACGACGAGCTCGTCGTGCGAACCACACGCTTCGTCGGCCGCCTGTGCTGCAACAGAAGAAGTACCGATCGCCGTGGCTGCGAGCGCGGTCGCACCGACTTGCAGGAACCGCCGGCGAGACCCGTGAGACGAGGCGCCTCCGTCGTCGTCTCGCTCGAGCGCCGCTCGATCGTTGTGATTTTTTGTCAATTGCTGCGTCCGTTTGTCGATCCGTCGACCCCCCAGGCTTCCGGTATCGGAATCGTCTCGTGTCATGATTGCTTGCTGATTGTCGCCGCACGTCACTGCGGTCGGAGTGGCGAGCGCGGAGACGAGTCACCGACGAACTGCCAGTACGACCGCAATGGCGTACCATCGGGAGTATGGAGTGATTCTTTCAATAATATAATTGTGGTAAATTTCGCTATGAACCTTTGAAACCGCGACAATCGTCAAATGAGCAGGTTTGGATAAACGAAACAACGATCAGAGCGGAAATCCGGATCGAGCGAGCCAGAAGACCGATACAACGAGACAGACAGCGCGGTCAGACAACGAACGTACTGCAGGAACCGTCACGCAGTAAAATTGCGCAGTACAACGGACGAGTACAGTCGCTTTAAAGTCAATCAAGCCGGATTTACGGCGGATTCTTCGTTCGACTCACGGAATTACCTGTTCGGCGGCGTCGTAATTCGTACTCGCGTTGACGAGACAGGAACGTACAGGGAACGTCGCGTCGAGGTCCACGCCTTCAGGTTCCGTGCGGACGAAGGCCCCCTCATCTGACGCCTCGAAGCGAGGGTTTAGCTGTTCACGATAAATCGGTGACCGTCAGGCCGAGCGGGCAATCGTTGCGCAACGATTGCGGCCACTGAAAGTCAATGACAACCAACCTATATCGACTCTCCGATCGAGATGAGACCAGTTGCAGTTGCGTCGATGCCTGCCACTGGATACGCGCGAGGGAGCATCCAGTCTTGCGCTCGAGAAATGGGCGTCGGTGCGATCGACCGGCCCGTTTTGAGGGCGGATGATCGTCACCGCCGGGTTTGGCTTCGAAACGGGTGTCAGTGGCGTTCGCTGCCAGTTCTACGCGTTCTACAGGGAGTACTACTCGACCGGTTGCCAGACGTACCACGCCTCGTTGCGGGGTTCCTGTCCCTGCGTCCACCACTGGGCTTCCCAGGTTGTGCCGTCGTGGGTCACTCGGTCGCCCTCGCGGTAAATTTTGGACGAGTCCCACGCAGGGGTCGGACCCGCACCAGGATCGACGGGAATGACGCCGCTCGCGTCTTTGACCCGCTTCCAGACGTACCACTGCTCGTCTTTCGGCTCCTCACCCTGGGCCCACCACTGGGCCTCCCAGACGGCACCGTCGTGGATCACGCGGTCGCCCTCGAGGTAGATTTCGTCTTCCTGCCAGACCGGGTACGATTCACTGCCGTCGCTTCCGCCGTTGCCCGCGTCACCCTCGTTCCCGTTCTGGTCGTCGTTTCCGTTCTCGCCGCCATTCCCGTTCTGGTCGTCGTTTCCGTTCTGGTCGTCGTTTCCGTTCTCGCCGCCGTCTCCGTTCTGGTCGTCGTTTCCGTTCTCGCCGCCGTCTCCGTTCTGGTCGTCGTTTCCGTTCTCGCCGCCGTTATTTCCACCACCGTTACTGGTACCGCTGCCGCTCGAGTAGGTGGTGCCGTTGATGGTGACGTCGAACTGGTTGTAGGTGACGTCGCCCTGGCTGCCTTGCCAGTATTCGTTCCCGAGTTCGATCCCGGAAATCCACTTCTGACCGCCGACGCCGTGGCGCTCGCTCATGAAGTCGATGACTTCCGTCAGGTCGACGCGGCCGGTCGAGAGGCCGCCGCGGACCCGGAAGATGTGAAAATCGGCGCTCGTGCCGCCGCTGCTGTAGTTCGCCCAGTAGTCGATGGTGTTGCCGAATGTGTCGGTCCAGACGTTTTCTTCCTCCATGTAGTGGTTGTGTCCGCCGCCCCAGTCGAGGACCAGCATGATCTCGTGGGTGTGGGTCTCCGTCTGCTCGGAGACCGGCGCGTCCATCAACCACCACTCCTCGGCGAGGTCCCACTCGCCCCCGGAGATGTTCTGGTCGATATCGATCTCGAGCTCGAGCTGGTCGACGTTCCCTCGACGGATCGGAAAGTCCTGGACACCAGTGTCCGAGCCCCAGGGCTTCGTTCCGAGCAGGGCCTGCGGGTAGTTCGGCTGCCCGCCGGTCGTCCGCGTTGCCCACTCGTAGCCGTACGAACCGTCGGCGTTGGCTTTGATGCACATATCGACGTCCCCGCCCCAGTCGTTGTTGACGAGTACGAAGTCGCCGCCGCCGACCTGAATCTCGTCGAACGAACCGCATGATTCGGTGGCCTCCTGTGCAGCGACAGACGAACTACCGATTGCAGTGGCCGCGAGCGCGGTCGCACCGACTTGGAGGAACCGTCGGCGGGACCCACCTGACGAGCTGACTTCGCCGTTGTCTACCTCGATCGTCGATGGGTGGTCACTCTGCATCGTCGTCAGTTGCTTCTTCTCGCTATCGATTCGTCGATCCCCCGTGTTTCCTGTGTGCGGACCGTCCTGTGTCATGATTGTACCCGTGATTGTTGCTGTACGTCATCGCGGTCGAGAGCGCGAAGTCGCTCCACTGTTCGTCCGCCCTCATTCCAGCGATGGCGCATCACACGATAGGTAGTCGTATCCGGCGAATAATATGATGAAAATAACTCACATGTGCTACGTTTGGTGTGACAACAACTGTGAACCAGTCACATTGAGGCGAACGAAACAGCGATTAGATCGTCAATTCTGCCATCATTCGATGGAGGAATAAATGATAGAATAGATATGATTGTGGTGGTGAAAATGTATTTGTCTCTAGATAGAGCGAGAACAGTCCCGCAAACGAACGCGCCCACGAGACCGGCTCGGTTCCGTCGATTTGCCGTTAATCGAGCCGAGTTTGTGAGAGGAACGCCGTTCGACTTACGGGATCAGCTGTTCGCCGTCGTCGTCGTAAATCGTAATCGCATCGACGGGACAGGACCGTGCGGCGAACTTCGCATCGAGTTCTGCATCTTCGGGCACTTCGCGAACGAAAAGGCCGCCCTCGACCTCCTCACTGCCATCGAGAACGGCTTTTCCCTTCGACGTGTCCTTCTCGAAGGCGTCCCACTCGGCGACGCACTGAAACATCCCGATACAGGTATCCTCGTCGTATTCGACTTTCATGAGCGAGGGTTAGGTCGATCCCCGTAAATCGTTAGCGGTCGTCGACCCCGTAACGCAATTCGTGGGACCACAGATCGAGGGGAACGGTATCTCTCCGTCCCGACTCTCGCGAGGAAAACGCCCACCGGAGTTTCCACCTCGAGTTCGAGGGCGAGACACCAAGCGGTGACCGACGCCGCGACACCGGTCGGACGCGACAGGTGCTGCGCTGATCGCCCTCTAGACTCCGTGGATCGGCGGTCGGAACACCGCAGCGCGTTCTCGGGGTGTGTCGGGCCGAGGTAACGACGTGACTCGTCGACGAAGTGGTGACGGGAGACATCGACGGATCGATACCGAGGGAACGCTTTTCCAGTCGGTCGTCGAACGATTCGGTACAAGACACGGAATGGTCGCACTCTCGTTTGCGGTCCTGGTCGGGACCGCTGTTCTCACCTGTCTGTTCATGGCGTGGGTCCTCGGGGCGAACAGCAACTCGCCACCGTTCGCCCCCGCGATCGGCGCGAACGCGATATCGACGATGCGAGCGGCGTTCATCATCGGCATGCTCGCGGCCGCCGGTGCCCTCATGCAGGGCGGTAGCATTTCCGAAACCGTCGGCGCGGCGCTCATCGACGGCGTCGCGATCACGCCGCTGGCGGCAACTGCGGGCCTGCTGACGGCGGCGACGTTTATGGCGATCGGGATTTACACGCGGTATCCGATCCCGGCGGCGTTCGCAACGACGGGCGCGATGATCGGTGTCGGGCTCTCACTCGGGGGCGATCCCGCGATGGCTACGTACCGACAGCTCGGGACCTTCTGGTTGCTCGTTCCGATCATGTCTGGAGGCCTCGCGTACGTGACGGCGATCGTGCTGCGACGCGAGGACATTCCCGAACCGATCGCCGTCCCGATACTCGCAGGAATCGTCGGCGCGATCGTCGCGAACGTTCGACTCGGGATCATCCCCGATCCCACAGCCGAGCAGGGCAGCCTCGCAGGGTTTATCGCCCGCCAGTTCGGCGGCGGTCCGACGCTCGTCGCAGGTGCCGACCTCGGAACGGTCCTCGCGACGATCGGTGTCGGCGGGCTGGCGTTTTACTGGGTCCGACGGCGGATCCTCGTTTCAGTCGAAAAGGGGATCCGCTCGTTCCTGCTCGTTCTCGGCGGGATCGTCGCGTTCTCCTCGGGGGGGTCCCAGGTCGGGCTCGCGACCGGGCCCCTCGAGAACCTCTTTCGCACCGAACTCGGCCTGCCGGGAATCGTGTTGCTCGCGATCGGCGCCGTCGGAATCCTCGCGGGGGCCTGGATGGGCGCGCCGCGGCTGTTGCAAGCCACTTCGCGCGAGTATGCGCAACTTGGCGTCCGTCGCTCTATCGCGGCACTCGTTCCGGGGTTTATCGTCGCGCAGCTGGCGATCGCACTCGGGATTCCGATTTCGCTCAACAACATCGTCCTCTCGGGCGTCATCGGAGGGGGGCTCGCCGGCGGCTCCGCCGGCGTTTCGCGGCGCAAGATCGGCGTCACGATCACGTTCTGGTTGCTGACGCTCGGGAGTTCGGTCGTCGTCGGCTACGGCTTGTATCAGCTGTTCGCGAGGGTGATCGGCTGAGGATGCGGGGCCGCAGCATCAGCCGAGGACCGTAACCGGACGCGACGTCCGTTCGACGACGGTCCCCGCGATCCCGCGGCCGAGAAACCGCCTGAGGAAACCGTCCGAGCCGGTACCGGAGCCGATCATCACGACGTGATCGATCCCTTCGTTGGCCGCGTATCGAGGAACGACGGTTCCCGGCCGTCCTTCGACCGTCTCGATCCGAACCCGATCCGTCGCCGCGGAATCGGCGGCCGATTCGAGCAATTCGGTCGCGCTGGCCCGGGCCTCCGCGGTCCGTTCCTCGTGTCGCTCGAGGACGCCGCCCTCGCTGAGCGGCGCATCCAACGGCGTCACGACGGCCAGCAGGACGATTTCGGCATCGGGAAATGTCTCGAGGGCGTAGGCGAGCGCCTCGTCGGCTCGCGGACGGCCGAGCTCCGGAACCAGGACGCGGTCGGGAGCGAAGTCGGTCATGGGATGCCCTTCGGCGGCCGTCGTCATCGATCTATCGCCGCTCGGTTCGAAGACGGTCGGGCGAGCGGTCGGCGACCGCACGGGGCTCGAAAGACGATAGTTTAAACCGCGGGACGCGCCAACGGCGGGTAATGAACGTCGAGGAGCTGTCGAGGCTCCCAGCCGGTGCCGTCGACCACTTCCGGCGCGAGGGAATCGAGGAGCTGTACCCGCCACAGGCCGAGGCGGTCGAGGCCGGGGCGACGGACAGTGAGAGTCTCGTCGCGGCCGTCCCCACTGCGAGCGGGAAGACGATGATCGCCGCGCTGTCGATGCTGTCGGCGATCGAACGCGGCGGGAAAGCGCTGTACATCGTCCCCCTGCGAGCCCTCGCCAGCGAGAAGAAAGCGGAGTTCGAGGCCTACGAGGAGTTCGGCGTCACGGTCGGCGTGACGACGGGCAACTACGAGAGTACCAGCGACTGGCTCGCGACCAAAGACATCATCGTCGCCACCAGCGAGAAGGTCGATTCGCTCGTGCGAAACGGCGCGGACTGGCTCTCCGATCTCACCTGCGTCGTCAGCGACGAAGTCCACCTCATCGACGACCGGAACCGAGGGCCGACGCTGGAGGTGACGCTCGCGAAACTCCGCCAGCTAACGCCCCAGTTGCAGGTCGTCGCGCTCTCGGCGACGGTCGGCAACGCCGACGAGATCGCCGACTGGCTCGACGCCGCGCTCGTCGAAACCGACTGGCGACCGATCGACCTGCGGATGGGGGTCCACTACGGCAACGCCCTGAACTTCGACGACGGATCGACGCGCGAGGTGGCGGTCGACGGGTCGGAAAAACAGGAAGCCGCACTCGTCCGCGACATCCTCGAGGAAGGCGGTTCGTCGCTCGTCTTCGTCAACTCCCGACGGAACGCCGAAGCCGCCGCGAAACGGCTGGGGAAGGTCACGAGTTCCGAGTTGGCAGCCGAGGAGCAAGCAGCGCTGGCCGAACTGGCCGACGACATCCGGGACGACAGCGATACCGAGACCAGTGCGGATCTGGCCGACTGCGTCGAGCACGGCTCGGCTTTCCACCACGCCGGTCTCTCGAATACCCAGCGGAGCCTCGTCGAGGACGCCTTCCGCGACCGGCTCCTGAAAGTAATCTCTGCGACGCCGACCCTCGCAGCGGGGGTGAACACGCCCGCGCGCCGCGTGGTCGTCCGCGACTGGCGGCGCTTCGACCCGAGCGCCGGCGGGATGGCCCCGCTGGACGTTCTCGAGGTTCACCAGATGATGGGGCGGGCCGGTCGACCCGGGCTCGACCCCTACGGCGAGGCCGTCCTGCTCGCGAAAAGCCACGACGAAAGCGAGGAACTGTTCGACAGATACGTCTGGGCCGATCCGGAGCCGGTTCGGTCGAAGCTCGCGGCCGAACCCGCACTGCGGACGCACGTGCTTGCGACCATCGCCTCCGGCTTCGCTCGCACACGAGACGGGCTCCTCGAGTTCCTCGAAGCGACGCTGTACGCCAGTCAGTCGACCGAAGCCGGCCGACTCGAGACGGTGACAGACACGGTTCTGCAGTACCTCGAGTCCAACGATTTCATCGAGCGCGACGGCGGTGACGGATCGGCCGAGGCCGACGACGGGGCGTTTACCTCCGCAGCGGCTCTCGCCGAGAGCGGTGGCAGAGACGAGTCACTCGAGGCGACGAGCCTCGGCCACACCGTCTCGCGGCTCTACCTCGATCCGATGAGCGCAGCCGAAATCGTACACGGGTTAGAGCGAGCGGACGACCGTCCGACGGCGCTCGGACTCTACCAGCTCGTCTCGCGGACGCCGGACATGTACGAGCTCTATTTACGCTCCGGTGAGGACGAGAAATTCGGCGAACTGTACTACGAGCGCGAGGCAGAACTTCTGGGCGATGCGCCAAGCGAGTTCGAGGAGGACCGCTTCGAGGACTGGCTGTCAGCGCTCAAGACCGGCAAGCTCCTAGAAGACTGGGCCGAGGAAACGGACGAAGCCAGACTGACGGATCGATACAAGATCGGCCCGGGCGACCTGCGCGGAAAGGTCGACACGGCCGAGTGGCTACTCGGCGCGGCCGAGTCGCTGGCCGCCGAGATCGACAGCGACTGGACAGTGGCGGTCAGGGAGGCTCGCGCCCGCGTCGAACACGGCGTCGGCGAAGAACTCCTCGAGCTCGTCTCGGTCGGCGACGTGGGGCGCAAGCGCGCCCGTAGTCTCTACGAGCGCGGCATCGAGACGCCGTCCGATCTTCGGACCGCGGACAAAGGTGTCGTCCTCGACGCCCTCAAAGGCGAGAAGACGGCCGAAACCATCCTCGAGAACGCCGGACGCGAAGACCCGTCGATGGACGGCATCGAACCGAAATCGGCGGGGTCGTCGACCGGGACTGCAACAGCCGCCTCGAGCGACGGAAATCGCAACGACGAATCGATGGAGTCGGAAGCGACGGATGGAGACGCGGACGACGGACAATCGAGCCTGGGTGATTTCTAGTGCGGCTACTCGAATGTCGATTCGCGATCGACGACCTCGACTCGTTCGTGGCCACCATCGGCGGGATCGGCGACCGCCACGGCGTGACGGTCCAGGCCTTCGACGCGCGCTACGTCGCCGATCGTCGCCATCTCGAGCGGGCCACCGAACTTGCCGACCGTGCCATCGAGCGCAGCGAGAACATCGCCCGGGATCGCGCCGTCGAGATCCTGTTGTACGCCGCCGGTCGCCGGCAAATCGACCAGGCGCTCGAGATGGGCGTACGCGTTGGCGACATTCGAGCGGTCGTCCTCGTCGATGGAGATACCGACGAGGACGAGGAAAGTGCTCTCGAGGCGATCGAGGCACTGGACGCGTGCGTCGAGCGAGAAGCGACGCTGGAGCCCGAAGATACGGAGACGCTGTGTGGCTTCTTCCACATCACCGATTCCGAGCGGGCGGCCACCGACGCGCCGTTGTCGGCGCTGGTTCGCGAGCGGGTCGCGCTGCTCGAGGTCGAGAAGTAGTCGCCCCGATCGTCCATCCGTCGACCCGAGACGCCAAGCGCGAGCCGCGGACCCATCGACCGCGCGGACCCACGGTCAGTCGTTGGCGGTCCCCTCGAGGCGACCCTCCCTCGCCTCTCGAAGCCCGTCACAGATCCCTCCCTGGCTCGACATGGAGACCGTCGCGAGCCGCCCTCTCCGGTGGACGAGGTCGAATGTCTCGGCGTCGATCGGGTCGCCCTCCGGCGTTCGAAACAGGACGTCGGCCGGGTTCGCCACGAGTTCCGTCTCGCGGGCCTTCTCGAGATAGCGCGCCAGAGGGGCCGCCGGAACGACGACAGCGAAGGCGCGATCGCGAACGGAGACGGCGACGGTCTCGGAGGCGTCGCCGTCGGATTCGAACTGTCGGTCTGGCACCAGCTCGTCTTCCTCGAGGTCGCGGAGGCGAAAATCGACGATCGCATCCGCATCGAGACCGGCGTCGAGGAGCGTTTCGACCGCGTCGTACTGTCGAGCGACGCGAGCCGTGTCGTCGAGTTCCGAACGGACCGCGTCGACGTCGCCGTCGGCGTCCGGAAACGCCGCCGCGAACGTGAGCCGCTCGTTCACGCCACGGTTGATCTCCGTCTCGTGCATGTGATCGTGGAGCGCGATGCGGGCCGTCTCGACCGTCGGCAGGGACTCGACTTCGTCGCGGGCGTCGACGGCCATCATCCAGGCGAACGCAGGTGAGCACCAGGCCGTCGGGAGCGTGAGGTGGACGGTGACGTGTCCACCATCGATCTCGATCGCGTCAATGTACTCGAGTGCGACGATCGAGCGGTCGAGTTCCGGATCGGTGACCCGGTCCAGGCGGTCGCGGACGGCCGCTCGAGTCGGGCCGTCGGAAGTCCGTGCGCTCATCAGTCGTCCGCCGGTGCGGGCTCTTCGCTCGCGTAGTGGTCTTCGAGATCGAACTGCAGGCTGATTTCGTCCTCCCGGAACGCCCGCCGTTTTTCCTCGATGTCGATATCGTAGAGGTCGGCGGCGTTCTCGCCCATCACCTTTCTCTTGGTCTCGAGGTCCCATTCGACGCCGTACTCAATGCGGTCTTCCTGCGTGAGTTCGGCTTCGACGACCTCCTCGACGAGCCAGTCGGGGTTCCAGAGGGCGTAGTCCGAGCCGAAGAGGATGCGGTCCTCGCCGAGCCACCAGAGGAGTTCGGACATGATCTCGGAGAACTTGCCCGGCCGGTTCTGAGCGAACGGTGCGGCGACAGCCAACCCCCCGTAGACGTTGTTCTCCTGGGCGGCGATCCAGCAGAAGTCGTCGAGGCGAGGCAATCCGACGTGCTCGACGACGAAGTTGAGCTCCGGGAACGACGAAGCCGCGTCGTCGATATCGGCGACGTCGAACGCGTCGCGGTTCAGCGGTCGAATCGTCGGCCCCTTGTGCGCGTGGATGTTCTCGATGCCGAGTTCGGAACACTTCTCGAGGAACTCGAAGGCCTCTTCATCGTCGAGTCGCCAGCCCTTCGAGTCGCCGCGCCACTCGGCGGTGTAGAGTTTGACGCCGGGTATCCGGTACTCGTCGTGGAGTTCCTCGAGGTACTCGAGGCCCTCGTCACCGTCACGCGGATCGAAGGTACCGTTGAGGACGAATCGCTCGGGATGTTCGGTCGCGAGTTCGGCGTTCTGCTCGGTGGTATTGAACCCCTCCGTGTAGAAGTCGGTGAGGTACGTCGGCTGAAAGATCGCCATGTCCGCGGCGGCGTTGCCGAACAGGTCCTCGACCATCCGGTCGGCACCGTACCTGCGATACTCGTCGATGCTCCACTGCCGTTCCTCCGGCGTGAACGTCGTATGATAATCGTAAAAACACTGAATGAACTCCTCCCCACCCTGGTGTTTGATGTTCTCTTCCGTGGCGTCCCACAGGTGGACGTGCCCGTCGATTACGAATATCTCCTCTCCGTTGTACTGATACATCCCACATTGTGTATTGTTATCATAGATCATTACTCTTTTTCAGACACATCCGAATTTCCCGCTTGAATTAGTTTCCAGCACCAATATTGGCGTTTACAGATTATGTGTAAATATAAATACATTCGCACACGGCGATGGTCGTGGGGAATATTATCACGATTGGGGGCGAACTGTAACGTACCATGCAAGCAGCCAGACTCCACGAGTACACCGACGAGATGGACGAGGCGCTCTCGATCGACGAAGTTGACCGGCCGAACCTCGATCGATCCGATCAGGTACTGGTCGAGGTCGAAGGCGCAGGGTGGTGTCAAACCGATAACCACATCATCGAGGGGATGTGGACCGACTACGCACCGCAAGATCTGCCGATGACGCTGGGCCACGAGAATGCGGGTATCGTCGCCGAGACCGGCGACGAGGTGTCGCTGGTCGAGGAAGGCGATCCAGTGATCTGCCACCCCGTACAGACCTGCGGTATCTGTCGGCCCTGTCGGCTCGGCGAGGACATGTACTGCGAGAACAGCGCGTTCAATGGACTCACCACCGACGGTGGCTTCGCCGAATACCTCCAGACCAACGAGCGCGCGGTGATCCCCCTGCCCGACGGCGTCGACCCGACCGATATCGCGCCCCACGCCGACGCGGGAATCACGGCCTACCACGCCGTGAAGAAAGCGGTCGACGAACTGAATCCCGGAGATACGTGCGTCGTCATCGGCGTCGGCGGACTCGGCCACATCGGCCTGCAGTGTCTCGAGGCGATGAGCGCCGCAGAGATCGTCGCCGTCGACATCAAGGACGAAGCGCTCGAGTTGGCTGAAGACCTGGGCGCTCGACACACCGTCAACTCCGCGGAAGAGGACCTCGCCGACGTCATCACGGACCTGACTGATGACGAGGGTGCTCAGCAGGTCGTCGACTTCGTCGGCGGCGACGAGACGACCGGGACGGCGCCCGAGATCGTCGCCGCCGGCGGTGATCACCACGTCGTCGGCTACGGCGGCCACATCCACGAACCCAGCCAGGCGCTGGTCAACGGCGAGTTCTCGTTCCGCGGAACGCTCGTCGGCAAGTACGCGGAACTACAGGAACTCGTCGCGCTCGTCGACCGCGGCGACGTCGAACTCCGAACGGAGCGCCACGAGCTCGATGACATCAACACGGTCGCGGAGCGCCTCGAGCACAACGAAATCGAGGGTCGTGCGGTCGTTCTCCCGCCCTGACCGCCGCAAGCAGGTCGGTAGATGGGAACAGCGGGGCCGGGGGCACGGGTGGTCACGGTCAGCTCCCACGGGCACAGGCGGTCGGAATCAGCACTATCCTCTTGTGTACGCCTACAGTACGACCGGCATGGCCACCCTCGAGGAACCCCTCGAAATCGGCGACGTGACGGTCCCCAATCGGCTCTATCGCGCGCCGCTGCTCGAGTGTGCGGGCAACGGCCCCGACGCGGTCGAGACGCTGATCGAGGATCTCGAGCCCGCTGCGGAATCGGGCGTCGGACTCATCTGCCAGGGGGCGACGATCGTTCGTGGCGACGGCGGATGCGCCGCACCGGGGATGACCCGCGTCCACGACCCCGAATTCGTCGCCCGACTCTCGCGGCTGACCGACCGAATCCACGATCACGGGAGCCGGATTTTCATCCAGCTCGAACACGGCGGTCTCCGGAGCATGGAAACGTGGCACGCCGAGTACCGGAGCGAACACCCGGACCTGGAGCAACTCGCCGTGTCCGACCCGCCGTGGCAGCTGCGATTGCTCGATCGAATCGGGTTTCTCGAGTACGATCCGCACGTCCTCACGACCGCGGAGGTGTACGAGCTAGCGACCGATTTCGGCCGTGCGGCGGCTCGAGCCGTCGGCGCGGGCTACGACGGCGTTCACCTCGCCGGGGCCAACATGGGGATCGTCCAGCAGTTCCTGTCGCCGTTTTACAACCGGCGAGACGACGAGTTCGGTGGGTCGCCCGAAGCGCGCCTCGAGTTCCTCGCGGTCGTTCACGACGAGATTCGAGATCGGGCGGGCGAGGTCCCGCTGATGACCAAGGTCCCGGCAGAAACGCCGGCACCGCCCGCGCCCGTGGTTCGACGGAAGCTCTCGCTCGAGGACGGCGTCGAAATCGCCCGTCGACTCGAGCGGATCGGCTACGACGCGGTGGTTCCCGTCCAGACGTCGGTCGTCTGGGACATGAGCATCGTCCGCGGAGAGTATCCCGACCACGCCTGGGACAACGAGGCGCTGCACGAGGAGTACGACGCCGCGTTCGGCGGCTCGACTCGCAGACGACTCGTCGCCCTGGCGAACCGGGTCCAGTCGCTCCAGTACGATTTCGAGCCGGCGTGGAACGAGGATTTCTGTCGGCGGGTTCGCGAACGACTGTCGATCCCGGTCCTCGCCGAAGGTGGGATCCGCGGGCGGGAAGAAATGGATCGGCTGCTCGGCTCGAGCGGCGAGCCCGAGGCCAGCACCGTGAGCGGCGCGACCGACGACGGACCTGCCTGCGACATGGTCGGCATGGCCCGGCCGTTCTACGCCGAGCCGCGACTTGGTGCGCGATTGCTCGAGAGTGAGTCGACGGGCGACGATCCGCGCGTTATCTGCGAGAGCTGCAATAACTGTACGGTCCCACAGGTGACGGGTGCGCCGGGAATCTGCCGGACCCCCGACGTGCTCCGAAAACGGCGCGAACTCGAACACGCAGGCGCCTACGACCGAACCGAGCCGTAGAAACGCAGGCCGTGATAGTGGCGGGCGTCAGTTCTGTGCCGACGTGAGAGTGCCACTCGTCAACTCCTCGAGCGTTCCCTCGACCGTATAGTCGGGTGCTTCGACTCTGAACCGGGAGTCGGTCGACCCGGCGTAGTGGAGTTGCATGGTGTAGGTGCCGTCGTCTGTAATCGGGGCTGCTTCGAGACGTTCAGCGTCGATTTGCTCGAGCCTGACCATCTTGCCCACGTAGGCGGGGTCGGACTGGCCTTTGATCTCGTACGTAGCACGATCCGACGAAACTTCCGAGCCTTCGAGAGGATAGTCGCGGTCGATCCAGGCACCGAAACCTTCGTTGATTGCGTACACTTCTTCGTAGCCGTTGTTTATCAGCGCAGCGGCACGGAGCCCGGAAAGATGGTGGGGACAGCCGCAGTAGGTCACTATTCGATCGCTTTTGGACCAGTCAGCAACCGGATCGTCGTCTGGTGTGTAAGGCGGTGCAGTGCTTAGTACCGCACCGGCGATATGGGACTTCTCGTACTGTGATGATCCGCGAGCATCGGCGACTCTGGCTTCCTGTCGTTGGTACCAGTAAAAGACGTCGTCGATTGGTGCAAGCGGAACATCGACACCGTCGAATTTCTGTGTCTTATATGCACCAGTGTCGATCGATCGCTTTTCGGGAACCGTCTCTGGTTTCGGGCCGTAGCCATCTAAATCATTGCCGTTAGAATTTCCGCCAAGACAACCGGCAACCCCGCCGAGTACACCCGTCCCGGTGATAGCGAGGAACGTCCGTCGGTTCATACTTTGAGTGTAATGACGACGGAAAGATATGGTTTCTGGTGACTCGTTTCCCACCGACCACCCCCTCGTTTCAACTGGAAATCAGGAGGCTGTAGGGGGAATCGGCTCGAGTCGAAATCGCAGAGAAGTAGTCCATGCTGGATTCGAACCAGCGTCGAAGCCCCCAGAAGGCTTCAGGATTGGCCACTACCCTAATGGACTTGTCATGAATCGCCGGCTTCTACCACCGACGGTATACCAATCAGTAGACGACGTTTGTATTAGAGTGTTACGAACTCGAGTGCGAATCGGGTTCTCTCGAGGCCCTGAAGTCTGTCGCCCTGTTGCGGTATATATCAGCGCATCAATTCCACACGGTGTACCTTTCGGTGGCAGTTTGCACAAAGTACCCGGCATCGTTCGATTTCGGTTTGAATGCGATCTTTCGCCTGAGCGTTCGAAAGCAGTTCCGCCACGGTTGGTTCTTTTGTATCACTATGGTAATAGAAACCCAGACAGGCAGGGTCGGATTCTGCACACGTGTCGCACCCCTCAGCACGTTTGTGATCGAAGACCCATCGTCTGCGTTTCCGGTTCGGTTGCGTCGAATGATGCTTCCGATGGCAGTTTGCGCACAACACCTCACATTTTGCCATCTCATCACGAAATGCTTCCTTCCTGTAGCCAATCACGAAGTGCTTCCTTCCCGTAGCCAAAGGTGACCATTCATCCGACGGCCATTTTCTTCGCCGATTCGTCGACGTGATGGAAATCTAAACACGCGAGAGCATCGACACCACACTGTGAACAACCCTGTTGTTGCATTCGTTCGTTTACCCAAGACCGGAGACGAGATCGGCGGAGCAACGTCCGTTCTGTATTGTGATCGACATTTCGATACTGCCACCGCTGATCGACCGAAAGCTCGTCCGACGACGTTTCCGGGGGGAATTCAATGTCGTCCGGTTTCGGAGCAACTCGTGGCCCCCTCGAATACGAGGTCTCCAGTCCAACCATCTCTTTTGCATCGTTCCACCCTCCACAGGCACGGAGTATCGTCCCCGAAACAGGCGTCAACTCTAGCTCCTCGTACTGCGCTTTCGTCGGCGATTCGCCAAGTCGCTCGGCGGCCTCGAGTAAGGCCTCGAGACACTCGTCTTCGGTAGCCACACCGCCGTTCGCATCGCTATCACAGATAAACGCACGGGCGGACCCGGCGACCCCGAACCCGAACCGACATCCATTTTCCCCTCTCCCGCGCAGGGTCGAGTATGTACGTCGGACGATTCGTCGTCGTCGGCCCAGCAGTCGGGGCGTACCGCGTATCCTCGCGATCGTTCCCGAACCGAGAGATCACCGCTCGAGACGAGGCGCTCACCGTGGGTCCCACGGCCGACGCGCCGGCAACGGACAACCCGTACGTCTCGTACAACTGCCTGCGGGTGGTCGAGACACCGACGGGCGAGACGGCCGCGTTCGGCAACGGCTCGCACGTCGATCCGATCGCGGAGAAACTCGAACTGGGCTATCCCGCCCGCGACGCGCTGGCTGAAAGTCTGCTGGCGCTGGATTACGAGAAGGACGACTACGATACGCCCCGAATCGCGGCGACGATCGGCGGCGACGGCGAGGCCCTGATCGGCACGGTTCGGAAAGACGCGTTGCTCGTCGAGACGGTCGACGAACCGACACTGGTCGCGACCTACGAGAAGAACGCCCCCGAACCGATCGACTTCGGCGCCGACGACGCCGAAGCAGCCGCGAGCGAAGCGTACGATCTCGAGTTCGAGCACGCCGTCTGTGCGGCCGGCGTCGCCCGCACTGACGACGCGTTCGAAACGGCCATCGAGAACGGAGACTGATAGACGCGGCGTTCGGTTCGACCGCGAGCCAGGCCAGTCCGCGCGAGTAGACGGTTCGATTCCGGCGGGGGAGTACTGGCTATGCAGGGAACCGCATATCGGGCCGTTCTCTGCGGTCTGCGAGGATGGTGGTGCTGATTTCCGCCTCTGAACGATGGCCTGGCACCGATTTGGAGGACCCGAACCCGTTGCTCGACCGACGGGGTGTTCTCGAGTTACTCCGGCTTCGACACGAGGTACAGAAACGCCGTGAGACTGAACAGTGTTTCCCCGTTCCGATCCCGTTCACGGAGGTCCTCACCCCACGCCTGTGGCGTTTCCGTGTCGAACTCGTCGTGTTCCGTGGCGTACGAACGGAGTATCCCTCGCATGTATCCCGCGAACGTGTCCTCGAGTTCGGTTTCGACGATCGTAAACGGCGCGACCCGATCGACGGAGAGACCGGCGCTCCGAAGCGGCGAGCGAAGGTCGGAGCCTAGATGCGGTCGCGGACAGTGATCCGCCCATGCGTCGGCGACGCGCCTCGAGCGCTCTCTATCCGCGGCGTTCCAGACGAGAGAATCCCAGTCGGTCGCGTAGACGGCGGCTCGACCGCCGGGTCGGAGGACCCGCTCGAGTTCCGACAGTGCGGCGTCGAGATCCTCGATGTACTCGAAGACTTGGACCGACGTCGCGGCGTCGAATGCTCCGTCCTCGACCGGCAATTCGGTGGCCAGTCCGTGTTGTACGGTCACGTTCTCGTGGTCCTCGCATCGCTTCTTCGCGAGGTGTATCATCGGTTCGCTCGCATCGATCGCGTCAACCCGTCCGTCTGACGTGACTGCATCGGCCAGTTCGACCGGTTCGAACCCGGGTCCACACCCGATCGAGAGGACCCGCTCACCCGGCTGGGGTTCGAGAGTCGTTCTGACGAATCTGCGGCGACGTTCGGCTGCATCCGTCTGGTAGAGCGATTCGACGCCCGCTGCTTCTTTCGAATCGAATTCCGTTTTCGTTCCCATATCCGTGACTCAGTAACCTCGTCAATTACGGCATTGTCGGGGAGGATCGAATACCTATCGGGAACTCCGTATTCGACCGTGCGAATCAGTAACCGTCGACGTCACCACGTCGGTTCGCATCCGACGCAGCAGTTGTCAGGCAACTCGGCGTCGCCGCCTGCCTTACAGCGCACAGGCCGACCAGTCAGGTGGCCACCCCGATACCGGCCGCGGATAACCTACAAATCCCTCCCGGCTGTTATGCTCCAGCATGAGGGTCGGACTCATTTCGGACGTCCACGGCAATCGGGTCGCCCTCGAGGCCGTCCTCGAGGACATGCCCCCGGTCGACGAATTGTGCTGTGCGGGCGACGTGGTCGGATACAACCCCTGGCCGGCCGACTGCGTCGACGCACACCGGGAGCGGGACGTGCCAACGGTGATGGGGAATCACGACGCCGCGGTCGTCGAGGGGACCGCCTTCCGGTTCAACGGCATGGCTCGTGCGGGCGTCGAACACGCAAAAAAGCGACTTTCGGCGGATCAGCTCGAGTGGCTGGCTTCGTTGCCGGACGAACGACTCGAATGCGACGGACGGGTGAAACTCGTCCACGGCCACCCGGACGATCCCGAACGATACACGCGATACACGTACCCGAGGGAATTCTCGCCGCGAATGCTCGGCGACGAGGACGTGCTGGTGCTCGGTCACACCCACGTGCAAGGGGTCGAGCAGTTCGCCGAAGGGATCGTCGTCAACCCCGGCAGCGTCGGCCAGCCTCGCGATGGCGATCCGCGAGCGGGCTACGCCGTCGTGGATCTCGATGCGCTGACGGTCGAAACGAGCCGCGTCGAGTACGACCTCGAAGCGGTTCAGGCGGCCGTTGCGGAGACCGGGCTCCCCGACCGAATCGGGACGCGGTTGGCTCGCGGCAAGTGACCGGTCGGCAGCTAAGGAACGCGTCGATGAGATCGGAACGAATCGCTTTACACTCACCCACCGCTACGTGTGACCATGGTATCCACCGGTCAGACCGCGTGTTTCGACAGGAATCGACCTCGTCGCACCGCTAGCCGGTGTTGTCGATCCCCGGCACTTGCGTGGACGCGAGGAGAACCGTGGACGCGAGGAGAACCGTGGACGCGAGGAGAACCGCGCGTCGAGACCGGGTCCGCGGGGACGGCAGGCGAGGTCGATGTTTAGGCGTCTCCGCGAGGACGTCCGAGCGATGCGCAAGCGGGATCCGGCCGCGAAGGGGTGGCTCGAGGTGCTTTGCTGTTATCCGGGCCTACACGCGGTCTGGGCTCACCGCCTCGCCCACCGCTGCTGGAACGGCGGCGGGGCCGGGCGACCGTTCGCGCGGCTATGCTCTCACATCGTTCGTCTGCTGACGGGGGTAGAGATCCATCCGGCCGCCGAAATCGGGCGGCGAGTGACGATCGATCACGGGATGGGCGTCGTCATCGGCGAAACGGCCGAGATCGGCGACGACGTCCATATGTACCACGGCGTCACGCTCGGCGGCGACACGAACGAACCGATAAAACGTCATCCGACGGTCGAAGACGGCGTACAGATCGGTGCCAACGCGACGCTGCTTGGTGACATCACGATCGGCGAACGGGCGGCTGTCGGCGCCGGGTCGGTCGTTACCCGAGACGTCGAATCCGGTGTGACCGTCGCCGGAAGTCCGGCGGAACGCGTCGATTGACGGCGGAGCGTACTCGGACGGTCAAACCAGCGGCTCGAGCAGTTCCTCTCCTGCCTCGAGCAGTTCTCGAACCCGTTCTGCATCGGATGCTTCGGCGTAGACCCGCAATACCGGCTCGGTTCCGCTGGGACGGACGAGCAGCCACGAGCCGTCGGCCAACAAGAGTTTGAAGCCGTCGGCAGTGTTTACATCTTCCACTGTGGTTCCGGCGACGGTCTCGGGGATCTCGTCTTCGAGGTCCGACAGGACACGGTCTTTCTCATCGTCGGGGCAGTCGACGCTCGTCTTGTCCTGGACGACGGTGCCGTGATCCTCGAGCAACCGGTCGATCCGCTCGTCTAACGGTTCTTCGGCGTGCATCGCGCCGGCGAGCAGCGCCATCAGGACACCGTCTTTCTCGCGGACGTGACCCCGGACGGTGAAGCCGCCCGATTCCTCGCCGCCGATCAGTGCGTCGCGTTCGGCCATCGCCCTGGCAACCCACTTGAAGCCGACCGGGACCTCGTGGACGGTCTCGCCGTGGGCCTCGGCGACTCGATCGATCAGGTAGGTAGTCGAAACGGAACGGACGACCGAACCCGACTCGTCCTCGAGCAGGTACTCGTAGAGCGCAGCGAAAAAGAGATTCTCGTTGAGATATCCCCGTTCGGGCGTGACGACAGCGATTCGGTCGGCATCGCCGTCGTTCGCGATTCCGAGGTCCACGACACCATCGGAGTCGCCGTCCGTAACCGTCGCGATCAGCGCATCGAGATTCTGGGCGGCGGGTTCCGGAGAGCCGCCGCCGAAATCCGGATCGCGTTCGCACCGCAATCGTTTCACGGAAGCGCCGGCGCGCTCGAGCAAGGCGTCGGTAGTTCCGCGACCGCTGCCGTGGATGGCATCGTAAGCGACGGTCAGTTCAGAGAGGTCGGCACTGCCGGTGATCCCCTCGACGAGAGCCATAGCAGCGTCGGCGTGTGGCTCGGCGAAGTCGACCTCGCGAGCGGTTCCGTGGTCGTCCTCGGGGAGCGGATCTGGTTCGGCCAGACGATCCGCGATGGCGTCGGTGACGGCCGGCAGGGCCGGTGCGCCGTCGTGGGGAATGAATTTTACGCCGTTGTACTCGGGCGGATTGTGTGAGGCGGTGATCACCAGTCCGCCGGCGAGGTCGCGGTCGACGATCGCGTAGGCGACAAGCGGGGTCGGCCGGTCCCGGTCTGAAAGCAACACGTCGAAGCCGTTCGCACAGAGCACTCGCGTAAGTTCTTCGGCGAATCCTCGCGACGTTTCGCGAGCGTCGTAGCCCACCGCGATGGGGCCCTCGAGGCCCTCGTCAGCGAGATACGTCGCGACCGCTTGCCCAACCATCCGAACCCGTGGAGTCGTAAACTCCTCGAGTGGCGCCCGCCAACCGTCGGTGCCGAAGCGAATCGTCTCCATACTTCGGTGGTCGAGAGCCGATGCGAAAAAGGCGACGGGCCAATACAGTATCCGTGAACGGAGCCGAACGGGATTTCACCGCCGATTTCGGCGGTCGGCTTCCTGACGGGAACGGTAGTATCGGGTCTCGAGGAGGCGATCAGGCATCGACGTCTGCGAGACGTTGTTCGAAGAGGCGTTCGCCCGTCTCCTCACAGGTGACTGCGACGACTTCGTGGGACGTACAGCAGGATTCGACGACTTCCTCTCCCATCTGTACGTCGCCACCGGACGGACAGGTCTCGAGGAACATCCGAAGGCTGTTGAGCACCTCGCCTTTCGTCCTGGAGTCGTACTCGCTCCAGTCGTCGACCCACGATTCGAGAGCCTGGCTTGCGGCGACGTCCGCGATCACGGCGGCTCGAGAGGGCCAGCGGCCGGCAACTACAGAGCCGGAAAGCAAAACTCGGGTCTCGTCGCGCGTCTCGAGATCGAACTCGTCAGGATCCGCATCGAAGCCAAAGGCATCGACGGCCGCCGCAGCGTCGATGCCCGATTCGTCGAGCGGATCGATCGCGGCCAGCCAGGCGGTTTCGAAATCGTCCGTGAGACAGAGGTCGTCCCTGTCCGAACACGGCTCGAGAACGTCGTGCTCGACGAAGAACGTCTCGAGATCGACGGTGGCCGGTTCGTCGCCGTCGTCGCCGACGTCGCTCGAACCGCCGTCACTCTCTGCGGGGCCGACGGTAGCGTCCTCCTCGAAGACCGACTCGGTGGCGGAACCATCCGATTCCCGCTTCGGTTGGTCGCGCTCCGGGTCGCCGATTTCGGTCAATTCCCCGCCGTCATCCGAGCCGAGGCCACTCGCCATCGCAGGATCAGGATCCTTGCCGAACCAGCGCAGGACTTCCGGTGGAAGGTAGCGTTTGGTCAGCGTCGGCGTACCGGGGACGAGATAGCCGCGGAGATAAATCAGGGTGATCGACACCGCGACGGCGAGGGCACCGCCGAGGCGGGACTTTCGCGCGACGACGGAGCCGATCACCGCCGCGATAACGAGGTTCAACACGGTACAGGGTTCACACCGGTTTTCGCCGGTGTATTCGGGCTGTTTGAGATCGTCGACGACGTCGAGTTGCATCTCGAGTATACTGTCATACCCAGTATACATCTATTTTTCGAACACGGTCGGAGGGATACTAGCATCGAGCGAGGCGGTCGCCGTCGAGTCAGCACAAAAAGCGGGCATCCCTCACTCGAGGTCAATGAGCTGTTCTTTCTGTGCGCGACTCAGTTGTTTGATTTCGTACTCGCGCGACATCGCCGCCGATTTCGACTCGAATCGTTCGTGGTATCGAAGACGAACTGGCGTCCGTCCGCGTGTATACTTGGCACCCTCGCCTGCGTCGTGTTCGGCCACCCGTCGCTCCAGGTCGGTCGTATAGCCGGTGTACAGCGATCCGTCGGCACACTCGAGGACGTAAACGACGTGATCGGTCATCCGCTGTGGGCAGGGACGGGTGCCTAAAAAAAGCGTCCCGTCTGTGAGGGCGCGTGGTTGTCGGTCGTGGTTCGTCAGGTACCGTGAGCGCGCTCTTTTGCAGCTTCTGCGATGCCGGCGTTAGCTGAACAACTGATGCATGCGTGGATTTTTCCGTGTTTGTCAGCGAAGACGCGTGCGAACTGTTCGGAGACGTGCGCGCCACAGTGGTCACACTTGGGCATTGGTCACACCGGCCGAAGCCGGTACATCAATCTATTATTCGACTGGCTAAGTAAGTTTCTCCCAACACCGTTTGGCTTTTCGATTGTAAAAAGTAATTTTCTACTATCAAGTATACTCTTCAGTCGCGAGCCGCGGCGATCGTTCGGGCAATCAGGACGGCCTGCGCTCCGGCGACGAATCCCGCATCGATGTTGACGACCGAAAGAACGGTACAGGACTGAAGCATCCCGGCGAGCGCCCCCTCTCCGTCGCCGGCGTAGCCGTACCCGCTCGAGATCGGAACGCCGATCACCGGCGTATCCACGAGGCCGGCGACGACGGTCGGCAGAGCGCCCTCCCGGCCGGCGGCGACGATCAATACGTCCGCATCGCGGAGCCGTTCGAGTTGATCGAGCGTTCGAGAAAGCGCCGCGACGCCGATGTCGTCGACTCGATCGATCGTTACCCCCGCATCCAAACAGACGGCTTCGGCCTCGGCAGCAACTGGGCCGTCGACCGTGCCACCGGTAGCGATCCCCACCGCCGCGTCGATCGACGGCGGCTCGTAGTCGGGAGCCATCACTCGTACCGTCGTCTCCCGCCGCTCGATCGTCGCATCCGGGATCGTCTCGTCGACGTAACTCTCGAGCGCTTCGAATTGAGGCGGAGATATCCGGGTGAGTAACGCGCGATCCGTCGTTTCCAGAGCGGTTTCGGCGAGTGCGACGATTTGGTCGGCCGACTTTCCCTCGGCGAAGATCGCCTCTGGGACCCCGCGACGCTGGTCGCGGGCTGCATCGAACCGGCCCGCATCGCCGGTTACGTACCCGTTGAGTTCCGCTTCAGCCTGGGCTGGCGACAGCGAACCGTCAGCTACAGCCTCGAGGAGTTCTCGCATGCTCGTCCTCTGCGGCCGAGATACTCGAATCCGTCGACCTGTTCGCTCGACCGGCGACCAGTTCGTCCCACCAGAGGTGCTGCGAGCCCCGGAGGAGCGCGCGCGAGCGCTATTTTGGCGTTTCCCGGTGGAGAAATCCGTGTCGGCCATTCATCAAACATATACTTTCCGGTGGTCCGGCCGGTCGAAACAGCCGAATGAACCGCTGCATCCCCCGTATTTCCGCTACTAACCAATAGATTTATATGAGGTAACGCGAAACGGATACATCGTATGGCAGACCTTATCGTCAAAGCCGCCGTTAAGGAAGCGCTCGATGACAAAAACGTCGCCTCGGATTTCTACGACGCACTCGACGAGGAAGTTTCCGAACTGCTCGACGACGCTGCCCGACGGGCAGAGGCCAACGACCGAAAGACGGTTCAGCCTCGCGACCTGTAAGGGACGCCACTCGAAATTTTTTCGATCGCTTCGCGACTAGCGACGTAACCGTCCGGACAATGGATCGGCCGTCGAATGGACCCCGACACGTGACATCTCCAGCGTCGGGGATACCCGATGGTCGCTCCAGTTGCCGGCTCGCGTTTTTTGCCGTGTGCCATCGTACCTCCGGAATGCATGTTGCGCAAACTCTTGATCGGCTTTGGAATCGTCGAGATCGTCAAGCCGGAGCCGGTCATCAGGATGTGCGAGCGGATCGGCCTGCGGAACCCGGAGGCCACCCAGCGACGCCCGCTTGCGCTTACCGGCGCTCGACTCGAGGGGCTGGCGTTCGTCTGGCTGCTCGCCCGCGGACGGACGGGATCAACGCTGATCAGCGGTCTCCTCGGACTGGCTGGCATGGTGCTCGTGATGGTTCCGCAACCGGTTATCACGGTCAGTCAACACCTCGTCTACGCTAACACGGACGATCTCGAGTTACAGCCGTGGGTGGTTCCAGCAGCGCGTCTGCTCGGCGTCCTCTACCTGACTGTAACGCTGCTCTCCCGAGACACCGATAGAGATGTCGTCGACGTGGAGAACGCAGAGAGCGACGACGACGCCAGCGACGGCGACACGACAGCAGGACGTCGGCTTCGGCTTCCGACACGGTAACGACCTCCAACGGCAAAACCGACGGCTTCGAACTACGATCGATGAATTGCACACGGGCTCTGGCAGCCGGATTCGGCCCCCTCGGGGAGATCGCTCCGAACCGGCTCATCGGCGTCAGCGAACGGCCGTATCCGTGAATTCCGGCGATAGGCGGTTGCGATCCTCGACGATTCCGATTGCCCGTTTTGGGCTTTCCTTCGTCCGGCTGGGCAGACGGAAAGCGAGTCCATCAGCGGTCAGTGAACCGGTATCTGTCAGTCTCGGGGTTCGTTCTGACGTTGTTTCCCCGGACGACCGTCGAACGAAATCTCGACCTCGATTGCGAAAACGCCGACGAACTCGAGCTGAGAAGGGGGATAGTACCATCGATGCGGGTACTAGAAATTATCTGCGTATTCGCTGGCAGTTCCGGCATCGGTCGATGCGCCGACTGATTCGGCTATGGAGAGCAGTGACTGACGCGATACCAGTTTGTCCACCGTAACGACGTCGTCCGTTGTGTCGCAACGGGAGAACCACATTCGTCTCAGTACCGACGGGTGTCGACTCCGTCTTCGGAACCGACGTAAGTCATATCGGCAAGACCGACGAACAATCCGTGTTCGACAACACCCGGGAGCCTCGAGAGTTGCATCGCTAGACCGTCTGGGTCGTCGATCGCACCGAACGCGCAGTCGAGTACGAGGTTGCCATTGTCGGTCACGATCGGTCCGTCCTTTCGTTCGGCGTTCCGGAGCATCGGCTCACCGTCGAGTTCTCGAATGCGATCTGCCACCACGGAGTGGGCGTCGGGGAGAACTTCGACCGGGACCGGATTGTCGAGTCTGTCAGTCAGTTTCGAGGGATCAGCGACGACGACGAACCGGTCGGCCGCCGAATCGACAAGTTTCTCTCGCGCGTGGGCCCCACCGCCGCCTTTGATCAGTGCGCCGTGTGCCGGTGCATCGGGAGCATCGACGATCTGATCCGCACCATCGATCGCAACGTCAACGCCGTCGACTGCATCGAGGTCGGTCAGCGGAATTCCGACCTCGAGAGCGAGTTTGCGGGCCTGAAACGAGGTGGGAATGCCGCGAATCTCGAGGCCGTCGTCGACGGCACGACCGAGCGCCCGGATCGCGCAGGCGGCCGTCGAGCCGGTGCCCAGACCAACGACGAACCCGTCTTCGACCGCCTCGGCTGCACGATCGCCGGCGCGACGTTTCGCTCCGTCGGAACCACCCTCCGTCTTCATGGCTATGCAAGCGAGCGGCGACGCCAAAAACGTTGCATCTCGTCGTCGGCCCTCAGAGGTCGACGCTGTCGAAGCGCCAGATTCCGAGCCCGAGTGGCACCAGCGCCCAGGCTGCAAGCAGGACAAATCCGAACCACGGCTCGGCGATGAGCGGGAGGTTCTCGGGACTAAATCCGTTGGTGTTCGCGAACTCGGTTGCGTTTAACAAGGCGCTGGTCGCGGAATTAAAGGCGCTATCGGGCGGCACCGAAACGAACACGAGATACCAGTCAGGCATCGGTTGCGCGAGCATCTCACCCTCGATGAAGTGCATCAAGACCAGCCCGATGGTCCCCCAAAGGAGTTTGAACAACACGATAAATCCGAACGCGCCAGCGGCCGCTCTGGTCGTCGACCGCGTCATCGAGGACAGTCCGACGCCGATACAAACGTAGACGAACGCGAACAGTACCGTCATCAGGGTAAACAGGACGTAGTAGCGAAGCGAGACCGAGCCGACGAAGGCAAAGAGGGCGACCAATCCGACGGCAAAGCCGACCAGAATCGACACGACGACGACGCCCGTCCGACCGAGGATCTTCCCGAGAACGACGTCCCGTCGACGATGAGGAAGCCCGAGAAGGAACTTGAGGCTCCCGCTCTCTCGCTCGCCGGCGATCGCACCATACCCGACGAACAGCGCAATGATTGGGACCAGATAGGACGCCGGTGTCTGCAGCGCGATGAGCAGATCCAACGTCGAACTGCCGCCGCCCGACCCAAAGATCGACGATGCCTCTGATGCGAGGTATGAGCCGCCGACGGTAAACAGCGCAAAGAGGAGAGTCAGACCGATCAGCGCACGCGAACGAACGGCGTCCTGAAAGTCCTTTTTCGCGACGATGATCGAGCTCATTGGACCACCCCCATCTCGTCTTTTGCATCAGACGTGTACGCGACGAACAGCTCCTCGAGCGATGACTCGCCGGTTTCGAAGTCCTCGACGGTCACGTCGTGGTCTTCGATCGTCTGTAGTACGCGCGTCTTCGCATCGCTCTCGCAGGCGACGACGAGTGTCCGTCCGTCAGGAGTCACTGACGAAACGCCATCGAGCGCTTCGACGGCATCGATCACGGCCGAAGAGGCGTCGGGGCTCTGATCGAGCGTTACCCGCAGCTGGGTCTGGGTCGGCATGGAGTCGCGGAGACCTTCGACGGTGTCTTCCGCGATCAGGTCGCCGTCACGGAGGATGCCGACGCGATCGCACACCGCCTCGACTTGTCCGAGAACGTGCGAGGAAAAGAACACGGTCGCGCCGCGCGATTTCTCCTCGCGGATGATTTCGCGCATCTCGCGGGCTCCGTTGGGATCGAGTCCCGTCGAGGGTTCGTCGAGTATCAGGAGGTCCGGGTCGCCGACCAGCGCCGTCGCGAGCATGAGGCGCTGGGACATCCCCTTCGAGTACCCACCCGCTTTTTTCTCGGCCGCATCTGCGATACCCACCCGCTCTAAGAGGGCGTCAGGGTCGTCGTCGGCCGCCTTCGATTCGATCGCGAACTCGACGTGTTGGCGGCCGGTGAGTCGGTCGTACAGTTCGGCCCCCTCGGGAAGGATTCCGGTCCGTTCACGGATTTCGAGGCTCTCCGACTGGGCGTCGAGGTCGAACACGCGCACCTCGCCGTCAGTCGGCCGAATGAAATCGAGGATGAGATTGATCGTCGTCGACTTACCCGCACCGTTCGGACCGAGAAACCCGTAGATTTCTCCGCGCTCGACGGTCAAGTCGAGTCCATCAAGCGCCGTCTCCGAACCGTATCGTTTCGTTACGCCGTTGATATCGATTGCATCCATCGTTCAATTATCCTGTCGTACCATTCCAATACATAAGTATCTTGTTTGGTATATGATCACTAGCAAATAAATATAGATCGGATCTCCAGAACGGTCGTAACGGCTCTACCGGTCGAGTGCCACACCAAGTCGTAAGGGAATATCCACACCGGGAAGAGACTCGAGGAACCGCAGCGAAAGGGGAGTAAAGAACGGGATGGAGGAGGAAGGGAATCGAGACCAGAAGCGGAGTGAGGGAGCGAACCGACAGGCGGCGACGGGGGCGGCACGCGACCAGGACATGGAGCGGTCGGAAATCCGAATCGGACATTGGGCCGAGACGATCTGTGCCCGCGTAACACGCGCAAATCGACTCGAGACTGCGCGGAACTTTTTTTGAACAGTCCGTGGTCGAACGCGCATGGCGTCTTCGGACACGGCCGTTTCTCTCTCGAACGTCCGGAAAACGTATCGGATCGGCGAACCCGTCCACGCACTCGACGGTGTCACTCTCGAGGTACCACGCGGGGCCTATATCGCGATTATGGGGCCGAGCGGCTCCGGCAAGTCGACGCTCATGAATCTCGTGGGCTGCCTCGATACGCCGTCCGAAGGAACCGTGGTCGTCGGCGGTCGCGATGTCGGCGCGCTCAGCGACCGCGAACGCACCACCCTCCGGGGAACCGAGGTCGGATTCGTCTTCCAGACGTTCAACCTCATGCCGAGGCTGGACGCGCTCGAGAACGTGGCGCTGCCGCAACTGTTCCAGAACGTCGACCGAGCGACACGGCGGGACCGAGCGCGGGACCTCCTCGAGCGCGTGGGACTGGCCGATCGGGCGGACCATCTACCGAACGAACTGTCCGGCGGACAGCGACAGCGAGTTGCGTTGGCTCGGGCACTGATCAACGATCCAGCGATCGTACTGGCTGACGAACCGTCAGGGAATCTCGATACGGAGACTGAAAGCGATATACTCGACCTCTTCGACGAATTTCACGGGGGAGGGACAACGATGTTGGTCGTTACCCACGAGCGCCACGTCGCCGAACGAGCAGATCGAATCGTTCACCTCCTCGACGGGAAAATCGAACGAATCGAGGAGCTCGATGGTGCTGATGAACCGACAGCGGGATCGGCGCCAGATCGGGAACCGGGGGACGACACGGCATGAACCCGCTCGAAAGCCTTCGGCTGGCGTGGCGATCGATCCGCGGCCACAAGCTCCGGTCGGCGCTGACGACGCTTGGAATCGTAATCGGAATCGCCGCGGTGATTGCGTTCGTCAGTCTCGGCGCGAGCCTGCAAGCGGGAATTATCGGCGACATCAGTCCCGACGACCAGCGCAGCCTCTACGGCTGGGCAGCCGAACCGAACACCGAGGGCGGACCGCTGGCGGGTGCCCAGCCCGTCTTTACGCAGGATGACCTCGAGGCCGTCGAGGAACTCGAGGACGTCGAAGCGGCCTACGGCTACGCGACGATCCAGACGCAGGCACTCTCTGACGGCAACGAGACCGTCGCACAGGGGAATGGGCTGGTCGCATCGGGGCCGTCGTACATCCGCGAAGAGCAGTTGGCCGAGGGGAGACGGTTCCAGATGGGTGAACGAGAGGCGGTGATCAACCCCGCAGCAGCGGGCCAATTCGAAGAGAACGTCACCGTCGGCGATGAGCTCACCGTGGCGTTTCTGGGGGGCCAGCGCACCACGATCGAGGTGGTCGGCATCACCGACACCAGCGAGGGGCTGAGCCCGTTCGAAGGATTCGAGTCGTCGCCTCGGGTCTACGTGCCGACCGATCCGTACTACACGGAGCAGGCGGCCAGACTCGGGTTCGGCGGCGGGAACGGCGATACCGCGAACGGAGGAGGGGACGACCGCGGCGGTGGGAACGAGAGCGCCACCGACGACCCGGCACGCTTCCTCGCCATCGTCGTCGAGGCACCCTCCGACGATCAGGCGGCCATCGACGCCGCCCGCGAGGCTGCAGTCGACTACCTCGAGAGCGACCGCAGCGACGCGAGCGAGCGCATGGGAGACGACCTCGAGGTACAACTTCGAACGAGCACGGAGTTGCTCCAACAGCTTCAGGACGTGCTCGATCTCCTCCGGAACTTCATCGTGGGGATCGCTGCGATCTCATTGCTGGTCGGCTCGATCGGTATCGCGAACATCATGCTCGTCAGCGTCACCGAACGGACCCGCGAAATCGGTATCATGAAAGCCGTCGGCGCACAAAACCGAGACGTCCTCGGGCTGTTCCTGACCGAAGCGGTGATTCTCGGGGTGATAGGCGCGATACTGGGAACGGGACTGGGACTCGTCGCCGGGTATTTCGGGGCACAGTACATCGACCTCCCGCTGGTCTATCCCCTCGAGTACGTCGCGCTCGCTATCGTCGTCGGAATGCTCGTGGGAGTCCTCGCCGGACTGTATCCGGCCTGGCGGGCCGCGCGCACGGATCCGATAGACGCTCTCAGATACGAGTAGTCCGACCGCTGATTCGATCGGCCTCGATCGTCCGCTCGATCGGTCGGGTTACCGGGCCCGATCCCGGTCTCGGTCCCCGTCTGAGTTCCGGTTCCCGGTGGATTCCGAGGGGCCCAGGTTCTGATCGCGATCGGCGTCCCGATTCGACGGGCGGTCCGTTTCCGAGTCGTGATCGTGATTTCGGTCCGGTCTCGAGTCGCGGTCGCGAATGGGAGCCGCATCGACGGAGCGGGCGGATCGATCCGACGCCGATTCGATTCCGATCGTCTCTCGAGTCCGCCGTCGCTTCGTCGGATATTCGTCCGCGAAGTACGCGCCCAGATACCCTCCGAGTGCGGACAGACCGACTGTATAGAGGAGGAAAAACAGGAGCATGCTGACGATCATAATCAGGAGAAAGAAAACACCCGCTGCGGGGGCTCCACCGACGAATCCGAGACCGAACCCGAGAAAGCCGAGCACGAGAAACCCGCCGATCGCGATCGGGAGGAACGCGACTGCCCCGGCCAGAGCGCCTACTTTCGTTCCGGCACGTTCGTCTGGGCCCTCGAGGAAGCCGGCGACGGCACCGCCGATGACGGGCGACAGCGGAATAAACGAGAGGACGACGCCGACGACGGCACCGATGAGCGCGTTGACGGCGGTTCGACTACGGACCATGCGTTACTAAACGCGCGGCACCGAGAAAAGTGTCGGTGGTCGTTCGTGTCAGAAATCGTGTCGATAGGGCCGACAGCTAGTCGTCTGCGGTCCGCGTGTCCGACTCCTCGAAGGCCACCTGCGTCTCTTCGGCGTCGTCGGGCGTCGTCTCGAGATCCTTCTCGATAATCTCGCTGAACGAGGCGTCGCTGTTTACCTCGTCGGCGAGCAGGTCGACCGCTTCGACGAAGACCGCGACGATCAGCGGGCCGACGATGACGCCGATTGCGCCGAGGGTGAAGAGTCCGCCGGTGAAGCCGACGAAGTAGAGGCTGCCCGAGAGCCCCGCAGAGCGCCGGGCCAATCGCGGCCGAACGGCGACGTCCGGGAGCCAGCCCACGAGGACGAGTCCCGACACGCCGATCAGGACCGCCGCGACGAGATCACCCACGACGACGTGATAGAGCGCAATCGGAGCGATGAGCAAGCTCGGCCCGACGATCGGAACGAACTGGAGGACTGCAGCGAGAATCGAGAGGGTCAATGGGGCGTCGTATCCGAGGCCCCAGAATAGGGGGTAGGCGACCGCCATCGTCGCGATCGACGTCGCAACCTGCAGCACGTAGATCGCATACAGTGTCTCCCGTGCCCGCGTAGCGAGCGCATACACGATGTATCGATAGCCGTAGGGAATCGGTGCGACGGCGGCCCGGCCCGCCTCGTCGCCCTTGAGCAAGAGCCCGAACAACAGAACGACGAACAGCGCGAACTTGATCGCGAGCACCGGTAACGCCAGCGCAAACGACGTTGCCCCACTGCTGATCGTGTCGACAGCGAGTGCCTGTACCTGGCCAGCCTCGACCGTGTACGCCGCGCCGAGGGCCGTGATCGTAAGCTCCTGCGGGAGTCCCTCGACGACCGCCAGCACCTGCTCGATCCGGAAGTAGAGCGCGACGACCACCGGCGAGAAGACGGCGATCGCGCTCAGAAAGCCGATCAAGGTCGCGACGATGGCGCTCGCCCACTCCGAGAGGCCGCGCCTGACGAGCCAGCCGTGGACCGGGACGAGAACGTACGCCACCGTGAGCGCAAGAAGGATCGTCCCGAGTACCTTGAGCAGGATACCGGCGGTCACGACTCCGAGAGCCGCGACGACCCCTGCGAGAACGTATCGGTGACGCGCGCTCGCGGTCCGATCCCCGGTCCCTGTCACAGAACGTGCCTCACGTGCGCGCGGCATAACCTTTCGGTCTCGGTGACCGTCAATCACGCTGCTTAAGACCACCGAGTGCAACCACCGCGTAATGAAACGGCGGATGTTCGTCGGTGCAGTCGGTGGAAGCGCGATAGCCGGAGTCGCCGGCTGTCTGACTCGCGATGGGGGAGAAAACGGTACGAACGGCGGAACTGACGATGCGGAGCCTGAGAATCCCGATCTCGAGGGAGAACTGACCGTCGCGACCTACACGTCGATGGTCGACAGCGACAACTCGGCCGGGCCGTGGCTCAAGGAGGCATTCGAGGCGGAGTATCCCGACGCGACGCTTACGTGGACCGTCCCGAGTCAAGGTCTCAACCGCTACATCAATCGGGAGCAACAGGATGCCGATATTGAGGCGGACGTCTACTTCGGTCTCAACGTCGACGACCTCGTTCGGATCGACGATACCCTCGGTGACGGGGGCCTCCTTCGAGAGCTCAACGTCGATCGAATCGACAACTCGGAGCGGATCCGCGATCGGCTCGATATGGGCGATCCGCACGGACGGGTACTCGCCTACGATACGGGCTATATCAGCCTCGTCTACGACGAAACCGTCGTCGACGAGCCAGAAACCTTCGACGATCTGCTCGAAGCAGATTATCAGGATGCGTTGTTGGCCCAGAACGCACAGCACTCGGATCCCGGGAAGGCGTTCCTCCTGTGGACCATCGACACCTACGGCGAAGACGGCTACCTCGACTACTGGCGCGACCTCGAAGCCAACGGCGTCAGAATCCTCGACGACTGGACGGAATCCTATACCGGATCGTACATGGAGGAAGAGCGGCCGATGGTCGTCTCCTACTCGACAGATCAGGTGTACGCAAACGAGTACGACTACGACATGAGTCGACATCAGATCGGGTTCCCGAACGATCAGGGGTACGCAAACCCCGAGGGAATGGGAATCTTCGAGCGCGCGTCGGAACTCGACCTCGCCTACGCCTTCCTCGATTTCGCCCTCTCGAGCGATGCGCAGGCCGAAATCGCCCAGCGAAACGTCCAGTTCCCGGCCGTCGCGTCGGAGCACGTCGACCTCGATCCCGAGTTCGACCAGTACGCCCACGAACCCCCGGAATCGGTGACGTTCGGCTACGATGCCCTCCGGGGCAACCTCGACGGCTGGGTCGAGGACTGGGCGCGCGAGTTCGCCGGCCGATAGGCCGATGGCCCGATCGAGAGCGTTCGAGCGATGGTCCCGAGTTCGAGCGGGGGCCACGGCCGCTCGCGACCGTCTCGAGCACCACGCACTTTGGCTGACAGCGCTTGCTACGGCGGCCGTCCTCGCGGTCATGCTCTACCTCCCGGTCGGCGTCGTCTTTGCACACGCCATCCTCGATGAAGGGCGGCTCACGCTCTCTCAGTTCGCCGACGTTCTTACCGATCCGTTCTACGTCGGCGTCCTTGCAGACCTGTTCGCCGAGCCGCTGGCGGTTCGAGAACACGTCGTGGATGTCGTCGGCTGGCTCGCGGCCGTTTCGGTCTCGATTTCGGTCGAAACGCCGATCCCCGGGCTCGACGTCCCGGTGCCGTGGCTGCGAGTCGTCGCACCCGACGTTCGAACGGGATTGTTCGGGTTCACCGCCTATCAGGCGGCTCTCTCGACCGTCGCGAGCGTCCTGCTCGGACTGCCCGCCGCGTACGTCCTCGCGAACTACGAGTTCCGGGGGCGAAAGACGCTGCGATCGCTGACGATCCTCCCGTTCGTGCTTCCGGGAATCATGGTCGCCGTCGGTTTCTACGCGATGTTCGGGCGGGCGGGAACGCTCAACGAGCTGCTCGGAATCGTCGGATTCGGTCCGTATTCGTTCATCGAGGCGAATCCGCTCGCAATCGTGATCGTCGCTCACGCGTTCTACAACGCGCCGCTCGTGGCGCGCATCACCGTCGCAGCCTGGGAGTCAGTCGACGTTCGGACGGTCGAGACCGCTCGCAGCCTCGGTGCGAGCCCTCGCCGCGCGTTCCGCGACGTCGTCGTGCCCCAGCTCCTTCCGGCGGTTCTGACCGGCGCGTTGCTTACCTTCATCTTTACGTTCATGACGTTCCCCATCGTCCTCGCACTGGGCGGCTTACAGCTCGCGACCGTCGAAGTCTGGATCTACGACCGCGTCCGCCAACTGGCCTACGGCGAGGCTGCCACACTCGCGGCTCTCGAAACCCTCCTCTCGCTGGGTTTGACCTACGCGTACCTTCGATACGAGTCCGCACAAACGGGACTGGCTCGAGCGACGTCCGCCCCGTCACGCCAGCCGCTCTTTCCGGATCTTCAGACGGCGCTGTCACCCCGGCGGCTGGCGATCATCGGCTACGGACTCGTCGCATTGGTCGTCTTCGCCGGACCGATGGGAAGTCTCGTCGTCGGCAGCCTGACGGACGGCAGTGGTCTCACGCTGCGACACTTTGCGTTCCTGCTCGAGCGCCAGTTCGAGGGCGAATCGTATCAGACGCTGCCGGTGGTCGCGATACGAAACTCGCTTCTCTTCGGCGTCGCGACGCTCGTCGTCGCCCTCCCGATGGGCGTGGTCGTCTCGACAGTGACGGTCCGTGCCGGCCGCGGTGGGAAGATCGTCGATACGCTGGCGATGGTTCCACTGGCGGTCAGCGGGGTCGTCTTCGGCATCGGTCTCCTGCAGGGGCTGGTCTTCGGAATTCCACTGCCCGGCGGCTGGCGATTCCAGGTAACGGGTGCGGTCGCGATCGTCGCCGCTCACGCCGTCGCGGCCTATCCCTTCGTGACGCGAAACGTCTCGCCGCTCCTGTCGAATCTCGACCCGGCGTTGGTCGAATCCGCTCGCGCCCTGGGGGCCTCCAGATATCGTGCGCTCGTCGACGTGGAGCTGCCGCTGGTAGCCAGCGGCATCGTCGCCGGCGCGGCCTTCGCGTTCGCCATCTCGATCGGCGAATTCTCTTCGACGGTGATATTGACGGGCGGCGGTGACACGTACACGATGCCCGTCGCCGTCGAGCGCTATCTCGGTCGCCGCTCCGGTCCCGCGATCGCCATGGGAGCGGTCCTGCTATTCGTGACCGCTGCGAGCTTCGTCGTCGTCGATCGCGTCGGCGGGAGGTTCGAGCGATGACGACGCTTCGACTCGAGGGCGTTTCCAAAGCCTACGACGAAACCGTCGCGCTCGAGTCCGTCGACCTCACGGTCCGCGACGGGGAATTCTTCACACTCGTCGGCCCCTCCGGTTGCGGGAAGACGACTACCCTCCGAACGATCGCCGGATTCGAGGAGCCCTCTGCCGGGAGCGTTCGCTTCGATGGCCGGGAGATGGCCGGCGTCGCGCCCGAGAACCGAAACGTCGGCGTCGTCTTCCAGAGTTACGCGCTGTTTCCCCACATGAGCGTCGCCGAAAACGTCAGCTACGGATTACGGTTTCGGGACCCGCCCGACGGAACGACGGTCGACGAACGGATCGCGGAGTTACTCGCGCTGGTCGACCTCGAGGGAATGGGCGAGCGCAGTCCCGACCAGTTATCCGGCGGTCAGCAACAGCGGGTCGCGCTGGCTCGGGCGCTCGCACCGGCACCCGATCTGCTCTTGCTCGACGAGCCGATGAGCGCGCTCGACGCGCAGCTACGGGAGTCGTTACGCCGGCAGATCGCGCGGATCCAGTCCGAACTCGACATTACGACCGTCTACGTTACCCACGATCAGGCCGAGGCGCTGGCGGTTTCGGATCGCCTCGCAGTGATGCGCGACGGCCGCGTCGAACAGGTCGGTCAGCCAGAGGCTATCTATCGAACGCCGTCGACGCGGTTCGTCGCCGAGTTCGTCGGTGACAACAACGTCTTCGACGCGACGGTGCGCTCGAACGATCGGGATGGCGCTCGAGTGGTCGTCGACTGCGAGGCGTTCGATATACCCGCACTCCCCGACGGAAGCGAGCGCGCGACCGTCTGCGTGCGACCGGGTGCGCTCTCGCGAACCGCCGACTGCAACCGTATCTGCGTGGCGGTCGAGACGACTGAATTTCTCGGCGAGACCGTCCGCGTTCACGGTCGGTGGAACGGACGCGCGATTACGTTACGACTCGAGGACGTCCCCGACGGCGATGAACTGGCCGTCGGCTTCTCGCCCGAGGACGTCCACGTCGTCGCCCCGCAGTGAGTCGTCGGCCCGCTCGGACGAACTGGAATGAGCAAGTGATCGCTTTTCCGTATTCCCGTGGTCACACTAGACATGCACGTCACCCGTCGGCTCCGGATTGCCGTCGAACGGAGAGAAGTCGCCGTCGGGGCCCCGATAACCATCCGCGTTCGTGATACTCGCCGACGGCCCGTCGAGGGGGCCCTCGTCACGACCGGAATCAAATCGGTGCGAACGGATGAACGTGGTCTGTGCAAATTGCGGTTCGACTCACCTGGATTCTGGAAACTCGTCGCTGCGAAATCTGCGAGCGATCGCGTCGAGTACGAGCCAGCGTCGGCACTCATACGCGTCGTTCCGAACCGGGCTGCGCTTCGGCCCCTCGGACGGGTCGGCTACCGATAGCGATTGGCAGACGAAGTCGTCGCCAGTTGGAACCAACCGGGCACAGCGTTATGCCGCTCGCGGCTGTGTGGTGCTCTATGGCAGATACGAAGGACGGTCGAAACAAACAGGCCGACGACGCCGATACGCGCCAGCGCAAGCGGGAACTCGAGGAGGAACTCGAGCGGAGCGACGAAACTGAACCATCCCTCGAGGACGAAGCGGACCAGGCTGACTCGGCGGACGGGGACTCCGAGAAAACCAACGAGGCGGACGGGGACTCCGAGAAAACCAACGAGGCGGACGGATAACCGCTGGTACCCGAAACTACGCCGGCGACAGCCCCCAGAAGAATGCGATTCCCAGGACGGTAACGACCGACAGCAGCAACTGCAGTGGCGCGCCGACCCGGACGAAGTCCAAGAATTTGTAGCCACCGGGGCCGTAAACGAACAGGTTTGTCTGGTAGCCGACCGGCGTGAGAAACGCGGTCGAGGCCGCGAACGTGACCGCCAGTACGAACGCGAAGGGGTCGGCACCGATCTGTCTAGCCGTCTCCACGGCTACCGGGAGCATCAACACGACGCTCGCGTTGTTCGAGATGACGCCCGTGATGAGCCCCGTCGCGAGATAGAACACCCACAGAACGCCGAGCACCGGCAGATAGGCTCCCGTCGCTGCGACGAGGCTGCCCAGTAGGTCAGCGCCACCGGTCTGCTCTAATGCCATCCCCAGCGGGATAATCCCGGCCAGCAGGAAGATCACGTCCCATTCGACAGCGTCGTAAATCTCGGTCGGCCTGAGAACCCCCGTGGCTACCATCGCGACGACACCTGCGAGGGCCGTCACGAGAATTGGGAGCGATAACGCAGACAGGCCCTCGAATGCACCGATACTCGTCAGACCCGCGAGGGCGGCGCCGACTACTCCCCACGGCACGGCGACAAAGCCGACGACGCCGACCATGATGGCCGCCGCGTGGGGTATCTTTTCGGTCCGGTAATCCGGCTCCTCGGGTTCGTGTGCGACGATGAAATCGTCGTTCTTCGAGAGGCGGTCGATGCTATCCGGCGCTGCCTGGATCAGCAGCGTGTCGCCGACGCGGATTCGACGCTCGTCCATGTTACTCCGGACCGTCTCGCCACGGCTCCGGAATGCCAGTACAGTCGCATCGTAGCGCTGGCGGAACGTCGAACTCTCGAGCGATTCGCCGACGAGAAACGAGCCTCGCGGGACGACGATTTCGACGAGGGTCCGATCGGATACTTCGTCTGGCTCTATGTCCGCCGCGGTTTGTGGATTCCCCGCGAGGGTGACGGTCTCGCGGTCGACGAGTTGCTGGACGGTGGCACGACCGGCGCGCAATCGCAGCAGATCGCCAGCCCGGATCGTCTTCTGGCCGATCGGCTCGATGAATTCCTCGCCGTCGCGGACGACCTGCAGGATGTCGGCGTCGAACTCGACGTAGTCGATGGCGTCGTCGACGGTGGTGTCGACGAGCGGCGAGTTGGCGTCGACGACGACTTCGGTCAGGTACTCCTCGATCGCGTACTCCTGGACGTAGTCCTCGTCGACGGGGACCCGTTCCGGAAGCAGTCGATGGCCGACGGTGAGGAGATAGAGGCTGCCGACGACGAGGACGACGATGCCGAGTTTCGTGAACTCGAACATGGAGAAGGGGTGGTCGATCAGGCGGGCGGAAACGTCGCTCGCGAGGATGTTCGTCGACGTGCCGATGAGCGTAAGCATGCCGCCGAACATCGATGCGTACGAGAGCGGTATCAGGAGCTTCGAAGGCGAGGTCTTCCCCTGATGTGCGATGTCGGAAACGACGGGAACGAGGATGGCAACGACGGGCGTGTTGTTGATAAATCCCGATATCGGACCGCTGACGCCGATCGTTGCAAGCAGTTGCTTATCGAGATCGTTTCCCGCGAACGCGGACATCTTGCGCCCGAGTATCTGAACGACGCCAGTCTGGCTGATCCCCGAACTGAGAATGAGCATCGCCAACACGGTGATCGTGGCGGAGTTCGAAAAGCCCGACGTGCCTTCCGCCGTCGAAATTTCGGTGAAGTTCACTACGCCGTCAACTCCGAGCACCATCAAAAGCACCATCACGAGGATAGCGGTCACGTCGATCGGCAGGAGTTCGGTCACGAAGAGGACAAGCGCGACGAGGATGATGGCGAAAACGACCAGCATCTCGGGAGTTACCGCGAGCGAACCGGATTTACTGGCCAGCGGAATCGCACCGATATCGAGCGGGAAAAATCCGGACACAGTTGACAGTCCGAATTCCGTGACGGTCACGCTTGAAATACTCGGTTCTATTGTGACGAGAGCCGTGACCGGAACCGCTCGAGACCGACGTCAAGCATATCGGGGCTCACCGTCTGAAATTCGCCGTCGTCCGGCAGATACGGACGAACGGAGTCCCAGCTGTCTCGGGCGTAGCGTTCGTCGAGCAGGACGCGAACGCCGACGTCCTCGGGGCTTCGGATGACGCGTCCGATAGCTTGCCGAGCCTTCCGAACCGCGGGGATCGTCAGTGCGTACGTAAACCCGTCGCCGAATTCGTCGTCGTAGGCCCGGCGGACGGCTTTCGTTCGGGGACTCGAGGTGTTGACGATCGGGACGCCACAGACGACCGCCGCGGCGAGTCGGTCGCCGCTGTAGTCGACGCCCTCGGTCAGCGTCCCACGCAGGCTGGTGACGAGAACCTTCCCGTCACCTGAGAAGAACTCGTCTTTGAGCAACTGAGTCGTCTCGTCGTCGCTTGCGGCGTCGAGCAAGACGGGCTTGTCGACTCGTTGTTCGAGGACGTTCCCAATCCACTTGGCTTCGGCATAGCTCGGCATTCCGACGAGGACGTTCCCGGGGAGTCGAGCGACTTTCTGGACGGCGTCCGCGTAATGGGTTCTGGTCGGATTCCGCTGGCGTTGTTCGCTCGCGTCACCCGAGCCAGGGTGTCTTTTACTCGCCTCGTCAGGACTGCCGCGATTGTCGTACGTGAACTTCGGCGCGGCGACCGCGAAGCTCTCTCGGTTTTCGGCAGGGAAGTGAAGGCCGTACCGACGCTCGGTGACTGGTCGATCCTTAGCGCGCTCGAGGTACTGAAGTCCCGTCACCTCGGTGAAGGCGTCCATCGGCTCGAGCGTCGCGCTCATCAAAATACCACCGCCGAAGGAGGCGAGTCGGGAGCCGATGGCGTCGCTCGGAACGCAGTTGTGGAGACCGAGCCTGGCGTTGTAGGCCCGCCGCCACGAGTCCGTCGGTTCGGTCTCGTCCCACGTGCGCTCGAGTTCGATCTCGCGGAAGTAATCGGTGTGACCCTGGCGGTACCATTCGCCCAGGATGCGGCCGACGGCAGGTACGGCGCGAGTACGATCTTCGTCTTCGGCCTCGTTCAGAATCCGCGCGACGACCGCTCCGACGGCCTCAGCGCGGACCCAGTCTGCATCGCCGTACCCGGCTTCTCTGGCCCACTCGGTGAGTTCGTCTTCGGCGGGCTCTGCAGGATCGCGAAGCGGTATCTCTTCGTCGGTGAGGTCGTTCAGATTCGACTGCCATCCCCTGTGTTTCCGGTCGAGAAAGTCAGTCACTCGACGGTCCAGTTCGGCACGGAGATCCCGAACGAACTCGAGTGTCCGATTGAGTTCCTCGTAGGAGACGTCGCTGTCGTTGAGTTCCGCACGGACGAGGTCCGCGTCGGCGGTCTTGGACCCGCCCTGAACCTGCCGACCCTCACGCTCGAATTTGATCGGCTGGATTACCCGGGAGAGTTCCGTTTCGGCATCACGTAACGTCGAGTCCGCGATGCCCTCACTGACGAGGTCGCGAACCCGGGGCTCCAGCATGTGTGCTTCGTCGCAGACGACGAACGTCGAGTCGTCTACTAAGGCGCCCGTAAAGGAACCGACCGTTCGCGGATCGAAGGCGTGATAGTAATTTCCGATGACGACCTCGACGTGGCCGAGGGCGGCCCCCATCACGGAGTGTGGACAGGTTCCGTGGCTGGCCGAACGGGCGACTAAATCCTCAGGCGTGACCATACCGGCGGCGGTGAAGTCGTATGGAACCGCTTCGGCGACGTCTCCGTCGCTTCCCCCGTCCGGCAAATCCTCGAGATATTGCGCGTAAAACGGGCAGTACTCGGTTTCGGCACCGACGGGACCGCCCTCGCCGTACTCGGGCAATTCGGTTGGATAGGGTGTCGGTTCGCCCGCGGTTTCGAGGAAGGCGCCAGTCGATCGGGCTCCGCTGTCGGCCAGCCCGATCTGCTGGCTTCGAGCGCGGGCGGTCAGGTTTTGTGCCGTCGTCTCACCGCCTTCGCCGGTGAGATCCCGAGTTCGCTCTCGAAGGGACTCACAGCGGTCGTAGACGGTTCCGTCGTCGAATCCAGCTTTTCGCTCGCGGTTGTACGGACAAACGTCGGCTTTGCCGACGAGCGTGAGTCCCGAAACCGGGTCCCAGTCGGAGGGCAAGTTCGCGTTGATCGTCTCGAGGTCGGCCTCGAACTGACGCAATTGTTGTTTGACGCTCGTGAGAACGAGGACGCGCTCGTAGTCGGTCTCCGGATCGCGCACGAGCTCGATTCCCGCTGTGAGCGCGATCATCGTCTTTCCAGTGCCACAGGCCCCCTCGATGACGGTGTAGCCGCCCTCTCGTGCGGTGTCGATGGCAGTCTCGATGCCGTCGACTTGCGGATCGTAGGGGCTCTCGTGGCCGAACACCGTCCGCCAGTTCGTCATGCTGCCCGTACTCATCGTCGGTCAGTCATAGGGTTGACGGACCACGTTGGGCCGGCATCGTCCGTAAACCTGCGGCCCTCGAGATCGAACAGAGATGAAAGGATAACGGGAGAGGAGTGGGCAACGGTGTCGTCGCGAGCCGACTCGACGGATCGATTACGTCCTACGAGTGGGATACCGACGGTGACGGATACTACGGCGAGTACGAGGACGCATCGAGCGGAGAGACGACAACTCTCTCGTTTAGCTCCGATGGGAGCTATACTGTCCAGCTGCAGGTGTCCGACAACGGAGGTGTTAGTTCGACGGCTACGGCGACAATTCCGGTGAGTCTGCCGCCAGAGCCCTCACTTACTGCGTCGACTGAATCCATAGGCCGGAATCAGCCTGTGACGTTCGATGCCAGCGATTCGATCGATCGAGACGGGACGATCACGAAATACATCTGGCGGTTCGAGAACGGCGAGATAAAACACGGCGAGTCGGTGACACGATCGTTCTCTGTACTCGGCCAACAAGAGGTGACGCTGATCGTCGTCGACGACTCGGGACACCGGGTCGAAACGACGGGGACAGTCTCCGTCTATCCGAAACCGTCGGTAGATATCGCAGTCCAACCCACGGAGCCTATCGCGGGAACGCCTGTTCAGTTCGAGGCTCGTTCCGACGACCCGATCGACACGTACGAATGGGACGTCGACGGAGACGGTAATACGGATTACACGGGTAGATCCGTCGAACATACGTTCTGGAAATCTGGTGATCACACGGTACAGGTGACGGTAGTAACCGAGGAAGGCATCGTCAATAAGACGTCACGCGTAGTCTCGGTCGATCCGGAGCGTCGTTCGAACTCACGTCGAACCTCGAAACGATCGAGGCTGGCGAAACGGCCGTCGTCACGTTCAGCGTGACTAACAACATCCCAGACCGACCCGTCGATGCCCGCTTGCAGCTCGATCTGCCCTCGACTGGCGTCTCGATCGCCGGTGTCGAAGGCGACAGCGTCGAAAGTCGGAGTTCGACGAACTTCGTCACCGTCTCCGGCGGTGAACAGAAATCGCTTCGTGTCAGAATGCGGTTCAACGAACCCGGCGAGTACCAGATCAGTGCACAATCAGCGTACTACTACGGAAACAAGTCGAACGTCCAGCAGAAAGCGATCAAACCGATCTCGGTGTCGGTAACTTCAAGCAGTTCCGTCGACGGCACGCCCGGATTCAGTGCGGTCGGGACCCTCCTCGCGCTCTGTTTCAGCGCGTACGCCACAGCGCGGAAGTGTAGAAATTGATCTCGCCAATTTTCTGGACGGCTTCGAATAACACCGTTTCACTGGGCGGGTTCGGATAATACCGTTTCACTGGGTGGGTTCGGATAATACCGTTTCACTGGGTGGGTTCGGATAATACCGTTTCACTGGGTGGGTTCGGATAATACCGATTCACTGGATGGCTTCGAATAACACCGTTTCACTGGGTGGGTTCGGATAATACCGTTTCACTGGGTGGCTTCGAATACCACTGTCCCGGGGAAACACAACCTCTTCCCGTCACCGGCGATAACGATCGATATGAACGATTCGTTCGACGTCGACCGCTGGCGCGACGATCTCGAGTCGAAACGCGCCGAGAAAGACGATTTTTTCGCCGATCATCCGCAGTCGCCGATCCCGCCCGAAGAACGCGACTCGTTCGACGGCCTCGACTACTTCGAGCCGAACCCGACCTATCGCGTGACTGCGATCGCGAGGGTTTCCGACGACCCAGATGTCGTTCTGATGGATACCACCGCGGGTCGTGAGATGCGCTACCGCCGGACCGCGACCCTCGAGTTCGATCTATCGCGGGCGGACGGCGACCTGGAAGACGGAACGTTCGAACTCGGAGCCTACCGACAGGAGAGTCCGAACGAACAACCGCTGTTCGTCCCGTTCCGTGACAAGACCACCGGCCAGCAGAGCTATCAAGGCGGTCGATACATGGAACTCGAGTCGGAGAAAGCGCTCGAAGACGGCGACGAAATCGTTGTCGACTTTAATCTCGCGTATTCCCCGTTCTGTGCCTACAGCAATACCTTCGACTGCCCGCTCCCACCGGAGGAAAACTGGCTCGAGGTCGCGATTCCGGCCGGCGAACGGCACGAGAAGTGAGTGCGTAATCTTCGCCTTCTCCACCGCATGTATCATACTCAGTCCAAGGAATATGCTCATTTCTCCTCTAATTAGTACGGCCGTTGGTCGTCGCGAGTAAGAGAAGGGAGTAAGAGAAGGGAGTATCAGGAAAATGTCCCCAGTGTACAGACAGGAGTATTTCAACTGGAACTTCCGAGCCCGTTACACGGTATCCGCAAGGGATGGAGGGCTAACCGTACGATGCGGTGTTTCTCGAGTGGAAACGAAGGGGGTTCGGGATGGCTGGTATTCGACGGCGATACCGTGTAGAAAGCTGTCGTGAAATCGGTGTCGAGAGATCAGGGAACTACACCGACGGTGAGCAACGTTCCGAACTCACGGTATCGCTCGACCATCTCCTCGCGGGTGTCCCACTCCTCGAGCGGGAAGTCAGCCTCGTCTGGTATCGTAACTTCGCGGTCAGGGATATTGTCCTGTTCTGCGACGTGAAAGCCTGCATCACGGAACGCATCCCGGTACTGTCGACGACTCCAGCGAGTCATTTCTACCGAGATGAACTGATCCCATTCGTGAGAGTGGACGTTTTCCTCGTAGTAGTTAACGGCACAGTAGAACGTTCCACCGGGTCGGAGGACGCGGGTGAGTTCGCGGAGCGTTTCGACTGGATCGGTAGCGTAATAGAACGCTTCCATCGACCAACAGTGGTCGATTGAGTCGTCGGCTATCGGCAGCGAGTCAAAATCACCGACGACGTAGCCCACGTTCTCGTCGTCCGTATAGCCTGTCGCGTTTCGAGCCATTTCAGTGGACCCGTCGAGGCCGTACACTCGACCAGCCTCTCTGGTGGCACGGAGTGCTCGCCCTGCATAGCCGCTCCCGCAGCCGAGGTCGAGGATCGTATCGTCGGGCTCAACGGGCATCCGCATCAATGCCTGTTTCGCGGTGTTCCAGTGGCGTTCCTCCATCCCTCGATCCCGACCACTCGTTGCCCAGTCGTCGAACTCTTCGCGAACGCTCATGTCCAGTCGATGGGTTGTCCAGAAATAAACCCGTTCGCATAGAACTCTCTGGTCGAACCCGTCCGCCGGTGTTCGGCCGCTTCTATTCGGGTGGTGATTCTGTCGCATGCGGCTGATCGGCGACGGTCGCGTCTCAGATATCCGACGATAACGACACTGATCACGGCTATAGCGTCACCCTTGTCCATCGAAAGTGTCGCCAATGCGACTCTGTCACCCGTTTCCACTGTGCTGATAGTTAGCGGTAGTTTTTTAGGTTTGCCTAAAATAGTGATGGTGAAGGGTCGTCACCGAACGAAATCCGTGGGCATCTGGATTTCGTCTCGATACTCGGTGAGTCTCTCTGTCCCACCCTCGAACTATTTCAGACCCTTCCTCCGATTTCCGGAATCAGGTATACAGCGAGAACTACATCCGCACTCTTAAGGGAATGCCGAAAGTTGTTCACGCTACTATGGATTATACGCTTGAAATTGACGGGACACCGGAAACGGTACCAGGTGGGACTGGTGTGTTGCTTCTTCATCCGAGCACCGGTGAAACGGATCGAATCGACACAGACTTCCTGAAAACCGACACTGACAACTTCCTCGTCGTTTCGACACGAACCACCGCTCGAGAAGTCCGGCAGAAACTCGAGTACTACGACGTCGATGAAAAACGGGCCGAAATTCTTGACACGCTGAGCATCGAACGCGGCTACTCGCGCCGGTCGAGCGACACCGTCCACTACGTTGCCGCACCTGATGACATCGATGGGATCGTCGCACACATCGACAGCTTCCTCGACGAGCACGATGGAAAACTCCGCATTAGTTTCGACTCCGTCACCGAACTCGCCTACTATGCCGGGGAGGAACGAGCCCTCGAAGCGGTCGAACGGATCCTCGAACGACTCGCCGAGCACGATGCGGTCGGCCTCTTTCACCTCTCAGAAGAACCGCATGATACGGCGACCGTCGATGAGTTTCGCGCACTGTTCGACGGCATAATCGATCTCGACGAAGACGGCAGCGTCGACGCCGACTTTTAGCGCAAGTCAGTCAGCGAGCGGATCGATACCTGCTACCACGTCGATTACGACTCATCAGCGAATACGTCGAACGTCTTCTCGGCCCAGCGAATCGCGTACTCGGGACCGTGGTCTCGATATGCATCCGTATCGAGGGCAGCAAAGGGGGGCGGTAGTTCGATTGCGTGCTTGATCGCGGCACATGCGAGTTCAGTCGCGTCAGCGAACGACGTATCACCGCGCGCGACGGCTCGAGGCAGCCCAGCTACCCGATCCTCGAGACGGTTCCCGGCGTCCTGCCAGGCGTCGGCGAGTTCGGGATGGTCGCCGGGCCAGGTTGCGAATTCGTCCCGTGTCTGGAGGCCGACCCAGCCATCGTACAGTGCCGCCGCGACCTGGTAGGTGGCGTTCGGATCGAGAGCAACTGCCGCGTCGAGGTCGCGGTAGGACTCCTCGAAGAAGCCGATGAACTGTTCGGATTCCTCGAGTCCTAACTGAACGAACGCTTCGGCGAGCAGGAAATCGACGAACGAATCGGGCGAGCCTTCGATTCGGGGTTTAACGATAACGATTGGTGGTTCGGTCTGACGCGTCCAGACGATACTGCCGTCGCCGGGCATCCCGATGGTGAAATCCGAACTCACGTAGTGCTCGAGCACGGTCGGTGCGTCGTCAGGAAGCCATGTTGCAGGATAGCTCGCGGGCTCGAGTGCGTCAACGAGTAGACCGAGATCTTCGGCCTGAGCCGGTGGTAGCGTTTCGAAGTCGCGTTTGCAGTCGAAGACGAGGGTATCGGGGGCGTGTGACTCCCGAACGGCCTCGACCCGGTCCGGGATCGGACGGGTCTCGAACATCAGGAGAGCGCGGTTTGGAAGACGAGCAGGATCGACAGCAGCGCCGATACAGCGACCGTAGCGAGAACGACCTTGGTTGCAGTGCTCATGTGCATGGCGTCGTCTCCGTATCGCTTAAATCCATCTGTCTGACCTCGGCCCGACGGTGATTCTCACTCTCGGCTTACCACGTTGTGTGAGCCTCGGCCGGTCACAGGCACTCGTATCAATGTCTCATTCGAGGCGAAAGCATCGATTCCGCACCCGAAAGAGATTCGAACCCCATTATTTCGTGTGGAACGGATACGGATAACACAGCCTGCAAGCCGAAAGTCAGTAGAAAAGTTAGAGGAGAAACGACCCGGTGGCGAAGGGGAACGGTGCAGTAGAAACGGTTCGGTGGCAATGAGGAATAGTAAAAACCCTCTTGGTTCGGTCAGTTGTGATCGTGACGATCACACGTCTCCGTCGTCACCTTCACGCCACGAGTCCGGGACATCGATAACGTACCGACCGTCTTCCTGGAGGGAGATGATGTACTCGTCGCGGTTGTAGAGTTCCATAAGGTTGAGTTCGTACTGTCCTGGTCGAACGATTTTGATGCTCTCGAACTGTTCGTTGAGTTCCGCGCGAAGATCTTCGATCGAAGGGCGATCGCCGCTCGGTTCGCTCACGACCCGTCCGTGTTCGGGAGGCTGGCCGTCGTTACCACCCTCGGGAGGCAGATCGTTACCATCTACATCAGACGTTTCTGTGTCACCCGACATTTCGACTGAGCCTCTGGTATCGGTAGTACGCTCCAAGCGATTTCGATCGGTAGCCTCCGAGTTGGTTGGGATGTCGTCCGACGGGACCACTTCGCTACGGGCGTTGGCCTGTGCCGAATTCTCGTCGTCTTCAAGAGAGGGGTTGGAGGCGTCCGGAGATGGGTTCGACTGATCGGCGACCGGATCGGCCTGTTCTTCATGATCGTCGTCCGAAATATCGATCGAAGATCCGGATCGGTCCTCAGGCCGCCGCGCCGTTTCGGGCCACTCCGGGAACTCCCCAGTTCTCGTTGATTTCTCTTCGCTGTCCTCTGCTTTTCCGCGAGTCGGCCAGGAGCCATTCGGCTGAGAGGATGCCGTTGTTGGCCCGGAATAGTGTTGTTCGTCAGAGTCCGCTCCATTCCGAGAAGAATTCTCAGCGGGTGCCACCGGATCTTCAGCCGGGCTTTCAGACGAGTCCGCTGATACCCACTCCCGAACTGTCTCCGCGGCTCGCGCAGTGACGCTGTTCGACGCAGACGACGCGGATCGCTCTGGAGAACCGGCAGCATCGGTCGATCCCGCCGAGTCGACGGCGGTGTCCCCCTTCCCAGAAGTCGTGACCGAACCCGAATCACCACCCTCGTCGAACGATTCAGTTGCGGCCGCGGCAGTCGGCGCAAACTGGAATTTGTTGCCGCCGCAGTCAGGACAGCCCGACAGCATCTCCTTGGAGCCGTCGGCGAACGTCCGGCCGCAGTTCGTACACTGATGTGGCATTAGTTACGGGAAACGAGCGCGCTGATGAGCGTTTCGTCCTTGTGAAGCGTCTCGATCTGATTGGCTGGGCCGATCACTGTCAGTTTCGTTTCCGTCTGATCGTTGCCCATGATGCGACCGAGCAACGACGAATCACGGGTTTCGGATTTCGGATACGTCTCTATCTCAATCCCGTTGAACTCGTCGGGACTTATCTCGGCCATCGTCACCTCGATGAGCCGGCTCTCTTCGTCGGGAGTCAGTCCCTCCTCGAGAATGACGATGTTACCGTCGTGAACGCCGTCCAAGATCATCCTGATCTTCTCCATCGTCGCCATCCCGTCCATTCGCTCGCCGCTGATCAGGTCGATCTGTACGCCGTCGGATGGCTCCGAATCGTCCGCGTTTGTAGCTTTCGGCATCGTAATCACCCGAAGTACTCCGCGATCTTGCCGTACACTTCGTCCATGTTGTTGCCTTCCTTTGCGGAAAGGGGAACGGTAGTATGTTGGGGAAACGCGTCTTCGATACGCTTGACACTCGATTCCTCGAGATCGGTTTTGTTCGCGAAGATTAGAACCGGGAGATCGCGGGATTCGATGATGCCGATCAGCATCGTATTGACTTGCGTGATCGGATCTTCCGCACTATCCAAGACATAGATAACGCCGTCTACATCTTCTCGAAGCCAGTGCATCGCCTCGGCAACGCCTTCCGTCGCTTCACGCGAGCGCCGTATGGCGTCTTCTTCGTCCATCTCGTCGGTGAATTCCTCGTAATCGACTTTCGTCGTCACGCCGGGCGTGTCGACGATATCGATGGTCACCGTCTTGCCATTTCGTTCAATCTCGACGTTTTCTTTCCGCCGCGCGCGTCGCGTTTCGTGAGGGACGTGACTCTCAGTACCGATCGCATCGCCGGTCCAGTCGCGTGCGATACGGTTCGCGAGCGTCGTTTTCCCGGCGTTGGGTGGGCCGTAGATACCGATTCGTTTTGGCTCCTGTTCGGAAAACAGGCGATCCGTAACCCGAGAGATACTATCTTTGAGTTCTGTGAACAGTCCCATCTGTGGGGGCCTCCAGCACCGCGGGGTGCATCTGCGCTGACTACAGACTGGACTCACTTAAGCCTACGTCAGACGAGTTGATAGTCCGACATCGGAGAGTTATCGCTTGGCGTCGTTTTTCTTTTTTATTAGGACAAGTGGAGAGCTGCGAGTAATAGCTTAGATGACCGACGGATTGGTGCCGAAAATAGTTGCCGGGTCGACACTATCCGACTATCGAATGCAGTAGATACGAAGATCGATAGCAGCAGATCTCTAGTGCAAACAGTCTATCGAGCGATCAAAGACAGAAAGACAGGTATTGGAATGAAAGGATCGTTGTGTGTCTGATGTCTTTCCGCCGATTTTGCTCACTCTACAGATTTTCTGTTGACAGTACGCTGGCCATGCAGCGCGCTGAACATGTGATATCTTCTGTTGACAGCACACTGATCACGTGAGGGAGAACGGACACGGTGGAAGAGGGAGAGCCGTATTGACCCCCCACCCCTTCGTTTCAAGTGGAAACTCTGCACCTGAGATAAGGGGCGAGCAATCGTCTCTGGTACGAGGGCAAGAACGAACTTCGACTCGGATTTGTATACGGACGATATACGACCCATATTCGGTCGATTCAGCACGTATGAGTTATCGAACCCTTCAGCTATATAGAGGCGGAGGACTCTACAGAGCAAGGGAGAAGCAGTCAAGAAGTCGTTATGAATAAGAACAACCAGTCTAGTAAAAACTAGCTATTCCTAATACTACGGACCGAGTTTTCCCCCCAAATACATAAAACCCCACTGTTCAGAGGTTCGCGTTCCTTACCCCTCCTTCGGACTGTTCCAGTTGAAACGAAGGGGTGGGGGGGTCGAGAAGGTGACCGACCCGAAATATATCGTCATCGGTCCACTTGCCAGTCGAGTTCGATCGAGTTGGGTCAGTGAACGCGTTCGAGTTGGGTCAGGGCACAGTCCGTAGTAGTGCGAGCAGAAATACTCAAGCACGCGCTACCTCGTTGGGGGTCAAACAGATCTAACGCAGAAACGGACGAACGACGACCGAGTCTCACACGCTTTCGGTCTTCGAGGACACCTTCGTGTTGTCCCCCGGAGGAAGTCTCGAACTCCAATGTGGGGGGGCGAATTCCAACAGGCTGAGGATGTCAAATGCAGGGGAACTCACCCATCTTCGACATCACGTATCTTACGGTAATCACGTTCCTGAACGTGATACCAATTCCGAAATAGCACACATGCGATCTCAAGAATACAATACACGCAAATAATCATTTGCCAGGATCTGACAAACTCCTCACACCATTCTATTCTTGATGTATCCCCTCATCTCACCCTGGCTAGTATAATTATACTGTTGGATAGACTCTGATGAAATAGCACCACGAGCAAAAAGGAAGGGAAGAATTTATTATCATGCTTTTCCTCTCTTTCGTTTGCATCAACTGGACCCGAATCGGATAACTGAAGCAGTGGATCCTCTGCAGGAGGCCATCACACTGTATAATACCTAACCGCTGGTTCGTGCTCCACTCGAAACAAAGGGGTTCGCATACGACGAATGTCAGACGACGATTCAGAAATCGCGAGATCAGACGAGGTCGAGATAGACGGAACGAACAGGTTTTCGTCGAATTTCGAGAACGCTGATATCGATGACGAGGGGGAGTCAAACCAAGGGTTGTTCGACGACCTGCTCAGCGGGGAACCGATTTTCGAGAACAAGGAAGTTCTTCGCCCGTCTTATACGCCACACGAGCTTCCTCATCGAAGCGATCAAATCAATAAGATGGCTACGATTCTCGTCGCTGCACTCCGTGGCGAAACCCCGTCAAATATTCTAATTTACGGGAAAACAGGCACTGGAAAGACTGCAAGTGCTAAATTCGTTAGTAAAGAACTCGAGAGTACCTCTCAAAAGTACAGCGTCCCCTGTGACGTCGAGTATATCAACTGCGAGGTTACCGATACGCAATATCGCGTTCTCGCACAGCTGGCAAACAAATTTATCGAAAAGAACAAAAGGCGGATCGCCGATAGGGTCGACGAGCTCGAGTCTCTGCTCGAAGCCGTCGATGCCTACGAGTCTTCTGATAGTCAGAGTACTCAGAGTACTGATGCCGGTGGAGAAGCAGGCCTCCAGACGTCGTCGGATCCATTCGACGTCGACCCCGGCAGCGAGTCCGAACTGCATACTAGTAGTTCGACTGGAGACGGTATCAGTCCTGAGTCGGTCGATTCTCCACCTGAAACGGAGGGGTCGAATGAGGAATACGCATCGCCAGTACCCGGGGACGAAGTCGACCGAATCGACGGGGATGACAACCACCGTGGGTCCGAACGCCTTTCGGCGAATCATCCTCTCGAGTCGACACCGTTTGCCACGAGCGACGAGGTAAAAGATCGAATCACGGAACTCGAAGACGACAGGGACTCGTTCGAAGACGTTCCCATGACCGGATGGCCGACGGACCGTGTTTACAGCGTCTTTTTCGATGCCGTCGATTACGACGAACGCGTCGTCGTCATCATGCTCGACGAGATCGATAAACTCGTCGAAAAAAGCGGCGACGACACGCTCTATAACCTCTCGCGGATGAATTCCGAACTCGAGAATTCGCGTGTATCGATCATAGGGATCAGCAACGATCTGAAGTTCACCGACTTTCTCGATCCACGGGTCAAATCCTCGCTGGGTGAGGAGGAAATCGTCTTCCCGCCGTACGACGCGAACCAGTTGCGCGACATTCTCGAGCAACGATCGGAGGTCGCGTTCAAGAAGGGTGCACTCTCCGAGGACGTCATCCCGCTGTGTGCTGCCTTCGCGGCGCAAGAACACGGTGATGCCCGGCGCGCGCTGGATCTGCTTCGGACAGCCGGTGAGTTGGCCGAACGATCCCAGGCCGAGACGATCGTCGAGGAACACGTCAGACAGGCCCAGGACAAGATCGAACTCGATCGCGTCGTCGAGGTCGTCCGCACGCTGCCGACGCAAAGTAAACTCGTCCTCTTTGCGATTATCTCGCTCGAGAAAAACGGTGTCCACAGCATCAATACAGGCGAGGTGTTCAACATCTACAAGCGCCTCTGCGAGGAGATCGATGCGGACGTCCTCACGCAGCGGCGCGTCACCGACCTGATCAGCGAACTCGATATGCTCGGTATCGTCAACGCGATCGTCGTCTCGAAGGGACGCTACGGACGTACCAAGGAGATCAGCCTCTCCGTTCCACTCGAAGAAACGGAGGCCGTGCTGTTGAGCGACTCTCGCTTGAGCGATATCGACGACATACAGCCGTTCGTCCAGGCACGGTTCGAAAACTGAGACGGTAACGCTGTTCCGGTTCCTGGCTGCTAGACAAACTATCCGTCCATAGACAGGCTATCCGCCCATAGACAGGCTATCCGCCCATAGACAGGCTATCCGCCCATAGACAGACAATCCCGTCCATCTTATCTGCAGAGGCATCTCAGCAGAGCAATCGCGCCTCACGATTTCTCGACTGGCATCCTACCTTTCTTGCACCGCAAACGGTGTCCCACGACATTTCTCACCCCCTCCGTTTCAACTCCAGATCGATCGACTTTCCGCTTTCCCAGGGATTCGCGACCGATCCCGATCGATGGTTGAGACACCGAACCGAAACAGCGACGGACGAAGTGAACTACCCCGCCCTACTCGTCGCCTTCGGTCGCTCCGTAAGGATCGCGCGGGACCGAAGGTCCCGCTGACCATGCGAACGGCGGAGCCGTGAGCAGACGGGGCATAGCACCCTCTCTTCCAGCTAAAGACCGGAGTCAAGCCGACGAAACGTGCGTCGAACCGCAGGCGATGAGACGATTAGCGACTGTGTCGATCGATGGTCACCGCGGCACCGGCGATACCGGCGACGCCGCCAACGGCGGCAAATCCGCCATTCCATCCGAACCCGGGAGCACCAGTCTCTGCGGGCGTCGGCGATGCCGTAGCCGTTGCAGGTGACGCTCCCTGTAGCGGTGGGCTCGACGGATATTCGGGAACGAGAATCCCGCCGAGAAGTCTATCGAAGGTCAATCGGATCTTGCCGAGCCACGGAATTCGGTACTTCGATTTCCCTTTGATCCACTCGGTTTTGACGATCGAAGTATCGGCGCCACTGGTTCTCCCGATCTGGTCGTAACTGGGATTGTTGTCGCCCTTGGTAACGAATCCGTCGTGAGGAGCAGGACAACTCGCGACTTCTGTACACGTCGCACCGTCGGTAAACTCAGGATTGGCCTTGGTATTGACCCACTTGTCTCCCTCCTCGACCCAGAAATGGGCGCGATGGATCACCGGCGTATCAAATCCACTACCATCGGGCTTGAAGACGACAACGTCACCGGCTTTCCCGAACTTGGTATAGCCCGTCTCCTGCCCTTGCTCGAGGGTGACGACGCCGGTTCCTTCGACGGACCCGTCGCCGACGAATCTGCCTTCCTCGACGACGAATACCAGATCACCCCGTTCCATGTGCGGTTGCATGCTTCCGCTCTCGACGGCGACGAGAGGGGGCCAGATGCCGCTTACTCCGAACAGAAGAAGGCCGACAACGGCGACGATGGCGACGCTGCTCAGTATATCGCGAATCATCACCACGTTCTCGTCGTTGGTACCGAGGAACCAGCGAACGAAGCCGTCGTCGGCGATCGTAACGGCGTCAGAATCAGAATCAGATCGAGTTGTCTCCTCCGACCTGTGAGCGCGACCGCCGATTTGGTTCCGTCGGTCGGGTTCGTCGCCAGAATCGTCAGGGGGGTTGTCGGTGCTAGAACCGCTCATCGTAACTCGCTTTGACCGGCCCAACAATCAACTTTCTGTTCAGAGGAATACTGAATGGGCCAAACTATGAGCGGCCCGTATCAGTTCCGGCCGCTACCACGAATAGAACGAGTGCGAGTATACTCGATGCACCGACGATAGCGATCGATCCGAAACCGGTCGCCATCCGTATCGAGTCGATCGTCAGTCGAATCTGACCGATCCACGGAACTCGAGTCATCGCTTTGCCGGTCACCCAGTGGGGGCTGACGACGGTCGTCTCCGCACCCGAATGCGGGACCTGGTCGTACGCCTCGTTCGCATCACCTTTCGTTACGAACCCGTCGTGGGATGCTGGACACGACGGGATATCCGTGCAGGTTGCTCCATTCATCAAACCCGGATCAGCCGCCGTTTGGACCCAGTTTTCGCCGTCTTCCACCCAGAAGTGGGCGCGGTGGATCACCGGCGTGGCCGTCGGATCGCCGTTGGGCCGAAAGATGATAACGTCTCCCGGGTTGTTGAATTTCTGATACTCACTTTCCTGGCCACGATCGAGGGTGACGACACCGGTTCCGTCGATGGCGGCGCCGTCGGCGAATCGGTCTTCTTCGACGATGAAGACGAGGTCGCCTGTCTGCATGTTCGGCGACATACTGCCGCTTTCGACGGCGACCAGTACCGGAAACTGGCCGCTGATCGCGAAGAGAAGCAGGCTGGCGACGGCGACACCGACGAAGGCCATCGCAATGTTCCGACTCACGGCAACCATGCGGTCGTCGGTCTCGAGAAGCCAGCGACCGATCCCATCCTCGATTCTGACCGCGTCGGATCTACCGTATCGAGACGTGGTGTCGGATCTCGTCTCGTTCTCGTCGTCCGCTATCGTCACGCCGGGTCTCGGGTCCTCATTCCGAGAGTCGGGCTGATCGAAATTCCGTTTCCCGGCGTCGGGACCGTCCATCGAGACCCCGTTTCTCGGAACGAAGCATCAACTTTCCGGCGAAGGTCGGGTTCTGGAAATCCGGCCGTCGTGTAGCCTTCCGTACAACTCTCCGATTCGGTACACGTCTCGCGGCGGGTAGCTGCGATTCACGGACCGGGATTCGCTATCCTTTTGCCGTCGCTCGAGAATGCGTGGCGTGTGCCACTCGAGGCTCCCGCTCGGATCGTCAGCGAACTCACGACCCGCGGGTACAATGCAGAACGCGAGGCGGTGACGCAACTCGCCGCGGCCCCGAACCCAACTGCAGCCCTCGAGCGCGTTCTCGAGGAAGTGCCGGACGATGCACTGGTCGTTCGGACTGATCACGTCCAGGCAGTCCTCTCGACGAACGAATCCGCAGATTCAACTCGAGGGGACGCTGTCGGCGCGAGTAGCGCGTCCGAATCCGCGGACCCAACCCCCTCCGTTTCGACTGGAGCCGACTCGGCACGGACGTCCAAATCGATCGACCCATCTCCAGTTGAAACGGGGGGGTCGACCGCCGCAGCTCGCTCCGTCGACCCGTCGAAACGTTCGCTCGAGATCGTCGGGGATATGACCGGCCAGAGCACTGGAACGGGGGAGTACGGTGACTTCGTCTCGGTCTTCCGGGACAGACTCGACCGACTGGGCGCGAAGCTTCGCGCCCGGATCAACCATCGGCCCGCGTCGGCGATTCAATCCATGCCCGGCGGGAGCGAGGCTGGGATGGTCGGCCTGGTCAACGACATCCGATCGACCGCGAGCGGTCACTGGCTGATCGAACTCGAAGACGCGACCGGAACCTTCCCCTGGCTCGTGATGAAGGATCGGGAGTACGTCGACCTCGTCGACGAGTTGCTCTGCGACGAGGTCCTCGCGATGGAAGGGACGCTTGCCGACGATTCAGGGATCGCGTTCGTCGATTCGATGTACTTCCCGGACGTACCGCGGACTCACGAACCGTCGACGGCGGACCGACACGTCCAGGCGGCGTTGATCAGCGACGTTCACGTCGGTAGTGAGGAATTCATGGTCGACGCGTGGAACGCGTTCGCTGAGTGGCTCCATACCGAGCAGGCACAGCACGTAGAATACATGCTGCTCGCGGGAGACATGGTCGAAGGCGTCGGCGTCTATCCGAATCAGGACGACGAACTCGACATCGTCGACATCTACGAGCAGTACGAGGCGTTCAGCGAGCATCTGAAGAAGGTACCCGGCGATATCGAGATCGTCATGATTCCGGGGAATCACGACGCGGTTCGCCTCGCCGAACCCCAACCCGGATTCGACGAGGAGTTGCGGGAGATCATGTCTGCCCACGATCCCCGTATCGTGAGTAACCCGTCGATGGTCACTCTCGAGGGGGTTTCCGTCCTGATGTACCACGGCGTGTCGCTGGACGAGGTGATCGCGGAACTCCCCGAAGAAAAAGCCAGCTACGACGAGCCGCACAAAGCGATGTATCACCTCCTCAAGAAACGCCACGTCGCCCCGCAGTTCGGTGGTCACACGCGACTCGCGCCGGAAGAGAAGGATTACCTCATCATCGACGAGGTTCCAGACATCTTCCATACGGGCCACGTCCACAAACTCGGGTTCGGGAAGTACCACAACGTCCTCGCGATCAACTCCGGCTGCTGGCAAGCCCAGACCGACTTCCAGAAGAGCGTAAACATCGATCCCGACGCCGGGTTCGCTCCGATCGTCGACCTCAACACGCTGGATGTGACCGTACAGAAATTCTCCTAATAGAATTCGAGGCCGACCTTCCGCGTACGGCGCCGCCACCAGTGGCAAATCCCGTCTCGATGTCCGTTTCGTTCGGTTGTTGCACTCTTTTCGGCGGCGGTCGGCCCGCTCGAGAATCCGATACTCGCGGAAATTGTCCGCTCACACCCCCGCATGACTGGTTCACTTTTGCCCTTCGTCGACGACTCGGTCTCTCACGCCGGAACTCGTCCTACGGTTCGAGTCGAAACCGAACCGTCGGTGATCCGTCGAATCGGGGACCTCGGCCGTGACGTTGGAAGCCAAGTTCTTCGGCTGCGGTCTCGACGGAGTCGGCGTCCTGTGACGCGAGTAGTTCGACGGCCATCGACTCCCGTTCGGCGAATCGAACCGGTTCGGCAAGCAGTCGCTTACAGGCCTCGCCCGTCCCGTCGAGCTGGGTGACGTGAACGGTGTCTTCGCGCGCATCGAAGCTGATGAAACCCAGCAAATCCTCCGGATCGGAGCCGTCATACTGCGAGTCCGACACGTCGGCGTTCGGATCGTGGCTTCCGTCCTCGGCGACGCGCACCGTCCGATCGTGGACGAGATTTCGCATCACGTCTGTCGGGGAGTCCGCGATCGACGCGAGCGCGTCGGCGTCGGCCTCGAGTGCATCCCGTACGTTCATCGACGTATGGTAATGCTGCGCACAACAATAAATCCCGGTCGCAAATGCGGTGCGTGAGTGGTTTTGTGATTGTCAAATTTTGGGACGACCGAAGGTCGACTCCCGTTCGATTGCAGACCGGTAACGACGCAGTCGATGGGACACAGTTATTTGCTCGCTCTGGTAACGGACCGAGTATGAGTCACAGCATCGCAATGCAGGTCCGCTGCGAGGTGGCAGTATGCGCGTCGTAGCGAAGTTCGGCGGAACGAGTCTTGGCAGTGGCGATCGGATCAACCGCGCCGCGGATTCTATCGCGGCCGCGGTCAAGGACGGCCACGAAATCGCGGTCGTCGCCAGTGCGATGGGGTCGACCACTGACGAACTACTCGACGAAATTACGTTCGAAACCGACGAAGCCGACCGGGCCCAGATCGTCAGCATGGGTGAGCGGACGTCGGTTCGAATGCTCAAGGCCGCGCTGTCGGCCCGCGGAATCGACGCGATGTTCCTCGAGCCGGGTAGTGACGACTGGCCCGTCGTGACCGACGAGTACGGCGAGGTCAACGTCGAAGAGACCCAGAAACGCGCCACGAACGTCGCCGCTGAACTCGATGAGACGGTCCCCGTTATCACCGGCTTCCTGGCGGAAGGACCCGACGGCTCGATTACGACGCTCGGTCGCGGCGGCAGCGACACCACGGCGGTTATGATGGGCAAGTACATGGACGCCGACGAAGTCGTTATCGTGACGGACGTCGAGGGCGTCATGACCGGCGATCCCCACGTCGTCGAAGGGGCTCGTAACGTCGGCGAAATCTCCGTCGACGAGCTTCGAAACCTCTCGTTCCGCGGGGCCGAAGTCGTCGCACCGTCCGCGTTGTCGTACAAAGGCGGAAAGCTCGACGTTCGCGTCGTTCATTACCAGCACGGTGATCTCCTCTCGGGCGGGACCAGCATCGAAGGCGAGTTCAGCAACCTCGTCGACCTGCGCGAGCGTCCCCTCGCCTGCCTGACCATCGCCGGCCGCGCGATCCGAAACCAACCGGGCATCTTCAATCACCTCTCGGAGGCACTCGCGGAGAGCGACGTCAATATCGACGCCGTCGCCAGCGGAATGGACACAGTCACGTTCTACATCGACGAATCAGAGGCCGAACGCGCCGAAAACATCCTCCACCGCGAGGTCATCGCTCGCGACGAACTCTCGAGCGTCACCGTCGACTCCCCGATCGCCGTCGTTCGGGTGACCGGCGGCGAACTCCCGAACCAGCCGGGAATCATAAGCGAGATCGTCAACCCGCTCGCCGAGGCCCGCATTCACCTGCAGGACATCATCACGAGCGCGACGAGCGTCGCCCTCTTCGTCAACTGGGACGACCGGGAGGAAACGCTCGAGTTGACCCAGGACCTGTTCTAGGTTCGACCGGGGCTTGGCTCGACAAAGCAGGTTTCGAACGGCCGTCGGGACGCTGGTCCGTCGACACTCTTTGGAGCCGTTACACGGCCATTGTACGTGCTCGAAGCCTATCCACAGAAATGGCGGCGCTCCTCGACCGAACGATCGAGAGCGACATACCAGCCGAAGACCTCCTCGAGGTGATTCGACGACCACTACCAACGAGGAGGTACCAGATCGAGTAATCCAGAGAGCCCGTTCGCGTGTCTAGTCTGTCGCAGCGACAACGGCCACCACTGTACCGAACAACTGGCGCTCCATAAGCAGTTGACCGCTGTATCAAGTCTGTGGGGGCGCGAGGAATATGTGTGGGAGTGCCTATCTAAAATCACGCACACATATTTAGCTGTCACTGTAGATAATTTCCAATAACGTAACATTTACAATAAAACAGTATTAATTCTAATATATGAGTAATAAAATAAACCGCAGACGATTCGTACAGACAAGTGGTGCTGTTACCGGTCTGGCTGGATTTAGTGGACTTGCATCCGCTCACGATCGCGAACACGGTATCGAGAGCAATATCGACGTCAACGTCGAGACTGTCACTTCCAACGGAACGCAATATACCGCGTCGATCGCTCACAACCTAGAGACGGGAGAGAAAAACGGAACCATCCTCTCGGTTGAGGATTCCTCCAATCAGTCTGCCGGAGAGTTCGAGCCACTGGCATCCGACAGTACACAGCCGTACGAGATTTCCAATGCTGTTCTCGAGCGTCTCGACGAGAGTGCGTTCGAGAATGCCACTTCGACCGGCAACACCAGTCGGGTCAGAACAGCCGATGCGAGCTCGAGTAGCAACGGCCTCTGGGGCCAACTCAGGGACGCGAGCAACGCCAGTGCTGGCTCGAATACGGTCAGGATTCAAAAAGAAGAAGAACTCCTCGTGCATGTCGCAAAGGAGATCAAAGCAGGAGTGAAAGATTCGATAGACCAACTCGGAGCATATTATCTAAAAAGTGCAGCAGATAGGGACTGTGACTATTTCAAAAACGATACTCACCATCAATTAGGAGTGTGTATCGGCTACGAACAGGTACTGGCAGAATATACTGAAGCCGCTATTAGTGGTATTCTTGGTGCCCTGATTGGCTCTGTTGGTGGTATCAAGGGTGCTTTTGTCGGTGGTCTCGTCGGAGGAGTCGCTGGAAAGGCTGTCGGCGACCTCAAGGATTCGACCGATTTAACCCTCATTCTCTGTGACAAAGATAACTGCTCCTTCTTTGGATACGGACCCTGTAAACCAGAGATAGACGTCTTCGTAAGCGGATACTGGTTCGACGTAAATCGAGAACTCCTCCACGTTCCCACTCCAAATGTCAAGCCTCCACAGAACCATGTTCCCGGGTCACATCTCGATATGTTCCCGACTCCCGATGAAGGCTACTACGAGATATTCTATATTTCCGACTGATTCCCGATAAGCACCCAAGATTGATTTAATCCCACATCGAATGATTTCAGTAGATAACCAGGCCGAACTAAAGTGTGATCCCGAATGAGTAACAAACTAACCCAAATCTGGGAGAAGGCCGACAGCGAGTGGCAACGTCCAAAAAGTGGGAAACTAATAACCGCTCTTTTGGTTGGAGTAGCTGTATACGAAGCATTGTATATAACCGACGGTCTCCTTGGAGCAGGATTCGTGACTCAGGTAGTGGTACTCACCATTTTTGTAGGTATAACGGTAGTAGGATCGAACTATATCCTGAAAAGTTTTGGATGGTAATCAGGGGAAACCCCACCCCATCGCGTCCGTAACTCACGGTCGGAGGAACACCTGAAGCGATGGGGTGTGTATAGAGAACAGTTGAAACAGTGGGGGTGGGTAGCGTCGAACCAGAGGTGAGACATGCTGAAAAGCGAAAAGCCTGGTTAGAGGGGCTAGAACGGTTTTTACGGATTAGTTGCATTCAGCGAAACTCCCATTCTCGAGGGTATTCCGAGAGTAATGTAGCGGTAGTCCCAGCGTAACGAAGGGGGAAAGTGGTGGAGGCGGAGCTATGAGCACCGATTCGAACGTGACGGAGGTATTCGAAACGGTCGAGGCCGATCCGGATGCGATACTCGAGGCCTACGACGTGGAATCACCGGCGGAACTCGTCGAAAGCGGTGGCGACCACGAAGCGACGACCGATCCCGCGATCGATGCGGACGACGAGACTGCGGGGACGCTGTTCGCCTCCCTCCAGGCGATGGCGGTCGACGCGGCAGAAGCGAGTGCAGGATCGGACGGAAATGGTCGACCGGATTCGACACCGACGATTACGCAGTCGTCCGAGAGCGACAGCGGTTCGGCCGACGCAGCGCGCGTTGCGGAACAGGCGGTGTATACCGCGTCGGAAACCGACGATTCGCCCGCGAACGTGATGGCGAGTGCACCCGATTCGGATGGGACATTGACACTCCTCGGCCCCGAACCGACTACGACGCGAGTTTCAAACGACGCCTTCGGCCTCGCGGATTCGGCGGGCGATCCGTCGGAATTTCAGTGGTCGGATCCGGAACCGGCCGAGACCCGCCGCTGAGGGGACGGAGACACCGGCATCCGCGACGAACCCGCTGCAGTTGCAGTAGACGACCGATCGAATCTAGTCACGTCGAACGATTTTGCGCCGGGCCGTCCGCTTCGGGCCCGTCGATTACAGATCCGCGAGGATGGTGCGAGCTCGGTCTCGGAAGCTCCGTTCTGGTTCCGGTTCGGGTTCCGACCGGCTCCGCAGTCGTTGTTTCGCAATGGTCTGGACCCCTTTCGAGGCGGATTCGGAGGTTATCGCGTCGACCGCCCACTCCGGGAGCTGGGACTCGAGTTCTCGACGTTTTTCGGCTTTGAGCTGGCTAAACCGGCGCAGTACAAACCCGGCACCGAGGAACAGGCCGGCATCGAGCAGTTCCCGCCGGAACCGCTCTCGATCCTTTCGAACCGCGATCGCTTTCGCAAGCGAGAGTGCACCGATCGCGAGATAGACCTTCGAACTCTTCGACGGATCGCCGCTGAGCATCCGTTGGAGCGCCATGCGGAGGGTGCTACCACGTTCTGTCGGATAAAACTGCGCTGGCAGGAGACGGGTTCCCGTATCTTGCGGTCAGCGCTGCAACCGCACTGACGACAGCTATCAAGCGCGTTCCGTCGTCACTGCGATACCCCGGTTGCGTCGGTCGTCGATCGGCTCGATCGAAAACCCGAGGCGCTCGTAGAACGGGCGGACGTCGTCGTCGAATCTGGCCGTGAGTTGGCCTTCTCGCTCGAGCGCTCGTTCGATCAGTGCGCGGCCGAGCCCGCGACCCCGATGGCGGCGACGGACGCCGATAGCGCCGACGTGTGCGCCGGACCCGGTGTCGAGGGGTTCGAGAACGATAGTGCCGAGGATTCGTGCGCCGTCGTCGTGGCCGGCCCCGCTCGAGATCGCTCCGCCTCGGTGATCGCCCGCAACGAAGACGTTCTCGCCGTCGATACGATCCTCGACGTTGCCGGGCTCGAGCATGGCTGCGTCGAGAATTCGCCGGACGTCGAGGGCGTCATCTGGGGTGGCAGTGCGGACGTACATTCGTCAGTCGCCTCGATTGACGGCGGGCAACGACGTGTCGGTTACGGGTCGATCGTGAAGTTGCTGCCGCCGGATCGTCGTGGAACCCGCGACGGTATCTCCGTTCATACGTTCTGTTCCGTGTGACCAGAAAAAACGATCGGGCTTTCGTTGCCCTGCCTGTTCCGCTCGATTGCGCTGCGCTTGTGACGCTGAGTTCTCGATGTTGCGGGTCCCGTAGCGGTGCCGTCCGCGATCATGGCGGTCGAGTCACCATTTGCTCCCGCCTTTGATGAGTCGCAACACCGTCACGTGATCGGTTTCGACCGGCTGATCCTCGGGCACCGGTCGCCCGTCGACGAGGACGCTAACCTCGTGCGGGCTCAACTCGATCTCGCGGAGCAGGTCCGCGTACGTCGGCGGTGCGTCGGTCGTTTCGGATTCGCTTTCGCTCGTGCTGGCCGCCGTTTCTGCAACCGCCTCGAGATCGATTTCGTAGGTGGTCTCGCCCTTGACGTCGACGGTGACGTGCATACGCGCAGTTACGGCGGAACGGCCTTGAGCGCGTCGCTCCGCTTCCGTAAAGTGCATCGAACCGCTGCGACTGAACGAGTCGCTTCCGTTCAATCCGTGGTCGGTTCGTCGGAGCCGGGACCGACTCGTTGACCTCGATCTCGCTCTCGGATGTTTCGCCGATGGCCGTACAACCCGCGAGCGATGGCACCGAGTCCGAGGAGGAGAACGAGGAAGGTGAGCAGACCGCCAACGATGGGCACTCTGGAGACGGCCGCACCCACGACTAGTCCGACGACGAGTGCGAGCCAGCGGTTCCCGATCCCGACTGCCCGGAAGATGCCCGCTGCGACGGCGAACCAGCCGTAAACGGTGGCGATCCAGAGCAAGAAGGCGAAGGCGATCGCGCCGACGATGGATAGTGGAATGCCGACGATGGTGATCGCGAGTGCAATCAGCAGGACGGGAATGCCAACGAAGACGCCCAGCCCGATCAGCCCGGACCGGAACGGACCCGTCGCGACGGTGCTGGCGACGCTGTCGGAGAATCGCGGGAACAGCGCGAGCAACACGGCACCGAGGAGCAGGTTGACCACGAGGGTGTAGACTGCGGCGATCCACCACGCGAACGGTTGTACCGTCGGCGCGACGTCGACTCCCAGCGAGGAATCCTCCTCTATCGAACCCGCGACCGAGTCGGTGTTCCCCTCGAGGTCACCGTCGTAGCGCAGGTCGCCGGCGATGGAGGCCGTCTCGCCTAGCCGAATTGTCTCGGCGCCGATTTCCGCATTCCCCTCGAGGACGCCGTCGACGACTACGTTGCCGGCACCGGCAGTGAACGTACCGCCGACGGTGCCATCCCGGGTAACCTCTACACTCCCGGCTCCGATTTCGACGTCGCCGTTAACGACCCCGGCGATCGTCACGCTTCCAGCTGCCGATTCTAGATCGCCCTCGACCGTCCCGGTGCTCGCGATGGTCACGTCGCCTGCAACGGCGCTGACGTCGCCGGTGACGGTGCCACGGACGATTACGGTCCCTGCGAACGATTCGAGTTCGTCGACCGTTTCGCCTTCCTCGACGACGACCGTGCCGCCGGCTTGCGCGCCGGATTGGGCGGCGACAGGTATCGGGATGGTACTAATTATCACGAGAGCGATGAGTATCACGACAGCAGGCCGAAAGCGGTGATTGTCCCCTTCCATGGGGCATCCTCACACCGGCACGCAGATAAACCTGTAACGGAAATATCGGGATGTGTGTCGATTTCGGGTCGAACATGCCCGGCAGCGTCACGCCGTTTCCGGTCCCATCGGTCGTGTGCGCCGTCGATCGTCGATTCCATCAGATCGTCGGCGCAATCAAGTCGTCGGGGACGGGGTGCTGCCTTGCCCGGCGATTCGATGGCCCGAATCGAGACCGCCCTTCGGGCGATTTATCTTCCGTCCCGCACTTGGGCCAGTATGAGCGAGGCCGACGCCGAGGCGGCGGAGCCGACCCCCGGCAGGACCGAAGTCTGGATCGAGAAGTACCGGCCGGAACGGCTCGACGAAATCAAGGGCCACGAGAACATCGTCCCGCGACTCAAGCGCTACGTCGAACAGGACGACCTACCCCACCTCATGTTCGCGGGGCCGGCCGGTACGGGCAAAACCACCGCAGCACAGGCCATCGCCCGCGAAGTATACGACGACGACTGGCGCGAGAACTTCCTCGAACTCAACGCCTCCGATCAGCGCGGGATCGACGTCGTCCGCGATCGGATCAAGGACTTCGCACGCTCTTCCTTCGGCGGTTACGACCACCGCATCATCTTTCTCGACGAGGCGGACGCGCTGACGTCCGACGCCCAGTCCGCCCTGCGCCGGACGATGGAGCAGTTCTCGAACAACACCCGATTTATCCTCTCGTGTAACTACTCGAGCCAGATCATCGATCCGATCCAGTCACGGTGTGCGGTCTTCCGATTTACCGAACTCACCGAGGACGCCATCGAGTCGCAGGTCCGCGACATCGCCGCTATCGAGGGCATCGAGGTAACCGACGACGGCGTCGGCGCTCTGGTCTACGCGGCCGACGGCGACATGCGAAAGGCGATCAACGCCCTGCAGGCCGCCGCGGTGATGGGCGAGACCGTCGACGAGGAGACCGTCTTCGCGATCACCGCCACCGCCCGCCCCGAGGAGGTCGAGGCGATGGTCGACCACGCCATCGACGGCGACTTCACCGCCGCCCGCGCGGCCCTCGAGGACCTCCTGACCGAGCGGGGGCTCGCCGGCGGCGACGTCATCGACCAGCTCCACCGCTCCGCCTGGGAGTTCGATATTCCGGAACAGGCGACGGTTCGGCTGCTCGAGCGCCTCGGCGAGGTCGACTACCGGATCACCGAAGGCGCGAACGAGCGCCTGCAACTCGAGGCGATGCTGGCGTCGCTGGCCCTCGAAGCAGATGCGTAACTACCGGAGTCAGCTGCACTATTGACTCGCGGTTTTTATTCAGTTCTATCCGCGTTCTCGGAAACTATGGCTCACACAGAGACGAGATGCGAATCTATCGGGAGTGCTTCTATCAGCTACCGGTGATGATGGAAAAGTCGGACTGAACGCAGGGCGCGAATGCAACACGAAAACCGGCTCGATTTGCGAAAATAGCGACCGTTCAGTACAGAAATAGACTGGTCAATATAATTGACCTCAACCTTTTAAATGGCTACCTGAAACAGTTCGCAATGGCTTCGAACGATGAGCAGGAGGATAAGCTAGTCAATATTTTACTGGTTGAACCAAATCCCGGAGACACACGTCTCTTCACAGAGTCATTCAAAGATGCGAAACTCAAGAATAGCCTCTACACTGTCTCTAATGCTGACGCCGCTCTCGATTTCGTTACTCAGCGCGGTGAGTATGTAGATACCCCGCGTCCTGATCTGATCTTGCTTGAGCCAAAGTTACCCGGAGACAAAGGTATGGACGTGTTGTCTGCGCTGGATAATGAGCCAGCAATATGTGGGATCCCTGTTGTTGTCCTCACGAGTTCAGAAATTGGAGAGGACATTGTCAAAACGCATGGTCTGGATGCGGATCACTATGTTCAAAAGCCAGTTGAACCGGAAGATTTCATCACTTTCGTACAGGAAATTGAGGAGTTGTGGATCGGGCTTATCCAACAGAAATCAACAGAGAACTGAGTATCCTACTTTTTCTCTCTCGGAATCGCCGTCGTTGGCCTCTCGATGGCCTCGAGTGGCTATCCGCCGCCGGAATCCGAACTATCAGCACTGGTCGTCGTCGGGGGAGTTCTCACGATAATCGGGATCGCAGGAATCATCTGGCCCGAGAAACTGCACTCCGGGAGTTCTGTTGAGGGCGACTGACGTGCTTTCGGGTTCGTAGAAGGCGTCAGCCGTCGTCTACGGACCTCCGAAAACAGTACGGTAACGTGGGTTCCCCGTCCTCATTCGGTCGGTTCGGTCACGAGAATCACTAAACGGACACCAGTGATTTTCTCGGCTGATTGAACTGTCGAGGTAGGGGCCCCGCCCTGATACCAATCTTTCCTGAACCTATCGCCCAAACTGATGCCCGGATCTAGTGGGAGACAGTTTCACGACGACTCGATACTACACGACCAAGAATCCGTTAATTTCGCGTCATGGCAAGTTATAAGTGACTAAGTAGTGACTGGAAAATTAGGGCGCAGCATCGCCAATTTGCGTAAAATTGGCCGGGTGCTAGGAACACCCGACCTGCGTCCTCCGATGCTGAAGGACAATGTATATTCAATCACGTAGCTACGAAATGGTTTCGGTAGTACCGACTAAACAAATGACCGCTGCTTTCCGGACCCCCGGTTCGGCCGCTGGGGCTGCTGGACGCGGTATCCGGCCGCTCGAGTCTCCGTTCCCGCCAGCACCTACAAACGCTTCTGGCGGTGTCGAGGCCGGCGGTGTGGAGGCCAGTGGTGTCGAGGTTGATTGCGCGTGACCACCCGTGACCGCGACGGCGACCGCGACCGCATGCGAGTTCGCCTCGAGGAGGTCCTCGCGGAGGTCGAAACGCTCGACGGTCACCTCCGCGGGCCGTTGACCCTCGAGCCGGCGATTTCGAATATCGAGATGATCATCGCGGCGTACGAAACCTTCGAGACCGATAGTGGCGAGCGCCCGGTGGTTGTCGACAACTGATGCGAGCACGGACGCGCAGGAAGTCAGAGACCACCACCGAATTCGGTCGCTCACTCGTCGTCGCGAGCGTCGGCAGCCAAAACGCGAAGGTGGCACGACTACCGTCCTCCGTGACGCAGACGCTCCGGTCGTGTACAGTTGCAATTGCGCTCGACGGTGTTGGTCCCGGAGCTAGCGCCGTCCGCCGCGGCCTCGTCGGCGGCGACGTAATCGACCGGTCACACCCTCGGCCTGTGTGTTTGACATCCCCGAGCAGGCGACGGTCCGCCTGCTCGAGCGCCTCTGCGTGGTCGACTACCGGATCACCGAGGGTGTAAAGGACGGCTGCACCTCGAGGCGATGCTGGCGTCGCTGGCGCTCGAGGGGGACGAATAACTGGTCGAGGAGATGTATCTCAGACGGAATTGCTATGAACGATTGGAGTAGAGTATACGTCCCCGTAACTGTACTCTGCTCCTTCTCTCGGCTACGGCACTTCTCGTCGAGTTTCGGAACCGCCACACGTGCGTATGAAGATATATCGTATGTATCGTTTAAACGGAACGCGAGTACCGTTTCCATCCGCTACACACGGTCTTCTCGGGCTCGCCCTGACACCTTCTCGGCAAGCCGTCACCAACCGTACGAGAGACAGGCGCCATAGTGGCACGTCCCCTTCTTCGCCTCGGCATAGAGGGTACTCGAATCGCGACGATATCTCATCAATAAAGAATTTCAGGAAAAAGTTATTACAATTCGATCAATCGTACTGATATGACAAGTGAGAACGCACATCAAGGAGGAGCGATCGAAGCGTGGCGTGCAACAGCGTTTACAATTGCAGGCGTAATTTTCGCCGCCGACGCCGCAATTTTAGCGTTCAATCTCGCCGCAGGAACTCAGGAGCAGTACATGACCGTGGGGCAGGCATTCATCGGAGCGGCGTGGACTGCAAGTTTCATCGGGCTACTCGGATTCCACCGTGATCTCGCTGACCGGAACCGATGGCTCGTACGCCTTGGTGGCATCTTCGCTGTGATCGGGCTGATCACCAATCTAATCATGGCTGTCGTCTCGATCAGTCTCTCTGCTGGTGTCATCGGCGGCACACTGGGTGATTACACCCCATATTTCCTCCCAGGCATGTTCCCTGGCATCGTGCTGGGGTGCGGACTGTATGGCATCGCCGCCCTCCGAACCTCTACTTATACACGGGACATGGGCCTCCTCTTCTTGCTTTTGGTGCTCACCTTCCTGTTCAACCTCGGGACCGGCATCGCCGGCTTCAATCCAGTGAGCAAAATCCTTGCCGTAGTCGCAGTTCTCACATTCACGAATCTGGTGCTCGGTTACAAGCTTCGAACAGGCAGCGCAGTAACCACGCAGGCCGAAATCGACCCACGCGATTCAACTCCATAACAGGGTTGACGGCCGACGTATATTCGAATGCGTCGTTCAGACATGGGTTCGGTAGAACTGCCTGAAAGAACGCATCCCGTTTCGGTCATTACAAATCCAATTACTGTCAGGGATTTTCTGATGTCTGGCCACTTGAGATTCCCATACAAGCACCAAACTTGAGATGGTGGCCCCGTGTACGAAGCCCTCGAGACCGATATCGGTAACCTCTCCGTGGTGGCCGACGACTGACTCGAGCCCGAACACGAAAGAAGTCGACATCACCATCGAAATCGCTCACTCACTCGTCGTCGCGAGAGTCGACCCCCCGAAACGCGAAGGCGACGCGGCTGTCGTCCTCCGCGACGCCGAGGTTCCAGCCGTGCGCGTCGGCGATGCGCTCGACGGTGCCGATCCCGAAGCCGGTGCCGTCGGCTGCTGCCAGTCGATCCGGGACGGGATTCGCCTCGAGGCCGCTGTCGACGGCTTCGGCGTCGGTTTCGGGTGCGTGCCGAGCGACGTAGAAGCCGTCGTCGGTCGAGCCCACGGAGACGACTGTCGTCTCCTCGCGCCCGGCGGAGTTTCCGACTTCGATTTCGTCGTCTCCATCCGCGGTATGGTCGTCGTTACTCTCGACCGCGTCGTCGAGAACCGCCTGAAACAGGTGTTCGAACAGTTCTCGCAGCCGCGTCTTGTCCGCCTCGAGGACGCGATCCTCCGGTTTCCGAGTGACGAGTCGCGCGTCGCCGGTTTCGACGGCGATCCATGCTCGCCGCGCAACGTCGTGGATTGCAACGGGTTCGGTCTCGACGACCACCGCGTCCCGCCGGGCGATCGAGACGATCTGATCGATCAGTTCCCGCAGTCGTTCCTGAGCGTCGTCGACCTCCGCGAAGTGTTCTCTGTCACCGGTCTCGGCGGCGAGCTCGAGGTACCCCCGGGCGACGTTCAGGGGGCTTCGCACGTCGTCGTCGACGAGATCAGCGATCGTCTCGAGGCGCGACTCGGCGGCTGCTAACCGTCGCTCGCGTCGATTGGCCTCGGTCACGTCGCTGTAGACGATCATCCCCTCCGAGTTGCGGGCGTCGGGCTTTCCGTCGCCAGTGCTGGTTTCGGGGTCGCCGTCTGAACCGCTATCGACTGCAGTGCTCCCCCTGTTCCCATCGACGTTCGCTTCGAGCGGTACGAGCGTGAGCAGGAACTCGCGGACGCCGTCGACGGTTTCCCGACGACAGACGAGCTGGCGACGCTCGCCCGAGCGAAGCGATTCGAGCAGCGTCGCCCGTCGGTGCTCGAGTCCCGGCGGAACGGTGTCCTCGTCGACGACGCCGTCGACGACCGACTCGGGGTCGGTGCCGAACACCTCCGTGAAGGTGTCGTTGATCGTCCGGACGATCGGCTGGCCGTCATCGATCTCGTACCTGATCGCCGGCTCTGGTACGTTTTCGAAGAGCGTGCGGTAGCGGTCGCGCTCGGTCGCAATTCGATCGCGGTCGGCCGCGACGGCGTCGCGTTCTTCCGCCAACCGGTCTCGCGTCTCGAGCAACCGGTCTCGCGCCGCCCGCAGTCGATCGCGTTCCGACTCGTTGGCCGCTTCGGCGTCGGCTCGCTCGAGGAATCGGGCGGCGATCGCCCCCCACGATTCGAGCAGGTCGCAGTCTCGTTCGTCGAACGCCGCCGGTTCGTCGGCGGCGACCTGCAATACTCCGACGGTGCCGACGGGGACGCAGCACAGGGATTCGACTCCCTCGAGCGGGGGCTCCGGACCATCGTCGTCGCCGATTTCGTCGAACCGAATCGCCTCGTTCGTACCGAGGGCGTCGCCGAGTTGGCCGGACCGAGCCATCGTCCCGAGGTCGTCGTCTGGGACTGCCGACGCGGTCGCTTGCGGGGTGAAATCGCCGAAGTGGACCGTCGATAGCCAGCAATACTCGCGTTCCAGGCTGTCGGCTACGGCCTCGACGAGCAATTCGAAGAACCGGTCGCGGTCGCGACAGGCGATCAGCTCGGAGAACGACTCGAGCAGCGGGGCCGTCGACCCGCTGGTCGCTGCCGACGTTTCCCCTGCGGCGATGATCGGTTCGTCCTCGCGAGTATCGCCGAGCCCCGAGTCGGTCGCGTCTCGATCGTTGCAGACCCACTCGATCTCGTCTGCGAGATGCGCGACGGCGTCGTCGGTGTCGCGGCGAACGTAGCCGTCGATGCCGTCGGTCGACCGGGCAGCCGGTGGCGCGTACGTCGATTCGGAAAAGAGAACGAGCGGTGTCGAACCGCAGGCATCGGCTATCTCGAGCAGGTTCGACCCCGCCGCCGTCGTGGGCGTTTCACCGAAGACGACGCAGTCGACCGCGGGGGCCCAGTTGCGGACGCGCTCGACGGTCGTCGCCGGCCGGACCGAGCGCTCGGGTCCGGAATCGACGTTCTCGAGCGTGGCGGCGCCGTCGCTGGCCGCAGCATCGGTTGCGGCGACGTAGAGAATCGTACGCGGTCGCGTGGTCGCTGGCGGCTGGGTCATTGCGTCGAGAGTGGCGACAGTCTATACGTGGAGACAGAGAGCCATCCTAAAGGTTTTATTGGATGTATCGATCGGTGAGTCGTCCATGCCAATGCCCGTCGCGAATTCGTTTCGCTGCCGGTCGATCGGTCCGTCTCCGGCGGATCGAATCGATGAGATCGCCCCCGTTTCGGGTCGAGAATCTGCCGACTCAGGCGCTATCGCGGCCGCGTCTGACGATGGTTTCGCGGGGCGATTTGCGGAACTGTTTTACACGTTGCAGGGTGACTAGACGCGTAATGAGCGAATTGGCGGAGGAATACCGCCTCGAGTACTTCGAGGAGGAAGGATTCGAGCGCAAGGAATGTATTGAATGCGGCGCTCACTTCTGGACGCGAGATCAGCGCAGAGAAACCTGCGGTGAGCCGCCGTGCGAAGAGTACGGCTTCATCGACAACGCGGGGTTCGAGGGGTCGTACAGTCTCGAGGAGATGCGCGAGGCCTTTCTCTCTTACTTCGAGGCCAACGACCACGAGCGAATCGAGCCGTATCCGGTCGCGGCGAACCGATGGCGCGACGACGTCCTGCTGACCCAGGCGTCTATCTACGACTTCCAGCCGCTGGTGACGAGCGGCGAGACGCCGCCGCCGGCGAACCCGCTGTGCGTCTCACAACCCTGTATCCGAATGCAGGACATCGACAACGTCGGCAAGACCGGCCGGCACACGATGGCCTTCGAAATGATGGCCCACCACGCGTTCAACGCCCGCGAAGACGCGGGCGGCGACTACGCGTACGAGGGCGAAGTCTACTGGAAAGATCGCACCGTCGAACTCTGTGACGGCTTCTTCGACTCGCTGGGCGTCGATCTCGAGGAGGTCATCTACATCGAGGACCCGTGGGTCGGCGGCGGGAACGCCGGTCCCGCGATAGAGGTCATCTACCGCGGCGTCGAACTCGCGACGCTCGTTTTCATGTCCCTCGAACAGGACTCCGACGGCGAGTACGAGATGAAAGACGGGAACCGCTACAGCCCGATGGACACGTACATCGTCGATACCGGCTACGGACTCGAGCGATGGACCTGGGTCTCGCAGGGAACACCGACCGTCTACGAGGCGGTATATCCGGACATGATTGCCTTTTTGAAGGATAACGCGGGGCTCGAGCATACCGACGAGCAGGAGGAACTCATCCATCGGGCCGCGAAACTCGCGGGCCACATGGACATCGACGAGGCCGAGGATATGGAGACCGCACGCGGCGAGATAGCCGCCGAACTCGGCGTCGACGCTGGCGATCTCGAGGATCTGATGGAGCCGCTCGAGGACATCTACGCGATCGCAGACCACTGCCGGACGCTCGCGTACATGCTCGGAGACGGCATCGTCCCCTCGAACGTCGGGACGGGCTACCTCGCGCGGATGGTTCTCCGGCGGACCAAACGCCTCTGTGACACCGCCGGCGTCGACGCGCCGCTCGACGAACTCGTCGATATGCAGGCCGAACGCCTGGGATACGAAAACCGCGATACGATCCGCGACATCGTCCGCACCGAGGTCGAAAAGTACCGCGAAACGCTCGAACGCGGCGGTCGCCGGGTCGAAACCCTGGCCGAGGAGTACGCGAAGAAAGGCGAGCCGGTTCCGACCGACGAACTGATCGAACTCTACGATTCTCACGGCATTCAGCCGGATATGGTTGCGGAGATAGCCGAGGAAACCGGCGCAGACGTCGACGTGCCGGACGACTTCTACAGCCTCGTCGCGAAACGTCACGAGACGCCGGAGGCGGTCACGGGCACCGAAGAAGGCGACGCCGAGCGATTCGACGACCTCCCGGAGACGGAGAAACTCTACTACGACGATCAGGACCGAACCCAGTTCGAGGCAGTCGTCCTCGACGTTTTCGAACGCGAGGACGGCTACGACGTCGTTCTCGATCAGACGATGTTCTACCCCGAAGGCGGTGGCCAGCCGTCTGACAGGGGAACGCTTTCGACCGACGACACGACGGTCGAAGTCGAAGACGTCCAGATCGTCGACGGCGTCATCCTCCATCGGACCGACGAGAAACCGGGGAAGGGTGACCTGGTCAACGGACAGATCGACGGGGAGCGAAGACGCCAGCTCATGCGCCACCACACGGCGACCCACATCGTTATTCACTCAGCGCGCCAGGTACTCGGCGAACACATCAGGCAGGCCGGTGCCCAGAAGGGCGTCGAGAGTTCCAGAATCGATCTCCGCCACTACGACCGAATCTCCCGCGAGGATGTCAAAACCATCGAGGATCGGGCCAACGCGATCGTCATGAACAACACCGCGGTTAGTCAGGAATGGCCCGACAGACACGATGCGGAAGCCGACCACGGCTTCGACCTCTATCAGGGCGGCATTCCGCCGGGCGAGCAGATCCGGCTGATCCACGTCGACGAAGACGTACAGGCCTGCGGTGGGACCCACGTCGCTCGAACCGGCGATATCGGTTCGATCAAGGTACTCAACACGGAGCGCGTTCAGGACGGCGTCGAGCGCATCACGTTCGCCGCCGGCGAGGCGGCGATCGACGCGACCCAGGAGACGGAGGACGCGCTCTACGAAGCGGCCGAGATCCTCGACGTCTCGCCCGAAGCGGTTCCCGAGACCGCCGAACGGTTCTTCGAAGAGTGGAAAGCGCGAGGCAAGGAGATCGAGGACCTGACGGAACAGCTCGCAGAGGCCCGCGCCGGCGGCGGTGGCGGCGGCGAGGAAGTCGAGGTCGGCGACACGACCGCCGTCGTCGACCGGATCGACGCCGACATGGACGAACTGCGCGCGACCGCCAACGCCCTCGTCAGGGAGGACACGATTGCGGTGCTTGGCAGCGGTGAGAACGGGGCACAGTTCGTCGTCGCCGTTCCGGATGGCGTCGGCGTCAACGCGGGCGAGGTCGTCGGCGAACTCGCCGACCGGGTCGGCGGCGGTGGCGGCGGCCCACCGGACTTCGCACAGGGCGGCGGCCCAAACGTTGAAGATCTCGATGACGCACTCGAGGACGCCCCTGATGTCTTGCGACAGATCCTGAATGCCTGAGTCCGATTTTGAACGCCTGAACGCCTGAACGGCTGACTCGTTCGGCTCGAGCGGATCGTCGTTCCGGCGTCCGTCGACGTACCGTCACCCCTCCGTCGGGCGACGGTAGACTCGACTCTACTCCTCTGTCGACTCCACGCTTCCGTCCAGTGATCGTCGACTCGATCGAAATCCCTCGCTTCTTTCGGCGTTCGTCCCCTCGAGTCACCCATGCCAACCGCATCGAACGGGACCGTCTCGCTGTACTACGATCGCGACGGCGAGGGAGCACCCGTCGTGTTCGTCTCCGAAGCAGGCCTCGGTGGCTGGCTCTGGGGCTGGCAACACGCCGCACTCGCCGGACCCTACGACGTCGTCGTCTGGGATCTCCGGGGGACGGGACGCTCGGACGCCCCCGTCGGCCCCTACGACCTCGAGACGCTCGTCGCCGACCTCGAGGCGGTGCTTGGAGACTGCGATATCCGCAACGCCCACCTCGTCGGGTGCGGTCTCGGCGGGGCGATTGCGCTCGCGGCGGCCCGGACCTCGAGACGCGTCGAGACGTTGACACTGTTCGGAACTGCACCTCGGGGAAGCGCGTTCGACCTCGAGGCGCTTTTCGCGCCGCCGGACGATCGAGCGGCGCTTCGGTCGTCGCTCGAGGCAGGACTCTCCGAAGACTTTCTCGAGGCCCAGCCCGACGTTTGCGACGGCATCGCGGATTGGCGGGCCGACGGAGATGCCGATCGAGCGGGCTGGACGGCACAGGTCGAAGCGCTCGAGGGATTCGACGCGACCGACTGGCTGGTCGAGGTGACCCAGCCGACACGGGTGATCCACGGCGGCGGGGACGAACTGGTCTCGCCTGCGACAGGAGAAGCGCTGGCGCAAGGGCTGCCGCGTGGCGAGTTCGTCGAACTCGAGGGGGCGGGACACCTCTGTTTCGTCGAGCGCTCGCGGACGGTCAACGACCTGTTGCTGGGCTTTCTCGAGGAGCGGACGGACGGCCCGCGGGATTCGTCGTAGTCGACGAACGGCCCGCGGGATTCGTCGTAGTCGACGGACGGCCGGTGCTCGAACTCGGGAGTCGCAGTTACGCTCGGTATCGCCTGGCTCAGTCGCAGCCGTTCCCGACGGATCGAGTCAACTAGCGGTCGCGACGCACTATCCCGCCAAGTCGTTCGGCGAAAGGTCCGTGCTTGCGACTGACCCCCGGTCTACTACGTACTCGAGCGTGGGAGGGTTCACCGTGACTCTCTCGCTGGCGCGTCGAGCGGAGCACTTCCCGGACCGAACGGCGGTCGTCGACATCTCCGAGGATCGGCTGTACGCCCCTGCAGAAACGATCGACGAAGATCGGATTACCTACGACGGGCTGTCGACGGTTGCGACGCGGACGGCTGCCCGTCTCTCGTCGAGGGGGATCGGCCCCGGCGATACGGTCTGTCTCGTCACGCGAAACCGGGTCGCTTCGCTCGCCCTCTTTTTCGCGTGTCGGCGGCTGGGTGCGACCCTCGCGCCGATCTCGCACCTCCTGACACCGGCTTCGGTCGACCGACCGTTCGACGTCCTCGAGCCCGAACTGGTCGTCGCCGAGGCTGCCCAGCGCGATCTGGTGCGCTCGATCCCGTTCGATCGAGCGGTGACGATCGAGGAACTGACCGAAACCGAACGCGCTCCGGTGGCGTTCGATGACGACCGCGCGAGAACACACTCGCCGCTGGCGCTCCACGGCGTATCGGGGCGTCCGGTCGCCCGCTACTCCGCGGACACCCTCGAGCGAAACTGCGTCACAGGCATCGTCGCGTGGGGGCTCGCCGCGAACGACGTCGTCCCGCTGACGCTACCGCTTGCAACGGCAGACGGGTTCGTTCGCGTGGCGCTGTCGGTGCTCTTTGTCGGCGGGACGCTCCTGCTCGACCGTGCGTTCGACCCCGGCGACGCGGCGACGGCGATGGCCGAAGCGGACGCGACGTTTCTCCCTGGACGCGAACCGGCGATTCGCGATATTGCGAACGCATCCGGCTTCGAGAACGCAGTCGATTCGCTCGAGCGCGTCGTCTGCGAGGGACCGGTCGCCGACGACGTAGTCGCGGCCTATCACGACTGCGGCGTTACAGTTGCTCGAGCCTACGGCCGTCTAGAGTGTCCGACCGCTCTCAGCCAGCGATTTGGCGCAGATCGAGGTGAGTCCGACAGCACCGCCTCCGTCGTCGGCCGTCCGGTTCCTGACTGCCGGGCTCGACTGATCGACGGCGAGGACTCGGTCCTCGAGGATGCGGCGACCGGTCGTCTCCAGCTTGCGGGACCGATGGTCGCCGACGGCTACGTAACTCCGTCCAGCACCGGTGACGAGCAAGGTGGCGAACCCGCTGATCTCGAGGGCAGCGAGCGCGAGGCGGCCGAGGACCGCGGCCGGTTTACCGACGGCTGGTTCGACACGGGCCAGCGCTTCCGCCGGGACGAAGGCGGTAACTATCACCTCCGATGATCGTACCGTCGTGTCTTCGAGAGCGGATTTTCCGTCGGCCCAATTTACGCTGTGACTGATATCCGCCCCGAAGCGAGTGTCTCCCGTCGGTCCCACACCACCCTCTGGCTCGCCCGCCCTTCCACGGGTGTCCCGAATATCGGCAACGTTGCAACCGTGCGCAAGGCCTATTTTTATCGAGTTGCCAGTAGCGTGCAATGAGTCAGCTACGTATCGCCGTCCTGAACGCCGCTCATCGGGACGAAAACACGACGCGGAACTTCCGGCGCGAACTCGACGCGTCGCTGGCAGAGTTCGATGTTACCGACGGTACGGTTCCCGACACTTTCGAGTACGATGGGGTCGTCGTTACCGGCTCGCGGGCGTCGGTCTACTGGGACGACGACTGGATATCGCCGGTCGCGGAGTGGGTCGGCGAAGCGATCGATCGGGGTGTTCCCTTCCTCGGTATCTGCTGGGGCCACCAGCTACTTGCCGACGTTCTCGGCGGCACCGTCGCGGATATGGGCGTCTACGAGGTCGGGTACAGCGAGATCGAACACACCGGCGACTCCCGGCTGTTCGATGGAATCGACGAGACGTTCACCGCCTTCACCAGCCACTCCGACGAGGTCGTCGAACTCCCGCCGGGCGCCACCCCCCTCGCGAGTAACGAGTATTCGAACCACGGGTTCCGAATGGATCGCGTCTTCGGCGTTCAGTTCCATCCCGAGTACGATAGCAAGACCGCTCGCGAACTCGTCCACCGGAAAGAACTCTCCGACGAACGCCTCGAGTCGGTCCTCGGCGAGATTACCGAGGAGAACTATCGGCTGGCCAGCGAGGCGAAACTGGTCTTCGACAATTTTCTCGCGTTCGTCGAGGAGACAAACGAGACCAGCATCGTTGCCGATGGAGCAACCCGAGAGGCGCCGACTCGAGCCGGTTCCACGGACTGAAAGGCGGTATCAGACACCCAGAGCCGTACTGTACTGCCGGCACCGCCGAGGCCATCGTCCACTACGTCTATCGTGTCGGCTGCATACCAGGAAAAGTTTTAGGTCATCAAAACACTTACACCGAGTATGATAACTTCGGTAAAAATAGACGATCGAACGAAGGGGCGACTGCAGGATTTACAGACCGAGATCGAGTCACAGACCGGTCACACGGTAACCCAGCAGGAACTACTCGAGCGATTGGTCGATTCCGTCTACGAGTCCCGCTCTGAGTTTATCGAGTCGCTTCGCGACGAGTGGGACGAACTTTCCGACGAGGATATCGATGGCCTGCTCTCGAGGACGGCAGAGTCGGGAGATGCCATCGACGATGACGACATCGACGACATGATCTACGATAGCGAAACGGAATGAATTCCGTTCCGGTCTCGACACTCCTCGTCGAACGGATATGTGGCGTCGAAGATCGACGTCCAAAACGGCGAAAAAACTACCGAGACCGGTTCTCCGTTAGTCCGCAGCGACTTCGATCTTCGCCTCGTCTTCCTTCTCGATCGCTTCGACGATGAGTTCGGCGACGTCGACGATTTCGATTTCGTCTTCGTAGCCGCCGGTTTTGCGGCCGTCTTCGTACATCGTCATGCACATCGGACAGGCGACGACGAATTTTTCGACGCCACTGCCGGCGTCGGTGTCCTCTAAGGCCTCGCGAATGCGTTCTTCGCTGGGTTTGGGTTCTTCTTCGAAGTCCATCCAGAGGCCGCCGCCGCCGCCACCACAGCAGAACGAATTGCTGCGGTTGCGCGGCATTTCGTCGAGCGTACAGCCCGTCGCCGTGATGAGTTCGCGTGGGGCCTCGTACTCGTCGTTGTAGCGGCCGAGGTGACACGGGTCGTGGTAGGTGACCGTATAATCGAGTTCGGTGCCGGTAAGGTCGAGTCTGCCCTCGGTGACGAGTTCTTCGACGGCCTGGGTCCAGTGGAGGACGTCGATGTCGCCGTCGTCGTTCCACTGGTCGTCGTAGTCGAACGGCATCATCGGGTCGTCCGAGAACTCGTCGAAGTTGAGTTCGGGGTATTCGTTTTTGAAGGTGTTGTACGAGTGCGGGTCGGTACAGACGATCGTGTCGAACTCGCAGTCCTCCCAGGTTTCGACGTGGTGGCCGGCCAGTTCGACGTAGAGCAGTTCCTCGCCGACGCGGCGGATGTCGTTGCCGTCGAACTTCTCGTCGTCGAAGAGGATGCCGAAGCTGACGTCGGCTTCCTTCAGGATGGTCGCCAGCGAGCGGGCGACCTGCTTGTTTCGCGCGTCGTAGCTCGGGAAGTCGCCGACGTACCAGAGGTAGTCGACTTCCTCCTCGCGGGCGTCGGTGACGTCGAACTCGAGTTCGTCGGTCCAGTCGCCGCGGTTTCGGGGTGATTCGCCGAAGGTGTTGCCGTTTTGCATGACGTTCTGGAAGACGTCCTGCATGCTGGGGGGGACGTCGCCCTGGTCGGTCATCTGGCGGTTGAGCCGCGTGAAGCTCTTGAGGTGCTCGATTTCGACGGGGCAGGCGTCCATGCAGGCCATGCAGGCCATGCAGGACTCCATCGTCTCCGTGTTGATGACGGACGTTCCGCCGTCGGCGATGATGGGTTGGTCATCGCCGCCGGCCTCGAGGTCTTCGCGGTAGGATTTCAGGTCGAGGATGACGTTGCGGGTCAGTGGGCGGTCTGAGGCCTTGGCGGGACAGACCGAGAACACCGACCGCACTTGGTACAGGCGTCCTGGTCGAGGATTTCCTTCCAGGTGAAGTCGTCGATGGATTCGGCGTTGGTCGCGTCGAGATCCGAGGGGACGTTCGGCAGGCGCCGGCCGGCTTTCTCGTCACGCGTGACGACGTTCGCGAATGAGGAGATCATGTGGAACGGCTTGGCGTACGGAATCCAGGCGATGAAGAAAAAGGCGATCAGCGAGTGGGTCCACCAGGCGAGCCAGTGGAGGTTCTCGACGTTGAATCCGGCGCCGTTGAGCCCGGCCTGTTGTGCGCCGAGCGTCGAGAGTCCGATCGCATCGAAGCCGAGCGCCATCCCGTAGGCGACGAAGCTGACGACTTCGTGGTCGGGGATGCCGGCGCTGTAGACGCGCAGTCCCTCGAGCAGGAAGCCGCCGGCGCCCAGCGCGAACAGCGTCCAGATGAAGAGGTCGTCCTCGACGGAGGTGTGTCGATCCCAGAGGCGGTGATTGCGCACCCAGTAGCGCCGGTACATCGCCATTCCGATGCCGACGACGAACAGCAGTCCCATCGCGTCGACGACGAACGAGTAGGCGAGATAGAAGTCCCCTTCCCAGAACGTCCTGTGGAGGATCTTCTGGAAGGCGTACTGATCGAACCCGATAATTATGGTCGCGATCAACAGCGTCAAGAATCCCCACATAATAAACGAGTGCATCAGGCCGCCGTAGAGATCCCTATTGAACTGTTTCTCGTTCGAGAGAACGATTTTTGCGCTGCGTACGATTCGGTCAGGAAGATCGTCGAGTCGAGCGAACGAGTCGTCGTCGCCGTCGGCGTAGCGTGCGAACCGCTGGTAGACGCCGTAAACGAAAACGGCGATGGCGGTAAACGCAAGGAGGTAGAACACCGCGTACTCGACGCTGGTGATCCCCCAGTACGTCTCCCTCGCCACGTCCGACTGTGCTAAGGCGCTCATGTCCAATGAGGGGCAGGGCTGTAACTTAATTCTTATCACACCGTCCGTCAGGCTTCCCCAACGCTGTCTTGCGAAAATTTTCCTCAAATTTCGAGTTTATAATAGTTGACCATGTTCGATTTGATTCTCGACTTGGTCGATGGTATTCAGAGTGGCGATTGCCGGAGCGAGGCGATGGACCTCGAGGCGGATGCGCCTGTCTGTCTTCGCCTCGGTGGAGCAAGAATCGAGCCCCGATAGCAGTCAGTGCCGGGGATGGAGCTGTCTCACGCGACTACGACACGCAGAATCACGCTCCCCGACCCGGCGCTACCGGCTGTACGTCACTATCGATCCTGTTTCGAACGAATTTCCCCACAACTGACACCTGTTCGAGAAATAAACGGTTCACCTGTCAGTTGGGAACTCGTTTGAAATGGTGAACCTGGTATCCGAAAGACCCCTTCAGAGCGACGTCTACCGCTCGAACTACCCCTTCTGAGAAACGTCTATCCAACAGCGGCAACGACGCCGGGTCGTGGTGTCGAGCTCCGTGATTTGTCCCATCCCGATCGGGTCGAACAAGCGATCACGGACGAAAAAACTCGCCAACCCCAGTCTCGACCTTGAGCCGGCGGAGATGCTTGCAGAGCGTATTCGCCAGTGCGCCGATTGGATCCGGGAACTCCGTAAGAATCTCGAGTATCTCAAGGGCCCCAATCGCGCGGACACTAATCGCAACGAGGAGAAAGATTCCGAGTCCGAGTGGCGGGACAACAAGGATCGAAACCGGAAGCGTGCCAACGTACGGAACCGTGATTACGGAAGTAATAGCCGATGCGAGTCCGAATATCGGTACGGCTGTGATGAGTGATGCGAGTGTAATACGGCCGACGCGCGCATCGGCGAGCGGATCGAAGCCAATTTTCCGTGCACTCCAGACGTGGAGGACGACCATCGATGTGTATCCTATGCTCGTCGCAACGGCAGCCCCTTGCATCCCGTACCGAGGGATCAATATCAGGTTGAGCAAGAGGTTGACAACCGCAGCAACACCAGTTGCCGCGATTGGGTACCGCAACTCGCCGTTGCCCTGACTGATTGCAAGTATCGGACGAGCGAGTGCAAAACCAAGCGACCCGGGAAGCAACAGGAGCAACGGACCAACAGGTTCCATTCCGTATCTCCAGTAAGCAGGGATGACCTCTGATGCGAGGGAGGCTATCCCGATACTCATCACTGCAGTGAGCAAGAACGTGTATCTCGTCGTCTTTGCGGCCAGCAGCGATATTTGTTCTGTTTTTCCGTTCGACCACAGCTCGGCCGTCGAATGAACAAAGACCGTCTGGAATACGATAGGGACGAACCAGAGGAACTCTGCGAATTCTAGTGCGGCTTTGTAATATCCAACCTCATCACCTCCGACCCATGCCTGTAACATGAGAATGTCGACGTGATACAGCGACATAAGGAGGAAAATAAGGGCGATCGACAGCGAGTTGAAGGTCAGCATCTCCCTCCGAGGGAACCCCTCTGGGGGTCGACGAAAGACGTTCTTGAGGGATTTGCGGTTGTGAAGTACAGTTAGCCCACCGATCGCAGCTAGCCCCGTTGCGACAATCTGGCCGATGATCGCACCGATAACACCGTATCCAGCAGCAATTAGGGGCAATGCGACGAGCGGAAAGGAAACCGAATAGAGAATTTTCAGCGGTTCGGAATACCGCTCGAGACCGAACCCCATGAGCGATTTCCGCGCGAACTCCCAATACTGTGCCGTGATCACGAGCGCGATGAGGACGTAAAAATACCGTGAGAACCGAGAGCTAAACACGGTAGCGAAAAAATCACTATATGTCGCACACGCGAGGACGATTGTCCCGCCGATAGCGAGACCAGTCGCGGTCCGAAGATAGAACCCGATGACTGACGCTTTCCACCTGTCTCCATCGCGATCTTCGGCGAGGTACTTTCGAACGCCGTCGGAGATCCCAGCGCTCACGAAGATCATGAATATCGCCTGAACGGCCATTACCGTCGCGTACTCGCCAAACTGCTCCGGACCGAGCAATCGAGCGAGAACGGGTTTCGAGAGGAGCCCAACGATGAGCGCAACGAACTTGCTCGCCGAGACGGAAAGGATACCGCTTAAGATACTACGATCCATGATGTCGTTGCTGGAAATTCAAAACAGGTGGAATGACTTACTGTCACTTGTTGAAAATCGGGCAGATTGAGCACGATATGACTCCATCTACCATTCACCGCCCATGTCAGATGTTCGCTTTTTATTGTTTTATCGACAACGGTTAATATACTCAGCAACATGGTATTTCGGGGGAAATATAGTAAAATCTTATAGATTTGGAGGGGATTGTCGATATCTTAGCAGCCGCATGTACAATCGGCGGTAGTATAGTATCCGATGATTGGATGACACCATTTTATTTCTCTGATGGTATTTTTTATCACCATATAGAATTATAAATAAGTTAAGGTTATCAATTCAAATCATTACGAGTAATACGTACGATGACGCTGGTAAGGATGCGTCTACTACGCGAGCGTGCCCCAACCCTCCCCCCGTCGCATCGAACAGGCAATCGAAATGGGGGCGGCCGAGTTGCTCGGCAAGGCAACGTCCGGATTCGGGGCTGGACGTATCGATGCACCGGCCACGATCAAACGAATTTCGGACCGGTTATAGTGATGATCCGCACACGCTTTCAGCGAGATCAGTACGTCACTGGTCGGAGTCGGATGTGAAGGAATGTGGTGGTCCTCGAGGCGGATGCGCCCGTCTGTCTTCGCCTCGGTGGAGCAAGAATCGAGCCCCAGAAGCAGCCGGTGCCGGCGATGAAGCTGTCTCACGCGGCTATGACACGCAGAATCACGCTCCCCGACCCGGCGCTACCGGCTGTACGAAACCAGCCGACTCGATAGCTTAGAAACCGGTTAAAATGCCACATGGACGCCCCGAAAGACTGCTCGAACGTGACGCATCTTCAAACAGCGAGGGAATCCCGGCCTTCAGGCCGGGCGGGAATCGCGTCACTCTTAGACGCATCTGCTGTCAGTCGGCATTGCCGGATTCCTCTCGTTTGTTGTCGATACACTCTCTGACGAGACTCGACAGGTTGATGTGATTCTCGTCTATCCACTCGGCCTGTTCCTCTGTGATGGTGATATTCTTCCGTATCATCACCTGCATCTGTGTGTTCGATGCGCATAAGTGTGTTTAGTGTGTACTCCGTCGTGTGTCCGATCCGGTGACGAAGACGCTTCAGGCTACGCTCGCTCTACCCACGGCGGGCAAAGAGCAACGTCTGTCGCGTCTGCTGGACACATATCGTGAGGCACTGCACGACGCCTTCGACGCCGGGGCCGATACAATGTCTGCGGTCAACGACCTTGTGACGCCCTACGACCTGCCGTATCAGGCCAAAGACGCGCTCAAATCCTACGTCCCAAAACTTCGGGATACCTACGACGCCTCGGAGTTGGACGACGAGCATCCGCTTCGGCTCGTCAACCGTGCCGCGACGTTCGACTACTCCGACGAGCGCGAGTATGGCTACGTCTGGCAGGTTCCCCAACCCGGTCGCGGGACGAATTTCTGGATACCACTTCAGATCAATCCCGAACAGGAATCGCTGTGGGCCGACCTGTTGAGCGATGACGGAGCAGAACCCGGCGAAATCCGACTCCAACGACACCGAACGTCGTGGGAGTTGCACGTCACCGTCAAGCACGAGATCGAACAGGCAGAGCCGAACGACCCGACGTACATCGGCTTCGACGTTGGTGAGAGCGCGTTGATTACGGGCTGTGCCCTGAAACGCGACGTGCCACGGGAGCCGATCATCGTCAGTGGCAATCGAGCGCGGCATCTGCGGAAAGAGATGCACACCACCCTGAAACGACTCCAAGAGCGAGACGCCGCCGAGTGGCGGATTGACGAGCGGTTCGGCCACTACCAGAACGCGCTCACTGATATTGTCGAGAAGGTGTCTCGGCAGGCCGTCGAGTACGCCCGACAATTCGAGAAGCCGGTAATCGTGATGGAGAATCTGACGTACATCCGCGAGTCGCTGGACTACGGTTCGTACATGAACCGACGACTCCACGCATGGGCGTTCGCCCGATTGCAGGGCCGTATCGAGGACAAAGCGCGGGAGGCTGGAATCTCGGTCGAATACATCCGACCGGAGTACACCAGCCAGACGTGCCACGCCTGTGGCCACATCGGGAGTCGTAACGGCGACGACTTTCGGTGTACGAACGATGATTGCCACATAACAGTGTTCCACGCCGATCTGAACGCGGCGGCGAATATCGCTGGCCGTGTTGACCCGTGGGGAGAGAGCCTGTCTTGGGAACCGACAGGCAATGACTCGCCTCGGGATGGGAGCGCGCGTGACAGCGCCACAGTCCACCGTGAGACGAGCGAGAAACACTCGCAGATGAGACTCACGGCGTACACGGACTGAAACCTCACCGGGCTTGCTACATCGGTGGCAGGACCGGAATCCAACCGTGTTGGAAGTCTCGCCGTTTACGGCGGGCGAGGATGTCACACCGATCTAAGCTGGCAACAGGCTTAAATAGCCACCCATCGGGAGTGTCCACCCATGAAAGACAAAACCGAAGAACTCAGGGATATCTTCACTAGCGTTACCGACGGCGAAGACACGATCACCGAATCGCAAGAGGACACCCGCGGCTCCCTCGAGCGCGACGAGCGAACCGACGAGGAACGCCTCGAGAGCGTCGTCACGCAGATGCGCGAGCGCTACGCGTTCGACACGGACCTCTCCGATGACGAACTGATAACGGTCGCCAGGGAGTTCTACGACGACCGGGACGACGCGGCGATCGCCGGGGGGTTGGGGGTCGAACCGGACGAGGTCTTCGTGGCTCGACTGTCGCTGCACCTCGTCGGCGAGGAGGATGCAGACGAGGTCGACCTCGCGGCGATTCGCGACCGCGAGGAGGACGATGCGACGTTGGCCGACGAGTACGACGTCAGCGAAGCCCAGATCCGCCGGTACCGCCGCGTCGCACAGGCGGAAGACCAGTCCCGAGCCGCGAACGACCGCTACCGCGATGAATTCGACAGCATCCTCGCGGACGCCGAACTCTCCGAGCGCATGACGACCGACGTCCGTGAAGACGGACTCGAGGACGCGACCGAGGGGATGGAAACCGAGGTGGATTTCTAACGACCTTTTCAGCGGGTCCTCGCTCACTGTGTTCGCTCGAATCCGGTCAAAAACATCGATGGAAAAGGCCGAGGGCGAGCGAGGCGAGCGCTCGGGACAAGTACGCTCGTACTGCAGAGGCTTTGATCGCGAATACCTTCCTCGAACTGAAGCCGCAGCGCGTCCACCTGGCCTCCCGGTGACGCGTTGCTTCGATGGCTGAGCGAGACTTCTTATATCGGGGCGCGGCCAGACGGCCCGTGACCCGAACGCAGGTTTCGTTTAGCGATCTCCGGACCGCCGCGTACTGCCCGCGGAAGTGTTACTATCAGCGGACGCTGCCGGACGAGGACCGCGAGCCACCATCCGAAGTCGACGCCATCCGCGTGCTCGCAACCCGGTACGAGGAGTTACTCGAGGCACCGCCGGCCGCCCTCGAGCGCGAGCCGATCGCCATCCCTCCGACCCGGTACCGCGATCGGTTGACGTCGACCCGACGGCGACTCGAAGCTGCGGGCCACTGGGACCGTCTCTGCAATCCGAGCGACCGGGGGGTGTTCGCGGCCGGCAAACACTGCCGGGGTATCGTCCACAAGGTCCTCGGAAACCCGCTCGAGCCGGTATTAATTTCGTCCGGCGAACCACCGGATACCGGGGTCTGGGAGCCGCAGTCGGTTCACGCGGTCGCGGCCGCAAAGGCGCTGGCCTGGCAACGCGGCGAGCGAGTCGAGCGAGCCTGGCTCGAGTATCCGGCCTATGGCGTGATTCGATCGCTCGAGCTTACGACCCGGCGGAAAGCGCAGTTTCGCAACGCACTTCGGACGGTCCGAGAACTGGACGGGCCGCCGGCCCGGACGACCAACCGCTCGAAGTGCGACGCGTGCGAGTTCGTGGCCGACTGCGGGGTGAAAACGAGAACCTTGCGATCGCTACTGGGGCTCTAGTGGCGTCTCAGCTCGGAGTTTTGATTCCGTCCACGATCCAAAGCGCTAGTGGCGCTCGAGCCACCTCTCTATCTCGTCGGCCAGCGCGCCGCGTCTGTGGATCGTCCCCGCCGAGACGTCGACGACGGTGCTTTCGCTGCCGGGGGTTTCGCCTCCGTCGAGGACGACTTCGGTGGCTTCTCTGATTTCGGGATCGACGGCTGCGAGGGTACGGGCGCTCTCTCGGCCGCTTACGTTCGCGCTCGTCGCGGTGACCGGCGTGCCGGCGCGCTCACAGAGCGCGAGCGCGAGGTCGTGATCGGGCACGCGGACACCGACGCGGCCGCGGCCCGCCGTGAGCTCGTCCGGGACGGCTTCACGACGACGACAGAGGACAGTCACGGGCCCCGGAAGGAACGAGGCCATAAACCGCCGCTCACGGTCGGTCGCGCGAACGTACTGCAGTGCCGACGGGACCGACGGAACGGCAAACGAGATGGGTTTCGATCGGTCACGCTCTTTCACCTCGTAGACGCGACCGACTGCGTCGGAGTCGAGTGCCGCCGCGCCGAGACCGTAGACCGTCTCTGTCGGGTAAACGACGAGAGACCCCGTATCTATCGCGTCCGCCGCGCGGTCTAGTTCGCTCATTTGGTTCGACATCGTCTGATACGGAGCAAAAAGCTGTCGGGTGTTCCGACCGAGTCGCCCGTTACGCGAGTCCGAGTTCCGACTCGAGATCGTCGTAGTCAGGGAACTCGGGCCAGTCGGTGGCGACCCATGCGCCCTCGACGGTGCGATCGTCACCGAGCGCGAAGAAGGCGACGCGCGGTTCACTGAGTCCGGTCATACCGTCGAGCGCGTGATCGATGCCGTACGACGCTGCGACCTCGTTGCTCGGATCGGTGAAAAACTGGAAGGGGAGGTCGTTGTCCGCGAGGAATCGCTTGACGCCGTACGGTGTCGAGGCCGTGACGCCGACGACACGAGCCGCACGTTCGTCCCAGTTCCTCTCTGCGAGTTCGTCCCAGACGTATTTCGCGACGAACGAGCCGGTCATCGGCGTGAAGACGAGGATCGTCCGCCCATCCGCCTCGTCGACGAGATCCGAGAGCGTTCGGTCCTCCCAGAACTCGGCAGTGACGAGCGGGCGGGTGAATTCGGGAGCTTCTTCGCCGGGTTCGGGATGGTCGGTCGGGCCGAGATCGACGACCTCGAAGTCGGGCATCAGTCGTCACCCCCTGCATTCGCCGTGGCCCCGTCGGGCCGGTCTCCTTCACCGTACGTCGACTCGAGGTAGCTCACGATGTTGGCGCTTTCCGCCATCGTGACGCCGGTGTTCCCGTCGACGATGACGGGGACGGTACGGACGCCAGCAGTGCGTTTGACGACGTTTCGCTTCGAGTGCATCGGTTCGACGAACCGGGATCGATAGCCGAGGTCGTACTCGTCGAGCAATCGGGTAACGCGCTCGCAAAACGGACACCCCTGCAGCCGGTAGAACGTGATCGGTGGGTCGGCAGTCTCGCTCATGCTCACGCGTACGGGAAACGAGCGGAAAACCGTGTCGTCGCCGGCGGGGATGGCCGTAATAGGTCGGCGTCGGCAGTGAAAGCTGTGAACGGCCGTGACCGGCAGTGTTGACCGTAGTAAGTCTGGACCGGCGGTGATCGCCGTTTCCAATCCACAAATGGGAAACTGTTAACCGATTCAGCTATAACCCAGTATATCAATGGCGCCGTCTCCATCCCCCGAGGTTATGTTGGTCCTGTACGAGATCCCGGTGGTGGGCCTCGAGATCGATCAGTCGGTGGTGACGATCCTCGGTGCATTCGCCCTTGTCGTTCTCGTCGCTCTCTCCGGGTTCTTCTCGTCGTCCGAGATAGCGCTGTTTTCCATCCCCAAACATCGCGTCGACGGAATGGTCGAGGACGGCATCCCGGGTGCACAGCGAGTGAAGTCGCTGAAGGCGGACCCGCATCGGTTGCTCGTGACGATCCTCGTCGGAAACAACATCGTCAACATCGCGATGTCGTCTATCGCGACGGCCTTGCTCGCGCTCTACTTCGGCGGCCTGACGGCCGTGTTGTTCGCGACGTTTGGGATTACCGCGATCGTCCTCCTGTTCGGCGAGAGCGCGCCCAAGTCCTACGCCGTCGAAAACGCCGAGTCGTGGTCCATCCGCGTCGCAGGACCGTTGAAAGCCGCGGAGCGACTGATGTACCCCCTGGTCATCCTCTTCGATTATCTCACGCGCCAGATCAACCGGCTCACCGGATCGACGGGGGCGATCGAGACGCCGTACGTCACTCGCGACGAAATCCAGGAGATGATCGAATCCGGCGAGCGCGAGGGCGTCTTAGAGGAAGATGAACACGAGATGCTGCAGCGTATTTTCCGGTTCAACAACACGATCGTCAAGGAAGTCATGACGCCACGACTTGACATGACGGCGGTGCCGAAAGACGCCGGCATCGATGAAGCGATCGAAACCTGCATTCAGAGCGGCCACGCTCGCGTCCCGGTTTACGAGGGGAGCCTCGACAACGTCCAGGGCGTCGTTCACATCCGTGATCTCGTTCGCGATCTCAACTACGGCGAGACCGGGGGGAACGAACTCGAACTCGGTGACCTCATCCAGCCCACGCTACACGTGCCGGAGTCGAAGAACGTCGACGAACTGCTCTCCGAAATGCGGGAAAACCGGATGCACATGGCGATCGTCATCGACGAGTTCGGCACCACGGAGGGGCTGGTGACGATGGAGGACATGATCGAGGAGATTGTCGGTGAGATCCTGGAAGGCGGCGAGGAACAACCGATCGAGGAAATCGACGCAGACACCGTCCTCGTCCGGGGCGAGGTCAACATCGAGGACGTCAACGAGGCGCTCGAGATCGACCTCCCGGAAGGACAGGAGTTCGAAACCATCGCTGGCTTCATCTTCAACCGCGCGGGACGCCTCGTCGAGGAAGGAGAGGAAATCACCTACGACGGCGTCCGCATCACCGTCGAAACCGTCGAAAACACCAGGATCATGAAGGCCCGCCTTCGGAAACTCGAAATCGTTGACGAAGAACCCGATACGGACGAGGAAGGCGGCGCACCCGCCCTCGAGATCGACGAAAACGATACGTAAGTCGAGGAACTCAGCTGTCCGCGTCGACCAGTGCGGCGACGTCGCGTGCGACCGCGGGCGGGACGACGATTCTCCGCGGTCCCTGAACGTACTGGCCGTCCGGTTGCGCGTACCTGAGATTTAGGATGGCGGCGTCGCCGAGCCGTCGGATCGAAACGTCGGTAATCACCGCAAGGTCGACCCGCTGCTTCGGCTCGTAGAGGTATATCGTCCCCTCTGACCGGTCGAGCATCCCGACCGACTGCAAGAACGATGCCAGGACGAGCGCGACCAGCGCAAAGGGGAGAAACAGTGCCGCCAGTCCCGTGAAGGGACCCGCGCCGACGGCCAGCAGTTCGTTCTGGGAGACGTATCGCCCGACTCCCATCAGCACGCCAATGATCGCGGCCATCGCGACGGTGCCGACTGCGGCGTCCATCGCTCGATCCAGGCGCACTCCCGACGGAACGTCGATGGAGATCGACCCAGTGAGTCGCGTGAGGTGGCGCTCGGTGTCGTCGGCGATGGCGAGCGCGAGGACAGTCGCTGCGAGGGCTGCAATGAGAGCGAGGACGGCGCTCCGACCGACCTCACCGGCGGCCTCGCCGGCCAGCCGGTAGAGACGCCAGCAGATGACGATGCCGATCGCGGCGAAGAAGGTGCCGACGCCGAACGACCACAGGAGCCGGACGGTTCGGGACGTACTGGCGTCCCGTCGCCACTGGATCGTCTCGTCGCTCTCTCCGTCTCCAGTGCGGTCGACGGTGTCCTCGTCCATAGTCGAATTCACGACCCACCGTGTAAAGACCGTTCGATGTCAGCCGGCTCAGAGCGCGATCGCGTCGATGGCAGTGTAGCCGACGTAGGCGACGAGGACCGAACCGGTGAGCGAGCCGATCCACGCGAGGACGGTAAAGCCCATTTTTCGAGCGCTGACCCCGCCACCGGCTGCAGCGTAGCCGCTGCCGATGATCGCGCTGACGATGATCTCGTTGAACGAAACGGGAATCCCGTAGAAGACCGCCGCCTGTGCGATGATGAACGAGGGGATGAGCGCAGCGATCGACCGCCGTGGACCAAGCGAGGAGTAGTCCTGGGAAATCGCCTTGATCATTCGCGGTGCGCCGGTCCACGATCCGAGAAGGAGGCCGAAGCCCCCTCCGACGAGCATCGCGAGCAGCGGCAATTCGAGTTCGCCCGAGAGGGGGATCAGTGGGCCAATCGCCAGTCCGACCTGACTGCCGCCGGCGGAGAAGGCGACGAGGCTACCGAGCACGAGCAGGAAATGTCGCTCGCCGCGCTCGAGGCCGTTGCTGAGGTCGAACCCGATCAGGATCGACCAGACGGCCGCGATCGCAAGCGTCGCGGCGACGATGCCGACGGTTTCCGAACCGGGGAGCAATCCGCTCGAGACCTGGGCGACCGAGGCGCCTCCGGCCTCCGGCGGTCCGAGGATCGCGAATTTGATGTTGGCAATGATCCCGCCGACGAGTCCGGCCAGGACAACGATAAAGTACGCCTCAGAGATCCAGTCGGCTCGCAGTAACCGGGCGACGGCGTAGGCGATCCCGCCACCGACGAACGGTGTGAGGATCCACAGCGAAGCTATCTCGGTGTACTTGGCCCACGCCGGGGTGCCACCCATGGCGAGGCCGACACCGATGACTGCCCCGGTTACGGTAAATGCGGTCGCGATCGGATAACCAGTGAAGATACCGATTGCGACGAGGGCGGCCGCGATCAGGAGGGCCATGGTAGCTGCAATCGACGACAGCGTCACCCCGCCGATCAGCTCGGTGCCGACTGCTTCGGAAACGTTTGCTCCCTGAAGGACTGCGCCGCTGAAACCGAGCAAGCCGACGAGAAATCCGGCTCGCATTACCGAAATCGCATTCGCTCCGACGGCGGGTGCGAACGGAGTGGAGCCACTCGAGCCGGCACCGATTGCCCAGGCCATGAAGAGGCTTGCGAGTCCGGCCACGGCAACGGTTCCGAGCGTGGCGATATCGACCATCTACTCGCTTCCAATTGGCTGATCCTACAAGTGTGTGCCGACCTCCGATTGTCGATAGCGGCTGCTCGCTCGCGAACGACGGGATTCGTCGCCGTTTCGTTGGTTCCGTTTCCCGTCAGTTCGTCGTCGACCTGGAGTTGTCGTCGGGTTTGGGTGGTGGCTCTGCGCCTTCGATGGCTTCGGCGGCGTCGGTGTCTTTTTCGACCTCGACGTGCCAGCGGTCGATCTCGTCTTCGAACTCCGCGAGCCGATCGGAGACGTCCTCTTTGAGGTCGTCATCGTTGACGTTGACCTCGAAGACGAACTGCTCACCGTTCCCGCCGTTGCGCGTCGACTGCTGAACGTTTGCGCTGACGAGTTCGTTATCGAAGTAGTAGGGCGCGAGCTGGGTCATCACGTTCTGATAGACCGTGTCTTCGACTCGGCGCAGGGCTTTGCGCCCCGCGGAGTCGGCTGCTCGCGCAACGTAATCGATCGACTCCTTCCAATTGCCGACGGCGGCCTCGGCGTCGTCATCCTCGAGTTTTTCGTAGGATTCGGACAATTTTTCGCCGGCAGTCTTGATGTCTTCGTCGGGCTTTTTGCCCGCCTTTTCACCCTTGCCTTCCTCAACGCTGGCCTGGTCTGCGGTTTTTTCACTGACATCGGAATCGAGGGTCTCGTGGGCCTTGGGACGCCACTCGTCCCACTCCTCGAACGCGCGGGCATATTGCGCACCGTCGGATCGATCGGGATCGTGAGCCCCGGCATCTTGAAGCGCGCGTGTGATGCGTTCCCCGTGTTCGACGATGTCGCCCCAGTCACCGCGAACCTTGAACCCCGAAATGCTCTCTTCCATTCGGCTGGCCGATTGTTAGCGTGCGGATCAGTATAAACTTCTCTGCCGTCGCCAGCAGGGAGGGGAGTGGATCACGGTCGAACGTCGGTGGTCACGATGGGTGAGGCGAGTCGGTATACGCTAGTACTGCTGCCTTTGCTCCTGGCTCCGGGCCGTTCCCTGGCCGCTCATTCCGCGACTCTGGCCTGTTTCGTGCGTTGGAAGCTGTTGGCCGCCGGCCATCGGTTGTTGACCGCCCATCTGTTGGCCGCCGGCCATCGGTTGTTGACCGCCCATCTGTTGGCCGCCGCCAACCATCTCGAGGACCGTCGAACAGGAATCGATCGTTCGGTCGATCGCCGAAATCGTCTCGGAGATATGCGGGTGTTGCTGGTACTGCTGGAGTTCGGGCAGGCTCTCGGTCGCGACCCTGATGAACGTATCCGCGACTTCGGGCCCGAACATCGAGTCGCGCGCGATCAGCTTTTTGTTGAGTTCGGCCAACTCCGAGATGTCGTGACAGATCTGTGCGGATGTCGCGAGTTGCGGGCCTTCCAATGCACACTCCTTCGCACACCAATCGGCGATGTTCGTCAGTTCGGTGAAATCCTCGAGAGCGATTCGGAGTTCGTTAGTGAGGTGGTCCTCGAACGACTGCTGGCCCTGTATTCTCTGCCCGCCCATCGATTGGCCGCCCGTCTGTTGCCCGCCCATCGATTGGCCGCCCGTTCGTTGCCCGCTCATCGACTGCCCACCTGTCTGTTGGCCGCCCCTCGATTGGCCACGCATCTGTTGGCCGCCCATCGACTGAGTTGGCTGCGATCCGTACTGTTCCGTCGGCTGTCCGTGCTGTGGCTGTTGGTTGAACTGGTGGCTCATCGGTAGTAGCTGCCCGTGATAGGGCACCGGAGGCTACACCGATCGATCGATTAAACCGGGTCCACTGTTACGACCGTTTCTGATGGCCGCCGTCGAGACCGCGGCACAACAGCGGACGGTCGAAATCGTCCCCAGGCAGGACACAGGAGCCAGTAATATTGTACTAGCGATCGCAATACCGGATTTCGATACCTGCCGGATCGCACAAAATTACGATGCAGGGTTCCACTTTCGGCCGACCGACACTGTGAACTACCCGGCGCGTGGCCATACGAATATGCCGATCGAAGACCGGGAAAATGCCTATCTCGTTACCCACGCACTGGCGAAGGACACGCTCTCGCGACTGCGCGACGTTGAGACCGAGCAGGTCAGCTTCCGAAAAGGCCTGGTCAAACTCGGCCGAATCTGCGGGTACGAAATCATCGACGGTCGAATGGAAACGGAGTACGTCGAAATCGAAACCCCCCTCGAGATGACGATGGGCGAGCGCGTACGTGGACTCGACAACGTCGTGATTGTCAACGTCCTGCGCGCCGCAACGCCGTTCGTCGAGGGACTGCTGAAAGCGTTCCCGCGAGCGCGTCAGGGAGTCATCAGCGCGAGCCGCGACGAAGAGGCGGGTCGCGACGAAGACGGGTCCTTCCCGATCACCGTCGACTACGTGAAACTGCCCGAGATACACGAGGAGGATACGGTCATCATCGCCGATCCCATGCTCGCGACGGGGAGTACGATGTGTACAGTCCTCGAGCACGTCGTCGAGAACGCGACGCAACCGGAGAACCTGATCGTCCTCTCGGCGTTGTCAGCACCGGAGGGATTGCTCCGGGTCGGCGAGGCGTGTCCCGACGCGGACCTGTTGACGGTGTCGATCGACGACCGACTCGACGACGACGGCTTCATCGTTCCCGGCCTCGGCGACGCCGGCGACCGCGCGTTCCGCACGACCTAAGACCACGTCGGTCGAATCGTCGGCCGCCTGAACCCGCTTGTGACCGTCGACGATGACCCCGACTCGCGTCGCAGCCGTCGACGGATTTTTGCAGATACCCTTGGATCGACCCCTATGGACTATTCAGTCGTCGATCCGGACGACCTCGAGTACGTCGCCGATCGTCCGTGCGATCTCCGTCGGTTGAGCGAGGCGGCCGGAATGGATCGCGTTGCGATCAATCGCTTCGACGCGGACCCGGGCGAACAGCGACCGCTGGCGTACCACTACCACGAGACTCAGGAGGAAGCGTTCGTCGTCTGCTCGGGAACGTTGCACGTCGAGACGCCGGATGGCGAGTTCGGGGTCGCGGCGGGATCGATGTTCACAGCCCCGCCCGAGGCGCCTCACCGAGCGTACAATCCCGCCGATGCCGACGAACCGGCTTCCGTCGTCGCGATCGGTGCCCCGCCTGTCGACGGCGATGCGGTTCCCGACGAGACCGACGAATGACCGGCCCACGCGCCGGCCCGGTATCCTCGGCCCTGATACTCTTGATCTCGCTATCCTGGATCTCGATCGCATCGCCCGCAGCGGTATTATCGATTAGTTCCGCACGTATCGACCCTCAGCAGTGCGTTTATCGGGCATCGCTGAACGACCGCGGTCGCGAGGAGGTCGCTTCCAGCGACGAACGCAAGGGTACCGACCGTCCGATTTCGGTTTCGATACCCGACCAGTAGTAGCATCGCTGCGAGGATGGTGCGGCCGAGGCGGTCGAATCCGCAGACGTTTCGCTTCACAGGCGGCTGTACGTGTGTCCCGCGTATATTCATGGCCCCTGCATCCGTCCTATACTGACGTTCCTTGCTGTACCCCTCCGTTTCCAGTCGAACCCGCCCCCCGTCTGCTGAATTTGTCGCGAAGTGCTCCAGTCGAACCGATCACCCGGTCGGACTACCCCTCGGGGTATAGTTGTTGCATCTATCGGTCGCTCTCGTTTCCTTCCGATCGTAATACAAATTGCAACAGCGAACGATAGCAACGGAATGAATGGTGGTGGTTCGATCGATAGTCCCCTAACCGCCGATCGACCGTCCGAAACACGCGATTCGGCGTTTCGACTCGCGTTCGGTGGATACATCGGCGCGCTCGTAGGCGGGTTCGTACTGGTTTGGACGGCTTTTATGGACGCGTCGGTTGTCGCCGTCGCTGGAGTAGCCGTCAGTGGATTTCTGGGTGGCTTTTTTGTCGGAATCGGGATCGGACGACTCGACGGCAGACTCGCAGATCGCCTCGGCAGCCGTTGGCACCAACGGGTGACGGTTCTGTTTTCGGTCGTTCCGTTCAGTATCGCCGCCGGCGCTGCAGCACTCGGCGGAGTCGAGCCTCGAGTCGGTGTCGCCGCGCTCGCTTCCACGGTCGCCGTCACAGTCGCGGGCTGGGTCGCCGTGCGGCTGGCGGAGACCTGCTACGTCGATTCGATCACCGACGATGATCCGGTCGCGACGTGGCAATGGGAGCCTCCGGGCAACACGTGGCTGTACGGGATCTTCGTCGTCGTATGGTTGTTGGACGGGGTGAAATACGCCGTGTCCGGACGGTGGATGGCGTCGATTGCAGTGGCGGGATTCGCCATCAGCTGGCTCTGTATCGCTGTCGACGAAGGGGTATGGCAGTTCGAACGGATGGGGGCGACGCCAGCGATCCGAGTCCACGAGGCTGGGCTCGTCATACAACGGCCGTTCAGGCGATCCATCGTGCTGTGGGAGGACGTCTCGCACGTTCGGTTGCGTGATGACGAACTCGTCTTCGACCGCGGCTTCTTCGACGTGCGCTTCGACCGCGACGAGGTCGCGGACCTCGAGGCCGTACAGACGGATATCGAACGGATTCTCGAGCGCGTTCAAATCGACGGATTCCGTCTGCTCCCGCGGTAGGCGCTCGTCCCCGAACCGGTCACTACCGGTGAACCGGGTCCCGCTTCGATCACTCGAGTTCGGCCCGGTCGCTCGTTGCGCTTCGAAGCCGATCACGGAACGCGTCGCCCTCCGTGGTCGGAACGCGGACGTCGAAGGTGACTCTCGCCTCGTAGTCGGCGTCGAACTCGTACCCAACGCTTTCCAGAATAGAGCGGACGGTTCCCGAATCGTCGTAGTCGACGGTAATCGCGACGCGCTCGTGGGGTCGTTCTTTCACAACCCCCGCGTTCTCGGTGGCCTCTTTGACGGCCCGGGAGTAGGCCCGGACGAGACCGCCGACGCCGAGATTCGTTCCCCCGTAGTAGCGGGTCACTACGACCGCGCAGTTCTCGAGTTCTTGCTGGGTGAGGACGTTCAACGCCGGCTTGCCAGCCGAACCGGAGGGCTCGCCCTCGTCGCTCGAGTACTCGCGCAGGAAGTCGCCGTCGCCATCGGCCCGCACTCGATAGGCGGGGACGTTGTGAGTTGCATCGTCGTACTCGGTCTGTACCGTGTCTACGAACGCTTCAGCTGCCGGGACGGAATCGACGGGTCGGACGTGGCCGATAAACTCTGAGCCCTGAACGACGAACGCGGCAGTTGCGGGCTCCGCGACGGTTCGATACGCGCGGCTCACGGCGGTCCACCTCGCATGTCCCGCGAGGCTCGCCGTCCGGGCCGCGGTTCGAAGCCCACCATGGCGAATCGATACGACGGCCCGCGAAATGAGAGCGTCGGTCCCCGACTGTCGAGTGCGGTCGGTTCTCCTTTCGCGTTTGCAACTGCAACCGATGGTTTCGGAGACAGTTTTGGGTGGACCCGTACGCTATTATTTTTCCACGTGGTGTATTCACCTATGGACGGTGAGACTATCGATTCTGAACTTGCGGACGAACTTTACAGCGTCTGCCGAACGACGGTCGGTGACGAACTGCGTAGTATCACCTACTTCACCGAGGACGACGTCGAACAGCTGTACCTCCGCTCGGACCTCGAGCAGACCGCGGACCTCGTCGGCTTCGCCGACCACGAGCGGCTAGGATTTCACTCGCAGTCGGCCTACCGAAACACGCAACTCGGCGAGTATCAGGCGACGATCCGAATGTTCGAGAACGGCTTCCTCTCGCGGGTGATCCGCGGGCCTCACGGCGCCTGGGTGACGACCGACGATATGTCGATCGAGCGGTTCGAGGAGCTGACGAGCGCACTCGCGTCGGTTCTCGACGACTTTGCGGATGCCGTCGATCCCGATGGCGACGGTGATACCGACGATAGCGGCGAACCGGTCGGCGACGAGTGACCCCTGCGTCTACCGACGCCCTCACTGGAGTTCGATCTTCCGGACGAATCCGAGATCGCGAATCGCGGTGATCACGTCGCCCGGCAGGTTCTCGTCGGTGATCAGATACAGTCGTGGCTCGTCGGTGAACTCCGGGTCTTCGCTTATCGTCTGCCGGATCGAGATCCCGTGGTCGGCCAGCGTTCCCGTAATCTCGGCGACGATCCCCTCCCGTTCGGCATCGTCGACGGCGATCGCCAGCACCGTCAGGTCGAGTACGGGAGCCAGATCCATCAGGCTCGGCACCTGCGAAATGTTCTGAAAAATTCGGCGCAGCTCGGGATCCTCGAGGATGACGTCGGTCGTCGAGTCGACGACGCGTCGGTCGACGCCGATTTCGCGGGCGATTCCGGTGTTTGGAATCTCGATCCCGCCCGAGACGACCCGGCCGTCGTCGTTGACCGAAAAGCCCCGCTCGAGCAGCAGACGGATGACGGCCTGCTGGCTCGGTGACCCTTCGAACTTCTCCATGATCTCGTCGAACATTCGATGTTGGCTCTACGGGCGCCGCAGTATAATGGTCGGTGATTCTCCCGATCGAATCGCTCAATCGGCGCCGCTTGCAGGGCAGTGTCGTTTCGTCTTCTCGCGGAGTGAATTGGCAGATGCTTTTTTATTCTCCATCGGAGAGACGAGACTATGCGCGAACTCCGGAGCTGTGATTTCTGTGGTGCCACCGCTGCCGGCGCGTTCGAGATCGTTCCGCCTGAACTCGAACCGACCGAGACCGAACAGCGCCGCGTCGTGCTTTGTTCCGACTGCAAAGACCGACTCGAAGCGCTGATCGAACCGCTGCTCGCTCGTGCCGGCGCCGAGACCGAGTCCCACACTGAAACGAGAGAGTCGAAGGTGTCCGGAGCCGGACGGACCGATAAGACGGAATCCGCCGTCGCGACGGCGGACGAATCGACGGAAAAACGACGTCGAACCTCACGCTCGAATTCGACTACTACCGAGCCAAACGCCAGCGACGGATTCGACGCTGAAACGGATTCCGATCCCAACACGGAAGCTGCCGCCGAGTCGGTACTCGAGGACGGGATCACGTTCGAGCGCACCGATCCCACGGCCGGAACCGACGTGGAAACGGTCGGTGATGAACCCGAGATGGTTGACCGTGGTGACGCGAGAGCTGCGGGTGACGCGAGAACCGGGGATGACGCGAGAGCTGCGGGTGACGCGAGAACCGGGGATGACGCGAGAGCTGCGGGTGACGCGAGAACCGGGAATGACGCGAGAGCTGCGGGTGACGCGAGAACCGGGAATGACGCGAGAGCTGAAGGTGACGCGAGAACCGATGCAGAGGAAGACCATGGGTCAGCGTCGGCCACCGAGTCGCCGACCGATGACGGGATTGCTGAGGTCGGATCGACGGGAACTGAGTCGACGAACCGAAAACCGGCTGCCTACAGCAAGGTCATTCGGCTCCTTCGAAACCGTCATTTCCCCATGCAACGCAGCGCCGTCGAGGAATTGGCGGCGGGGGCGTACGACCTCGAGGAACACGAAGTCGAGACGATAGTCGACTACGCCGTCGAGAACGGGGAGTTCGACGAGGAACGGGAACTGCTCGTTCGGCCGTAGTCGAGGCGAGCATACACCGTTCGTTCCGCACACGAGTCGCGGACGAGGACGAAGTCAGAGACGGGTACGAGGACGTGGTAGAGACGGGTACGAGGACGTGGTAGAGACGGGAATTTGCGACCTGTCGTGTCGTATCGTGTGGCCGGGTACGGGCCGTTCGAAGCTCCCGTCTCATCTGTTCGGGCGGCGAGGATTCAGCAAGTGGTAGGGTGGAGCCTCCTTCCGCAACGAACGAAGTGAGTAGGGAGGAGGGGAAACCCGTTCGAGAACGTTTAATACGCCCGAAACCACATCAATATTTACTGCCGTCCTCGCACACGTCGGGGTCGGTAGGAGCCACCAGTAGACTGGCTCCCGTGGTGCGATACACACGCACCCAATACTCGGGAACGACGACCGCGAACGGGTGGAAGTCCCGTTCCCCGCTTGGGGAGAGAGCGTGAGAACACCGGGAAGTAAATCGGCGGGACGATCCCAGCCTCGGTTGGAGTGGGAGGCGTATAAAATCGCGCCCACGCCGAGGCAAGGACGGTAAGAGGAAGCCGGGCCACGTCCATGCATGGGGTCACGGGGCACAATGTCGGCGCGGTAAAGCCCCGTCCTCGAGGAGTGACCGACCGCCGCAAGGTGGAAGGGAGCGAGTAGGGCGGGGTAGTTTACAGGGTGCCTTTGGTACTCGGCGTTCCGTCCCGACGGTCGTCGATTCGCGTGGCGTCGTCGAGACACCTGGTTACCGCTTTGAACAGGGCCTCGACCTCGTGGTGTGCGTTCTCGCCGGTAACGTCGAGGTGAAGCGTCAGACCAGCGTTCATCGCCAGCGACTCCCCGAAGTGACGCGCCATGTCGCTCGTGAACCCCCCGACCGAGTCCTGGGAGAAGTTCCCGTCGAAGTAAAAGCGCGGCCGCCCGCTTACGTCGACTACCGCGCTGGCGACGGCCTCGTCGAGCGGAACCCGACGGTCGGCGTATCTGACAATTCCCGAGCGATCGCCGAGCGCGTCGTCGAACGCCTCGCCGAGGACGATGGCCACGTCTTCGACCGTGTGGTGGTCGTCGATCTCGAGGTCGCCGTCGCACTCGATCTCGAGATCGAACAGTCCGTGTTTGGCGAACGACGTCAACATGTGATCGAAGAAGCCGATTCCGGTGTCGATCGTCGCAGCTCCGTTCCCGTCGATCTCGAGCGTACACTCGATCGACGTCTCGGCCGTCTCTCGCGTGACGGTTGCCGTTCGCTCGCTCATGACGGATCAATGCTGCCCCCGGTACAAGGGGATTCCGCTCGTCGCCGTCCGTCTGCTGCGGGTAGCGTCAGTCGCGACGAGACCGCTCGGTTCGCGACAGTCGCGGCGGGTTCGCCCTCGATTGGAGACGAATCGAGATACCCGACGAGAGGAGGTATTAAAAGGTTTGAACGGTTTTAAACGAGTATAAAAATCGCTATTTCTCGGACTAGTCGGGGTAAAACGGGCCGAAACGGCGCCAATATTCAGCCCATTATATGATCTGTGGATTGAATGTTGATATCGAGAAGAGGTGTCCCGACCTGATGTCCAATCCCTCCCCCCTTTCGAACGAATCGATCGCTTCGTCCTCCCCTGAGGCGGAGTCACGACCCGGACGCCGCCGCCGTTTAGTCCACTCACTCAAAGGCCCGACGCAGTTTTTGTCGTTCTGGGTCGCCATCATGCTGCCGTTCGTGCACCTCCCCCTCCTCGCACAGGGCCTCGGCGATCCGTCAGTGACGCTGACGTTTTCCATTTTGCTGGTGGCTAACGTCTTCGCGCTCTATCTGGGTCACGGATACAACCGAAGTTAACGCCCTTCTCGAGTTCATTGGCTAGACCTCGATCCGGCCAGTTTCGTCAGCATCGTCGCTTTCGAACCCGGGCCCGTCTACCGATCCAGCGGCCGACACCAGCGGCAGACGGGTCGCGGTTACAGATTCCATCGTCTCGTGCTTGCGGGCGGGTCGCCAGTCGAGGATGAACTACTCGTGGTCGTCGACTGCGGCCTGTGCCTCCTCGAGCGTGAATTTTCCTTCGTACAGTGCACTGCCGACGACCGCCGCGGACGCGCCGACTGCCTCGAGCGCTTCGACGTCCTCAATCGTCGCTACACCCCCGCTTGCGATTATGGGGACGTCGGTCGCCGCGACGAGTTTCCGAACCGGGTCGGTCGCGATGCCCTCGAGTTGTCCCTCGACGTCCACGTTCGTGAACAGAATCGCGGCAGCGCCAAGGTCCTCGTACCGCGTGGCAGCCTCGACGGGCGAAATACCCGCACTCTCGGTCCATCCTTCGACGACGACCTCGCCGTTTTTCGCGTCGAGGCTGACGACCACGCTATCCGGGAACTCCTCGCTAATCTCGCCGACGATGTCCGGGTTCTCGACCGCTGCGGTGCCGAGGATGACGCGGTCGACGCCGCGCTCGAGCAGGTCGACGGCCTCGTCCGCCGTGCGAATCCCGCCGCCGAGTTGCGTGGGAACGTCGACGGCATCGATCACCGCGTCGATGGCCTCGGCGTTCGCTCGTTGCCCCTCGAACGCGCCGTCGAGGTCGACGAGGTGAAGCGTGGTTGCACCGGCATCGACCCACCGCTTTGCAGCCTGGACGGGGTCGCCGTAGGCCGTTTCCGTTCCGCGTTCGCCCTGAACTAACTGAACGACTTCGCCCCCCTGAATGTCCACCGCCGGAATTACCTCGAACGACTCGGGCCGGTCCGAGCCCTCGTCTGTCTCGCTCGTCATATCCCTGTGACCGTGGCCGTCGCGAGTAAAGGCGACGGTTTCGTCGGACGACCATCGTCTCTACACTGTGTTCGTTCCCAACAGAAATATTACATGTATGGTCGGTGTGGAACTCGCTATGTTCCTGCCGGTGTGCGTGTTACTCGCACAGACGACCGCAACCCGGCCCGAACTGACGACCGACGCGCTCGTCGTCTTCGGCGTCGTCGCCCTCGCGGTCGTCCTGTTCCTCACCGAGCGCCTGCCGATCGACGTGACTGCGATCCTGCTTATCGTGGTGCTCGTCGTCCTCGAGCCCTGGACGGGAATCGATCCCGTAACCGGCATCTCGGGCTTTGCGAACGAAGCGACGATCACGGTGTTGGCGATGTTGATTCTAAGCGGTGGAATCAGCCGCACGGGACTCGTTCAGGAAGTCGGCCGGCGGATGGCCACATTTGCGGGCGACAGCCTGCGTAAGCAACTGTTCGCGACCGTCGCTGCGTCCAGTCCGGTCTCCGGGTTTCTGAACAACACGCCGGTCGTCGCGCTCATGGTTCCGGTCGTTACCGACGTCGCAAATCGAGGGGGAACGTCACCGTCGAAGCTCCTCATTCCGCTTTCGTACGCCTCGCAGATGGGGGGCATGCTCACGCTCATCGGGACGTCCACGAACATCCTCGCGAGTGACGTCAGCGCCCGTCTCGGCACGCAATACCCCGAACTGCATCGGTTCTCGATGTTCGAGTTCACGCGCCTCGGTCTCCTCGTCGTCGTCGTCGGGAGCCTCTACCTGATCTTCGCCGGCCACTACCTCCTGCCGGAACGCGTCCCGCCGCGTGCCGACTATCTCGAGGCGTACGACCTGGGCGATTACATCGCCGACGTCGCCGTCGTTCCGGGCTCGCCACTCGTCGGCGGGACGGTCCGCGATGCGACCGCGGCGCTCGGCTCGGAGGTCGACGTCGTTCAGGTGATCCACGACGGGACGCGGTCGATCGCCCCTCGCCAGGCGACCGCTCTCGGGGAGGGCGACGTCTTGGTCGTCAGGACGAACCGCGACGCGATCGCGACGCTCGAGGGCGCCACGGGTCTGGAACTCGTCGGCAGTCCGAAGCCGACGGCGACACTTTCGACGGACGACGAGATGGGTATCCTCACGGAACTTGTCGTCTCATTGGATTCCAGGCTGGTCGGTGAACGCCTCGACCCCGAGCAGTTCCGCGAGGAGTTCAACGCCGCAGTTCTCGGACTGCGGAGCCACGGCGAACTCGTCGCCGAGCGCATCGTCGGCAAACGCCTCGATGTCGGCGATACGCTGCTCGTTCAGGCACCGCCGGACACGCTCGATCGACTCGCCCGTCGGGACGACGTGATCGTCGCCCGCGAACCGCCCCGGCCGGACTACCGCGCGGATAAGGCACCGGCTGCCGTCGCTATCATGATCGCCGTCGTGGCCGTCGCCGCCCTCGAACTCTACCCGATCCTGATCTCCGCGCTCGCGGGCGTCGTCGCGATGGTCGTCACCGGCGTGTTAGAGCCAAACGAACTGTACGACGCCGTCGAGTGGGACATCATCTTTCTGCTGGCAGGCGTGATTCCGCTCGGGATCGCACTCGAGGAGACCGGCGGGGCCGCGTATCTCGCCTGGATGGTCGTCCAGTCGGCGGGATTTCTGCCGACGATCGTCGTGCTGTGGCTGTTTTACATCCTGACCGGCCTCCTCACGGAGGTCATCAGTAACAACGCCAGCGTCGTGCTTCTGATTCCGGTCGCAGCGGCAGCGGCGGCGGGTATCGGTTCGAATCCGTTCGCGTTCGTGCTGGCGGTGACTTTCGCCGCGAGCACCGCTTTCCTGGGGCCGATCGGGTACCAGACGAACCTGTTCGTTTACGGCCCGGGCGGCTACCGGTTCGGCGATTACTTTCGAATCGGTGCGCCGCTGCAACTGCTGTTGTCGATCGTGACCGTACTCGGTATCGTGTTCTTCTGGGGCGTCTGAGGGGTGGATGAACGATAGATCACCGGTTGAACACTTTCCGACGCGATAGTCGATCCTTCAGTGGAGACGGTCCGGCCGACTCGAGCCCGAACGCCGTCCCGCCGTCGGCTGGCTGCGGAATCAGGGCCGCCGGAATCGGCTATACCTTCGCGATACAGCCGACCGTCTGACCGACACGTGACAGCTATCGAATCTGTTCTCGGTTGCTACCGTACGGACAATCAGCGATCGAGACCGCGAGATATCGGTATCAACCGGACAACGTATCACGCAATTCCCCCACTTATTTGGCCGACAGCAGTGTACCGTGGATCGATGGTCGAAACCGTGCTGTTGGTCGGTGTCGTCGCGTCGGTTTTCGTCGGCTTCAACATCGGCGGTTCGTCGACGGGGATCACGTGGGGTCCGTCCGTCGGCGCTGGGATCGTGACGAAGACTATGGCGGCGGCAGTCATGACCTTCTTCGTCTTCTTCGGGGGCTGGACCGTCGGTCGGAACGTGATGGACACGCTCAGCGAGGGAATCATCACGACTGACCTCACGCTGACTGCTGGAGTCGCCGTCCTCTTTTTCATCGGCCTGGGGATGCTCGTCGCCAACATCTTCGGCGTCCCGGTCCCGACGTCGATGACGACCGTCGGTGCGATCGCTGGCCTCGGACTGGCAACCGGGACGCTCAACTACGTGACGATCGCGGGGATCATCTCCTGGTGGATCGTCACGCCGATCATCGGCCTCTGGGTCGGTGTGCTGATCGGTCGCTACATCTATTCATGGATCAATCGGCGAGTGAAGATCGAGAAGTCCGAGGGACCGTTGCTGCGGCTGGATCGGCAAGGCGCGGTTCCGACGCCGGCGCTCGGTCCGAACACGACCTGGCAGGAACTCGTCACGACGGTCGCCGTCCTCGTCATCGGTTGTTACATGGCGTTTAGCGCCGGCGCGAGCAACGTTCCGAACGCCGCCGCACCGCTGGTCGGGACCGCCAGCGGACTGGAACCCGACACCGCGATCGTCGTCGCCACGCTCGCGATCGGCCTCGGCGGCTTCACGATCGCTCGGCGAACGATGGACTCCGTCGGCGGCGAACTGAGCGACATCCCGCTGCTCGCGGCGCTGTTCGTCATGGTAACTGCGTCCACGATCACGACGGTGCTCTCATGGGCCGGCATCCCGATCAGCCTCGTGATGGCGACGGTGATGACGATCGTCGGCATCGGCTGGGGCCGGGCAACCCGTCCGATCACGGTCCGCGAGGCTGTCACCCGCGACGTGGAGAACCCCGAGATCGAACTGGGCGCCATCGTCGCCGAGGAGAAAGCCGGCGAGACGGCCCCCAGAATCGGCGACCCGGAGCCCGAAGAGGTGCTTCGCGGTGAGGACCTCTTCAACCCCCGCGCGATCATCAAGTACGTCTCCATGTGGATCATCGGCCCGTCGATGTCGACGATCCTCGCGTACGCCTTCTTCTCGATCCTCCCCGGAGTCGTCTAACGGGCACTTACATCACTGGCCGCCCTAGGCCGGCGTATGCTCTCGGACATTCTGGTTCCGATGGACGACTCCGAACACGCCGGCCACGCCCTTGAGTACGCGCTCGAGAACAATCCCGATGCCGAGATCACCGTCCTCAACGTCGTCGGCGTCCCGTCGATGTTGATGGGGGACGCGGTGGGTCTCTCGCTCGAGGGCGACCTCGACGCCGCTGCCGAGGAGCGCGCCGCGGGGGTCTTCGAGCGCGCTCGCATGATCGCCGACGAACGCGACCGCGAAATCGAAACGATCGTCGGCATCGGGCATCCGGCTCGAAACATCATCGACCGTGCCGAAGCGTACGATGCGGTCATCCTCGGCAGTCACGGCGAGGATTGGGGCCGTGCGACACGCCGATTCCTGGTCGGAAACGTAGCCGAGACGGTGTCGAAACGGGCACCGGTTCCGGTGACCATCGTCCGCTGACGTCCCAGTCCCTAGGTCTTCGATTCGTCCTCGACCGACTCCTCGATGATCTCCTCGACTTCGTCCTCTCGAGGGCGGCGGTCGACGCGGTCGTCGACGGATTCGACCTTCGCCTGTACCTCTTCCAGTTGCTCGCCAACCGTCTCCTCGACGGTTTCACCGACCGTCTGATCGACCGTCTCTTCGACGGTGTCGCTTACGGTTTGCTCGACGGTCTCCTCGACCGACCGCTCGACGGTTTCCTGTACGGTCGACGTCATCCAGTCGGGATCGAACCGCGCCATCTTCCAGACGACGTGGAGGATATACGACGCGAAGACGCCAAGCCCGAACGTCAGGCCGACCCGAATATCGAGCGTCGCGATCAGCGCGATCGAGATGAGGATCAATCCGCCGTACGCGAGGTCGATGAGCGCGTCGACGCGCGCCGGTCTCATCGCCGAATAACGTCCGAGTCCGCAGCGATCAGCGCGTGCTTCGATCCCGAGTGAATGCATCCGGGTCTCGGACTGTCGTCCGACCGAACCGTGGGTACGCGTAGCAACATACTGTCCTAACACACGGTCCGACTCGATGAAATCCTTTGGGATCGCGGGGACGGCGGCGAGTGCCTCCAGCTCCGCTCGTCTCGAGGTGCTCGAATCCAGTCCGCGCGGGGAGCGCACACGTCGGCCGTCGGGCGGGCCTCGAGCGGGTCGCAGCCGACGAGTGGCGATCGGTTCACGACTGGCTGACGGCCCACTGGTACGGCCGCGGATAGTCGTTTTTTTACGGTCGGATCGCGTGATTTCTGGACGTGCCGGAAGTACTGCTTATCGTAGGAATCATCACGGCGATCTTCGTCGGGTACAATATCGGTGGCTCGACGACCGGCCCCGCATTCGGACCGGCCGTCGGGGCGAACGTGATCACGAAGGTACTGGCTGCCGGACTGATGTCGATCTTCTTCTTTCTCGGTGCCTACACGATCGGCCCGCAGGTCGTCGACACGCTGGGAAATGAACTCGTCGCGGACACCTCGGTTTTTACGTTGCGGGCGAACGTAGCCGTGTTGTTCTTCATCGGCGGCGCGTTGTTCGTCGGTAACTACGCCGGCGTCCCCGCTTCGACGTCGATGACCGCCGTCGGTGCGATCGCCGCGCTCGGGTTTGCGACTGGTGAACTCAACTGGGACATCCTCGGCGAGATCGTTGTCTGGTGGGTCGTCGCACCGATCGTTGGCTTCTGGGTTGCCGGCGTCGTCGGGAGGTACTTCTATCCGCGGATCAACGCCTGGGTTGCCATCGAAGGGAACCGGGAGGGGCGACCGATGGTCACCCTCGATCGCTCGGGTATCGCGCCGCGACTTCAATTCGGCGCTGGCGCCAACCGACGCGAGATCACGGGTGCGTTGGTCGTCGTCGGTATCGGCTGCCTAATGGGCTTTGCCTCGGGAACGAGCAACATCGCGAACGCGATCGCACCGATCTACGGCACCGGCGACGTCGATATGACGACGCTGATTGTGATCGGTTCGGTGGCGGTTGCGGTCGGTTGCTTTACGATCGCCCGCCGAACCCTCGATACGCTCGGGAGCGACATCACGAATTTGCCGTTGACCGCGGCGATCGTCGTCGCAGTCATCAGTTCGGGAATCGTCGTCACGCTTTCGTGGATCGGCATCCCCGCGAGTTTCGTCGTCATCGCGACGATGAGCATCGTCGGACTGGGCTGGGGACGAGCAACCCGTACGACGACACTTTCCGACGTTCGGGCTGGCGAGAGAACCCCCGTCTCGGTCGGAGCGCTGACCGCCGAAGAGGAGGGCGAACGGTCGCCCAAGATCGGCGAGGAGGAACCCGAGGACATCCCTCGGGCTGCTGACCTGTTTGACCCGTCGACGACGGCTCGAGTCATTCTCATGCAAAACGTGGTCCCAGCCCTTTCGACCGTCGGCGCGTACCTCACCTTCCGATTCGTGCCCATCTTCGGGTTCTGACCAGCCGCGACAGTAGTCCCGGATCGAGCCACGGACTGCCCGACTCCCGTCGCAACACCTGTCACACCCGATGATATTCCTCTCATCGCTCCGAAACGTCTTTTCTGGAAGACGGAATGGTGTTCGGTATGGTTTCCGCGATTCTCGTTCTCGGGCTCGTCGTGGCTGTTTTCGTGGGCTTCAACATCGGTGGGTCGTCCACGGGAATTGCCAGGGAGCCGGCCGTCGGTGCGGGTGCCATCGGCAAGACCGCGGCCGCGGCGCTCATGTCGATTTACGTCTTCGTAGGGGGCTGGAGCGTCGGGCGCAACGTCATCGAGACGATGGGTGGCGACATCGTCCACCCGAAATCTTTCCGCTTCAGGCGAGTGCGGGCTACGACGGCACCGATCTCGGCATCGGGATCAGCCACTCGCGATCAGCCTCGGCGGGTTTACGATCGCTCGCCGGACGATGAAAGCGGTCGGCAACGATCTCACTGAACTCCCGCTGCTGGCAGCGCTTATCGTCGCCGTCACCGCCGCGTCGATCACCACCTTCCTCTCTTCGATGGGGTTTCCGATCATCCCGTGATGGCGACGGTGATGGCCATCGTCGGCCTGGGCTGGAGGCGCGCAAGTCACACAGCGACGATTACCGGCCTCGCACGCAGCGAGGAACAACTCGAGTTATCGATGAACGTCCTCACCCTCACACAGGAACCGGCCGAAGAAGTTCTCAATATCGGCGAAGAAGAACCCGAAGAGGTCGTCGATGCGGACGACTTGGGCGGCCCGGGGCGGTTGCTCGGTTCAGCGCGTTCTGGATCATCGGCCCGTCTGCGTCGGCCGGACTGGCGTACGTGTTCTGTCTGCTCGTGCCGATCTGAGATGACGACGGTGGCCGGAAATCGACGAGCTCCTTCACGATGCACCTGACTGACCGCCCTCGTCCAGGTTCGCGAGAGACGGTCCTTTCGCTACCCGACACCTGTGCCGAGAACCACGTCTCTGATCGAGTCGGCGGGACGACGAAAACGACAACTGGATGAGGTGTGTGGGAGACGAAGTCGCTTCACAGCCGGGAGATGTCGCCGACGACGTGAGGTGTCGAACCCGGCAACTAACACGATGGTCGGCGAATATGTCTGGACGTATCTTTTTTCTCTCCCGTTCGACGTTCGATCTTGTAACGATACTGCCCATTCTTCCCTTCGAAATTGTCAATTCTGACTCAAAGACAATGTAGGACTGAACAGCAAGCTATACCAGTACGGGACTCGAATCGGTGAGTGATGCCCACGGTAGAATACCTCAATTACGAAGTACTGGATGATCAGGGCTGGGACATGGACGACGATGATCTCTTCGACGAGGCCGCCGACGCTGGCCTCGACGAGGAGGATTACGGCACGCTCGAGGTCGCCGAGGGCGAATACATCCTCGAGGCGGCCGAAGCGCAGGGCTACGACTGGCCGTTCTCCTGTCGTGCAGGGGCCTGTGCGAACTGTGCGGCGATCATCAAAGAAGGCGAAATCCAGATGGACATGCAGCAAATCCTCTCGGATGAGGAAGTCGAAGAGAAAAACGTCCGCCTCACTTGCATCGGATCGGCAGAGACCGACGAGGTCAAAATCGTTTACAACGCCAAGCACCTCGACTACCTGCAGAATCGCGTCATCTGAGCAACAGCGTACGACACCCGTTTTACATACATCCGTATCGGGGTTGTATAACTCCCGAATCTACTACTTTTTACCGCCCAGAAGCAGTTGCAACTGCTTCGTGAGACAGTGCAAAGTGAGCGAAAATCTGCTAACGGGGTGGTTACGAGCGGGCCCCGTCGTGTCATTCACTCGGCAAGTGCAGAGATTCAGATACCGTTGTTGTCGTTCGTGACCACCAGTCTGCGGCTTAGATCACGTTTCACTGAAACGTCGAAAACTTTACCGCAAGCAGCCAGCAATCGTAACGAGCCATCGACTGGTTCGGCAATCACGAGCAACCGCGACCACGGAAGATCCAGTCATCCGGGGTAGGTGTCTGCTGGTGAGGTTGCAGAACCTGTCTCTGGATCGAATTCGCGTTGTGCATGAACTCGATCATCGATGGCTGAATAATATGAACGGAACAGTCGTTCCACCGGGATACGCTACGTCCGCGGGCTGAGACAATTCGGGGTTTGCTGCATGCACCTATAGTGGTGATTAGAAATAACTGCCCACTTTTGGTACTGAAATGATCAGGGGGAGTCCTGATCGCTGTGATTGCTACCTCGAGGGAGTCGAAGAATCGGTCGCTGAGATGTGACTCCAATTGTCTCCAGGACTCGTGGCATATTCTTCGAAGTGAACGAAAATGCGGTCACCGTCTACGGAGATAGCGCTCACCAAACTTGTTCAGTCACGTTTCCCGAGAGTTCGACGGATCGGTGCGTGAGCACGGAAACCACACGGCACGGGACTTGACCTGAACGGCCAAGAAATTGGACGAATTTCTTGGCGTGATTGATACTTACTACTGTGGCATCTATCCTCTGGTGCATTGTTTGCGTTCATCAGAGAATTCGGCTGGTTCGTCTTCTTCGGCTCGAAGACACCGTTTTTGATAACTCAATCCCGCTTCTTTCAGTAACCGGCGGCAACTTGGGAGCGAACACTTGCCACTGTGCGTTTCTTCGAGGTACTGCTAGATCAGTGCCGTCGTCCACGCTGGCACTTCGATGCAGTCCTTCCTCGGTGGTCCGTGGACGATCTTCTTGAACCTCGCATGCTGTGTTTCTGAGCGTTTTCGCTCTTTCCAGGTTCGGTCACCATCAGTAACGGCTTGTTCAACCGACTCGTCAGTGTCGAGTCGAATGAACAATCTACTGATTGTTCGTCAGCCTGTGTCGTGCCACTTCACAAGGCCGGTCTGCGTGGCACTATTTTGGCACGTAATTGCTGCTAACAGTCGTTGTGTTGGGTTATTCGCCTCAATATTGGCGTGTGCGCTTTGAAGTTCTTCGACGGGTACCTCGGTGCGGTGATCCATTGGATGAGCCAGTATGGATTGGGAAGAAAATTCTAATGAGTACTATAGTTTTGGCTATTAGACGCAATTCTGTGCCCCAGATGACGACACAAAAAGGACAGTACGAATATCGTTTACTACACCGTGTTATCGTCGTGAGCGCAGGGTAGTGTGACATCCTCCCCGCCGGAAACGGCGGGGAATTCTCTCCTCGAAGAAAGATAGCACCATTGGCTTTGTATATCCGGAAAGTGACTAATGAGATTTCTATGTGTTATAGCAGTGTATAAAATGTAAACTTTTCTTCTGGTTTTCGCCCGATTCCCATCCACAAATTAGGAAGTGACCACTGCAGATTGCCGGGGTATACATCCATTTTTCGATCAGTTTTGTTCGACAAAACCGAGTTGTGTCTTCATTCCGTATCGGAAATTGGAAGTCAGATTGTCGTAAACACCAGCCAGAAACATACTTAGAGCGGTTGTGGCCCTCTGTTACATGATGAAGAAGTATATCGGCTGAATTGGTGCTTTGTCAACCGAAGATTGCATTAGCAGGATCGTCTTTTGAGCCACTCGATATTGCAAATTATCGGCAATATAGAACAGCAACTATATAAATAATAATTTTGATAATAGTGCCTAGCAACGGCTTCGCTGTCGCAGGTCGCCATTGATGAGACAGCTGTCAAGACCAATGGAAACTGGTTTTGGTCAAATAATGCATTCGCAACCGACTCACGTTGATTCTCGATGTCGCAGTCTTCGGCGGAGAGGGACTGATCCAGTCGCAGCATTCGTTCATAGATTGACTGAGAAACACGATCTCTCCGAAGCTGTGTTTCTCGTCGATGGCTGGGGCTATCTGACTGCCCTCGCTCGATTTGGGTTGAGTGGCCAACTCGACTACGTCGAGAGAAACCTGATCGAACAGTGGATTCACACCCTCAAAATGCGGGTCGACCGTTTCCATAACCCGTGGGTCGGCAGTCGGGCTAGCATCAGAGAGTGGCTTGAACAGTTCAGACACTATTATAACACACAGCGACCACACCAGTCACTCAACGGTCAAACACCAGCAGAGGTGCTAAACTAGTTACTGACGAAACGAATGAATTAACCACGTCGTATAGTAAGCGACATTATTTGTTTTATTTCCTGACGATTTCTCAGCGTCCATCGAAAGAAAATCGGTGCAGATGCCGCTACGTTTCCCGTCACCTCAACGCCTGGCTTAAAATTGGGTCGAAATCACCGGACTGAATACACATAGGACAACTTGAAAATCGGGGACTCCAATAATTCTCTTTACTGATCGCTGGAACAGTATGTATGATTCTCACCGGTTTCGGATCACTGCTCGTGCAATCAACGAAATATCATTCTTGAGACACATGCGCCACTGGAACCAGTTACTTTCTCCGTCTGTGCGCCGAATTTCAGCAGCGCCACGACGATCTATCTGTTGGACCCACTCCAGTCTGAACTCGGCGAGAAGATTACGACTGTGAGTAGTCGGTAAGCGTCTGAGTCTCGCCTGCGGACAGTTTCAGAAGATTCCGGGGCTTCGTTCCCGAGAGTCGCGCATATTCGTCTCGGAACACGTCTAGTTCGTCGCTTCCTGGAATGTAATGAACCGGCAGGATATCGACGCCGTCGAACCAGTTCGCGGCCACTGCAGCGTCATCCGGGGGCAATGGCGGATGAGCGCCTGGTGCGCTGCCGACGGGTAGCAGGACGAGGTCGGGTTCGTATTGATCAACGAATAGTTCAAGATCACTGAAAAGCGATGTATCGCCGACGTAGTAGAGGCTTGTCGGGCCAAAATCGAGGTAAAAGCCAATCGCCATCCCCGACCGATTTCCCACGGAAGATTCGAAGTACGACAGGTGTCTGGTTTCCATGGCTCGTACCTCGTACCCCTCGAGTTCGAATCGGTTGCCCCAGATTACGCGTTCAACGGCATCTTCAGTCAGCCCCAAGCCCACGAGATGTTCGACGACCGCGGGTTCGGTGATGACGGTCGCGCCAGACCGAGATGCTATCTCGAAGGTGTCGCCGAGGTGATCACTGGCACCGTGGGTGACGAAAATGTACTCGACGTCGTCAAACGCGTCGATATCCGGGGTTTGCCACGGTGGGTCCGTGATCCACGGATCGAATAATAGTCGAGTGCCGTCGACGCACACTTCGAACGACGAGAGGCCGTAGTAGGTCAATTCCACGTGAACGCTCATAGCGTATCACATGGACGGATTCCTTATATCCCCATCGTTTCACCGAATACGAACGCGTTTTCGTCATCGTTGAATCCGTTCCAGCCGATGGCAACGCTTTATATACAATCGCGAGTATTTTTCTCTGTACCAATGACTACAGACGTCCTGATGACTGGTGCTTTCGGTCGTGTTGGGCACGCGATTATCGACCACATAGCAGACCACGACGAATACGAATTTTCGTACCTGAACAGATCTGACCGCGATGCATACGAGACGGTCGTCGCCGACGTCAACGACTACGAGGCAATCCGTCCGGCCTTCGACGGACAGGATGCTGTTATCCACCTTGCGGGGTATCCCGAACCGGATGGAACGTGGGAAGAAGTTCTCAAAAGCAATATCATCGGGATGTACAACACACTTGAAGCCGCACGTGACGCTGGTGTCGAGTCGTTCATCTTCGGGTCGACGAATCACGTCGTCGGTATGTACGAGGTCGACAACGCGCCGGACATCTACGACCCCGACTTCGACCTGACCGTCGACCATACCTCACCTGTGCGGCCGGACTCGTATTACGGATCTTCGAAGGCGTTTGACGAGGCTATCGGTAGATTCTACGTCGAGAACTTCGAGTACCCTGAACGCTTTTACGCGCTTCGCATCTGCAGCGTCCGTCACCAGGAGTACGACCACCCCTACGGTGACGCCGAACACGGTGTCGACAACGGAAAGTGGGAGCGTGGAAGCGAAAAGTATGACGAAATGGTTGATCGAATGAAAGCGATGTGGCACTCGCGGCGCGATCTCGCACAGTTGATCGAATGCTGTCTCGAGGATGATACCGTCGAATTCGACATCTTCAACGGGGTCAGCGACAACGACGGTCGCTGGTTCGATATCGAGCACGCGCGTGAGGTTCTCGGATACGAGCCACAGGACAACGGCAACGAGTGGTCCGAGCCACCACGGTAATTTGCTACCAGTTGCGCGTCTCTGTGGGTGAGGAAAGCCCGTTCCTGCCGCTGGCGCGGATGGGGATACAGGAAACCGCTATTTGCCGGTCACCCTCTGTCGTACTTCTGTACCGGCGTCACGTTCGACGGACAAAGGCGACGATGTCCAACACACCCCGCGTGGTACTGGTACGATAGGTGAATCGACCGTCTTTATTCGGAGCTTTTTCGCATAGTGCCGTCGTTCCCGCATGAATACCCTCTACCTCGGTTTCAGTGACTCAGGGGTTTTGATCGGTGCTGCAAGGGGTCTCTGGCGCAACCATGCCTTCTGGGGTGCAGAGTTCGATGCAGGCACCGTCGCCGTCGATGTATACGCTGGGCCTGCTGGTTTCCCCGTCGAACTCGGAACGAAAGCTGATCCCAGGCAGACGGTTGTCGGAATCCGCGAGTACGCCGCTTGTGCCTACCGTAGCGTTCGAACGTTTCCGATGAAAACGAAGTCGAGGCGGCAGTAGAGACGGCATCCGATACGTCCGAGTACGACTGCCTGTCAATTGCGTCTATTCGACGGCCGCGAATACACTCGACGTCGAAGCGCCAGCAGACGTATTCAGCATCGAATTCCTCGCCTACTTCTGTGGATTCTCCGCCGCCTGAAACATCTCTGGACCGGGTTGGGTTCTGACGACGGAGGGCAGGCAGCCCTCTGGCTTGCAAGCGCCGCCACACGGTGCGTTACCGGTCCAGCCGTTCCTGTCGACGCCGGATTCACAGCAACGCAGTAGTCACCCACCGATGCCATTCCAACGGTGTTGGAAGCCTGCGAGGCCTCCTGCCCAAACAGCTGGAATTGAAGACTGGTACGGTTCAGTTTGGCACACACTGGAACAGGTTACTTGATTGTAAAGCCCGCGTCGACGGGGAGAGCCGCACCAGTGACGTACCGAGCGGCATCGCTCGCCAACCAGAGGAACGCCTCGCTCACCTGCTCCGGTTCAATCGCGCCAGTGCCGAATATATTCCACGGCCCCGATAGCTCGGCCGCTTTTTCGACGTATTCACTGCCGTAAACCCTGCTGGTTTCTTCTACACCTGGGGTATTGGTTCCTGTCGGAAGGACGCAGTTGACGTTGACGTCATATTCGGCCAACTCGAGTGCTAGCGACTTGGTCAACCCGATCACACCGTGCTTACTTGCGCTGTAATGACCCATTCCGTGTTGGCCCACGATACCGGTCGTCGACGACGTCGAAACGATCTTTCCACCCTCGTTTCGCTCCATGAAGTACTTGCCAACGTGTTTGGAACAGAGCCAGACGCCCTTGAGGTTCACATCTAACACGGCGTCCCACTCCTCTTCGCTGACCTCTGTCAGAAGCCCGAAATCCCCGATACCTGCGTTGTTCACGAGTACGTCAATCCGTCCAAATTCGTCGATAGCGGCCTCGATTGCCTCTTCGACATCGGATTCGTCCGTTACATCCGTCTTGACTGGCAGTACATCTGCGCCGGTTTCCTCGACGCTAGAAAGCATCTCGTCAAGATCGTCGCTGTTGGCCCTGTGCGTCTCTAAATTGTCAGTGTCCTCATATAGGTCGAGCGCTACGATATCCGCACCATGTTCTGCGAATTTGACAGCATGGCTTCGACCCATCCCTCTGGCTGCTCCGGTGACTAGCACGACCTGATCACTGAAGTCATAACTCGGCAGGTTCATGATCTTCTCGTCACAGCCAAGGGAAAAATAGGTTCCGAATTCGCACCGATCGATCTGTCTGCCGACCGATCGCACGTTTTCCGTTAGTCCAGTCGACCGCCCGGTCTCAGTAGTATCTGAACTCAAAAACTCGAGTACTCGATCGAAGCGTTACGTAGGTGTAACCGGAACGTCGAGGTCTCGTCGGAGTTTGTCGAGCAGTTCGTCGATGGTCAAAACAGTCGTATCGTGGCCTAACTCGAGCGAGAGCTGTGTTACCGTCGGCAAATCCACGTTCGTCTTCTGCAGCTCTTCGGGCTGGTTGAAAACCTCTTCAGGGGGGCCATCGAGAAGGAGTTCACCCTGTCGGAGGGCGATCACTCGATCCGAGTGTCTGGCTGCGAAATCCACGTCGTGCGTGATGACGATAATCAGTTTTCCAGCGTCGGCCATCTCCTCAATGAGGGAACCTAACAGTTCGGCCCCGTCTGCGTCCTGCCCACCAGTCGGTTCGTCGAGGACGAAAATCGGCGAATCCATCGCCAGTACGGATGCGACGGCAACGTGTTTTCGCCTCGCTTGACCGATATCGTAGGGATTTCGTTCTCGAACATCGTTCAGGTTCAACCGGTCGATGGCATCATCGACGTTTTCGTCCATCGTATCGGCGTCGAGATCAATGTTCTTCGGCCCGTACCGAACTTCTTCGTCGATAGAGTCGTGAAACAGTTGGTCGTTCGGGTTTTGGAAGCTCAAGCCAACATCCTTAGCCATCTCCGCGACACGGTGATCCCGTGTGTTTTTCCCTCTGACGGTTACCGTTCCCTCGGACGGTGTCAATAGTGCATTGAGATGCTTCGCAAAGGTGGTCTTCCCTGCACCGTTCTGACCGATCAAACAGACGACTCCGTGATCGAACTCAGTTGAGATGTCCGTGAGTGCCTCGACAGTGTCAGAATAGCGGTAGGTGACTGAATCGAGCGTTAACTGTGAGTCCTCGGCCGAATCGGATATGGCTTCGGTTCCCGACGACGCACTGATTTCTGGGGTGGCGTCGTCGGACGCCAACAACCCCTCCGCTCGATACACGTCCTGGAGTTCGGAAAGTGCATCTTGGTACGTGACAGGAAGTTGCTTCTCTGTACTGACGAACCCGTTGTCGCGAAGCCATTTCCCGACCGAAATCTGAGTGGGGACCGATATCTTCGAGTCTTGCGTTGCGAGCGTCGCCAGTACGTCTTTTGGATCGCCGTTGTGGGCAATCTGTCCGTCCTCGACGACGACCATGCGATCGATGTGCGGCGCGAGTCGTTCGACTTTTTGACTGACTAGCACGATGGTAAACTCGTCCCGGTCGAGGTTTCCGATGACCTCGAAGACGCTCTCTGTCCCCTCGGGATCTAGTTGAGAGGTTGGTTCATCGAGGATCAGAATATCCGGTCGTAATGCCAGAATCGAGGCCAGGGCGACACGCTGGGACTGACCGCCGGAAAGCTGATTTGGATTCCGCTGGTACAGATCTTCGATCCCCACGAGTTCCAGACTCCACTTCACCCGTTCTACCATCTCAGGGACAGCGATACCCTGGTTCTCCAGTGCAAACGCTACCTCCTCGAACACCGTCGTACTCGCACCGGTCATTTGATCGAACGGGTTTTCGAACAGCATGCCGACCTTGGTCGAGAGGTCTCCGATAGACGTCTCGCGAGTGTTTGCGCCATCGACGGTAACGTTCCCCTCGAATTCCCCTTCGAAAAAGTTCGGTATATAACCCGGGATCATTCTCGCAAGCGTCGACTTGCCAGCATCGGCTGCACCCGTTATACCGACGAATTCACCCTTTTCGATCGAGAGGGAGACGTCTTCGATTGCCTGTTCGTCCGTCTGTGATCGATATGAATAATTGACGTTGTCGTATTCAATCAAACTCATACGAGGAACCTCCATACGGCAACAGCGATGACGGCAAGTACCATCGTGGCCCTGAGCAAACTATCTGTCCTGGTGTCCGGGACCTCGATCAATGCTGATCGTTCGCCATCCCGGGTGAACCCCCGTGACTCTAACGCGAGCGCTCGCGTCTCTGTCGCAATCAACATACTGATCATCAACGGTGTGAATAGCGCCAAGACCGATTTCAATCGCTTGCGAATGTTCGCTTTCGTATCTAACCCCCGTGCCTGTTGAGCCTCGAGGATCGACCGAGCGCGATTTTGCACCTCGGGGATCAACTGAAGCGACGCCAGGAATACGTATGCGAACTTGTTCGACATTCCACGGTCCATGAGGGCGGTCGTCATTCGCTTCGGATGTGTCGTAACGATAACTAGCAGCAACGATAGCATCAGCGTTGCGATACGGAATAAAAATAGAAGCGCAAACAGCAATCCCTCCTCGTAAAACGTTAGCTGGTCGACGAGTGGAACCGACCCGATCACGAAGAACGCAGTTTCGTTACCCGGATACAACAGCCCCTGAATCAGGAGTAACGAAAGCGCAAGCGGTAGCCCAGCAAACGCCAGTATCTTTGCAATCGACCGAAAGACACCGGTTACTATTGCAACGAGTGAGAGGAGTAATACGAGAACGAGTGGGCCCTTGAAATCCGGCATCAAAAATGCGATGACGATCAATCCAAGACTCAGCACCAGTTTGGTTATGGGATTGAGACGGTGAATAATCGTATTTCCTGGTTGATATTCCAGGAGATGCCCCTGGCCCTCCGATTCAGTAATGAGGGAATCCAGTGGTTTCCCATAGATTTGGTAATCCTCTGCCATGCAAATGGGAGACACACTGTGCCTATTAAGTCTTGTGAAATTCTGACTTGGGGTGTCCCGAAAAGAGCAAAATCGGGCCCGTTGCCGACGTTTACGTCGTTCCGATTTGGATGGTGTGTGGTGTCAGGTTGCCCTCGATTTGCAGAGCGCCCCTGTCATTTTGCCGCCGGTGTGTTCGGTAGAATCGTCTGTAACAAGTCCGTCAGTTTCGGGACGTACCTGATTGCTCGCCTAGTTGGAGAGTCGTCTGTTAACTGCTTCGACCAATTCGTCGGGCGACTCGACTTCTTCGTCGATGACTCCCCATACCATAGCATTGTAGGGTTCGCCCTCTGCAAACACTCTTCTACCAGTTTTCAACGCGATGACGGGGATGTCGTGTTCGTGTGCGATGGCGGCTTCGATCACCGTTCCCTCCGATGGGACTCGGCCGTCGAGAACCGTCGTCACGAGATCGGCTTCCAGCACGCCCTCGCGGTCGACCTCGAAAATGTACTGCATGACGTCTTCGTCGGAGTCGTATCCCTCCTGTTCCTTGAGATTCAATTCACCGATGTCGCCACTATCTCGTTGCGGAAGAAAGACGTCGTATCCCTCGTCTTCGAGCATAGCCGTGACGCGTGCGTTGAACTCTCGTTCGGCTTGGCAGAACAATGGGCCTGCAAAGTATACCTTTTGCATCGACTGGAGAGTGATGTCCCTGGTATAAATTCATTTTCTTTTTCTGATCCGGTTTTCGGTTGCCGAAGGCACCAGTCACCCGTAGTGAATCGAACTCGACTGCCGCCCCGCACTGATGTCGACGAAATGGGCAACAGTTTCTCAGGGTCGTCGAATTGCGTAGGACTCGTGGTGGAAATCAGTGATCCCCTCACGTACATTCGATCGAACGCTCCGAGCTTTCGGGTTTCACCAGCTGTTCCTCGTCCACCGGGCGGCTGAAAATGAGGCTGTCGTAGAACCGGCATCACCATTATGTAGTCGTGCTGGAGACTACGGTACTCACGACTCAGCTTCGGTCCACCACACAGCAAAAAATCAGCACTATGGGTTCCTTATTCACCGAGCGCTTCGCGCCCGCGCTTCGGGAGATACCGCTTCGGAATGTTTACCGCGACGTAGTAGGCGACGATGATCGCGGCGGTTTTGTCGATCAGTTCGATTACAATCCTTCCACCTAACACTGCCTGAAACAGATCCTGTCCCGACGCGAGGAGAACGCCCGTCATGACGTCGGCTGGAGCACCTGTGACCCCGCCGAATAGGTAAACGGCGATTGGCGTACTGATCAGGGTGGAGACGATCGCCAATATCACACCACTGGTGATTAGTTTCCAGTAATCAATCATCGTTTCGATGACGAACCAGCCCCGGTAGGCCAACGTCCCGCTTACGATCCCGAACGCAATTTGGACGAAAATAAACGGCAACGACCCCGGGTTCAATCCAATTGCGATCATAATGCTCGTAAGTCCACCGCCAACAGCTGCGACCCACGGTCCGGCGATGATTCCTAACAGAATCGTCCCCGATGAGTCCAAAAATAATGGCAATCGAAGCGTCTGGACGATGAACCGTCCGACGAGATTGAGGCCGACAGCAACGGGAATTAACACCCAGGCTGTCGTGGTGAAATCACTCTGTACACGATCTAGTGTCGTTGTCGAACCCATACCGGGCGATTGTATTGTTGGTATTTATAATTTGGGTCGTGTTCTCAAACATCAGCCATTTGAATTACATATGTGGTGGACGATGAAGCGGGATGGCTGAACCAACTGGTGAATATGGGATCGGCTGTTGTAAGAGCGGATCAAGAAAAGTAGAAAAAGAGAGGTAGCCACTCAGAAACGTGTTCAGACGTCCGAAAAGCCGGAGTTTCCTGCAAGTAGATGATCGTCGACGACGTCCTCGTCGAGTTCGATCCCCAGTCCGGGTGTTTCGGGAACTTGGATGTATCCGTCCTGGATCAGCGGTTCTTCCTGGGCGACGAGGTCGTCCCACCAGTCGACCTCCAGGGCGTGATACTCGAGTACGTCGAAGTTAGGGATACTGGCTGCGAGATGAACACAGGCCATCGTCCCTATCGGACTACAGACGTTGTGTGGTGATACGGCCATGTAGTTCTCCTCGGCGCGATTGGCGATGGCTTTCGACTCTGCAAGACCTCCACAGGTCATCGGGTCTGGTGTGAGAATATCGACGCCGTACTCGTATATCAGGTCTGTGAACTCGTGAACGCGAAATCGGTTCTCGCCAGTCGCAAGTGGCGTCTGTGTCGAACGGGCCACTTCACGCTGGACGTCTTCGTTCTCCGGCGGGACGACGTCCTCGAGCCACATCAGGTCGTAGGGCTCGAGCACGTGCGCGAGGCGTTTCGCACTGTCGAGTGAGTAATCCCAGTGACAATCGAAAGCAAGGTCAATGTCGTCACCAACCGCCTCGCGGACAGCAGAGACGATCTCAACTTTTCTGTCCAAAGCTTCGTTGCTTAGACGACCGTTGAAGGGGTCCGGCCTGTTGTCGATGGGCATGTCGAGATCGAATTTCAGTGCCGAAAAGCCCATTTCTTTTACTCGCTGGGCTTCCTGAGCGTATGCCGCTGGACTGTACGCCCCCTCGTCGTGGTATTCCGTAAAGCCGTCTTCGACCTCGTAGGCTTCGCCAGCGTGACAATCCGCATAGATTCGTATATCATCACGGTACTTGCCGCCTAGAAGTTGGTAGACCGGTAACCCGAGAATCTTTCCCGTGGCGTCCCAGAGAGCAACCTCGATACCAGACGCTGCGGTAACCACTTTACCGGTCGTACCGCCGTGCCCAGACATTTCTTGAACCATGCGGCGAAACAGTCGTTCGACATCGAGGGGATTTTCGCCGATCAGAAACCGCTTCATGTACTCCATAATTTCCGTAACGCCCCCACCGCGATACGACTCCCCGATACCGGTGACGCCCGCATCTGTGTGGACTTTCACCAGATTCCACTCGAAGTTCCCCTCAACGACGCAGGTTTCGATGTCGGTAATTTCGACGTCCCGCTCTGGAGTTCGCGTGTTCGCGTGATTCGAGTAATCTCGCATCAGTATCCACCACCGCGGATACAATCGTTGGTCGTCGTTCCTATCCGTTGCACTGACGAGTCTGCGGGCGCTGCCTGCATACTATCTCCGGCAGATGGAGGCGGACAACAAATAGTTTTGGGTCCATAGACTCGACGCGGGTCGGCTCGCGGGAGATCGACTATGAATCGCCGATCAGTCGTTCCCAAAGTATTAACTCCGAATCAGACAGCACCATACGTATGGAATTCCCAGAGCCCGAATCATTTGATTCGATAGTTGGAGACGTAACGTTGCCGCCGCTGGCTCGCGTGCAGTATGACCCACCGACTCCGTCTCTTTCGAATCCGACTGAGCGGACGCGTAAAGCGGTGGAGTCACTGCCGCTGTCGACCCTGCAAGACGGTGCAACGGTTGCGATTGGGATCGGGTCACGGGGCATCCACGACATCGTCGAAATCGCTACTTCGGTCGTCGATTCGGTTCGGGATGCTGGCTTCGACCCGGTCGTCGTTCCCGCCATGGGAAGTCATGGGGGGGCCACACCCGAGGGACAGCGCGAGACACTTGCGGCACTGGGGATCTCCGAGGAGACGCTTGACTGTCCTATCGATGCACGGATGGACACGGCGGTTCTGGGCCGTGGGGATCTGGATTTCGATGTTCACTTCTCGGAGGCTGCGCTGGAAGCAGACGCCTGTCTCGTCGTCAATCGCGTGAAAGCGCATACGAACTTCACGGGCGACATCGAGAGTGGCCTCTGTAAGATGCTGACTATTGGTCTTGGAAAACAGAAGGGTGCCGACACGGCCCACGCAAACGCGCTGGTCGAAGGCTACGAGGCGGTAATCAGAGACGCAGTCGACATTATCCGACGCGAAGCGCCAGTCGTGGGCGGCATCGCTATCGTCGAGAATTTCGCAGACGAAGTGGGGCTCATCGAGGGGGTATCGGCAAATCGCCTCCTCGAACGCGAACCGGAACTGCTCACACAGGCACACGAGTGGATGCCCACCCTTCCGTACGACGAACTCGATGTTCTGGTCGTCGATAGATTCGGAAAGGACATTTCTGGATCCGGGATGGATACGAACGTCATCGGCCGGTATCAAATTTTAAACGAACCGGAACCCGAGACGCCACAGATAAAACGTATTTATTTGCGGAACCTCTCGGAACGATCTCACGGCAACGGAAACGGCCTCGGACTTGCAGATATCACACGGCGAAGCGTGATCGATGACGTCGACCTTCAGCAGGTATACGCAAACACGTTGACGAGCAACTCCCTGTCGAAAGCCAAGATCCCGCTGGTCGCGCCTGATGACGAACTCGCGCTGACGGCTGCCGTCTCGACTATCGGACCGTACGATCCGGAAACAGCCCGAATTGCCTGGATCGAAGATACTTCCTCTCTGACATCGTTTCGCGTATCCCCGGCTTTGCTAGACGATAACGACGCGTCCGACCACATCTCCGTCGTGGGGTGGGACACCGTCACATTCGAAGACGGGTCCGCCACGTTCCTCGAGACGACGCCGCCGACAGAAGACGCCCTCTAACGGTACTCGACTGCTCGAGACCCCTACATTCGATCGCGCAACTCGGAACTTTTTTTGGCCATGTTGATGTTCGCCTCAATGACGTTCGCCGTTTTCATAACCTTCTCCGGGAGCGTTTCGTAAAACTGCACGTCCGGCATCCGCCGGACCGGAGCAGAGACGCTCACCGCACCGATCACGCGATCATTACGGTCTCTAACTGGCGCTCCGACAGCGCGGATTCCCTCAACTTCTTCCTCGTCGTTACAGGCAAATCCTCGTTGTGCGATAGTTTCGAGTTCCTCGTTCAGTTCCGCACGGGTGCTGATCGTGTTTTCCGTCCTCGTTGGCAGGCCGTAGTGGTCGATGATTTGGTCGGCCTCTTCCTGTGGTAAAAACGCGAGAATCGCTTTGCCGGTCGCCGTGTGATGCAGATGTTCGGGCTTCTGTAGTTTCGTTTGCTGGTATCTGGTCCCCACTGCCTGGTCGCCTTTCGACTTGTAGAGTTTGATGCCCTGCCCGTGTTGTTCGGTCGAAAGGTGTGCATACTCACCGGTCTCGTCGGCTAACGCATCTGTCGGTTCCTTCCCGTTGACGTAGAGGTCGTTGTGATTCCGTACGTATTCCCCAAAGATCAGAAATTGTAGCCCCAGTTCGTAGATTCCATCGCTTTTGACGACGAAACCGTTTTCCTCAAGCGTCGTCAGGTGGTTGTGAATCGCCCCTTTCGAAAGGTCCACCGTGTCTTCCAGTTCGGTGATACCTGCTCCATCTTTCTCTTTTAACGCCTGCAGGATATGTGTCGTTAGCGCAACCGCCTGGACCGGGTTCTTGGCCGTTTTCATACCGGTCCTTTGCAGTCGAACACTATAGTGTTTAGGAGGGCTAAATGAGTCAGTTTGCGGATCACAGTATCGTCGCCTCGCCGTACCCGTTGGAACGGCCTGCCGAGATGCCTCCGAACAACTCTCGAAAATATCCTGCCGGTCCCCGGGGGGTCGGGTTCACTGCCGCGCTCGATTTCCCGTTCTAATTCCGGCAACCGTTTCTAGCATGGTGTTCGCTGATACTGACTCCCGTTCTCTCTATCGAAGATCGTGGTTGATTCCGAATAAGTACCCCAGAAGGAGCCAGGCGGGCTGTAATCCTCGCACTTCGATATCCCCCTCGAGATACAACTCGGACAGGAAGGTGCCATCCAGCAACTCCTGCAGTTGTGCGCTCGAGAGGAAAATCGTGGTCGTCTCGTACTCCGGTGTCGATGTTTTGTTATAGCCTGGGGCGACAGGGTGAGTGTCGTCGTCAGCAAGCACGACGTCGAGCGACGATTCGTGTGCCCGAAGGCAAACCGTAATGGGTTCATCGTCCTCGAGGGCGAAAACGAAATCCTGATCGAGCGGGTTCGTTTTGAGCGCAGCCTGTCCGTCCTCTGTTTCACAGACTGCGGCGAGTCTGTCGTCGAGTTTCTTGGAAAGTGTTTGTCGTGTCATGTATTGTCACCAGTCTGTCGTGCCAGGGCTGAGCAAGGTGTCCGGATCGCCGTACTCCGCCGCGACCTCTCGTACCGTTGGGTCGTTCCGAACCTCATCGAGAAGGTAGAGCGTCCCGTCTTCCATGATCGTCTCACCGTCGACAGTGACGGTGGGGCCTCGGTTCAACGCGTCGACGTGGGTTGGGTTTGCGTCGACAGGGACGGCCTTGTTCGTCGAGATACCGGTCGCGATGTGGAACGTACCGGCCATCGGGAGCAAGCCTGCAGTTCCCCGACGATCTGAATCCCACGTACAGTTCGGGTTGAACCCGAACGAGGCCTCGGCGATCATCTTACGCGTCCCCTCTTTCGCGTGACTGTCGAGAGCGGCCTCGAAGTGATCCGCGACCCTTCCGCCAGTGACTTCGACGAGCGCCCCGTCGTCGATTTGCCACGTCACTGATTCGTCGAGGACACCATACCCATCGAGAGCGTCGACGACGAACGTCCCCGTTGCGCTATCGAATGGGTGCCATCCGACTTCTCCCGTCGGGAATATCCGCAACAGCTCTCCCCAGGGGGACTCGTCTGGCCCGAAATGGGGTTGTGCCGCTTGCAGAAGGGAGGGTTTGTCCGGGTGAGTCGCCTCACCGGCACCGATCAGATGTAAGTCAGTTCCCCGGTCGTCCGTGACGTGAATCTCGCAGTCGTTCCCGAACATCCGTTCTGAGATGGTCCCGGCGACCGTCACGGCGAGTTCGTGGGGCCACTCGAGAACCGGACCCGCGAGAACGTCGGCCGATGGACTGAACGACATGTGCGAAACGTTTCGGTCCATCATTGCACCGAAGACCGATTTACTCCACTGGAACTGGGCTGCGGAGAGGTACGGATGGGAAATGAGGACGTCGCAGTTTCGAATCGCCTGTTCGATCGGGGCAGGAAGCCTGAGGTCCTCCCGCCATTCCTCGAACGAGGGATATTGATGTATCGTCACCGACGCGCCCGATTCCCGTGCTGCTGCGGCGATGATCTCCGAGACGACCGGGTCCGCTGGTTCGCTTCGAACCACCGCGACCTCTGTCCCGGGTCCTATATGGGGTGCCTCGAGTACTTTTGTTCCTACTGTTTGCCAGAGTCGGTTCGTTCGTGCAATACTCATTGCCGATCACAAACACTAGTATTTGATATTCGAACCATAACGCTCGATTTGCGATCGACCTATTTTATTGTTACGAATACGTTGAGGCTGCGTACGCCGGGGACACCGCCGCTTGATACAGTATTCAGTGGCTGTCCATAGACAGATCTGTCCGGAAAGACAGCTTGTTGAGTTTTATATTACTAAATACGTGGCGAAAGCCTACCGAGCGGTACAAAATACGGTGTTAACCGCCTCCCTATCCAACTGGTGATAATACGCATCTTATAGTCATTGAACCGATTTACTCACTGCTCGCAGTGCTGCGGCCAGCGAGCACAGGCTGGCCGCAAATCCGTGAGCGGGCGGTGCAGTGACTTTCACTGTCTACTAGAGGGGGATTACGCTGTAATCGGTGGATGGTATGCTCGTATAGCACGCCTTCCGTACCCGAGCATAGTGCTGCCGTCGCCACGTTTCCACGTCGCTCGTTCGTCCTGTTTTCTCGGTTACCGACCGAAAATACTGTATCCACTCGTCTATTTAATCCGCTGTTCGTACGCCTGCACGCGGTTCTGGATCTGATCGGTCACCGGGTGGGACCGTGCGAGAAATCTCGTGCTCCCGTTCGATCGGTCTTGCGTATCGTTCACTCTGACTTTTGTGGGCCTGCCGGGTCATCTGTCCACTCCGATTACACCCCTGTATTGGTCCTGCTTGGACCGACAGTGATCGCATCTATCGGATTGTAACGGATTTGTCGGTCCCGTCTGGTGACCGAGAACGGCGGGCTTCGATGGGCAACCTCTTCCTCGCACTAGCGCCATTCTACGGGGGTGATAGGCGAAACCGCGTGCTGGTTGCCGTTTCGCTCAGCAGTCGACAGTTTGAACGGGCCCAGCGCTCACCGTTTTTTGTATAACTAAACAATTGAGTATCATCGTCCAGCGCCTGAAAATCGTATGAGAGACGGCCGTCGTGGAGTTTGACCTCCAATATCCACATGTGAAAGACTAGTCGATCCACAGTCCGAAACTCGAGCAGTTCGGTTGCATGCTGGTTTGGATCGCTTCCAATTACACTCGTATGAGTGTAATATCGCGTGCCATGTTGACTGGAATTGAGTCCGGGTCAGTGTTTCCATCGTGGATCACGTCTCATTCACATCGCTCCCTGGAGTTTTGTATTACTAAAAACCGTCGCTTGCATGATCGCGGTGATCGGAACCGAATTCGGTAGTCGTCTGACAGACCATCTTGTGATGCGGTCATTGTCCCTGCAATCCGTCTCGGTCATGTCACGGTCATCGTTCGTTTCCAGGGACGGTGTCGCTATCGCTTGAGACGTTTCTCTACGTGGTCCGCAATAGCGTCCGACTTTTTGCTGGCAGCGAATTCGGGTATGTCGTCTACCTGTCCTCACACGGCGGAAAATTCGCACCGATCCCCACGTAGTACCTGAACGTACCCGTGAGATCGATATAGCTGCGGTGATCCCGTTTGCGGATTTCGATCGGTACGTCAATTTCCTCAACCACACTCTCCCACGGGCAGATATCGACTACGAGGAATAAACCGCCCGCGCCAGTGCATTTGAAACCGCGCTACTGATATCGATCGATCCAGCCCCTGTCAATGAAACCGCGATCGCTGCTGAGTCGAGTGTCTTGCCTCTTCTGCTCACCCTCTAACCAACGTATTTCAGGTGACCACAGAAGGCGTGCACAGTGGTCCAACTGTCGCGACGCCTGAAATAGGGACCGCGATTCTCGAAACGGTGGCGGCTGCCTACCCCCACCAGACCGCACACGAGCGTGCGTTTCTTGATCGCCGAACAGTGTTTCAATTGAAATGACGTTCGGACTCAGCGTCCTCTCACGTCCCGGCTAATCTACTCACCCGACGATCACGGCTAGAATGGCGACCCTTGAGTCGTTGAACCGAGTGACGCACTATTCCACTACCGCGACGAACAGATTTCCGCTCGTCACGCGTTCGCGAGTGAATGGTTCAGTGGCGGGTATTACATCGTGACTTTGGGTATCTCACCTCTCAAATTCACATGTGCTGATGCTGAACTGTATCTAGGTCTAAATGTCTATATAGTTTATTATCTATATATTTATTTCACTGGTAGTGGTCTATTTAACGGATGAGACACGATTCCTTTGAGAAGAATATATAGCTTGCAGAGAGGCGAACCGGACAGATGCAATCGAAACCGATTGAGGCTGTTCTTTTCACGGATCATGGGTATTTTCCTTCGTAAATATTCGGTTCGACAATAGGGTTTGTTGTGCGCAATACGATGTGTATGGTTAGCATCGCCCCCATAGTATAGCCGACATCCCCTTTGGAATCAGCGGCTTTGCCGGGATTTGAGTCGACAGCAATCGCCATAGCAACGGTAACACGGATCGAGAGATGGATTCCCGAAATCCCCGTACCTAATTTCTATGTAGGCTTCGCATTTCCTATGGCACCCTATAAGAAAACAGTATAACAGTTTAATATCGATTTGGATTAGAAAGCCATACCTGTCGAACGAAAATCACACTTGAAGAGTGTCGGAGACACGAAAGCGCTAACCAAGACGACTTTAAAACGAGTCGCACGCGAAAGAGCAGGGTAAACGCTGAGAAGACGGGTGCAAGTGTCTACACGAATCCCCTTCGATTGAAACTCTTTACAACACACAATCGTCAGAGAGTTTCGTCCGCCTTCTGTGCATCTTCGATTGATAGACTGCGGTTTGATTCCGTAAAACGCCAGGCCGGAAGACCTTGCTGAGATGTGGCCGACAATTCATCCATCCAATAGCGTCACCTGGGGGGTCTTCTGCGTTCACTCTGGGAGACAATTTCCCCACAGCGTCTTGTCACGATCACAACGGCTACAACCTGGCATCGGTCGTCTTGAGTCACACGCGACTGGGGGCGTCTGACCTTCATTACAGGGCGAAACCGGGTTCGAGGTTTCGGCTTCCAGACTCGAGTCCCTGGGGGGATCTCAAGGGGTGATCGGAACGACGTTTTCGGCTGACCACTCATTGGTCACGAGCGCATGCACGACCACGAGGACGACGACGACGAACACGATGAGTGCTCCATCGACCAGCGACGACAGCAACCCGAGTGAGACAATCAACGTCGTCGCGCAAGCAGGCGGATGGCTCGTTTCGGTCGCGAGCATTCCGCCTGACGTGAGCGTAACGGCGAGTACACCACTGGCGACGAGACGCAACTGTGAGGCTGCGAGCATCGGCGCACTCGTGGTCACCTCGAGCCCTGGCGCGATGGTGTGGTACGCTATCAACCCGGCGACGACACCGATGAAGTGTCCGCCGACGATTCTTCGCGGACTGGTAACTTCGGCGTTCCCAACAGTTGCTAACAGAAAGGCAGAGGGTCCGAGACTCGGGAAAAGCAGGGTCCGCCCGGTCACCCAGGCAAGTAATCCGGGGACCGCGAGCAGCACGCCGACGTACAGCGTCGAAACCGTTGCTCCCTCTCTCATATCCGCCGCTTTGTCAGCACGGACTCATATACTGCTCGTTGCGAAAATTTGTGCACCCGAAGTCGGACGACAGCTCTGATAATCGAACGAATCGTTCCGAAAGCGTCGGGATCGGTTTTCGTCATACGGTCCGATATCCCGTCTCATCAGCCCTTCAGGCTGACAATCATATCTTTTACTCGACGAAGAATTAACACGCAAAACTTTATTACCAGTCGATAAGGAGTATTGTATCATGTCGAACCAAGACATGACAAAAACGAAAAATACCGAGAATAAAACGCTCCACCGGCGTCGTGTTCTCGGCGCGGTGGGTGCCACAGGGGGGCTGGCGCTCGCCGGCTGCCTCGGTGGCGGAGGATCAAAAGCTGAGTCGCTCGACGAGGTGATCGACGGAGACCTCGAGGAAAGCGAGTACGAACCACTCGAGATCGGTCACTGGTGGACCGCAGGTGGTGAAAAGGACGCATTCGAGGCTCTCAGGTCGGGATTCGAAGAGAAACACCCCGACATCGACGTGAAATCGCAGGAATCTCCTGGTGGTGGCGGAAGCGCACTCGAAACGGACGTTCGAAGCCAGTTCGTCGACAACAATCCGCCGAGTACGTTCCAGATCTGGCCTGGGCAGGCCCTGACAACGTATACGCAAGACGACTGGTTGTTCGACATCGGCGAACACGTCTGGAAGAGCGATATGCAGGACGCCTACCTTTCGGGCCCCAAGGAGCAGGCTCAGATCGACGGGACCTACTATGCGGTTCCACTCAATATCCACCGGCTCAACAACGTTTTCTACAACGTCTCGGTGCTCGAGGATGCGGGCGTCGACCCGAACTCCCTCGAAAGCCCCGGCGACTTCGTCGATTCGCTTGCGACCATCGGAGACGCCGGTTACACCGGCTTCGCACAGTCGAGTAACGATACGTTCATGCTGGTTCAGTTGTGGGCGATGACGTTGCTCGGGGAGGGCGGCGCTGAAACCTACGATTCGGTTATCAGTGGAAACGTCTCCGATAACGAAGACACCGTTCGCAGCTCGCTCGAACGGGTCGTGGAGTTCTCGGAGTACTTCCCCGACGACGCAAGTTCCGTCGCGTGGGACGAGGCCAACGGCGACGTGATCGCCGGTGACGCTGCGTTCCACCACAACGGCGATTGGGCCGCCGGTGAATATCTCAGCGAGGACGGATTCGACTACGAAGAAGACTGGGACTACATTCCGTTCCCGGGAACGGCGGGGATGTACGCGTTGAACATGGATTCGTTCGTCTTTCCGAAGAGCAATCCGTCACCGAACGCGACGCTTGCGTTCCTCAGGTACGTCGGAACGCCGGACGCCCAACGGCGGTTCAACGAGAAAAAAGGGTCGATACCGCCGCGGACCGACGTCGATACCGAGGAGTACACCGACTTCCACAAGCGCCAGATCGAGCAGTTCCAGTCGTCCGATACCCAGCCACCGTCGATGGCACACGGACTGGCGTTGTCGCCCGGGAAGCAATCGGACGTCGAACGGGTCATGACATCGATGGCCGAACAATGGGATGCAGACAAGGCGTACGACGGCATCGTCGATGCACTCGAATAATATGGATCATCGAAACGGCACTTCGTATCCATGATCGCGCGACTCGTGCGCTATCTTCGACAGTCCGGTGATTCGGCCGCGGACTCGTCTCGACCCTTGCGATCCGATGGCGGAGTCGATACCACGGAGTCCGGTCTCGGCCGACCGGACGAGACCGATCCCGGACCGTCGGCGTCGACAGTCGAGTCCCTCCACCGAAACGAGTTCGTGCGGTCGCTTCCGTTTTGGCTCCCCGGATTCCTTCTGGTAGCCGCGTTCGTATACGGCGCGATCGGGTGGAATTTCCTGATCTCGCTGACCGACTGGTCCGGATTCGGATCGCCGAACTATGCAACCGTTTCGTTCGATACGTACGTTCAACTCTTCCGGGACAGCGTGTTCCAGAACGCATTGTGGAACACGTTCGTGTTGATGGTATCGTTTACCGTCGTCGCGCTCGCAGTCGGGCTTTTCCTGGCAATCCTGATGGATCAAGAGATTCGCTTCGGCAACGGATTTCGGACGATTTACCTGTTGCCGATGAGCCTCTCGTTCGTCGTCACCGCCATTTTCTGGAAGTGGATGTACAACGCTCAAGACGGCGTCATCAACGTGGCGCTTCAGGCGGTCGGGCTCGGTGCGATCGCTCCCAACTGGTTGGGCGATCCTCGCTTCAAGCTCTGGGCGGTCGTCATCGCGCTCATCTGGCAGTTCAGTGGCTACTGCATGATCGTCTACCTGGCAGCGCTGCGAGCTATTCCCGACGACCATTACGAGGCGGCCCGCGTCGACGGTGCGTCCACCGTTCGACTCTACCGGCGCGTGATTATTCCGCAACTTCGCGCGGCGACGATGGGCGCGACGGTCGTGATCATGGTGTTCGCGCTGAAAGCGTTCGACTTCATCTACGTGATTTACGGCGGGGAACAACCGGGCCCATCGGCCGACATTCTCGGCATCATGATGTATCGCGAAGCGTTCTCCGGTAGTTCGGAGTGGGCGTACGGATCGGCGATCGCGATGGTGCTGTTCGTCCTTGCACTCGTCGTGATCGCTCCCTATGCCTTCGCGCAGTATCGACGAGGTGACCTATGAGCAACGCACAACCACACTCAGCACAGGAAACGACCGAATCGCGGCTCGAACGACTGAACTATCGGCGTGTTGGCCTTTACGTCGTGCTGACCGTGATCGCCGTCCTCTTTCTCATTCCCTTACATAGCGGATTGATGGCATCGCTCAAGGACGGCAACGCGTTCGCAACGACGCTACCGTTCGCCCCCCCGACGCCCGACGTTGCGACGCTCGATCCGTGGTCGACCGCGTTCTCGCGGCTCGGTCGATCGATGCTCAACAGCGCCGCAGTTGCCATCCCGGCAACGGTCCTTTCGGCACTGTTCGGAAGTATGACGGCGTTCGGGCTCACGAAGATCGAGTGGCGCGGACAAATCGCCATCGTCGCGCTGATACTGGCGGCGATTTTCATCCCGTATCAGGCGGTCCTCGTTCCGTTGAAACAGGGCTGGTCGATGGTCGGACTCGAGCATACGCTCGCGTTGATTCCAGTCATCGGCGACACGTTGGCGGCACGAACCAGCCTGTTCGAACTGACGATCACTCACGCGGCCTACGGGATTCCGATCTGTACGATCCTCTTTCGGTCGTACTATCAGAAACTCAACGACGAGATACTCGAGGCGGCGCGACTGGACGGGGCACCGGAACGGCGGGTCTACCGCCGGATCGTCCTGCCGCTTTCCGTTCCCATGTTCGCGGTGACCCTGATCTATCAGTTCACGCAGATCTGGAACGAATTCCTGATCGCGCTCGTCATCCAGGACTCGTCGAAGAACTACGTGGTGACGATGCAGTTGAACGCGCTCGCCGGGTCGATGCAGAGCATGTACAACGTCCAGATGGCCGGCGCGTTCATCGCGGCACTGCCGACGCTGCTTGTTTACATCGCGTTCGGAGAACAGTTCGCGAAAGGTGCAACGGTATGAGTTTCGAGAATTACGATAGATGACAGGAGTAACGATCGACAGCGTAACGAAGACGTTTCAGGACAGCAACGGCGAAATTGTCGCAGTTGACGACGTAACGATTGATATCGAGGACGGAGAATTCCTCGTCCTCGTCGGTCCGTCGGGGTGTGGAAAATCGACGACTCTGCGGATGGTCGCCGGACTCGAGACGGTAACGGACGGGTCGATCAAACTCGACGGTCAATCGATCGAGCACCGACAGCCGAAGGACAGAAACGTCGCGATGGTGTTCCAGTCCTACGCGCTGTACCCGCATATGACCGTACGAGAGAACATGCGCTTCGGACTCGAGGAATCGACGGACCTCTCCGACGAGGAGATGGACAGTCGCGTCGAAGAGAGTGCGGAGATGATGGGAATCGGAGACTTGCTCGACCGAAAGCCGAGCGATCTCTCCGGCGGTCAACAACAGCGCGTCGCGCTCGGACGGGCGATCGTCCGCGACCCCGAGGTCTTTCTGATGGACGAACCGCTGTCGAATCTGGACGCCAAACTACGCTCGCAGATGCGGACCGAACTCCAGCGAATCCAACAGGAACTCGGCGTGACGACTATCTACGTCACTCACGATCAGACCGAAGCGATGACGATGTCGGATCGAATCGCCGTCCTCAACGAGGGGCGGTTGATGCAGGTCGGAACCCCGCTGGAGTGTTATCATCGACCGGCGAACCGCTTCGTCGCCGATTTCATTGGCGAACCCTCGATGAATTTCCTCGACGTGGAACGACGGGGCGATGACGCGCTCGTGACGTCGGACGATGGATTCACGTATCCCCTCTCATCGGCCGTTGCAGGTGATCTTGGGGATGCAACAGATCTCGTTCTCGGGGTCCGACCCGAAGACCTTGTGGTCGGAGGCGGACAGACGGCCGATAAACACACGCTGTCGGCGACCATCGACGTCGTCGAGCCGATGGGCGACGACAACGTCGTCTACTTGCAACTCGCAGCGGCGGACGTCTCGCTCGTCGCGACCGTCGACGGGATGCGTCGACTCGAGAGCGGCGAATCGGTGACGGTCGGCCTTCCCGAGGACGCGATTCACGTCTTCGATCGGACGTCCGGTGACGCACTGCACAACCGCCGCCTCGAGACGGTCGAAGTAGATCAGCCGATCCAGTGAGGTGGCACCTCCCTGAAACGGACAGCGCTGGCGGTTCGTCTCGGCTGTGTCGAGCGAGCCGAAAACGTAACGCATCTCCGCTCGAGAATGACGGCCGTGACAGTCCCCGGCATCTCAGCGACGGGTCCCGATCTGCTTCGACTCGTCGCCGTCCCCGTCTTCGCCTGGACAGCCTACCGCGACATCGAGACGCGCCGCGTCTCGAGTACCGTTTGGGTCCCCCTCTCGCTTCTCGGAACTGCAGTGCTCGTCTGGGATGGCTGGCTGGCCTGGTCTACCGGGGGGAACGTCTGGACCACCGAGTTTCTCGTCCCGACTGCGATCAGCCTCGGGCTGGTCGTCCCGATCGCGTACTTGTTCTGGTGGTTTGGCGGCTTCGGCGGCGCAGACGCGAAAGCGCTACTCGTGCTTGCCGTTCTTTTCCCGACGTTCCCGGCGTACGGTCTCGGACCGTTGTCGTTCCCCCTCGAGACGCCGCCGATCGGGGCGTTTTCGTTTACCATCCTGACCAACGCCGTTCTCGTCGGCATCGCGCTCCCCCTCGTTCTCGCTGTTCGAAACGCAATCGCAGGCCGGATCGCTCCGGTCATGTTCATCGGCTGGCCCGTCTCCTGGGAGCGGATTCCGGAAACCCACGGCCGGTTGCTCGAGACACCCGCGGGGCTCACTCGAGGCGGACTCGACCTCGACGCCCTGCGGATGTATCTTCGGTGGCGAGGACTTTCGCTTTCTGACCTGCGCGATCGACCCGATCGATACCGCGATCCGACGACGCTCCCCGCCGAGCCAAACCCGCCGTCCGACGGCGCAGTGACTGCGAAGACGCAGGCTCGCAGCGACGGCGGAGCGCTCGAGTCGACTTCCGAAACCGGCGATTCCGATGTGGACCCGGCGACAGTCGAGGGCGGCGACTCCGAAGTGCGCCCCGCGACAGCTGAATTCGACGATCCGTGGGGTGCAGAAGTCTTTCTGAACGATATCGAGGGCACGGCCTACGGGACGACACCCGAAACCTTGCGCGATGGGCTGGACGTACTCGCGACCGAAGAGACCGTCTGGGTCTCACCGGGGACGCCGTTTCTCGTGCCGGTATTTGCCGGACTGATACTCGCCCTGATCTACGGTGACGTGCTGGTTGGAGCGATCTTCTGAGGGGTGTATAGCAACTCGTATTTACGCGGGTGCTCGCTGGCAGAGATGCGCTGCTAGCTCAACTCGTGGTCCGTCTCGTGCCCGTCACCTGTTGACCAGCACGCTCAGTACGAGCGAGATTGCGAGTGCGACGCCGACCGCGACGCCTAGCCCCATGGTGAGATTCGGTTCGGTCTCGACGAACCCGATGGAGAGCATCGCAATGGCGCCGAGTTCGAGTCCGAGGCCGAAAACACCCATCTGTGTATTGGAACCCGGTCCACGGACGTTTTCTCCAACTGTGCGATCATCTCTCGCATTCTGGTCAGCTGACCGACCGATAATCCACGGTAAAAACAGGAACGTGCCGGTACCTGCAAAGAGGCCCATGATCACCCCGTAAGCACTGGAATCCAGCACGAGTACACCGATAGCGATAAAAACGATCGTATTCATCATCGCTGAACCGCCACCGATCATCCTGAGAGTGCGACCGTCGATCCCTTCGCTTTCAGTGGACATGTCGGATAATTCCGACCCGATCTGGAAAATATTTATGATCTTACTGCTATCACCCGGACTCGACTATCGGGGGACGTCAAAATCGAGGGGGACGAGAACGTTCGTTCTGTCGGGACGAACGGTCCGCAGTATCGATTGCGGCAATACGAATCGCTTACAGCATCCGCTCGTACAGCGGCACCAGCACCGTCCAGACGAGCACGAACGCGACGCCGGCGCCGATCAGGACGAGCCACGCGTCGCCTCTCCCGGTCGGAAGACCACTCGAGAGGAGGACGAACGTCCCCGCGAACAGCAGGCAACAGACGAGGACGCTGCCGAGTTCGAGGGTCGTGGCGACGGGGTGAGTTCGAAACTGTGCGGCGATCCCGACGATGACCATACGGAGAAACTCGCGCGCGGGCCCAAAAACACACCGGCACCCGGGGGTGTGCCGGGCCGACACTACCCGCGCTCGACCGCCGATCAGGCTCGAGACTCGATGTCGGCGGCGATGTCGTCGAGTTCGTCGTCTGCGAGGTCGGGTCGGTCGCCCGCGACGGCATGGATTGGCCCGCCGCCGTCGCCCTCGAAGCGGGGGACGATGTGACAGTGGACGTGGGGGACCTCCTGACCGGCGGTTTCACCGTTGTTGAACGCGACCGTCGTCGCGTCGGCGTCGACGCTGTCCTCCACGGCCGGGACCAGCCGGTGGATGGTTTCGTAGAGATCCGACGCAACGTCGTCGGGGACGTCGTTCAACCGTTCATATTCGTCTTTCGGGATCACCAGCGTGTGGCCCGGGGCCAGCGGATTGGCGTCGAGGAAGGCCATCGTCGTCTCGTCTTCGTATACGATGCGCGCTGGAATCTCTCCCTCCACGATCTGGGTAAAGATCGTACTCATACGCGAGTGTGTGTCGGCTCGTCGTAAGAAACTTACTCGCCTCGTCGCAGTCGGCGAACGACACGGCAGACTGCCGTCACCCTTCGCGAGTCGTCCACTCGCGCCTTACTGGATCGATCTGGGGCAACCCGCCGTCGACGGTGGTCGTCGGCAAACAGGGTTCGGGTGTGTCAGTCCTCGAGCAGGACTCGAGTCCGACGGTGACGATAACAGAGCATGGCCGTGAGCGACGGCGTTGCAAGGGGCAGGTCGCCAGCGACCGGGAGCCGATACTTCACCCGATCGTGGACCACGGTTTGCCCACCCAGATCCGCGAACCGATGCGTGTGCCGCCACTGTTCGAACGGGCCGCTGTCGCCGACCTGTCCGTCGACGAACCGGGCGTGCTCCTCGTCTGTTTCGTACTCGGTGATCCGGACTACCCATTCGCCACCCGACATCGGCTCGAACAGCGGGCCCCGGAGGTGGACCTCCGTCCCACCCTCGTAGCCGGTTGGATCCCGGCGCCCGTCCGGACCGATCACGCAGGGGATACGCAGCCCCATCCAGTCTGGCGTCAGGATCTTCAGTTCGACCTTGCCGGTCCGGTATCGGTCGCTGTCGTTGCAGAACCGGTCAACTGGCTCACCGGTCGGCTCGAGGTGTTGTCCTGGCAGAAAGCGAACTGGGGGGATCGAGATCCCCGCTCGACGGAAAAAGAGACGCGTTTCGGCCTCTGACGGACAGCGGCCTGAATTAAATGATGCTCGGCGTGAACGGGTACGAGTAGATTTCGCCGTTGTTGGCTTTGACGGTCGCGATGGCGACCAGAATGAGATCTATCAGTGCGACTATCGGGAGCAGAACGAGGCCGATCAGAACCACCATTAGAACAACGGAGATGATGATCGCGATAGTCATAATGATCTGAAAATTCAGTGCGTTCTTTGCGTTCTCCTTGACTAGCGTGTCATTGTCGTCTGCGAGCACGAGGATGATCAATGGTCCGATGAACGCTGCGACGAGCGCTGATAAGTGTGCCAGTGCTGCCATCGTCGTATCGCCGTCCGCATGATTCGACATGGAGTGAACATTCAACCCAACATACATAATAACTAGTATATATAATCTCTACACAACAGTTCTGAAAAATGTCAAATCTGGCCGCACATTTCATTTTCTCAGTAGTTCACAATCGGGGCAATGCGAACCGATACGATTACGGCCCGGGAACGCCAGAACCGGCGTATCGGATCCATTCGCCACGATATGTGCGCGAGTGTTCAACGACGCACCTGTCCTGGTGATCTTGGTCTTCGTTCGCAATCCGCATTCTATCTCTGCCGATTTTCACCACCATGTATGGTGTACGATCTATTGTACGTAGTGAGAATGAAAACCACTCTGATATCACGGATATCGAATCGAAGTCGCCGTCCTTCGAGCCACTCACAGCAGACGGACCCGAGGCCGCGTCCGCGAGTCCCGGTCGTTTCACGTGCGGCCGAGACGGAAGCCCCGTTCTCACGTTCAACTGCCGGGCGTCGACGAAAGCGGGCTCGAGTGGCGTTCTAGATCCGAATTGCAGTGCCGAATCGTCTCACATCGTCGGATTCGATCCTGCAGTCGACGATGGGAGATTCTAGCCTCGGTCATCGGTGGCCTCGGAGAGTTCGTCGAGCGTTTCTCGGATCGCCTCGAGGTATTCCTCGGGCTCGTACCCCAGTCGGCCGAGCCAGACGTCCTGATACGATGGGTGCAAGATCGGGACGAGGTGGACCCCAAGGCGCTCACAGTATCTCTGCTCGAGCACGCCATCGACGAACCCTTCGAGTTCTCGATCCCCCTCTTCGGCCGCCAGGACGGTCGTCGTCGCGTGCTTGCCCGTCGCGAGCACGACCGTCGGATCGACGGCCTCGAGTTCGGTCAGGAGATGGTGCCGGCAGTTCGCCCGCTCTTCGGGCGTCGGCTCGCGGTTCGTGGTGGGATCCTCGGAATCTGCTGGGAAGCACTTCACCGCGTTCGTATAGTATGCGTCGTCGCTGTAGCCGATTCGCTCGAGCATGCGCCGGATTCGCCGACCGGAGTGACGTGAGGTGTAGGCTTTGCCGGTCCAGTTGCCGCCCCGCCATCGGTCGGCGTCGGGATTCCCGTAGCCGGGTGCCTCGCCGACGACCACGATTTCTGCGTCGAGGCTGCCGGTGCCCCACGAAATGCGCTCGCGTGATTCGGTCAGCGCCGGACAGCGCGCGCAGTCGGCCTCGAGGACGGTGCGGTCGGTCGGATAGGCCGGCTTGTCAGTGCCGGCGGAGTCGGCGGTGTCTGGACCGCGATCGGTGGTCGAGTCTGGGTCGGAGGCGGGCACACTCGAGCATCCGTACGCGATTGATTTGTGTCGGTCGGTTCGGCGCGGTCGCAATCGTGCGGTCGCGTTGCACGCGAGGGGACAGGTTTACCTTCGGTGGGTGGGTAAAGGACTGCTAATGACATCCATCGGTCCGGAGCTACTCGCTGACTCACTCTTGCAGGTCGTCTACGCCATCGTCGCCGGTGTGTTGACAGTTGGCGGCGTCCTCGTCGAACAGGCGAGCCTCCAGCACCTCGGAGCCGGCGAGGCGATGATCGCAGTGTGGCTTGGCGCACTCGGCGTCGTCATGCTCTATGCCGGCGCGTACAGTCTGGGGTATCAGAAGGTCCTTACAGAGTACGTCTAACCGGCAGCGACGACGCTTTGGCTGCTCGAGTCGGCGGCGTCACGAGCGATCCGCAATATCGATTCCTCTTTACTGCCGGAGGCGATTAGGTCGGGTATGAGCAGGTTCGGCGAGGTCGACGACCAGTACGACCCACACGATCTGGAGCAGCGGGTCTTCGAGTACTGGGACGACGTCGACGCCTACGAGCAGACGGTCGAGCACCGATCCGACGGTGAATTCTATTTCTTCGTCGACGGCCCGCCGTATACGTCGGGGTCGGCGCACATGGGGACCACCTGGAACAAGTCGTTGAAGGACGTCTACATCCGCTTCCTGCGGATGCAGGGGTACGACGTGACCGATCGGCCCGGATACGACATGCACGGGCTTCCCATCGAGACTCGCGTCGAGGAGCGACTCGGCTTCGAAAATAAGAAAGACATCGAGGAGTACGGCGAGGAGAACTTCATCGAGGCCTGTAAAGAGTACGCGGAGGAGCAACTCGAGGGATTGCAGTCGGACTTCCAGGACTTCGGCGTCTGGATGGACTGGGAGAACCCCTACCGGACGGTCAGCCCCGAGTACATGGAAGCGGCCTGGTGGGGCTTTTCGAAGGCCGCCGAGCGCGGCCTGGTCGAGAAGGGTCACCGCTCCATTTCGCAGTGCCCCCGCTGTGAAACCGCCATCGCGAACAACGAGGTCGAGTACGAGGACGTCGAAGACCCCTCGGTCTACGTAAAATTCGACCTCACGGATCGCGAGGGCTCGCTCGTCATCTGGACGACGACCCCGTGGACGATCCCGGCGAACACCTTCGTCGCGGTCGACGAGGAGGGTGAGTACGTCGGCGTTCGCGCCCGAAAAGACGGCGAGGAGGAGGTCCTGTACGTCGCCGAAGCCAAACACGAGGAGGTCCTGAAGAAAGGACGCTACGAGGACTACGAGATTGTCGAAGAACTGACTGGCGAGGACCTGACCGGCTGGTCCTACGACCACCCCCTGGCCGAGGAAGTACCCGATCATCCGGACCACGAGGGCGCGTGCGAGGTCTACGCGGCTGACTACGTCGACACCCACGGCGACGGGACCGGGCTCGTCCACTCCGCACCCGGCCACGGTGAGGAGGACTTCGAGCGCGGCCGCGAACTCGGGTTCCCGATCTTCTGTCCGGTCGGTGGGGACGGCGTCTATACCGACGAAGCGGGAACGTACGCGGGTCAGTTCGTCAAGAACGCCGACGACGAGATCACGGCCGATCTGGAGGAAAACGGCGCGCTGCTCGCATCCGGTACTGTCGAACACAGTTACGGTCACTGCTGGCGCTGTGATACGGGAATTCTGCAGATCGTCACCGACCAGTGGTTTATCACGATTACGGACATTAAAGACGACCTCCTCGCGAACATCGAGGACAGCGAGTGGCATCCCGATTGGGCCCGCGACAGCCGGTTTCGCGATTTCGTCGAGGAGGCGCCCGACTGGAACGTCTCCCGGCAGCGCTACTGGGGGATCCCGCTCCCGATCTGGACCCCTGAGGATCGAGATGACGATGCGGATATGATCGTCATCTCGACGCGCGAGGAACTCGCCGAGTGCGTCGACCAAGCTATCGACCCTGAGGACGTCGACCTCCACAAGGACACGGTCGACGATCTGACGATCACCGACGGAGACACCACCTACACGCGCGTTCCGGACGTCTTCGACGTCTGGCTCGACTCCTCCGTGGCGTCGTGGGGCACCCTCGACTACCCCGCCGATGACAGCACGTTCGACGACCGCTGGCCCGCCGATCTCATCCTCGAGGCCCACGACCAGACCCGCGGCTGGTTCTGGTCCCAACTTGGCATGGGAACCGCTGCGATCGGGGAGATCCCGTACGAAGAGGTGCTGATGCACGGCCACGCGCTGATGCCCGACGGGCGGGCGATGTCGAAGTCAAAAGACATCCTGATCGACCCCCACGAGGCGATCGACCGCCACGGCCGGGACGTCATGCGCATGTTCTTGCTGTCGAACAACCCACAGGGCGACGACATGCGGTTTTCCTGGGACGGCATGCAGACGATGGAAAACCACCTCCGCACGCTGTGGAACGTCTTCCGGTTCCCGCTGCCGTACATGCGACTGGACGACTTCGACCCGCAGGAGACGCGTCTGGAAGACGTCGACGACGATCTCGAACTGATCGACGAGTGGGTGCTGGCTCGGCTCCAGTCCACCAAAGCCGAGATGACCGAGCACTTCCAGGACTTCCGGCAGGACCGGGCGATCGATGCGCTAGTCGAGTTCATCGTCGAAGACGTCTCGCGGTTCTACGTCAAGGCCGTCCGCGAGCGCATGTGGGAAGAAGAGGACAGCGCCTCGAAGAGGGCAGCCTACGCGACGATCTACCACGTTCTCCGGGAGAGCGTCGCCCTCCTCGCCCCATATGCGCCCTTCATCAGCGAGAAGATCTACGGGACGCTGACCGGTGAGGCCGAGTACGACACGGTACACATGTGCGACTGGCCCGACGTCGAGGAGTACTGGGTCGACGAACAGCTCGAGGAGGACGTCGCTCTCCTCCGTGCGATCGAGGAAGCGGGCGCGAACGCTCGCCAGCAGGCGGGACGCAAACTGCGCTGGCCAGTGGCTCGAGTGGTCGTCGCGGCGGACGACGAGCGGGTCGTCGAGGCCGTCGAGCGCCACACTGGACTCCTCGAGGATCGGCTCAACGCCCGCGCGATCGAACTCGTCGCTCCCGACGACCGCTGGGGCGAACTCGAGTACAGCGCTGAGGCGGACATGAGCGAACTCGGTCCGACCTTCGGCGACCGAGCCGGGCAGGTGATGAACGCATTCAACGAGGCTCGCATCGACGAGCCGACCCTCGTGGAACTCGAGACCGCCGTCGACGACGTACTCGAGGACGACGAATCCATCACCGAGGAGATGGTGTCGTTCGTCACCCAGACGCCTGACGGCGTCGCGGGTACTGCCTTCGGTATCGCCGGTGACGACCGGGGCGTCGCCTACGTCGACGCGTCGCTGACCGACGACATCGAGAGCGAGGGCTACGCGCGCGAGGTCATCCGTCGCGTCCAGGAGATGCGCAAGGACCTCGACCTCGAGGTCGAAGAGCGAATCGCACTCGAACTCGAGATCGACGACGACCGGGTCGCCGATCTGGTCGCCGAGCGCGAGGCCCTGATCAGCGAGGAAGTCCGCGCCGACGAACGCCGCGCGGTCGAAGACGGCCACCGCAAGGAGTGGGACGTCGATGGAGTGACGATGGAAATCGCGATCGACCCGCTGGCAACTGCGGAAGCGTCGGATTAATCGCGCTCGAGTCGCTGGGGGCCGCGGAAGCGTCGGAGTTGTTGCCCTTCTGGGAGTGAGGCTAGAACTCCTCTCGAGTGAAACGGGGTACTAACCAGCGAAAGCGGAGTTCTCGTTGGACGGATTTTGTAATCGGTCACGAAAATCGCGGCCGACCTGATCAAAAACTAGCAGCCACCGAAATCGGCGTCAGGATGAGGTACTCGTCCTCGATTTGCGTCTGCTGAATGAAACAAGCGATGCGTTTACTACTCCAGCAAACACAGTAAAAATTTATATACCAGAACAAATTATTTGTGTATGAAATGGTTAGAAATAACCATTCGAAGACCCGACGAAACGTGATCCGATCAGTAGCAGGCATTGGAGGTCTCTCTGTCGTTCCATTGGCTGCCTCACGCGCTCGCGCAGCAGAGTCACAGGAAGAGACGAGATACTACGAGATTGCCGATGATGGTGATCTCGTCTACGTCGGCCCTAATCAGGGACGAAACAACTATCTAGCGAGTGCTGTCGACGGTTTCAACGAAGCCAAAGACAGCGGTGAAATCCGGTTCGAGGAACGGGACGACCGAGTGAACATTATTCCAGTGGATTCGTCCGACTCTGTCTCTATTCTTGGTTGTAAGGGGAAAGACGACTACGAGACCAAACTCCACTGGCAAGGGCTACGTCACATCTTCTGGTTCGATGACTGCACCTCCACCGAACTCCGGAATAAGCTGGCGGGTGGAGCGATCCTGTCCGAAGTCGTTGCTGTCGTCGCAAACGCCGCCCCCGGTGTCGGACAGGGGGCCGCTGCGGTTGCGGCCGTCGCAGGCATCCTCATGGGTGGCGGAGCGGGCCTCATTACGGCGAACAACGAGGGAAGTGGGATAAAACTCTGGTTCCACGGCCCGAACATCGCCGACATCGACGTCTACGAGATTCGCCCACAGTAGCAGTTCACCACCGAAAAACACACTAGTTTAATACCCTTAGATACTACCGATGACTTCCGAACTTATTTCCAAAGAGAAATCGATCAAAATCACGATTTTTTCCTCAGTCATGGTTCTGTTCTTTCTCTTCTTTCCCTATCTGTCCGGTAGCAAGAGCGTGAACCTGGCCAATCCGTACTACGCCACCGCGCTCATCGTGCTTCCGCTTGTTATTCTGATTAGCCTTGGCATGCTGATCCGGGTCAAGAGACGCAATTAAGTGATGAGCCACAGTGACCGGAGATGACCGGTTCACGCAACGTTCTTGATCGCTTTGTTACGATGAGATCAGAATAGATGGGACTCACGAAATGTCTCCTTTCGTCCTTATCTGATAGTACGGCCGCCATAAAAGTCTTGAGCACTGTCTCACTAGCAACGGATATGATACCCCTGTTTTGAGTCCTCGTTTCTCTCGTCTTACTCGTCGGAAACCTGTCGACTGGTATCGGTGCCCTTGAGCCGTGCGAACGAGCGAAACGTCCATGAGCAGAGAGTAGTCGCGAGCCTCGTGAGGAAGAATGAAGTGAGTCCGTCAAAGAGAGCGGCGACCAGCAGAAGCCCTCGAGAAGAAATGCCGGTCAGTAGGAGATGTGACCCGTGAGCGTCCTGAATGGAAAGCGGCGGATACAGCGAGACGGCGACCTCGACCTGCGGAGTCGTCGATTTCCGCCGAGTTTGGGTCGCTTACTCGTTAGCAGTGATCATGGTCGCAGTCACGGCCATGGCCACGACCACGACCGCGGTTACGATTCCATCCGTATCCGCGGGAATCGCGGGCGAGTTCGCGGAACACCGTCTTGTCGACGGTTTTGCCGCCGGTGCCGGGAACGGGGTCGCCGCTCTTTCGGTACTCCCTGGCCTCGTGGATGTGGCCGGGCGACGGTGGCTCGTCGCGGCCGACGATGGCTTCGCGGACGGTCGCGACGACCGGCCGGAACGGGATCTCGGCTCGAGCATCGCCGCTGTAGGCGAGCGCCTCCGAGCGGGAAATGCCGGTCGGCGTCGCCATATCGATGACCGCTGGCGCGGTGTCGTTTTCGGCTCCGCCGAAGTTCCACGTCGTCGGGTCGCCCGTGGTAACGCCGCGGACTCCGCCGGTGGCGAACCCGTCGTAGCCGAGCATCAGGGGGGCGACATCCATTTCGGTCAGCTCACCGTCGATTGCATCCGTCGCGAAGCGCATGACGATCGCATTCTCCTCGGGCAGCGTATCGACGTGAAGTTGTCCGACGTCGTTTCCGGCCGCGTCCTCGAGCGCCGTCCACTCCATCGTGGCGGCAAGCCAGTAGTGGTAGTCGTTCTCGAAGGATGCGTTGACGCCGGGGCGGGCGTCGCTGGTTCCGTCGCTTCCGTCGGGATTTCGAACGTACACCTGCGGGAACTGGACCGAGAATCCGGGGTCGCCGCCCCACGGGTTCGTGATCGGCTCCGCCATCCGATAGACGAACGTGTAGAAGTCCGCACTCTCGTAGAGTTCGACGGCTTCGACGTCGAGCGACCCCGCGGGAATCTGGTCTGTCGTCGGGTACGCGTACGTTCCGGGGCCATCGTCGGTCCCGGTCCCGATCTCGACCCGGACGGCGCGCTCGCCGGGGACGATGACGTTTCGCTTCCCCTCTGCCGCGGTGACGAACGGAACCGTTGCACGCCCGTCCGTATCGTAGGCGAGTGCGGACGCGTTGTCCGCGTCCGGAGGTGTGAGAGCATCGAGCACGTTGTGGCGGGTGCCGTCTGCCGCCGCGCCGTACTCCGAGTCTGCGAACGTCCACTCGCCACCGCTCGCGGTGACGGGACGGATGCCGCCTGCCCGCTGCCCGTCGAAGCCGAGCAGCAGCGGCGCGAACTCGAGGTCCTCGAACGCCGATTCGAACGCGGTCGAGGGGACCTCGAAGATGATCTCGTTTCGGCTCGCGTCCGTCGTGACGTCGATCCCCGTCCCGTCGCCGCCGTCGGCGGGGTCGATCCACGCACCCCACTGGCCGGTACCCATGATTTCGTGGTGATACGGCTTATCGAAGGTGACGCCGACGCCATCGCGGTTCGGGTCCGTCCGGCCCTGACCGTCGGGTGCGTCAGGGTCGTGGACGTATATCTGAGGGAACTGGACGGAAAATCCGAACTCGAGGTCCCAGACGTTCTCGAGGTGGCCGACCTCGAGGGCGAATTCGTAGCCGTCGCCGGTGTCGCGGACCTCGAGTCGCTCGATGTCGAATGCGCCGTCGGCGAACGCGTCGGCCGTCGGGTACTCGTACCAGCCGGGGCCATGATCGTCGCCGGTTTCGTCGGACCACTGGGCGATCGTCTCGGAGATCGGTTCGAAATCCGGCGTCTCGAGGATCGCGACGGTGTCGACCGCGACGGTCATCGTTCCGTCGTCCGTTCCGACGTCGATATCGCTGTCGCTTACCAGATCGCGACCGCTGACGGCACTTCGGAGGTCGATCTCGATCGGTTCGGGTTCGTAGTTGATCACGACGAGGACCCGTTCCGGGCCGTCGATGGAATCGAGATCGCTCGCGTCGCGCCCGAACGCGAGGACGTGATCTCCGCCGGGATCGTACCAGTCGTCACGTACCGCGGCCTCGGTGTGCAAGACCTCGTACTCGTGGTAGACGTCGATCAGGTCGCTGTAGAACTGGAGGTGACTGTCGTCGAATTCGTCTCCCCAGTTCATGAACGCGCGGCGCTTGTCACCGGGCGAGATGTCGCCGTCGCGCGGATCGTCCTCGCCGCGGTGGCGACCCTCGCCGTACTTGCTGATCTCGCGCTCCTGGCCGTAGTAAATTGCCGGGACGCCGGGAAGCGTGACGCCGGCCGCCCAGCACGCCCGCTGGAGCTTGGAGGCGTACGCGTCGTCGTCGTACGCGTCGAGTGCCGCGTCGAGGACGCGTTTCTCGTCGTGATTCTCGATAGCGTTGTAGAACAGCGTGTGATCCGGGAACCCCTCGTTCTTCCGCGTCTCGATCGCCTCGCGGAACCCGCTGGCGTCGCCGTTGTTCTGGCCGATGTGCAAGGCGGTGTCGGTAAACGCTGCCTTGTCGTAGTGCATGTCGAACTCGTTTTCGGCGAAGGAGGGCTCTTTCGGGATCGTCTCGTCGAACAGTAGCACGTCTCCGTTGTTCGTCCGGGCGACGTCGCGGACTTCTTTCCAGAAGCTGTGGGGTACTCCCCACGCGATGTCACACCGGAGCCCGTCCACGCCGATCTCCCCCGTCCAGAAGTCCGCCATCGCGAGCAAGTGCTCCCGGACGGCGAGGTTGTCGTAGTTCCAGTTCGGCATCACCGGCAGGCCGAAGAAGCCGGTCGCTCGCGGCGACGGCTCGAGGACCGTTCCGGCATCGAATTCCGGGTGGCCGTCCTCGGCGACGCGGGGTTCTTCGACCCGATCGAACCAGTCGAATGAAGACGAGTTTTCGTTCCACTGGGTGACTCGGGGAAAGTACCACCAGAGGTCATCGACGGCCCCGTCTTTCGCGGCGATCGTGTCCTGGAAGAAGTCGTGGAACCGACCGGCGTGGTTTATGACCGTGTCGAAGACGACTTTGATATCCCGTTCGTGACAGGCGTCGACGAAGTCCCGATAGGCTTCGATCGGATCTTTCCCGTCGGGTGCGAGGTCGGGCGCGACGTCGAAGTAGTCGGTCGCATCGTAGCCGTGTGGGCCGCCGCCGACGATGAACTCGTCGTCGTGCATCGTCGAACTGACCGAGGGAATGATGGGCGTAAGCCAGATCGCATCGACTCCGAGATCGTCGAGGTAGTCGACGCCCGCTGCGCCGAGGTCTTCGTCGCCGTCGATGAGCACGTCGAAGTCGGTGGCGTAGCGTTCGCCGGCCCACGACCGAGTGAAAATCTGGTAGATGACGGCGTCGTCGATCCACTCCGGGGGACGATTCGGGAGGTGAACCGATTCGTCGGTGGGATCGACTTCGACCGTATCGAGCATGCTGTGTGCGTTTCCGTCCCAGGCTGCGGCGTGGATTCGCGCCGTCTCACCGTCGAGAGCGGCCCGATCGACGAACGCACGGGTGCCCTCGACCTCGATGTCGGCCGTAGTCAGCGCGTCACGGTCGTCCGCGAGAAACTCGACGGAAAGGTCGGCAGCCGTCGCACTCGCCTCGGGTGCGAGTTGCGGGTTCGATTCGATGACGAATCGGTCCTCCTCACGCGCGTACCGGCCCTCGAGTTCGATTCGGGGCGGCGGACCGTCACCCTCGGGGAAGGCGTGGATCGTCAATCGGTGGGTCTCACCTGTTTCGTCCTCGAGCTCGAGCGTATACCGCCCGGGAACGTCGGCTTCGAATTCGGCGACGTTTTCGCGGCCTTCGTCGTAGCGGGCTTCGCCGAGCTCCTCGCTCGGTGAGGCGAATGTAACCTCGGCAGTGCTCCCGGCCGGTCGGTCCGCGACAGACCACTCGAAGTCGGCCTGGTCGTAATTATCGGGTGACAGAGACGGAATGGCCCCGGGTGCGAGATTGTCCCGACTGCCGTAGACGCCCTGATCGTGGCCGGTGGCCTCGCCGACGAAAACGGGGTTCGTGAGTCGGTCGCCGACTTCGACGAACCGCGGGTGTCCCGGATGTCGAGATCGATCGACAGTCGGCGTGTACTCCGCTTTCGAACGCCCCGTCGCTGCATCCACTCCCACTGCAGTAGCCGTCGCGGAGAGCGAACCGAGGCCAGCTAACCCGCTCAAAACCGTTCGGCGCGAGAGGTCACGGTGATAGCCGCTCATACCTCCTTCACCCGTCTCGCTACCGAGTTCGCGTCGTTCGGCCGTCCAACCCCACCGTAAGTCGTCCGTTTATGTGACACCGTCTGGCACATTACAAAGTGTGATTACCTATTTCATCACATATAAATTGCTATGATAGTTCCCGATGATATTTCGTCCCCGCACCCGGAGAATTCGCTCTATACCTTCGGACAGCCCGCCCGTGCGGGGGGAGAGGGCCGTCCGACGGACGGAAGACGATGCCACAAGAGTCTTGACAGTCACTTTCCAGTGTACGTCCGTGAACTCCCGCGTCGGCGTCGTTCTCGTCATCGTACTGCTCGCTGGATCGCTCTCCAGCAGCGTCGGTGCGATCGGAATCGGCCCGCCCGTCGATGCACCTGCTGATCAGTCGATCAGAGCGGAGGTGCAACCGACCGCCGGTACCGCCGTCCCTCGTTTGGGGACGGCGACGGCCGTGTCGGGCACCGACGCGACTGCAACCGACTCCGCGGCGGACATCCTCCACCAGACGATCGTCCTTCGACACCGACCTGACGATCCGGACGTATTCGAGACGGAGATGACGTTTCGCATCCCGGATTCGGTTACGGATCTCGAGATAACGCTCGGGCACGGTGCCACCGTCGAATCGAGGACCGGATTCGAGCGGTCCGGCGAGCGAACGCTCCGTTGGACCGGCGAAACCGATGAACCGGTGGTACGGTACACGATGCCAGCCGGCGGAGGGGACGGCGAGCAGCAATCGGTCGAATCGTCACGCGAGGGCTACGAGTTCGTCGATACCGGAGAGTGGGGTGTCGTCCGTGTTCCCGACGTTTCGATTTCGCAGAAAGTAACTGAGCCGGTCGGGGTCGAAGAGGCAGTATCCGTCGACGGCCCCGGCGCGACCGGCGGCGACATCGCCTTTTTCGGCGAGGTAACCGAGCACGAGCGCGCCGTCGACGGTGGGATGATCAGGCTGGTCGTCCCCGAGGTTGCGCAACTACAGGAGTCCCCAGACGCGATTCTTGCGGCCCTTGCCGACGCCCGCGGTCGCCTCGAGGTCGGCGCTCAAAGCGACGAGGTATTCGTTGTCGCGGTGCCAAGCGACGTCGACTGGGGTCCGAAGCGAGGGATCCAGTACGGGCGGTCGGACGCCTGGGTCGTCGACGATGCCACGTTCGACGAAGCGAACCCCGTCTGGCTCCACGAGTACGTACACGTTCGCCAACGCTTCTCCAGCGTGAAAACCGGCACCGCACCGGAAACGGACTGGCTCGTCGAGGCCCAGGCCGACTACTACGCTGGTCTTCTCGCCCTCGAAAGCGGCCGCTCCGACTTCGACGATTTCGCCACCTTACTCGAGCGAGGCGAGCAATCGCCGTATGCAGACGGCGTTCTCACCGACCGCTCGTCGTGGCAGGACCGTGAGACAGCCTACACCAAAGGGGCGCTCGTCTACGGCGAGATCGACCGCAAACTACGGGTCGCGACCGACGGCGATCGAACGCTCGAGGACGTCTTCCGGACGCTGAACGCCCAGCAAGGGCCGATAACCGAGGCCGATTTTCTCGAGGCGATCGAGGACGCCGGCGGAACGGACGTCCGGGCCGTCGCCGAACGGTACACGCAAACGGACGCGACTCCGGAGATGTGGAGCCGAAAACAGCACCGAGCTGCCTTCGAACAGCCGGTCGCGGCCTTCGACTACGAACTCGGTTCGGAGCCGCTAACGGTGGCCGGCCAGGACTGGAAGCGCTGGGGACCGTCGGAAACCGACGACACCGATGGGAACGTCCGTGACGTGATCGCAGTTCCGGTCGGCGAACCCGTGTCCGTTCCAGTCGCGGTCAGCAATGTCGGCGACCGCGACGGTACCTACGACGCGACCCTGTCCGTCGACGGCAGGGTGGCCGATCAGCAACGCGGGACGCTGGGGCCTGGCAAGCGGGCGTCCCACCGTCTCTCGTGGACGCCGACCAGACCCGGCGAATACGAGGTTCGCGTCGGTACCCAGCGACTGACCGCCGTCGTCCGCTCACCGTCGAGCGTGACCGTCACCGACCTGCAGGTTGCACCCGAGAGCACCAGCCCCGGTGACCCCGTCACGGCGACCGCGACGGTCGAAGCCGCGGGTGAGCGGCCGGCCGCGACCGTTCTCGAGTTCCGAACCGCCGAGGGTGTCGTCGCGACGCGGCCCCTAGCGCTCCGACCCGACGAGACGACGACGGTCGGTGCAGACCTTCAGTTCGACGAACGCGGTCGGTACGAGATCGCCGTGGCCGGTGAAACGACCATCGTCGACGTCGGTACCGGTCCAGGCGCGACACTCGAGGAAATGTCCGGCTTCGGCGTCCCGGCGGCGCTCGGCGCCGTCGTGGTTGTGGTCGCAGTAACGCTCACGGCTCGCTCTCATCGCAAGTAACGTCACAGCTTACTCTCATCGCAAGTAACGTCACAGCTTACTCTCATCGCAAGTAACGTCACAGCTTACTCTCATCGCAAGTAACGCTCACGGCTTACTCTCATCGCCAATAACGTTCACGGCTCGCTCTCGACGGAGACCCGCTCGTCTACTGCCAGCAGGCCGATCGCGCGTTCAGTAGGCGCGTTTGACACACGAAGGTGTCTACGGCCGGGTCACTCGAGATCGATGCGGAACCGACACGCATCGGCACCGTGGTCGACGCAGGCTGTTTTCGTGACGGTCGCCTCCGTATCGTAGGCGCTGATGATTCCTTCGAGGATCCCGTGAGCCAGTCCGCAGTACTGCTGGTTTCGGTGCGTCTCGTACGAGACGACCGCGTAGTCACCGTTACGGGTACAGGTCAGCTCCGGAAGCGTCGCCTCTTCCGTCGCGACGTCGACGTCTTCGTACACGTCTTCGAACGAGTCGAGTAGTTCCGTCAGGTCCCAGTCGCGCCGCAGGTGGGCGCTGAACGTCGAAAGCAGTCGCGGGGCGAGCGACCGACCGAAATCGCGTTCGATCGCCTGCCTGTTCTGGGTTGCTATTCCCGTAAGCGTCTCGAGAACGGCGTCGATCTCTCCGTCATCGTAGTACGAAACGGGAAGGTATAGCTTGGGCTCGATTGCGGATCGTTCGATGACCGTGTCCCAGATATCGTCGCCGGTCCGTTCGATGACGTACTCCTTGAGGGATTTGTGGACGATTCCGTGCATCTGGCCCGTTCTCTCGCCACGTCGCTTCGTTCACACATCACCGCTTGCACGACGTGTTATCACCTACATCAGTGTCTGTCGCCTACTTAACCGTTTACAGGATTTCGAGCCGAATGCTCCGGAATTATCTTCAAACAGGTACAAATCCCTCCCTTCAGGGTGGCGATGGGGGCCGTATGCGTAACTGTCAATCTGAAGCCACAATAACTGTGCACGGAAACTGGCAGTTGATTCGGTGGTTGTCGAAACAAACCGTAAGCCGACCGCGGCGATTGTCGGAAAACAAGTAGGTAACTCGAAGCCCCGCCGTCGTCGGGCTCTGCCCGACCGCCTGAGGGATCGAAGGTTCCTCTCCGTTTACGGCGGGACGGACGTCACAGGTGTGCTGCGAGCGTCGGTGCGACCGAGACGGCGCTGACGCTCCGTTCTATCGTGTCCGTCCCGTAGATACCCTCGACACCTGCCTGCGAGAGCTTCGTGGTGGCGTTTCGAGCGAGCAGCGGGTGGACGCAGGTGATGAAGATCCGACCGACGTCTCGATTCTTCAAAACGGCCACCGCTTCGCTCATCGTCGATCCTGTCGCGATGATGTCGTCGACGATGACGACGTCGCGCTCCATTACGTTCACGTTGCTCGGCGCGATTTCGACTTCGGTGCCGGAATGACGGGTCTTCTCGAAGTAATCGATCTCGCCCGCACCGGCCGCATCACGAGCGGTTTCCGCGAGGTCGATTGCGCCCGAGTCTGGTGCGAGAAAGACCGGGTCCACGAGTTCTTCGGGTAACGGTTCGGCCAGTCGTCCCGCCGCATCGACCGCCGTCGCCGTCGGGTCGAAGAACTCACAGACGCCCTCCTCGTGGGGATTGACGGTTATCACTCGGTCCGTTCCGGTTGAAATTGCGCGGGCGACCGCGCGCGCAGACACGGGATGACCCGATTCGAACGCTTTGTCTTGCCGACCGTATCCCATGTATGGCAGCACAGTAACGATCTCGTCGACGCCGGCCTCGCGGACGGCGTCCTGGAGCTGGAGCACCTCGAGATGGGCATCGCTCGAGACGGTGGCAGCGACGATTATCGCTCTCTCTGGTCGAATCTCGTCGACGCCGGGGACGGCCGTGAGAAGCTCGCCGTCGGGAAAACGGTCGTATTCGACGGCGGCGAGCGGTTCCTCGAGTTCGCGCGCAAGCGCCGCGGCGAGAGCCTGCGACGCGGATCCGCTGACGATCATAGTCGGTGGGACAGCACGGGGATTAAACCAGTTTTCGTTCTCCCCGCCATCTGCCGCTGCTCCTCGGCTCGGTCTGTGCTCGTCTCGGTCGGCTCTGCCAGCCCGGTCGGGCCCGCCACCGTCTACGCCCGGACGACCATCGCGGGGATCGCTATCCCGGACACGTCGGTGACGCCCAACGTTCGCGCCCGCCAGCCGCCGTCGTCCGCTGACAGAAACGTTCCCCGCTCCGTAACCGCGTAGACGGCTTCGCCGTGCCCGAATCCGATGGCAACGATCCGGTCACTTCGGGTGGGCAAGTCCTCGCGGGCCGTCCACTCGCCTCCGGCCGCGTATTCGTAGATCGTTTCGTCCGAAACGGCAGCCGCGCGCTCGAGGCGACCGCGTCCGGAACGCGGATCCGCCGCGACGGTTTCGACGGTTCCAGTGAGCACTTCCATCCAACCGTTGCCCAACTTGTAGAGGCCATCTGCGGTGGCGGCCAGCGGGACGCCGGCGACGGAGATGTCGCGAACGTCCGTCAGGCCCGCATGATCCAGCCCGCCGTCGTGAACGCGGTAGATGCCGTCTGCGGTGCCGATGAGGTCGCCGTCGATCGCCCGGACGGTCGCGTCGAGATCGCTTTCCAGCGTCGTCCACTCGTCGCCGTCGGCTGTCCGGCGTGCGATACGGCCGTCGGGACCGGCCGCGAGCAAATCGCCACCGTCGTAGCCGACGGCGACTGCCGGGCCGAATGCCGTTTCGACGAACGTCTCGTCGCCCGCGACCGGCGCCGTATCGGACTCCTCGGCTTCGGCTCCGTCTTCGAGCCCGAACGCACGGACGTCTTCGTCGGTCGCGATAGCGACGCTGCCTCGAGTCGCCGCGACGTCCCGGGCCGTACAGCGCTCGCAGAGACCGAATTCTCCGACGCTGTCACCGGCGACGCGGACGCGGACGACGCCGACCGCGCTCGCAACGTAGGCGGTGAGCGCCCCCTGGCGGTCCCCGAAGACGCGCTTTTCCTCGATCGAGTCCATACGTGACCGTGGAGGGGCCGAACCGAAAACGTTCCGTCCGGCGCTGGAATGCGCTTCGGAATCCCTTTGGGGAATCCGGACAGACTAGGGAGTGATGCAAGTCTTCGGATCGAGTGGGACGCGGGGCGTCGCCAACGAGGAACTGACGCCCGCGTTCGTCCTGCGCGTCGCGAAAGCGGCCGGGACGACATGGGACGACGGCCGTGGTGGGAGTCGCGTCGCGATCGCCCGTGACACTCGCCATACCGGGCGCATGCTGGCCGACGCAGCCGCCAGCGGACTGGCGAGTACGGGTACCGACGTCGACCGACTCGGAATCGTCCCAACGCCGGGTGCACAGGCCTACGCCGAACGGGAAGGGGTTCCCGTCGTGGTCATCACGGCTTCGCACAACCCGCCGCAGTACAACGGCGTCAAGCTCATCGGCAGCGACGGCGTCGAACTGTCGACTTCGGCACTCGAGCGAATCGAAGAAACGCTGCTCGCCGAGTCGTTTACCGTCGCGTCCTGGGACGAAACGGGCCGCGTCCACGAAATCGAGGGTGCGGCGCGCAAATACGTCGACGAACTACTCGCAGCCGCCGACCGAAAGTCGATCGCCGACGCCGATCTCACCGTCGCTCTCGATCCGGGCCACGGCGCGGGATCGCTGACCAGTCCCCGCTTCTTTCGCAAACTCGGTTGTCGCGTCGTCACCGTTAACAGTCAGCCCGACGGCCACTTCCCCGGCCGCGATCCCGAGCCCGTCCCCGGGAACCTCGCCGACCTGGGCCGACTCGTCCGCGCAACCGACGCCGACGTCGGCATCGCCCACGACGGCGACGCCGACCGCGCCATCTTCTTCGACGAAAACGGCGAGTACGTCGAGGGCGACGCCACCCTCGCCGCGCTCGCCGCCGCCGAACTCGAGGCCGGCGACACCACCGTCTCCGCGGTCAACGTCTCCCAGCGACTCGTCGATGTCGTCACCGATGTCGGTGCCGAACTCGAGTTGACCCCGATCGGATCGACCAACATCATTACGCGCATCCAGGAACTCGAGGACAAGGGCGAACGGGTACCGATCGCGGGCGAGGGCAACGGCGGGGTCTTCTTCCCGAGTTATCGACTCTCGCGCGACGGCGCCTACACAGCGGCGAGCTTCCTCGAGTTGATCGCGGAGCGCCCGGTCAGCGAGATCGTCGCTCCCTTCGACGGATACGTCAACGTTCGGCGCAACATCGAGTACGAGTCGACGGCCGAACGCGACGCGATGCTCGACGCGGCGGCCAACCAGGCCCAGACCGCCGAGGCGGAACTCAACACCCGCGATGGCTACCGACTGGATTACGGCGATGCGTGGGTCCTCGCCCGCCCCTCCGGAACCGAACCGCTCGTCCGAATCTACGCCGAAGCCCGAGACGGCGACCGCGCCGAGGAACTCGCCGACGACATGTACGAAGCGCTGGCCGCGGCGAAAGCCGACGCCTGATTCGATCTTCTGTTTCGATTCGTCGCAGCCGTCCGAAGTTCGATGTTCCGGGTCGCGCCGTCGCCGCCACAGGTTCCTCACACCGAATCTCGCCGTTCGTATCGGAACGGCGACTCGAGCGACCGAGTGCAGTGCGATCGGACCGAATAGTTCGTCGGAGACACCGGAAATCGGATACCGTGGACGGACGGCATCCGTATCGACCGCGTCGTGTCTATCGATGTGTGACCTTCGGGGGCACTGTGGTCAGCCGCCTGACTGGACCGCGAGAACGAGTCTCCGTCTGAATTGTAACTAGTTTCCGACGAAAATGAATAAGTAATATACTGTGGTAGGTTCAGTGGTGCTTGGTAACAATAATCATACTACCGAGCACTCGTGAAACTCACGACACGGGGGAGAAAACCATGGCAGACGCGCACAAACTCGATTGCGAATCGGTATCGGATACGTGCCGGTTTATCGTCCAATCGGAAGACGAAGAAGAGGCGGTTGAATTGGCTCGAAATCACATGAAAGAGGTTCACGACCAGGAGTACTCGGACGACGAACTCCGGGAGGAACACCTGCAAGTCGTCTGACGATCCGAGGAGTTACTGGTCTCGTTTTCTCTTTTCCGAATTATCTAATTTCGCTGCCATCCGGTTTTCTGGGTGATGCTGGCCAAACGTTCGCGCTCGCGTATCGCAGAGCCAAAATAGCCGGCCCCTTCTCCGGGTCCGTCCGCCCCTGTGGCTGTCCGGTTCTCCCCGGCACCGTACAGTGCGGCCGCGAGTACCGCCTCGCCGCTCGAGTTTCGGTGATCGATCGGAGTTCCGCCCGGATGCGACCGAGCCACGGATTCGGCAACCCGATCGTCGAACCACCACACAGTAGCCACGGTCACCCGTCGGAACTTCGGACCACAGACGGAATTCGAGGCCCGATCCTCGAGATGGAACGGCGATATACGATTCGGTCGACGTATTTCCGCGGGAGAGACCCTCGTTTGTGGAAAGTTACTTTCACCGGCACGAATACGTGTCCGTATGAGCGACGGTTCGATTGACGATCTCGATAGGCGAATCGTACACAGTCTCCAACAGGACGCTCGTAACACCTCGGCGAGCGAGATTGCAAAGCAAGCCGGCGTTTCGGCCAGCACGGTCCGCAATCGGATCCACAATCTGGAGCAGGCAGGCGTTTTGACCGGCTACCGACCCGAAGTGAACTACGAGGCAGCCAGCTATCAGCTTCACACGCTGATCGTCTGCACCGCGTCTATTCCCGATCGAGAAGCGCTCGCACAGCAGGCCCTCGACGTCCCGGGTGTCGTCGCTGTCAGAGAAATCATGACAGGGACCGAGAACGTCCACGTCGAAGCGGTCGGGTCGGACGGGGACGACTTGAGCAGGATCGGCCGCGATCTCGACGAGATCGGTCTCGAAGTCGTCGACGAGGACCTCATCCGGAACGAGTACGAGTGTGCGTTTCACGGGTTCAGCGTCGAGGACGTGTAGACGTCCGCTTTTTCGCCATATAGATCCGAAGCCTGGCCGTCGCATCGTGTCCATTACAGTGGGTGCAACGCCAGGGCCGATATAATTCCAGTCGCTGTTTTCGCAGAATTATATGTGGTAAATTCACGATACCGAAATTAAACCGGTTAGTTTATGCGGACCCAGGTCGCCCGTTCACATAGAGACCACTATGGAGATGGAATTCACCTCCGCGGCACGGCTCGCTTCGATCAGCAGCTCAGGCTCTTTAACGCACGTTTTGTGCCATGTTTTCGCGAGGGACCATGGCTGATTCACGGATAGCGTCCAACGGACATATCGATCTAGCCCCCCGTCGAATTCATGTCGTCGGCGACGACGGCGTCGGGGTGTTCCTCGCCTCAGAACTATCTACGTACGTGCATACGTCGTTTGTCGGCGTCGACGAGACAGCAACGGCGAGTGCAGCGCGTGCTGGACTCGAAACGAGCCAGATCGACGTCACCGATCTGCGATCGTTCGCGTTCGCTACTTTCTCGGACGGGGACACCGTGATCGTTGCCTCAAGCGTCGATGCTCGAAACTTCCTCTTGGCACAGACGATCAAAATGACAACTGGTGTCGACGAAATCATCGTTCGTCTCGCTAATCCACACAACGCAAGCGCGTTCGAAGAGATCGACGTCGAAACCGTCTGTATCGCTTCGATGCTAACTACGGAAGTTCTCGATCGCCTCACGAGCTAATCTATGCCAAAAGAACTGGAACGCGACCTCGGACTGTTCGCGGTAGTCGCTATCAGTATCGGCGCGATGATCGGGAGTGGAATCTTTATACTTCCGGGTCTGGCGCTGAAGACGGCTGGACCGGCGGTTATTCTGGCATACCTGCTCGCGGGTGTCCTCGTCTTGCCAGCCGCCCTGAGCAAATCCGAGATGGCGACGGCGATGCCGGAGGCCGGTGGGACGTACATCTACATCGAGCGCGGGATGGGACCACTGCTCGGCACGATCGCCGGCGTCGGAACGTGGTTTTCCCTCTCGTTTAAAGGCGCATTGGCGCTGGTCGGCGGCGTCCCCTATCTGTTGTATCTGTTCGACCTGCCGGTGAAGCCGATCGCACTTGCACTGGCCGCGGTTCTCGTAGTCGTCAATCTCGTCGGCGCGAAACAGACGGGGCGTCTTCAGATTGCCATCGTCGCCGTGATGCTCGCTGCCATGGTGTGGTTCGTCGTGGGTGGGCTTTCGTCGACGAGTGGCGCCAGCTATGACGGGTTTTTCGAGAAGGGATCGGGTGGTCTCCTCGCCGCGACCGGGCTCGTATTCGTCTCGTACGCGGGTGTGACCAAGATAGCGAGCGTCGCCGAGGAAATCGAGAATCCGGACCGAAACATTCCGCTCGGGATTCTCGGCTCGCTCGCCTTCACGACCCTTCTGTACGTCCTGATCGTCGTGGTAATGGTCGGTGTGACACCTCCGGATCTATTGAGCGACTCCGCAGTGCCGATGATCCACGCGGCCGAGGCGACGCTCGCCTGGCCCGGTGTAATCGCTGTCATCGTCGCTGCCGTGCTCGCACTCGTCAGTACGGCCAACGCGGGTATCCTATCGTCGTCTCGCTATCCGTTTGCGATGGCTCGTGACAACCTTGCGCCGCCGTCGTTGACGGCAATCCACGAAAAGTGGGGAACACCGGTTCAGGCGATTACACTCACCGGTGCCGTTATGTTCCTGCTCATCGCGTTCGTTCCGATCCTCCAGATCGCAAAACTCGCGAGCGCGTTCCAGATCATCGTGTTTGCGCTCGTCAACGGTGCCGTCATCGCGTTTCGCGAAGGAAATGCCGACGGATACGATCCATCCTTTCGGTCCCCACTGTATCCGTGGACGCAGATCGTCGGAATCTTCGGCGGATTCCTTCTGATTGGATATATGGGGTTGATCCCGCTCGTCGGCGCCGCCGTTATCATCGCGGGATCGGCACTCTGGTATGCCTACTACGCTCGCAGCCGAGTCCAGCGAGAAGGTGCCGCGACGGACGTGTTCCGCCGCACTGTCGGCCGCAAGGCCGTCGAACAGACGAGGTCTACCTTCGAGATGGGTGACGGATACGAGGTGCTCGTTGCGATTACAGAGGAAACGAGCGAACAGCGAGAGCGCTCGCTACTGCGGATCGCAGCCGATATCGCCCGCGACAATGACGGCTGTGTCAGCGTCATCCAGTTCGACGAGGTTCCCGACCAGGTGTCGCTCCAGCAGGCATCTGAAACGCAATCGCCGGCGGACATCGAATTCGAGGCGCGAACGGAGCCTCTTACCGAGGAGTTCGACGTGCCGGTCAACTACGGAGAAATCGTCAGTCACGACACGAAGCGAGCGATCGTCAACTTCGCCGAACACGAGGATGCGGACTTCCTCCTGCTCGAGCGGAGTGGCGATCCACTGTACGCCCCAATATTCGGGACGCCTATCGAGTGGGTCACCCGGAACTCGCCGTGTGATGTCTTGCTGATCGAGGACCGCCACGTCGACCGGATCGACTCCGTGACGGTCGTCACGGATCGGGGGCCGTTCGATCCCCAGAAGATCACCGTCGCAAACGCGCTGGCGAGTGAAGCCGGGGCGACCATCGAACTCCTGTACCCGCTCGCGACATCTGCGACCGGAACCCAACGGAACACGCTAGACGAGTATCTCGCCGAACTCGAGTCACTCTGCTCGGTCCCGGTGGACCGGTCGATCATCGAGACGGACGATCCCGATCGGGAGTTCGTTTCGAAGGCCGATTCCGACGACGTCCTCATCATCGGGACGGACGGTGGGCGAGTATGGGGGAACCTGTTCGGCCGTCCGGCGGACAAGATCGTCGACAGCGTCGATTGCACGGCGATTCAGGTCAATCCGAATCGCCGCACGTCCGGCCCGCTCAGGCGGTTCGTCGAACGGCTCGTGTTTTAACCCAGCACGCGGTCGTAACGCATCCGGCTCACTGGTGGTTTTCGGGTAAGATTCGGTCAGTATTCCCGGAAGACGGCACGTTCGCTGGAGGTTCCGCCAGCGTAACGGATACCGGCGGGTAGCCCTGCACTGCCAGCCTCGTCAGTCCCGACCATTTCGGGCGTCGTCAAGACGAGATCCTCTCCCGGCCGCGGTCAGAGGACGATCGTCACCGGGACTGACGCCCGCCGCGTAACTCCTTCCGCGACGCTACCCAGCAGCATCCGCGAGACGCCTGCCTTGCCTTCGCCCCCCATTACGATCGCGTCGACACCCGCATCCGACGCGTACTCGAGGATCGAATCCGCCGTTCCAGCCCCTTCGACGACGGTTGTCTCGACCTGTCGATCGTACTCGTCGGCTACCCATCGAACGTCGGCGAAGAACTCAGGTTCTGGATCTGCGGCCGCTACACTGCCATAGCTCGCCTCGAGGTCGCTGATCACGGAGAGGAGCGTCCCAAACCCAGATCCCTCCTGTTGAATCGCTTCCGGGCCAGTTTAGGGAGAATATCGGAACGGAATATAGACCGCCGGCAGAATTTTCTACGGCGTTAACTAGTGGAAACTTTTAATAATAATAGCCTGGAATTATCAGCTGCCGACAATGGCTGAGAAAAATAAAAACGACGGATTCAGCAGAAGAAGTGTACTGCGAAAGACCGCTGCGAGCGCGGCCACAGTGACGCTCGCTTCGGCCGCAAACACCGCCTCTGCAGAGCAGGGAACTCCCGATTTCGAGGTCGTAAATCAAACTGAACTCTCAGACGACCGGGTGCAGACCGAATTTGGTCACCTATTGGAGTCGTCTGCGGTCCAGAATCTCGATCGGGCGATCCAGGCGGAATCGGACGTCGAGGTAGCCGGACGGTTCGGGATCCAGTTCGAAACTGACGATCCTGAAATAAACAAAACGGACCCGGTGATCCTCTTTGGCGGATACCGGCCTGACCAACCCGGGCGGGAGGCCGCTGGGATGTTGGTTTCGATCGTTGTCGATACGACCCCAGACGAGGAAACGAGCACGAGAGAGCCAATGATGGCGTTCGGACGGACGATCGACTCACCGAACGAAAAGCGGGTGTCGGTGAGTTCGCATTCGGCGGGCGACTTCGAACTAAAGACGATCACCGCTGATGAACAGGGAACTGCGTCGGTGGTTCAGCGCGAACCGGTTCGAAATCCGGTTGCCGACGGCTCATCGGATGCCGACGGTGGCGTGACTACGCAGGACTGGCGAGACGCACTCGGCTGTGGTGCGTGCACTGCCATCGTCGGGACGCTCTGTGACGGTGCCACCGGCTCCGTTTCCCGGTATGCGTGTCTGGAAGCCTGCGCACCCTTCCTCGGAAGCGTGTGGGGATACGGTGCCTGTGGCGGCGCATGCTTCGTGATCGTTGATGCGATCAATAACTACGGCTGTGCGGTCGGTGCCGGGACTATCTGTGCCGGAATCGACGTCTGTTAATCCGCGAAAAGAGTGTCTGGGGGGTGGGATTTCTTACTCGTCGACAATGCGCACGCCTAGTAACCCACCGCCGACGAGCCCCAGATAAAGTACGTTTGTGAATGCGTTGGCGCCCATCCAGACGAGGTAGCACCCATAGCCACCGCCAATGACGAGAAGGATGGACGCTATCATGGGAGTCGCCTGCTGTCTCCATTGATATGCTTCGCTCACTCCATACGTTAGTATCGCAGCCTGAACAAGAATTTGAAGGCCGAATTCCGCCTGTTCACTCCCAACAAGCAGTGACCCGAGTACGAGCGCGACTATGACGATTCCAAAGCCTATCTTCACGGTTGATTTCGTGCTCGTCATCAATCCATCTGCCATTTCCATCAGATATATTTATCCCGCCTCGGTTATTAAAACATAGTGTGATCGACTGCGAACAGTTTGCCGATCGGTGTCGAGTCCCTGAAATGGTTCCTATGACGGCGTTAGAGAAAATATCCACCGGAACGAATCTGGCTTCGAGCGGAAACCGTCCTGACCATGCAACTACGGTTCGATGGTACTATGGTCGGGTTGAATAGGCGCATCGTATTCGTCTGGACTGTGTATCTCCTCGTCATTTCTGCCATCATGTATGGTTCGCTGCGCGTCCTGCAATCGTCCGTGACCTCGATTTCAGCGACCGTGACTATCGTCGTCCCCGGAGTCAGTTTCGTCATCGGACTCGCCTATCTAATGCTTCAGTATCGATCCTGGGACGTCATGATGCAAGACGAGGAACTCCGCCTTCAACGTGGCGTCCTCCGGACGAAACAGACGTTTATTCCCTACAAGCAGATACAGCATATTGACGTGGAAGCACGACCGCTCGAGCGGGTGTTCGGACTGTCCCGTCTCGTCGTCTACACGGCCGGTACACCGCGTTCGGACCTGGTGGTCCCCGGACTCGACTCGAGCGATGCGCTCGTGCTTCAGGAGAAGTTGTCATGAAGGAACGGACGATACCCGACGGCTCGAGGCTCCACGTCAGGTCGATCGTTTGCCGTGCGATGGACGACATGAGTCGATCAGTCGTCCTGGTAACGGGCGTCTTGTTCGTGTACCAGGACGGGGTTCGCAATCTTCGTTATCTGCTTCCGTTCGTCCTCCTGTACTTTCTCGCAGCAGCGCTGTGGGAGAGTCTCTACTGGTATCGATTCACCTACCGCGTGACGGACGAAGACGAGATAAGCATCCGCTCCGGCGTGCTTCGGCGTCGTCACCGCACGGTTCCATTCGGTCGGATCGAGCACGTACGGCTGCTCGAATCCCCCGCGAGCCGTCTGTTCGGCGTTACCGGCGTCCACTGCGAGACCGCCGGAACGCGAGATAAAAGCGAAGTCAAACTCCGATACGTCTCTCCGGAGACGGCGAGCCGGCTGCGGAAAACGCTCGAGTCGAGCCGTCTCGATCGGCCACACGAGTCTCGTTCGGACGAAACGCGGTTATACGACCTCTCGGCGCGCCAGTTAGCGGCGTACAGCCTGCTCAGAATCCATTACGCCCCGGTGATCTTCGCGGTCGGAACCGTCGTTTCGATTGCGGTCCTTCCGTTCGAGGCGACGGCCTCGCTCGATGCGCTGGTCGTTACGTCCGTCCGGTCTGCGCTTCCCGCCGGCTTTGGACTATCGAAGTGGGGAGTATTGATCGTTCTCGCGATCATCGCTGGCTGGGTCGTCGGTGCCGCCCGGACGGCAATTAGACTGTATGGATTTCAACTCACGCGCGATGACGGCACGCTGTACCGACGTCACGGACTCCTCACTCGAGTCGAAGAAGAGATCCCGATCGACAACGTCCAGATCGTCCGGTGTAGTGACAACCCGCTCGTTCGAGCCTTCGGGCAGACGGAACTCGAAATCCAGACGGCGGGTGGAAGCGAGATCATGCCGTTCGACTCGAAGACGACGCTCGTTCCGTTAGCGCCTCGCGCAGACGCCGAGGAAATCGCACGACTGATCCTCCCCTTTGACCTCGACGATGCGGCGACCATCCCGAAATCCGCACGGAAGCGATACGTTGTCCGGTATCTGCTGGTCGTGGTGCTCGCTCTCTCTGCGACAGTCTTCGGTCGGGATTATGCCGCTGCGCTCGCATCGATCCCGCTTGCTGCGTACGCTATTCCGATGTTAATGGTACCAGTCGCGGCACACGTTCGCTGGTCCAGTATCTCGTATACCTTCGGAACAGACCATCTTCGGATTTGTAACGGGTTCTGGCGACGGCGGGAGTACATCCTGCCCTACCGAAACGTACAGCGGTACACCGTCTCACAGACTATACTGCAGCGCCGTCACGATCTCTCGACGCTGCGGATCGAAACGGCCGCATTTCCGCTTTCGATCGGTGCGAGTGTCCCCGACATGGATACTGAAACCGCGATAGGATTCGGTGATCGATTGCGCAGGCACCTGTAACCAACGATCAGCCGTCGCCTGACAGCCGGAGCACCGCTGTCGATGTGACACAGCCGCGATCACGAGTCGAGTGATTAGAGACATTCGTTCCCGAATCGAACGACTGGACGTCGAGCAAGCGGCCAGAAACTCGGCGTGTGGCTATTCCGAGACGGAACCGACGTGAGCCGAGTTACTCGAGATAATCGTTCTCGAGCGCGTCCTCGAGGCGCTCCCGTTCGCGTCGGAGATCCTCGAGTTCGGCTTCGACACGGCCGTCGGTCAACCGCTCGCGCTCGGCGGCCGTAAGCTGATCGACGGCCTGGGCTGCGGTCTGGAGGCGGTCGTAGTCGGTGTCGGTCGTGAGCAGTCGAACGTCGCGCAGTGCCGCGACGGTGTCCTCGTCGGCGACGCGGTCGACGAACGGGCGATACTCCCGCGCACGGCAGCGGAGCGCGCCGGCCGGTTCCGGCGGCCAGTCGATCGTCAGCGGCTCGGGTCCGATGCCGTCGAGATAGGTCCGCTGGGTTGCGACGTTGCGCTTGAGTTCGTCCGCGCTGTCGACGTAGTGGGAGAGCTTCGACCGGGAATACTCGGCGTACTCGAGCAGTTCCGGAATCGTGTAGTCGCCGGCCGGATCGGTCCGAACGTAGCGCTCGAGATCGTCGGGCGGCCGTTCGTAGTTCACGAACGGGTACCATCGACTCCGCTCGAGCAAGTCGAATACCTCGCGTGTGGAGGCCTCGTGGCGGTACGATTCGAACGCGTCGCGGATCGCATCGTTGTAGGTCTCGACGGGGTCCCGGAGCCGTTCGACCGGCGCGTCCAGGTCGGCCGTCGCCAGTTCGAGCAGCCGTTCGCGCTCGCCGATCTCGTCGTCGATCGTCCGCAGACGTTTGTTCGCGTCCGTCCGCGCATCCGCCAGTTCCTCGCGGGCGGCCTCGCGCTCGTCGAGCAGTTCCGAGAACGTCGCTGCGGGCTCGAGAGCGTCGTGGGCCCGCTCGAAGTCGGATTCGCTGAGTCGCCGCTTGTCGATCGCGTCGAGTGCGTCCTCGAACGCCTCGTGCTCGATGAGATCGTCGGATAGGTTCGAGACGAGCGTATCGAACCGCCCTTCGAGTTCGACGTACGCCTGAAAGTTCTCTCGGCCGGTCCCGGTCGCGCGGTCGACGTACTCGTCCAGCAGGTTCGTCGCGTCGTGGTAAGCCGTGGCAACCTCCTCAACGGACTCGTTGCCGTACTCCGCGATCCGTCGTTCGACCGTCTCGAGGCGTTGCCGGGCGGCCTCGAGCGACTCGAGCGGGGTCGGTTCGTCGTCGCTCCCGGTACCGCCATTGGAGCCGACGTCCGACGGGTGGGCGCGCTCGCTCATCCTATTCGTAGACGGTGTCGGGGTCGAACACCTGTTCGCCGACGGTCTCGCCGTCGACTGTCCGATAGAAACACGACCGGTGGCCGGTGTGACACGCTCCGCCTTCCTGATCGACGAGGTAGAGGAGCGTGTCGGCGTCGCAGTCGACTCGGACCTCCTCGACCGTCTGCACGTGGCCGCTCGTCGCTCCTTTCTCCCAGAGCTCGTCCCGACTCCGGGAGTAGTAGTGGGCCCGCCCGGTCTCGCGCGTTTGCTCGAGCGCCTCCGGGGAGACGTACGCGAGCATCAGCACCTCGCCGGTTCCGGCGTCCTGTGCCACGGCGGGGACGAGTCCGTCCTCGCCGAAGTCGACCGAAACGTCGTCGTCCATACTCGAGGTGATGTTCGTCCGAGCGATAGGTCTTTTGCCGCGAACGAATCGCCGATGTCGAACTATCGGGTCCGAGTTTCCGCTGGTGACTCCCGCCCGCTCGTTTCAGGTGTCCGATGCGAGGTTGGTTCCGTTTCGTGGCGTTGTCGATCGATCCGGGTCGAACTGTCGGAAATTCGCGAAAGCAATTCGCACTTTTCGGCTATAATATCTGTTTCCTTGATAGCTCTCTCTGATAACTTTCCTACTGAGAATCTGTCTGGCAAAAGGCACTCCATAGACAAATCACACCTATTCACTGCTTTCATTCCTGAGAATCAGATACAAGGATATCCCGAGAATGCCTGGAACAATATTGATCAACAGCAAAACCAGGATAATTAAAGAGGTCACTAACGGTCTGTTTATATTTCTTTTTCTCGCGTCGATATAGATGGCTGTTGCTAGTAATACTGCCAATACAAGCAAGATGGCAATTTCTATCGGTCCCAATGGTATGTTTAACCCGGCCATTATTGGTGGATTTGTTCTAATATACTAAAATCCTTATTATATAAACTATCTACAGTTATATACAAAATCATCTTTTGAATATAACACTCGAAACTAGATCAGATGATCCTGAAACGTTTGTCAAGTCTCTATTCCGGAATCAATGGTCCAGGAATCTGTATCACTACCTCCATCTCTCCCGAGAAGTTTTGAATATGGATATCCATCGTAGGCTGATACACCAATCACCGGCGCAAAATGTTCCATATGGCCCTGTATATACGAAATATACCTCTCTTGAAATATATTGTCTTGAGGACCAGTCTTTCCAACCCGGTCAATTTTCTCCCATTCATCAACTTTACCATCATAAGACATGAAGTATGTAGTGTGTTTTGGGCTGTGTTTGTTTCGAGTGTTATAAATTCTTCCTCCTTTGTTATCTATCCTCCAATCCCAATAGATTTTATGCTGCCATCTAAATGTAGTTGAGCCTAAAAGGCTGTTTTCTTCAACTATATTTGCATAGCTATCACTTCCTCTGCGTGCTGCAGTTCTAACAGTCTGTGATCTGTTTGTTGTCACACTATCTTTCCATAGATCATTTTTTTTGATAAAGAGCGAGCGATTCTTGGTTATCTTCGTTTATGAGTTGTTCCACATTATCTCTGTTCCATTTTAGAGAGCCAATCGTATTATTATCGTTCACATCTCTTCGATTGCTTTGTGTCCTCATTCTTGATGTGGCAATTTTGTTACTTCTAACCATCTCAATTGGGTCCAATGATTCCAACTGATTGCGGCGGCCAGAAGCACGAATTTCATATATTACAGTTTCAGCGGGCCTGTTGAATATCATTATTGCATTCTGTTCTTTTTCTGAGAGATTTTCCTCAAGTTCCTCACGTTCGTCTTCTTCACACTCCCGGTATTGCCTTATGAAATCATATACTTCTTCAAACCTATATGGGTTAAAATTGCGATAATCTTTGTTTTCGGCCATAACTTTCCCAGATAGTGAGGTGAAAGCGGTCATAACTGATGCCAAGGTAATAATAGCACCTCTTCGAGTAATTCTATCCATCATACTATGAAGTAGATTAAACATGGTAATAAGCTTTGCTTTTGAATACAATATTAAAATCAATTATTTATATTATGGGTAAAAATGTGAATACATCTCACAAAGGGTCCCCGATACTTAAAAAATTCAATAGTTGTTGCGTTTAGTTACAATGTCTAACCGAACTCGAGGTTCTAATGAGAACGTGATCAAGAGATACCGATTGGTAAGAAAACAGTGTCTCAACCACAGATAGACAAACCGGTACGTAAACTACCCTACCCTATTTCGCTCGGGGGCAATGGCCCCACTCGCTCGTTGAGGGTAGGGCTTTCGCGTGGACTCCCGTTCTACGCCGCATCAGCGGCGGGAAGGTCGTACTCTCCACTCACGTTCAGCGTCCCGCGATTCAAGCGCACGTCTACAGGTTCGCCTCCGTCGTCTGCGTTTTGCCGACGTCGGGGATACTGAAAATCGATGTTCTTTGCCGTCGCAAAGTCGCTGCACGACTTTGGTGCCTGTCGGATGTAATCCGATGACCGCGTTGTAGTCGGCGTGGTTCTGGTAGCCGCAATCCTGACACTCGAAGTCCTCGCCGCGGCGGTTGTCATCGTGGGTAAACCCACAGTCGAACACCGTTTCGACGTGTTCCGTGGGTCAACTTGGACGGCTTCGACGCCCTGCTCTCCGGCTTTATATACGACGTACTGATAAAGACGACGGAACGCCCACAGATGGTGTCACGAGGCTTCTGGCACGTTCTCACGAATGTCGGTCAGGTTCCCGAACACGATATGCGCACAGGTGTGAGTGAGAGCTTCGGCCACGATTTCGTTGGCGACACGATGCAGGAATATCTCGAAGCGACAGTCCGCTTTGCGCTCTACGCCTGCTATCGCGTCGTGTTCGGCCCGCGTCCCGCACTGCTGGAGGTCGCCACGCTGCTTCTCGTACTCTCGCTTCCAGGGGTTAAACTCGTCTGCCGACCAGAACCGTCCGGTCGATGCGACTGCGAGTTGATTCACACCGAGGACTGTTCTGTGCTCGGTGGTGGAATTGGTGTCGCCGTCCTCTTTGAGCATCGACGCATGAAGATACCAGTCACCATCACGTCGGTGGAGTGTCGCCCGCCGAAACTCGTAGTCCTCGTTGGCGACGTACTTCGTCGGCGATTTTTCGACGTCGTCGGGAAGAATGTACTCGCACTCGATACGTCCGTTCACGGTTGATAGCGAACCGTGGTTGCGGTGGAACGTGGCGCTTCGCTTGTCGTAGACGACGGTATCAGCCGTGAACGTCGGACGAGACGTATCTTGGCCGTTCTTGAGGCGTTCGACGCCGCTCTTGACTGATTCGACGGCTTGGCGAATCCCCTTCTGGATGAGATTCGCGGTCAACTTCGTGTTCTCACGTAGCTGGTCGTACAGGCCGCGTTCGGCCTTGGCTTTCGATGTGACGTGGTAGCCGTCGTCTCCGTGCCAGCACCACTCGCTCGCGGTGTTGGCACAGTATTTATCAGAATGAGTGTGTGGCAGATCGTCCGACAATCCGTTACTGCCCGGTTAGCGTTATATCGCTGCGACCGGTGATCTGCGAATCGCACTCGAGGAGATCGCTTCTTTGCAAGCGGGTAGTTCTCCATTCTCTCGACTCGCTGGTTGGCATCGCGAGCAAGTGAGCGATCAGCGTACGCTGAGCGAATTCAAACGGAAGATCCGGTTTCGAGGACGGTCGTGCCACGGTGGGACCAGCGGCTACGACTCTCGCCCGTTCCACCTCCAACTCGCGAGAGCGACGAGCGCGACGGCGAGTACGACGAAGCCGATCGCAACGCCAATCGTGATAGCGGTGGTCGTCGACGCCGCGATCTGTCCCGACGCCAGCATGAGGCCCACTACCAGCAGCAATAGGCCGAACATCGAGGCGATCGCGAGGCCGATCCCCTCGCGGACCATCCATCTCGTTTCTGCGGCGTCCTCGCGAGCGCTCGAGGTCGGCTGGTGTTCCGGGCCGCGGTATGGATTTGTCATCTCCTTCCTCACCGCCTGAACGGAGTCTATCTACCAGCATAAACGGCGTTTGTGGCGATATGGACTCTCCGGTTCGCGGGTAGGCTTCGACAGAAGGGGTTCAGTAATCGACTCGAAGCGAACTCGACTCCTGCATCGATATCGTTGTTCGAGAGCAGTCAGCCCTGGCCGTTCAGCGTAATGTCGCTGACGCCGATGATCCGTGAGTCTTCCTCGAGTTCTGTTTTGGCCGCCGCGGGGACGTCATTGTCGACGTTGTAGACGGTCAGCGCTTCGCCGCCGATGGCCTCGCGGGCGTTGAACATGCCGGCGATGTTGACGCCGTGGTCGCCCATGACGGTACCGATCAGGCCGATGACGCCGGGTTCGTCGGTATTCCGCGTGATGACCATCCGGCCGTGGGGGATGGCGTCGACGCGGTAGCCGTCGATGCGGACGATCCGCGGATCGTCACCTGCAAAGAGGGTTCCGTCGACCGACACTTGGTCATCGTCGTTGCTGACGGTGACGGTGATCAGGCTCTGGAAGTCCTCGGCCTGTCGGGTTTTGGACTCGGTGACGTCGACGCCGCGGTCCTCTGCAATCTGGGGCGCGTTGACCGCGTTGACCTGCCACTCGAGCGGTTCGAAGACGCCCTTGAGTGCCGAGGCGGTGACGAATTCGACGTCCTCGCTTGCGATGTCGCCCTCGTAGGTGACCTCGATGTCCTCGATTCGGCCGTCGAGCAACTGGGCTGCGACCTTGCCGGCGGTATCCGCGAGTTCGATGTACGGTTCGACTCGGGGGAACGCGCTCTCGTCGATCGAGGGGGCGTTCAGCGCATTGGCGACTGGTTCCCCGACCAGTGCAGCGTTGACCTGTTTGGCTGTCGACGTGGCGACGTTCTCCTGTGCGGCCTCCGTCGAGGCCCCGAGGTGGGGCGTGACGATGATGTCGTCGTGCTCGAGCAGCGGCGAGTCAGCCGAGAGCGGTTCCTCGGCGAATACGTCCAGTGCCGCGCCGGCAACCGTGCCGTCGTCGACCTTGGCGGCCAGCGCGTCCTCGTCGACGACGCCACCCCGAGCGCAGTTGATCAGGTAGCCGTTTCCGAGCAGTTCGAGTTCGTCCTCGCTGATCAGCCCCTCCGTCTCCGGCGTCAGCGGAGTGTGGACGGTCAGGAAATCGGCCCGCTCGAGGCTCGCCTCGAGGTCTACGAGCTCGGCACCGATGCGCTGGGCACGTTCCTCGCTGATGTAGGGGTCGTAGGCGACGATGTCCATTCCCAGCGAGTCGAGTTTTTTGGAAACTTCCTGGCCGACGCGGCCGAGGCCGACGACGCCCAACGTCTTCCCGTCGAGCTCGGCACCGAGATAGTCGCTTTTCGCCCATTCGCCGTTCTTCAGGCGGATGTGTGCCTGCGGGATCGAGCGGGCGGCCGCAAACGTCATCGCGACGGTGTGCTCGGCGGCGGCGCGAACGTTCCCCTCCGGGGCGTTGGCGACGATGACGCCGTGGTCCGTCGCAGCGTCGATGTCGATGTTGTCGACGCCGATCCCCGCTCGTCCGACGATAACCAATTCTTCGGCGGCCTCGAGGACCTCGTCGGTAACTTCGGTACCGGAGCGAACGATCAATCCGTTCGCGTCCGAGACCGCCTCGAGGAGGTCGTCGCCCTCGAGTTCGTAGCCCGTTTCGACCTCGTGGCCGGCGTCTCTGAGTACGTCAAGACCCGCATCCGCGATCGGATCCGTGACGAGAACCTTCATGCGAGAGACAACCGGGCGAAGCAGGTAAACCCTTCCGTTGTGGCCGGGGCCGGCAAAAAATACCGCAATTTCAGCTCGTAATCAGGATCGCGCCACTGACGATCAGCACTGCACCGCCGACGACTCCTTTCGTCACCCGCTCGAGGTCGCGCAGGAGGATTGCGGCGAAGAGTAGCGTAAACAGCGGTGCGGTTGCGACGAGCGGATCGACGATGGCGATCCGGCCGCTTTCGAGACCGAGTGCGGCCATCAGCGAAAGCATTGCGGCAGTCGTCAGAAGGCCGCTACCGGCGAAGTACCGATACGACGCCCGGGGCCTCTCGAGCGCGTCGCGGCCGCCGCGAGCGAGGACGTACGCGACCAGTACGATCAGCCCAGCCGTCTCGTTGAGGGCGACCGCCTCAAGCGCGGACAGCGGTGTCTGGAGCATGCCGTACCGACGGCTGACGTTCGCGATCGCAAAGGTGGCTGCAGCGGCGATCGGCCAGCAGAGGTCGCGCGGTTCCCACCCATCGAGATCGCCGCCCTTCGAGACCGCAAGCAGGGCGAGGCCCGCCACGAGGACGGCGATGCCGGCGCCAGTTATCGGGCCCAGCGGCTCGCCGAGCCAGCCGAGTGCGATCACCGTTGCGAAAAGCGGGCGAGAACTGAGGATTGCGTTGTTGAGACTCGCTCCGACTTTGTCGACGCCGACGAAGATGGTGACTCGCCCGAGCGCGGTGCCGACGACACCCGCGAATGCGAAGATTAAGAGAATTTCGGGAGTCAGTCCTGCGAACGCCGAGCGGCCGTACAATACCGCGATGGCCAGCCAGTAGAGCGTGGAATCGACGATCACGACGACTAGCGATGCCTGAAGGGCACTGCCGCCCGCGTTCATTCCGCGCTTGTCGAAGACTGGGGTGAACCCCCAGAGGATGGCCGGTACCAACGCGAGCACGATGACTTCGTGGACCGAACTCGTCATCGGTTCGGCCCCGTCGCTGATCGGTGATCGACGTTCGATCGCACAGTGGAACCGTTCTGAGTACCCCGGCGAGAGTGTTGCGATATCGCTCCACCGTGCACCGTACGCGTTAGCCGTCCGAGACTGCGATCCGCCGGTCTTGATGCCGTTCCCACAGCGCGAAAATAGCCGATTCGGATTTTGCCCCCGACTACGTATGGGTACCCATGCACGATCGAATCTTGTTGCCGACCGATGCGGAAGCGGGGACCGAGCACGCGATCGAACACGCGATCGCAGTCGCCGAGGATGCCGGCGCGGAGTTGCACCTGCTCTACGTCGTCGACAGCGACGTCTATAGTTCGTACAGCGGCGACGAGTACGTCCACGAGTTCGAGGGACTCGAGGCCGCCCTCGAGCAGGTCGGCGAGGATGCCCTCGCCTCGGCGGCCGAGGCGGCCCAGGAGGCGGGGATCGAGACTACGACGGTCGTCCAGCACGGGTCGCCCCACGAGCGGATCCTCGCCTACGCCGACGAGGCGGACGTCGATCTGCTCGTCATGGGATCGAAGGAACGCCCCGGCGAGTACCGCCAGTTGCTCGGGAGCGTCACCGACCGCGTCGCTCGCCTCGCCTCGCGGCCGGTCACGATCGTCAAGACTCCGGTCGAGGGAAGCGAATAGGGGGATCGGCTCGAGCGCCGAACTCACCGTTTGGCTGCCCGTATCTGCGGAAGAGCGGCCACGGTGGCTCCGATCGCGACGAACACGAGTGCGGTGGTACCGACCGAGACGACCGTCCCGAGATCGGTCGCAGCGGCAATCGTCGCCCCTCCCTCGGTGGTACTGGATGCCTGCTCTGGCGTCCACTGGGCGGTCATCGCGAGTCCAATCAGCAGGATGATGTAGCTCATGACCAGGGAACCGAGCGCGAATCCGACCTCCCGGCGCGTCTCGAGGCGAACGTGTCGGACGAGAAGGTAACCGGCGGTAAGCAACACGACGACAGGGACGAGGGCCGTCACGTGGCTGGTCAGTCCACGACCCAATCCGAACGCGCCCTGTATCGTCTCTTCGCCCTGTTCGATCGTCACTCCGTGGTTTCCCAGTGTCATTAGTCCCGTCACCACCCAGCGACTTGGCTTGTTCTCCGGTCCGTTGAACAACCCCCCTGCGACCATCGCCCCGACGAAATTGTAAAGCACTGTGAAGACGACGACGAAAGCGCTGACACCCGAGACGGTCCCGGCTTTCCAGGGCTGGACGACTAGTCGCGTTCGCTCGCGTTGGTTCGTGTCGTCCGGATCGCCATCGACACCGTCTTCGCTATCACTGTCGTCGGTTTCTTGCTCGTTCGTGAGGGAGGGGCCCTTCTCGTATTCGAATCGTCGCTCAGACGACATGTGCCCGTTATCGGTGGCGATCCGATAATATGTTTCGGTCGGTACGAACTCGAAACCATCCTGCGGGTGGACGGAGGATAGAAACCTGAACAGGTTTATCCGGGGACCGACAATCGTGGGGCAATGACAGTCGTCGCTTTCGACTTCGACGGGACGCTTTCCGACTCCGAAATGACCGTGTTGCTTGGGGACCGCCGCGACGTCGCCGCGGACATGGCAGACATTACCGAGCGCGCAATGAACGACGAAATCGGCTACGCTGAGAGCCTGCGCAAGCGCGCAGCCCTGCTCGAGGGGCTTCCCCAGGCCGAAGCCGAGGCCGCATTCGACGATGTCGTCCTCCGGGAGGGGGCCGCCGATCTCATCGCGGAACTGAACGACGCCGGCGTCACGACCGCTATCCTTACCGGTGGCTTCGAACGCGGTGTTGCTGCCGCCCTGGAGCGCGAGGACGTTTCCGTCGATCACATCGTCTCGAACCGACTCCCGATGAAGGCAGGTGAACTAACCGGCGCAGTCGAGGGACCGCTGATCGACGGCACCAAAGACGACGCGCTCGAAGACCTCGCCGACGACGTGAGCGTCGACCTCGCCGAGACCATCGCCATCGGTGACGGGGCGAACGACCTGCCGATGCTCGAGGTTGCCGGCCTGGCGATCGGCTTCGAACCGAAACCAGCAGTCGAACCCCACTGTGACGTCGTCGTCACGTCGATGTCCGAAGCCCGCGAGACGCTGCTCGCGGAAACCGCAATCCTCGAGGGCTGATTGGGGCTCGTACACAGCGTGTATACTCCCGTAATTTCGCGTTACTGTTCCGAAACACTCGATACCACCTCAAAGCACCCGCGCTCGCTTTCGTTTCCGTCGCGATTCGCAAGTGGTCCCCATCGGCGATTGTCAGTACTAAGAACTGATTGTAGCACCAATGGAGTTATTAACTCGTGACCGAGTAAGTAACTATGATGATGTGGCAAGACCTCGTATTCATGCTCGGAAGTGGCCTCTCGATCATTTTTCTCGCGCCGACGCTGAGCGACACCAGTGCGCGAGTCCCGCTTGGAACGAGCCTTCCGTCGATGGGGATCGGCTTCGTTTACGCGACGACGTTTTTCACGCTCGGGATGGATTTCTCGGCACTGGGTGCGTTCGCCGCCGGTTCGATGTGGTCTCTCATCGCCCTGTTCCGCTCGCCTTGTGGGGCTTCGATGAAACTCTTCGCCCGCGAAAATCTCGCCCTGTTCGTCTCTGACCTGCAGTACTGGATCGATCGTCGGCGCTCCGAGCGCTCGCACGCCGATTATTTCGTCTCGTTCGATGACCCTCGCGGCCAGGGAAACGGCCGTTAGGGCCGTCTCGCCTCGTGTTCACGCGACCTGAGACGTCGTTCGAGTATCGGAGAGCACTATCCGTCCGTTCTAGAGTTCGCAGTCGCGATTGCGCCGGTGGTACCGAATCGACGTCGTCGGCGGTGGCTGGTGAGTTCCGTTCGAGTCTCGGTGACGCGACGAACGTCGATCGGATCGGCGAATAAAAACGGTGTCCGAGCGAACTGCTCGCTCGTTCGGCGGCACTTACCGTTCGTTTACCTTGGCAACCGCGGTGTCGATGACGTCTTCGCCCTGGGCGATGATTGCCCCCAGAACCGCGAACAGAGCGGGGAAAATGATCCCGGCAAAGAGGATAGCCTCGTTGAGCGACGGTTTGAACGTGAGGTTGGAGACGACCTCACCGCTGTTGTTGAAGAACGTGTCTCCCGTGAGCGGAGCGACGCTATTGACGACGCTCGAAATGAGTTGCGGGTCGGAGTATTCGTGAGTCATCACGAACGCAGCAAGTGCGGCGAAGACGATATACGGTGGGACGATTGTCAAACCGGCTTTCACCGCTTCGACCGGCCCCTCGGCATCCGTGTACCGTGCGACGCCGTAGCCGAGCCCGACAAGCGTCCCAACCGTCACGATGAACAGGATTGTGTCCGCGAGTACGAAGGGAGCGGAACCGTTTGCGAGCGCGGCGACGTTGTTCGGAGCGGAACCGAGCGCGGCCCGTTCACCACCCGCCTCGAAACTGACGCCGAACGTTCCGAGGAAACTCCAGCCCGCTGCGACCCACGAGCTCACCAGGTCCGTCACGACCGTCGAACCGTCGTCAGTGTACGATACCGGCGTCGTTTGACCGGCCTGTGCGACCGTCAAATAGAGATGAGTCAAATACGTTATAACTACCCCGACAATCCCGAATACGGCACCCTCTTTGAGCGGCAAATCACTTCCGGCGTCCCGTGATATCTGCTGTTGGCCTGCCGATTCCTCCTCGTAGTCCAGTTGCTTCCCATCTGACATCACTAATACATCAAAGAGCGGAATATTATATTTTTCGGCATAGTTCATCAACCTGTCAATATAAAATGGTGTCAGAACGGCTCAGGCACCGCTAAAACGACCGGGAAGCTTCCAGAATTAATTATTACGACAAATCACTCCGAAAACAGGCTCGTGTGGACTGGGGCGAACTCCCCCGAATCGTCGGCTTCGCGCATTGTATCGGTAATGGCACGGCCGCTGAGACCGTCCTCGAGCAGGTCCGAGAGCGGCGGTCCGACCTTCTCCGGTTCGACGAGGAAGGCGTCGTGTCCGTGGTCGGATTCGATCACGTGGTGGGCCACGTCGACGCCAGCCTCCCGACAGGATTCTGCCAGTGCCTCGGATTGCTCTACGGTGAAGTGCCAGTCCCCGGTAAACGAGAGGAGCAGGAGCTCGCCCTCGAACGCCGCTATCGCGTCCGCGTCGGACTCGTAGCTCGCCGATAGATCGAAGTCGTCCATCGCGCGGGTCATGTAGAGGTAGCTATTCGCGTCGAACCGATCGGTAAACTTGTCGGCCTGATAATCGAGGTAGGATTCGACTTCACGATACGGGAAGAATGCGGCAGCGGCGTCCGGCGGCTCCTCGCGGACCGCCTCTCGGCCCGCCGAACGGCGGCCGAACTTGCGGGCCATCGAAGCCTTCGAGAGGTACATGATGTGCCCGATCTGGCGGGCTCGAGCCAGTCCGTCTTCGGGTTCCTCGCCGCCGTAGTAGTGGCCACCGTTCCAGTTCGGATCGGACGTGATCGCCCGTCGGGCGACGGTATCGAGCGCGAGACACTGCGCGTCGAGTCGAGCGGCGGCGGCGACCGCGCCGGCTCGTTCGACGTCGTCCGGGAACCGTCGCAGCCAGTCGAGGACGTTCATTCCGCCGACGCTGCCGCCGATAACGGCGTGAATCCGTCCGACGCCGAGTGCGTCCAGTAACTCGCGCTGGGCGCGCGTCCAGTCGCCGACCGTGACCGGCGGGAAGTCGGTGCCGTAGGGCTCACCCGTTTCGGGGTTCTCACTTGCGGGTCCGGTCGTCCCGTAACACGACCCCGGCGCGTTCGCACAGACGACGTAGTACTCCGTCGTATCGATCGCTTTCCCGGGGCCGACGACGTCACCCCACCAGGCGCGGGCCTGGCCGGCAGTCTCACCGCTGGCGTCCGGCCGGCGGGCAACGTGGGCGCTGCCGGTCAGCGCGTGACAGACGAGTACCGCATTATCTCCGGTAAAGTCGCCGTAAGTTTCGTAGGCCACCTCGAGCGAGGGGATCGATTCCCCGGACTCGAACTGGAACTCGCCGAGGTCGACCGTGTCTTTGGTCGTACTCACGTCGGCCACCTCGTCGGCGTCTTTCGGAGACACTGCCGGCGGGTCGGCTCAGTCTCCGTTCGGTCGCGTATCATGTATGTGGTGCATATTACCGGACGATCTAATAACTCGCAGTTACGGCAAGATTCGCTTCTTCGCGATTGACCCGTCGATGCCGGAGTGAGTGCGTCGTTCGTTACTTCGTGCTCTCGATCGCCTGCTCGAGATCCGCGAGGATGTCCGCGGGATCTTCGATCCCCACGGACATCCGGATGAGGTCGTCGGTCACGCCCGCGTCCTCGCGCTCCTCGGACGTCAACTGGCCGTGAGTGGTACTGGCCGGGTGGATAACCAGCGTCTTCGCGTCGCCGATGTTCGCGAGGAACTGGGCGACCTCGACGTTCTCGCAGAAGGCCTTGCCTGCTTCGTAGCCTCCCTCGAGTCCGAACGCGACCATGCCGCCGAAGTCCTCGAGATAGCGTTCGGCGTTTTCGTGGGTCGGATGGGATTCGAGGCCGGGATGGGTGACCCACGCGACGTCCTCGTGATCGTCGAGGTATTCCGCGACGATCGCCGCGTTCTCGCAGTGCTTGCTGACGCGCAGGGGCAGCGATTCGAGCCCCTGCAGCGTTTGCCAGGCGTCGAACGGCGATTGCTGATTGCCGAGGCTACGCAGCGAGCGGAACCTGGCCGTGGCGGCGAACGGTGCTTCGGGGAAGTCCCGCGAAAAGTCGACGTCGTGATAGGCGTGATTCTGTCCGGCGATTTCGTCGTAGCCGTGCTCGCCCCACGGGAACGACCCGCCGTCGACGAGGACGCCGCCGACGGTCGTCCCGGAGCCGTGGAGCCACTTGGTCGTCGACTCCCAGACGACGTCGGCGCCGTGCTCGAGCGGGCGACAGAGCGCGGGCGTCGCGAACGTGTTGTCGACCACGAGCGGGACGCCGTTTTCGTGTGCGATCTTCGCGACGCGCTCGAAATCGGGCGTGACCAGCGACGGGTTGCCGATCGTTTCGACGTGGACGAATGCCGTGTCCTCGTCGATTGCGTCGTCGTACTCGTCGTACTCGAGGGTTGGGACGAACCGGGGCTCGATGTCTCGCCGACTCGCAGTTTTCGAAAAATACGCGGTCGTTCCGCCGTACGTGTCGGTCGAACAGACCACGTTCTCGCCTGCTTTCGCGAGGATCAACACGGCGGAATCCAGCGCGGCCATGCCGCTTCCCGTCGCGACCGCACCGGCCCCGCTTTCGAGCGAGGCGAGACGGTCCTCGAGGGTCACGACGGTCGGATTGGCGATGCGAGAGTAGAGGTAGCCGTCATCCTCGAGGGCGTAGCGGGCGGCGGCCGTGTCAGCGTCCTCGAAGACGTAGGAGGTCGTCTGGTAGATCGGCGGTGCCATCGCGCCGGTGTCCGAGTCGGGGGATTGGCCCGCGTGGACGCTGCGCGTTCCGAAGCCGCGCTCGCCACGCTCGGCATCGGTATCGTGTCCGTCGCTCGCGTCGTCGCTCATGTTTAGTATGCATACTTCTCCACATTCATATGCGTCTCAGTAACGGCAAATACGGCCAGTCTAGCGAACGTCTCTCACGGTCGTGGGCCGCTCGAAACGATCCCACTCGTCAGACAGCGGACAACGCACAGGACCCGAGACGTAGTCTCACGAGTGTCCGTTCCCGTACCACGGTTTCTGTCCCTGTGGCACGTTTCGCCTGCACGGCCAGCACCAACGAGCGCTTCGCCTGCAGGCTCAATTCCTATTGCCCGATGACCTCTCGTCTCGAGCATGCAGACAGTGTTCCACCTCATCGCCGGCGATCCGGACCAACAGAAAACTGCGCTCACCATCGCTGAGAACCTCACACAGGACGAGTCAGTCGAAATCGACGACGTCGCTATCGTCGCGCAGGGCGACGGCATCGAACCGCTGAAAGCAGGCGGGAACGGCAGCGACATGGTCGAATCGCTACTGGACGACGGCATCTCGGTCAAAGCCTGCAGCAACACCCTCGATCTGAAAGACCTCGCAGAATCGGACCTCGTAGCGGACGTCGAAACCGTCCCGTCCGGCGGCGGCGAACTGACACGATTGCAAAGCGAAGGGTACGCCTACATCCGACCGTAGGCGATCGAACTCGCAATTCGGCTCGTCACCGTCGCAGTAACTTCGACTCGTCGACGCCGCAGTAACCTCAACTCGTCGACGCCGCAGTAACCGCACGGTACGGAACTGTCGGTACGGAGTCACAGAGACTGATTCGATTACCAACCGCTTCGATCGCCGTTGCCACGGAATCTGAATGCTCTCGGTTGCATCCGGAGTTCCGATGAGCACAACAGACGGCAGCGTCGAACCGAACTCGAGGATGCGTGTCCGTTACAATCTCAACCGAGCGGCAGTCACTCGATCTCGACCGACCACTCGCCGTCAGATTTGACCTCTATGTAGCCGACATCGTGGGACTCGAACGACGACGGATTCCTGATACTATCATGGTGGAACAGGAATTCGCGGGAGTCGCTCGTCGACGAGAGGAGGTTGACGCTGATGCGCTCCCCATCGTTCTCGCCGGACGGCCGGTACGTCCCGTCGAATTCGAACGGACCGTGAACTTCGTTCCCACTGCCGCTGAAAGAAAGCGGCGGGGTTTCCCCGCTCGTGTCACGCGGTTGTTGAACGACCACCTCCCAATCACCCCCGGCCACGACGCTGAGTCGGTACGATCCGCTGGTCATGTGCATGGCCGTCTGCCCATTGTAGGTCCCCGATGAATCGGCAAAGATTGTTCCTTCGCCGCCGTCCTCGGGCATAAGTCGGACGCCGAAGTCGCCGTCACCATCGTGCGTGGCGTCGACGATAGTGAGGCCACCCTCGATAGCGAAGTCATCGGTAAGCGACTCACCGCTTCCGGAGAACTCTTGCTGGCCCGACTCGGTCGCGGGGCCCCCGTCCTCGTCGGTCTCGTTTCCGGTATCGTCTCCGCTATCAGTGTCAGTTCCGTTGTCGGCACCCCCGGTACCCTCAGGGTCGTCGGTGTCTTCGGCTACATCGTTCGTACAGCCGGCAAGCGGGAGTGCGAGACCTCCCAGTGAAACGACTTGCATGACGCGTCTTCGTTTCATCTGAGCGCGTGCGTACACTCGGGCGTTTGTTTAGTATAGATAGATTACCGACAGCGAGAACTGAGGCGCCGCATCGACGACTCAGTTACGAGAGGCTACACGACCACTGCCTGTCATCCCTCGAGGATCAGACTATCGCCGCCAGTGAGAGAACGGTCACGGGCCACCGCGTCCCCTCCTCGGTAACCGGTCTTCGAAACGTCACCGCGTCAGCCCCTCGAGGCCCGACAGCCCAACCATTTCGGCTCGACTGTACCAGCAGGGTGCCTCGTTACTCGTGCTCGAGCGACTCGAGCAGCGTTCGGACCTCGTCGGACTCGGTCTCGAGGCCCTGGACCTGCGGATAGGCCGCGACACAGATCACGAAGTCGTCGCCGTGAGCGACGGGCTCGCTAACCTGCACGTAGACGTCGAGCGTAGTCTCCTGGGCGAGCAATCGGGCGCGCGCGTCGTATCGAGCGAGCGTCGTTTCGGTACCCAGAATCGAGATCGATTCCGCGTCGACGTACTCGACGTCCTCGAGACGGTCGTACCGGCTCTGGATCAACTCGACGAGATCCGCCGTCGAGTACTCTCCGACGGGATTGAACGTCTTCCCGAGGAACGATATTTGTGGCGTCGTGAGGGCAGCGACGATAGCCGCCTGCACGCGTGTCAGCCCGAGCTCATCGAGTGACACCGACCGGTCATACTCGGCGTACCAGTTTCGAACCTCGACGGTTCGCTCGATCCCGAACCGGCCGACGGTCCGCTCGATGGGGACCTCATCGACTGCGTGTTTGCTGTAGCCGCTTTCCTCGAGTGCCCCCCCGGAGACGGTCGCCGGCGTCGATGAAAGCGTGTCTCGAAGCAACCCGGTGCAGCCGGCGAGGGACCCCATCCCGGTCGTCGCTCCCGCCGCGAGGAGCTGTCGACGCGTGATTGTCATCGGTAGCTACGGGACGGCACCGAAGGAAAATACATCGGTTTCAGCTGCGCCGTGACGGGGACCAGACGTTCGGCCCGACGGAGTGCCGGTAATTCGATCGCGCCGAATCGGAGGATTTCATACGCTCGGAGCGCCAAGGATCCGCCGTGCACTCGAGTGACCGCGATCGGGTCGTGCTCGCCGCGCTCGTCTTCGCGGTGTTGTTCTCGCAGGTGTTGCTCTATCCGGGCGTCGCGACGCTCGTGGAGACGCTGGGTGCTGACGCGGGGACGTCGGCGTTTGCGGCGACCGCGCTCGACGCGAGCATGTGGTTTCTGGTCGCCGAGTTCGCCGCCTACGTCGCGTTCGTCGGCGTCTGGGGGGTTGCGAGCGATGTGACCGGCCGCCGCCGCTCTTTCATCGTCGCCGGTGCGCTGACCGGTGCGGTCGGTTACGCCGCCCTCGCTGCCGTCCCCACGATTGGAGCGGTTCCGTTCGAGGGCGTCCTTCTGCTGCGTGTTTTCCAGGGGGCGATGACCATCGGCGCGTTCTCCCTGACGATGACCATGCTGATGGATCTCGAGGGCGGTCACGGTCGGAACATGGGCGCGGCCGGCATCGCGATCGGGCTCGGCGCTGCTCTGGGCGCCCCCGCCGGCGGGCAACTGACGGAGCTGTCTCCCATCGCACCGCTAGTCGTCGCGGCCAGCCTTCTCGTCTGCGTGGGCGCGCTCGTCTCGCTCGTCGGCGACCGCACGCCTGACGACCGGCGGACGGCTCGCGCACTCGTCGAAGGCGTCCGAGGACGACCGACAGTCTTGGTTCCGTACGCGTTCGGCTTCGTCGATCGACTCACGGCAGGCTTTTTCGCCCTCGTCGGGACGCTCTACTTTCAGGACACCTTCGGAATCGGAGCCGGGACGACTGGCCTCCTGCTGGCGTGTTTTTTCGGCCCGTTCGCCCTGTTGCAGTATCCGATGGGTGCCCTTTCGGATCGAATCGGCCGAACCGTTCCGATCGTCGTCGGATCAGTGTGTTACGGCGTCGGCATTCTCGCCGTCGGAGCCGTACCGTCCGTTCCGACTGCTGCGGTGGCGATGGTCGGCGTCGGCGTTCTCGGAGCGCTGGTCGCTCCGGCGACGATGGCGCTGGTCACCGACCTCGCCGACGAGAGCGAGCGCGGAACCGCCATGGCCGGATTCAACCTCGCCGGCAGCGTCGGCTTTTTAGGTGGGTTTCTCCTCGGCGGGATCGTCGCCGGCAGCTACGGCTACGAACTCGCATTCATCGTCGTGGGCGGCCTCGAGATCGCGATTGCCGTCGTTACCGTTCCGATATTCCTTCGACTGTCGGTGGGACGAACCGATCGGTTCCAGACCGGCGATCACGGCGACGCGTGATCAAGACCGGGGCATGTCAAGTAATCAGCCGGTGCAAGACTCTTACTTTGTGGTATGTGTGGTCATAACATTGTGGGGGCGGAAGGTATCAATTTTTATGTTCACACTCCCAAATCCCGCTGATGGCACGAGATAAGGCAGTTTCACGGCGGACAGCACTGAAGGTGACGGGCGCGGCCGCATCGACAGCGCTCGTCGCCGGTTGCAGCAGCGGTGGCGGCAACGGGAACGGCAATGGAAACGGCAACGGCAACGGTAACGGTAACGGCAGCGGCAGCGGCCCCGTCGAAATCGAGGCCGGATCGACGATCATGTTCGAAGCCGACGGCCAGTCGTGGGTCGGCAAGGAACCGTCCGGGATCGAAGGCAAGACGAACCCGACGATTCAGCTCACTGACGGCGAGTCGTACACGATCGGCTGGACGCAGAACGAACCCGGCCACAACATCGCGCTCTACAACAGCGACGGAAGCGTGTACAACGGCAAAAAGACGGAGGTCGCCTCCAGCACTGGCGAGGGCCAGACGCTCGAGTTCACGGCCAGCACGGACATCGCGGAATACGTCTGTATTCCCCACTACTCGAGCGGAATGAAAGGCACTATCGAAGTCGAGTAAGATCGTCGATAGTTTCGATTTCGCTCTTCGAGTCGGCGCGACGACGACACGGCCGGTTGGCCCGTTCATTCACGAACAGGGTCCACAGCTACCGTCTTTTCTCTCTTCAGTTTCATCCGCAGAGCGCCATTCCAGGCCGCTAGCGGAACGATTTCGATGACACTACCCGCGGCAGTACCGCCGACAGCATTGCCTGAGGCGCTCTCGTGGTGACGGCCGATGAGCCGGTGGCGCTATCCAAACCGGTACGACGCCGTCAGTGAGAAACGAAGCGTCGTGTTCGGCGGCGTCACGGTTCGCTGCTCGACAGATTAGCCCGCCGACCGGCTACGGTCTCCCGATGCGCCATCAAAAGTACCATACCACTTCGCGACCCAGTAGGCTGTACTCAGGTGAATTGCGTGACCACGAAACGCGAATATAAAGACGACTACCCAGACAAAACGCTGTATATCCCGGGCCCGACCGAGGTTCGTGCGGACGTTATCGAAGCGATGTGCGAGCCGATGTTCGGTCACCGCATGGACCGGATGACGGACCTGTACACGACCATCGTCGAAGACACGAAAGAGTTCCTCGGCACCGACAACGACGTCGTCATCCTGACGGGGTCGGGGACCGAGTTCATGGAGAGTTCGATCCTCAACCTCGTCGACGAAAACGTCCTCTGTACGACCTGTGGCAGTTTCAGCGAGCGACAGGCCAACGTCGCCGAACGTCTCGGCAAGTCCGTCGAGACCCTCGAGTACGAGTGGGGTCGGGCGGTCAAACCCGAGGACGTCCGCGAAGCGCTCGAGGAAAGGGATACCGAGTACGACGCCGTGACCTGCGTGATGAACGAGAGTTCGACCGGCGTCCGCAACCCCATCGAGGAGATTGGCGACGTCGTGGCCGAGTATCCGGACACGTACTTCGTCGTCGACGCCGTCTCGTCGCTTGGCGGCGACTACGTCGACATCGACAACCACGGCATCGACGTCATCTTCACCTCGGTTCAGAAGGCCTTCGCGATGCCCCCCGGACTGGCGGTCTGCGTCGTCAGCGACGACGCCTACGAGCGCGAACTCGAGAGCGACTCCGCGTCGTGGTACGGCGGATTCCAGCGGACGCTCGATTACTACGACCGGAAGGGCCAGACCCACTCGACGCCGGCGATTCCGATCATGTTGGCCTACCGCAAACAGATGAAGTACATGCTCGAGGAGGGCCACGACGCCCGCGACGAGCGTCATCGAGAGATGGCCGAGTACACGCGCGAGTGGGCCCGCAACCACTTCGACATGTTTCCCGAGGAGGGGTACGAATCGCAGACGGTGGCCTGCATCGAGAACACGCAGGGAATCGACGTGGCCGAGACCATCGAGGCCGTCGATGAACAGTACGACATGGTGTTTTCGAACGGGTACGGCTCCCAACTCGGCGAAAAGACGTTTCGGATCGGTCACATGGGTGAACACGACCTCGAGTCGATCACGGAACTCACCGACGCAATCGAAGACGTCGCCGGATTGTAAGTCTCGTTCGCAAACGTTCGAGGGCGCGAATCTAGATCCGACTCGCCGAAGCCGCCCCCGACATCTCCGCCTCGGGGACCGGTCGCGGACCGATTTGAGGGTGTACACGAGCCAGATTGCAGTCGGATACGCTCGTTCAAACGTTCGCGGTATCGGCTGTGTCGAACTCTCCGATACGCCCCTCAAATCACCGGTCAGAACGACCCACCGATTGCGATGTAGACGAAGATACCGACGGTGGTCGCGATTACGTCGAGTACGAACAGAACGGCGAAGCCTTACGATTCCATGCCGTCGATGCGCTGGCCCCGCGACTTAATTCTTGTCGACTGAACTATCTAGCGGGAGAAGTCCACCGCAGGACCGCTCACTCGGTTTTCGTCGGCAGACGAGCCATCGTGTCGGTCGAAACCGCGAGTAACCCGATGCCGGCCACACAATCCGGACAGTAGCTTCGGCTGACCGCTCGGTACCGATCGGCGAGGTCGGGACACGGCTCGCTCGAGACGCGGATCACTCGATCCCCGCGTACCGCCTCGCCGGGGCGATCGCAGCGGTCTGCATACGGTGGGTCGTTGCTCCAGACCTCGAAACGATTCCCTGAAACCACGATAGAATGTAGCACGGAAATGGTAACTCTACGGATGAAACCCATTGCCCATTAGGTCAGAAGAGACGGTCAGCGTTTCTTACCCTACGTCTTAATTGCTCATCGATACGGGCTACCCAGGGGAGGACGTATTTGTATCCCCACGCGGTGAACACTCCAAGCGACAGTCCCCAAACGAGGTGACTCAGCATCAACGAAAACGAGATATTCGGAAGCGATGCAGGAATCCCTAACAGTCGCAACCAAATCGGTGCAATGACACCAGCGGCAACGATCCACAGAACGAGCGCCCAGCCAATTCCGATAGCCGCGTAGGTGAATACGCTCTCACGATATTGTTCCGGTGCCAATGAGACGAGACTGACGAAGACGAAGCCGAAAACTACGCTGTGAAACTCATGCGTTATCCAACCGACGGTTTGATTCGCGGTCCCGTAAAAAACCCCAATACCAGCGATAGCACCCCCGAGAGCCTCCGACGTAATTCCATATAGCACGCCCGCAATCAACGCTGCCAGTAGGGTGACGAGCAGGGAAGGAAGAGCGAGGCGTACGCCAGCTAGGTTCGCATGACTCGCCTCCACACTTCTGATCTCATCCTCCACCTTGGGAAGTACGACCGTGACTGTTGTCCCGTTCTCCGTGACCTCAGTTTCGATCCTCCCTTCATAACTCTCGACGAGTAGACGAACGACGTTCAACCCGAATCCTGCTGTGGGATCGTCGAACTCCTCAATATCGCCGGTTTCAAGCAGATGCTGTTGATTCTCGGGGAGGCCAGGTCCTTCGTCTGCCACGCTGACACGGACGCTATTCTTCATCTCGGTAACTGTGACTACAGGGTTGTCGTCCACCGCGTGGACTATGGAATTATCAATCAAATGTGTGAAAACCTGCGGTAGCCGGTTGTTGGCTCGTACCGTGAGATTTTCCGGGACGTTTCCGACCGAGACATTGGCGTTCGGATGTTGGTCGGTGACTGTTGATATGCTCTCCCGTAGACACTCTTCCAGAGAGACTGGAACACTTGGCGTCTTTCCTTGGTTAGTTTGCTGGCTGAGGAACTTCACTTCTTCAATGGTCTGCTCGATGACAAGTGAACTCTCCTCAATCGCTTTCGTGGCATCTAGGTTTTCGTTGCTATTTGCCGTCGCATATCCCTGGATAATAGACACCGCGTTGAGTACTTCGTGACGGAGCAACCGGTTGAAAACTACCAATCGGTTTGCCTGTTGCTGGAGGTCACTCCGTTGTTGTTGGGTGCGTGAGGCATAGAGTCCTGTTAAGGTACCACCGATACTCCCGCCGATAAGAAAGTTCGAGAGATACGTTTGCGAGCGAGTCGTCGCAAAGTCCGCGAAGCCATTTTGAGAGGATCCCAAAATAGTGAGGACGACAAGAGCGAACATCGTAACAAAACCAATGACGCACCAAAGTGCCGTCGTCCGGACCAGCGACACTTTCACATCAGCGACTGCCAGCGCCATGCCGAAGGCTGCCAATCCAAGACCGAGTGCCAGCGGCACAATTCCCCCAAGATAGAACTGGATCGGTTCCTCATAGATAGCGAGTGTAACCGTAAACCGCGTCGTGAAGAATCCGATCCCAGCGATGACGAAACCGCTATAGTTCATACGCGTATCCATCACACATCGTGAAATTACATACGCCTTTTATAAATATTCTCCACAATATACAGTTTGCTCAAACAGAGATTTTCTCTTGAAGGATACACGAAAGGAACAGTTATCGGACGCTGTTTACGGAGAGACAATTAGCGTTCCGTACCAGTCAGGAGCCACACTTTGCAAGGCGAGTGCCAACGCTGGCTACAAAATAAGAGTCACGTCTCCAGCACGAACCGATGGACGCACGTTGCTGTTGACAGAACTTCTTCTGGTAACCATACATATCTACGGACCGGCTGATTCCGCCTCGATCTTCCGGAACTAACGGTGGTAGCATGCTAAACTCATCCTCTACATTCAGTGCATTTCCACCGACATATTATTGGTAAACGGCTATCGCCGGTGCTAAATACAGAGCGCATATCGGTCACAAGACCCTCCCGACTTTGGCGTTACGTACAGATGAACAATGGAGTAGCTAATTCAGTGACAGCATGCCACGATCCATCTTTAACCAGCGAGGGAACCCCGACCTTTAGGCCGGATAGGGAATCGTATCACGTGACTCCACTCTCTACCGCTCAATCGGCACTCTCGGAATCCAACTCCCGCTGAGCGTGGAGTAGCATCCCTTTCCCCGTAAGACCGTGGTGCTCTTTCGTCTCTTTCAGGCTTCCGTACTGTGATTCGACGTCGAACTCTATCTTGACGCACCCGATGTTTAGTTTCATACCTATATTACATTAAAGAGAGATAGTGTCGTAGTAATTGGTGTGTCCGAGACGGTGACGAAAACGCTGCAAGCCACACTTGCCACGCCCACCACGGGCAAAGAGCAACGCCTGCAGAACCTCTTGGACACCTACCGCGACGCACTCCACGCCGCCTTTGACGCTCGAAAGTGGCAGTCGAGCGCGACACCTCCGCAAAGAGATGTTCACGACTCTGAAGCGCCTGCAGGAACGTGACGCCACCGAGTGGCGGATCGACGAGCGAGAACCCCTCGCAAATGACGCTCGCGGCGTGCTCGGACTGAAACCTGCCAACCTGGATTCCCCGTGGAGGGGAAGCCCCGCCGTCGTCGGACGACGCCCGACTGCCTGAGGGACCGACGGTCCCTCTCCGTTTACGGCGGGGAGGATGTCACCTGAATACAATCGATGGACTCTGAACCGGATGCGCCATTAGGGAAGTCCAACGTCGGTCACATCGCTGCCTGTACCGATGTCGATGACACCGTTTCGGTGTATACTGATGCCGTATCCGAGGAGGGAAACTTCCAAAATGATGTCAGTACCAGAGCCACCGTCGCTTCTGAGTGCGTTTTTGGCAGCGAACGTGATTGCCTCCAAACGCGGGGAGGCATCGGTGATAGGTTTGCGTACCTCCTCTGGCGTGTCTCGAATCACGCCTTCGACGGTGAAGGCAATCGCACCGGGATGTGTGTTGTTCACGTCGGAGTTGTCGTCTGATGACGAGGGAATTGTATCCATTCCGGGCGAAAGATCGTTCGTATCGGGACTCTCTACACCGATGTCTACCGTATCGAGCCGGAGAGACGCCTCTTTCGAAAGGTCGATGTTGACGGTTTCTGACTCGCCGATTGCCATCTCGATCTCGACCGGTCTCAGAGACGATCCTGCGAATTCTTCCAGCACGTCCCTAGTCATCGTTATCACCCCCTCGGCTGCAAATGCGACTCGAGCCGGTGGTTTCGTCTCGATGACTTGGTCGGTTACTTGGACGCTCTGATCTTCCTTGAGATTCACTGTAATACTCATTCGATCCCTCTTTGTTCTCCGGATACGATGAGCAGGAGCATAATATGGCTGGCGCTATTTCGGAGAATTTTCTTTAGATACTAAAAAATAACATCCGGTGTTTCGGACTTCCCTAACGGTTCGTTCGTGAGCGACCGCGCTGATCAATTCAACCGCTCTAGTAAGCAGGGATTTTTCGTCATCTACTGACGATTTCAACAGAGCCGAGTGGAAATATCGGAACCCCCTTCGAGAACTCGCTCGAGCACCGGCGAACGAGCGGTTCGCAGAATCCAAGTGATGCCGTTGACCGCGAGCGCGGGAGGCGCGAGCGGGCCGACGATTGATCCGGAATGAACGCAGTGAATGGTGGGGAACGAGGAGTGTTTTTGATCGAAATTTTGCCGAGGGATGCGACGGCGCCGGTAGCGACGCTGCCGGGCGCCGTCGGAGACCGCAGCGTAAAATTCCGGTTTACTGAATATGGCCTTCGCGCCGAAGTTGGTCGGCATCGCTTTTCTCGTAGCGCCAGGTGATGTCGGCCTTTTCGTCCTGCCAGTCCCACGGTTCGACGAGGACGACGTCGTCCTCGCGGATCCAGATGCGTTTTTGCATCTTGCCGGGAATCCGCGCGGTGCGTTCTTTCCCGTCGGCACAGCGTACCTTCACCCGATTCGCCCCGAGCATGTTGGTGACGGTCGCGAAGACCTCGTCGTCCTCGGGCATCCGGAGGTTCTTCCGACCGCCGTCACCGTCGTCGCTCATGGCCGCGGGTTCGCGGTCGAGGGGTTTAACGTTTTATCGATCCTGCGCCGGTCCAGCGGCGTGAGTGGCGAGCGCGGGGATGCGTGAGGCGTTTGCGAGCGGAGAAACCACGCCGTTTATTTCGTTCGCCTCGACAGCCCTCCGTATGTTGCGAAACCTCGGTGCGCTCGGTCTCGCAGGTATCGCTCTCCTGCTCGCCGGTATCGCTCTCATCGCGTACGAAAACCTGTTGATCGCCGTCGGCATGGCGCTTATCGTCGCCGGTCTCGGCCTCGTCGTCCGATCGTTGATCTCCGGGCTGCTACAGAACTTCGGCATGTTCTGACCGCTCTCGAGCGTCGATTGCCCCACGTACCAAGGCTGAAGCGTTTCACTCCTGATCCGCGTCTCCCTCGTATGGATATACGCTCCAGTACTCCGATCTCATATTGGGCGGTATCGGGACGAGCCTCGGAATCGGAGTCCTGATCGGCGACGTGACGTCCATCCCGTCTCCAGTTGCGATCGTCGGGCTCGGTGCCGTCGCGATCGGGCTCATCGCCCACGCGCTGTTCCTCAACGGCCCGGTCGGCGACATTGACGACCTGACCGAAGAGGTCGCCATAGTGGAGGTGCCGATGGTGCTGTCGCCGATGGAATCGGCAGACTGAGATCGCATCCCTGCGTATCTGCGCGGCTCGAGAGCGAGTTCGGAATCCCACTTTCCCTGGTACGTCGGTATCCGGTCGCTGTGCTCTGCCGGAGCGCTGGCAGAGTCTTGGTCCGCCAGGATCCCGTCAATCCGGGGCCTCGTCAGCCATCGAAAGCCACGCTACTGCGAGAAACCACCCTCCCGATGCGAGGGTAAAGTCGGGCGATCCGTACGGGGTTACAAAAGACACGAGCCCGGTGAGCGTCATCGCAATCCCGGCGAGGGCCGGCAGTCGACTATGGAAACGCTCGGGTTCGGTGATCGCAGTGGCAAGACCGAAGCCACAGATCACGCCACCGCCCACGAAGATGCCCGTAAACCCAGCGAGAAAGACGATTTCCAGCAGCGGTCGATCGACACTCGCAGCTCCTGTACCGAGTCGCAATGCGAATATCCGCCCGAGAAATCCACAGCTACTCCCGACGGCGAAGAACAGTCGACCGATACGATCACTGGCGACGTAATCACCCCGATGAGCGGCCCGGTAGCTGACGACGAACGGGATGCCGATTACGATCACGGAGAACGCGGCTGTCGCCGCTCCATCGCCAGGATGGTACTGGGGAACGAACTGTATCGCTTCCGACCCGACCACCTGATAGAGGAACGCGGGGACGAACCGATTGCTAGCATCCTCAGTTCACCCCGAACACCGTCCTGTCGTACTGGTGCCGATAGCATAGCCGCGCATAATACTCGTGGGACAGGGACGAAAATAAAGTCCGGACTGAGCTCGCTTCCGGATCGAACGGGAGACACCGACGGATTTCGATCGCCGTCGGTCGGGAACTCGCCGCTACACTTCGTTATCGCCTGCCCGGTGTTCGCTGATGAGCTGGTCGACCATCGCCGCCTTGCGGTCCCGCTTTCGATCCCGCGCGCGCTCGTGCCAGTCGTCGATTACGGCTTCGACGTCGTCCTCGCGGGCGACGGCGAGTTCGTCAACTTCCTGCATCGCGACGTCGTCGGCGGGGCCGACCGGAATCTCGGCGTCGAAGAGGAGTTCGTCGGCAATCTCCGAGAGGCCGCCGTCCTTAATGATGACGCGGGGGTCGAACTCCGCCATGAGTTCGGCCGTCGATCGGCCCGCGCCGCTTGCGTCCCGGATGTAGACGACGTCGCCGGACGCGATGCCGTACTGTTCGTCTGCCTTGCGGATCGCGCCCTTCGTGAACTTCTCTACGACCTTGACCGGGACCAACCCCTCTTTCTTCGCCGAGACGTCGCTGAAGTTCGAGTGATCGAGCTTCCAGAGCGCTTTCATTCGCTCGACTTTCTTCTCGAGCGTTTCGACCTCCTCGCGGGCGTCGTCGCGCTCGCGTTCGAGCCGATTGGCTTTCCGCTCGAGGCGGCTCACCTCCCGATTGCGACGGACTTCTTGTCGTTCCTCGCGGCGAGCGGTACTGAGCTCCGTCTCGAGTTCGTCGATTCGGTCGTCGCGATCCTCGATGCGTCCCTCGAGGCGCTCGACGTGTGATTGGAGGCGCTCGACCTGCCGTTCCAGATCTTTGATTCGCTTTTCCTCTGCGGTAAGCTCGCGGGGTTCGTGTTCGGTTGCCTCTTCTTCATCGCCGGCTTCGTCGTCGGTCAGGTCCCGCAGGACTGCCTCGACGCTTTCCTCGCCGGCGACGACACGGGCGGTGACCTCACCCCGATCGATTCCCGGCGGGAGCTTGTCCGCGATCCGCCTGAATTGACCCTCGTGGGCGTCGATGGCGTACAGTGCGGCTGCCATCGCGTCGCGCTGGTGGTCGTTGTCGTAGGGGTGGTCGCGGGTTCGGTGCTGTTTCTCGTCGATCGGCAGGTCCCGGTCGGGCGTCCAGCCCGCGGCATCGAAGCTCCGGCGGAACTTCTCGACGGTCTCGGGCATCGGCGTCACGTCGGCTGCGACGATGATCGGTCGGCCCCGCTCGACGATCCACTCGATTACGTCGGCGGTGTCGCTGGTACGTGAACTCCAGACGTCGAGCACCTCTCCCTCGAGGCCGACGATCGCGACGGCAGTCGTCGTTCCGGGATCGATCCCGACGACGACGTGATCTCGGCGTTTGACGAGCGGGCTGAACTCGATGCCGTCGCGGCGCTGGCGCTCGATCTCGACACGGACGTCGCCCGATCGATTGCGCGAGACGGGAATGTCGTTCGGCTTGGCCTGGACGGTGAAGACGGCGTTTGCGTACCCGCCGTAGGACTCCCGAACCTCTTTTTCGAACTCGAGGTTTTCGTCCTCGAGTTCGGATTCAACTTCGCGGGATCGGCGTTTGACGGAGCCGTGAATGCGACGGGTATAGCGGTCTTCGCTCCAGCCACCGCTGCCGGTCGAGCGGCCCCGCGAGACCTTGACTTCGGTCGTATCCGTAAACGCGGATACCTCGTAACCGACGTTGTGGGCGGCAAGCCGAGCGGCGGCCTCGGCTTCTTTCATTGGGTCCTTTCCGTAGGGGATTCCGTGGCGTTTCGCGACGCGAGAGAGCGGCTCGGGTTGCTCGTCACCGGTCACCTGGACGAGTCGAGTGCCGGCGGGCAGCGAACCGAGGAAGTGGATGAGCTGATCCTTGTCGGCTGCGAGCTCGTACATGTTGTCCGTCGCGACGATTGCCGGCTCTTCGTCGTCGATTAGACGCCTGAGTTTCCGGTGAGAAACGACGTCACGGGTGACGTCGTCGCCGTTGAAAACCGTCAGTGCGTACGATGGCGCATCACCACGCACGTCACCGCTCTGGATGTCGACTCCGAAGACGACCGCATCGAGCGCACTCGTTCGCGTACTCACAGGGGGGTATAGGAACGAGTCGGCTATAAATCCGACGCGGCACTTCTGTCCGTGAGTCAGCCCGGAACTGATTGGTGTCCCGGTCGTGATCGGCACTCTTCCCGAGTAGTGGATGCTGACCGCCGATACCGGGATGTGCGAGGCGTTCAGGAGGCGGGCGCTGACGGTACGACGTAGCCAGTGGAGCGGGTATCCGGTTTACAGGCGCGTTTCACCAGACGGACCGTCTAGTCCGTTTTCGTGGGTTACGATCCGGTTCTGTCGGGGGCAGTCAGTCAGACGATTTCGCGGTCCTGAATCGGCTGTGAGCGAGAATATGAAACAAAAATCATTATTTTGCCTGTGAAGATATAATTACTGAGCCAGTAGTATAAAATTTCATTACGCTTTCTATCGTATACATATCGGGGCCAGCGTTCCCTGACGACGAATCGAAAGTTTCGTTCCTCAGGTGCGTACGTCAGACCATGTCAGAGAACGAAAATCAAACGGATTCGAAGGCGCAGTCTACTAGCCGAAACGGTGGCGTCTCGGCAGGCTATCGAACGATATCGGCGCCTCATGGGGGCGAGTACATTTTCGATCGGCAGCCCCGGCGTCGTCACGGGCGTTGCAACGGCTTAGATTGGCGATTCGCTACTGAACGAGGGACCTCGTTAGTCGCCTTTGCAGACCCTCTCGAGTGGTTCTTGGAAATCAGATCATCTGAGACAATGGTACAAACTGACACGGAATCTGTTGCGATGAACGGTTGCACCGAGGGCAGGGGGAGCAACGAGCGCGCTGCAAGGGCCCGTGCGCTTCTGTATTTAGCACCCACAGATGGGATGTAAAATGTAGATGACATGATCGCTATGGGAACACAGCAATGACTCATCCGAACGATACAGACGACGATGAACAGTTCTTCGAATCAGACACTCCGGCGAATTCGCCCCCCTCACGACGCACTTTCGTACAGGCCGCCGGTGCCGGTGCGGGAACGCTCGCACTCGGGGCGTCACCGGCTTCGGCCCAGGAGAGTCGGCCGACGGTATCGGTTACGCTCGCTGACGATCAGATCGAATCCGGCGGGGCGACAACCGCAACGATTCGGATCGAGAACTCGCCTGAGGGTTCGGCCGGCTGTACCACCGAGTTCGCGGTCGACCCCGACGTCGCCCAGATCACTGCGGTCGAACTGGGCGAGTACGGGAGGGATATCATCGAAGACCAGCTAAACAGCGAAATTGAAGCCAACGGCGGCTCGGTCTCGTCGATCGACCCGAGCGTCTTCGGATCGATCGACGAGACCGAGTACGAGTTGGCAACGCTTCGACTCGAGGGCCAGGGGAACGGCACAACCGAACTCGAACTCGTCGACTTCGTGTTGACTCCGCCGGACGATGGCACAATCGAGAACGCAAGCTACGACGCACCGTCGGTAACCGTCGGCACGGACTCCGGGTCCGGAGCCGACCCCGTTGCGCTCGACACGCCCACGAATCTCGAAGTCGTCGCCGGGAACGAGACGTCGGTCGAGGTCTCGTGGAGTTCGGTCTCGAACGCCGTCGAATACGCCGTCTCCGTCGACGGAACGCGGAAAACCTCGACGACTTCGACGAGCGCGACCATCACCGGACTCGACGCGGGCACGACCTACGAGATCGGCGTCAGCGCCGTCGGGCAGGGCGGCGTCGCGTCCGACGCCGCGACCGTACAGGTAACGACGGCCGCCGGTGCGCAGGCGGACACGCCAACGCTCACAGTCGACCTCGAAACCGCGATGATCCAGCCCGGCGAGACGACGACTGTCAATTTCGGTCTGACTGAAGCGCCAACCGGGCTGGTTGGCTTCCAGATCGAGCCCAGCGTCGATACTGAAGTCGCGACCATCGTCGATGCCGAACTCGGCGAGACGTACAGATCGACCCTGTTCCGCGAAGTCGAGACCGGAGCGGGCTCCGCGATGCTCCGCGCGATATACACCCTCGACGCCGGCACTACCGACATCGATTTCGGTCACGTCGAACTCGAGGCCGTTGCGAACGGTGAAACCGCTGTCGAGGTCGAGATCGTCCGGCTCGAGGACACGGATGCCAATAGCGTCGAGGCCACGGTCGAGGATGCGACGCTTACCGTCGGCGGCCAAAGCGATTCAGACCCCGAGTCGCCCACTCCCCCTGAGGGGCTCGAAGTCACCGCCGAGACCGAGACGTCGGTCGAACTATCGTGGGGTTCAGTCTCGAACGCGGTCGAATACGCGATATTCGTCGACGGCACACAACAAACGACGACGACGTCGACGAGCGCGACCATCACCGGACTCGATGCGGACACGACCTACGAGGTCGGCGTCAGCGCCGTCGGTCAGGGAGGTGCCAGGTCGGACGTGGTAACCGTGCAGGCGACGACGAAAAATGCCGGCAACGGTGAGGGCGATCAGAACGAGGGCGGCAGTGGCGGCTACCCCGAGTGGGACTCGAGCGTTCTCTACCAGTCGGGTGATCGCGTCCGCTGGAACGGCGAAGTCTGGGTCGCACAGTGGAAAAATCAAAACGCGGAGCCCCGCTACGAGGTGAATTACGCCTGGGCTCCACTAAACGGCGAGATCCCGCTCGAGGTGGACTACCTTGCAAAGATCAAACCGAGCGCGACAACAGTCGGAGTCGGCGAACGAATCGTTTTCCAGGTTCGGGAGCAGACGGCTTCCAGTTACTGGGTCGACACGCTTCAGTGGGATCTCGGTGACGGAACGACCGCCAGCGGCTGGTACGTCGGTCACTCCTACGATTCCAGTGGCACCTATGCCGTGACTCTCACGGCGGTGGATAACTTGGGACGACAGACAACCCACGAAATCGAGATCATTGTCTCCTGACCGCGGCCCAGAGCGCCGGCCGAGTCGTCTTCCGCCCTCGAACTGTACGGCCGTACTTCGAGCGTCGCCGGTCAGTCGTCCGAATACGGAATCTCGAGTGCGTCGCCGTCGTCGGGGAGGATGACGTCACCCTCGAAGACCTCCCTGGCCTGCCGTTCGTGGCCCGTGGTGTCGCCTGCATACCGGGAGGACAGGTGCATCAGCGCGAGGCAGTCGGCACCGGCCCGGTTCGCGATTTCTGCGGCCTGTCGTGCCGTCGAGTGGGCGGTATCGGTGGCCCGATCGGCGCGGTCGTCGGCGAACGTCGCGTCGTGGATCAACAGGTCGGGATCGTCGACGACGCCGATCGTCGACTCGGTGGGACGCGTATCGCCCGTGTAGACGACCGCCCGGCCCGGACGCGGGTCACCGACTACTTGATCGGGCTCGACGACGGTGCCGTCCTCGAGTTCGACGGATTCGCCCGCGTGGAGTGTCGAGAATTTCGGGCCGACCGGGACGCCCAGCTCTTCGGCGCGCTCGCGGTCGAAACGGCCTTTGCGTTCGTCTTCGACGAGCGCGTAGCCGACCGACCGGGTGTCGTGATCGGTATCGAACGCCCGAATTTCGTACTCTTCCGCGCGGGAGGCGACGTCCCCGCCGCCGACCTCGTTGATCCGAACGGGAAACGAGGGGTGGTTTCCGAGGGCGGACACGAGCGATTTGAGCTGGCGGCGCGTGCCGCGGGGTGTGTAGATTGCCAGTGGCTCCTCGCGGTCGTTGAAGTCCATCGTCTGGAGCAATCCGGGAATTCCGAAGACGTGATCGCCGTGGAGGTGCGTGACGAACAGTTGCGAGACGGAAAACCCCGTTCCGAACCGCATCATCTGGCGTTGGGTCCCCTCGCCGGCGTCGAACAGTAGTCCCTCTCCGTCGCGGGCGACGAAGACGCTGCTCGGATTCCGCCCCGTCGTCGGAATCGCACCGGCCGTCCCCAGGAACGTCACGCGCAGTGGCATCGGTAAACGTTCGACGGGCCGCGGCTAAACCCGCTTCGGATCGCTCGCCGACGGTATCTGTGGGGCATTCTCCCCGGCCCGACATGGTATGGGGTGCCAAACGGACTATCGAGGGCGCCTACCGTCCGGCAACTCGTTCGGTTCTCGCATAGAGCCCGTTCGTTTCGTCCTCGAACGACGCGTCCGAACCGTCGTAATTCGAGATTATTCAGATAAGCTGCCCCGAATCGGATCGTCAGTTTGCGAACGGACTGCGCGTTTTACGTCCGTCGAATGCTACCACCGTGACGACGACACCCCAATGAGCTCGAGACAGACGCTTGGCACGGTCAAGCGAATCGGTGCGATCCTGATCGCGATCGTGATCGTCGCCGCAGCCGGTATCGTCGTGGGTCAGGCCCCCATGATCTTCGGCGTCGAGGAGGAACCGAAGGCGTCGATCACGTTCGAAGATCAACAGGGCAACGGCTCTACCGTCACGATCCGGGAAGTGACTCTCTCGGACGGCGGCTACGTCGTCATCACCGACGGCGGCGACGAGCCGTTGGCCGTCTCCGACCGTCTCGAGGCGGGTACCCACGAGAACGTCACGGTCGAGCGCGAGGACGATGCGACGCGCGAACTGATCGGCCAGTTGACGGCGACGGTGCATCAGGACACTGCTGACGAAGCGGGCTACGCCTACGAGTCGAGCAACGGCGAGGAAGACCAGCCGTACCTCGATGACGGGTTCCCGGTCAGCGACACTGCGACGGTGACCTCGTCCGACGAGAGCGCGCTCAGTGACTCCTTCCTCGTCGAGTCGATCGACGCACCGGCGACGGCGACGACCAACGAGACGATCGAGATAGACGCTCGGGTCCGCAACCCGACCGAGTTCCGGACGCAACAGCCGGTCGAGGTTCGCGTCGACGGTTCTGTCATCGACAGGCAGGTTCTGGAACTCGAAGGCGGCGAGACTCGGAACGTGACCCTCGAGACGAACACGAACCGCGCACCAGCCGGCACCCAGACCATCGGGGTTTACACCGAGGACGACGGCGAACTCGCCTCGATCGACCTCGAGTTCCACACCGATCCGACCGTCGCGGTTTCCGACGCGAGCAACGAGAGCGTGACGGTGTCGGCCGCGATTCCCGAACGCGGGTTCGTCGCCGTCGAGCGAAACGGGATCGTACTCGGGACCAGCGACGAACTCCGACCCGGCGAGCACGAGAACGTCACCGTCGATCTGGAGGACGACGGCTCGGTGAACGCCACGGCCGAGCTGACGGCGACGCTTTACGGCGGCGCATCAGAAAACGTCGATGCGGCTTCGACGATCGAGTACGAGGGCGCGCCCGTGCGAACCACGTTCACGATCGCGGAGGCGGCTGCCGACGACTCCGAAGCCACCGGCCCTGGATCTGACAACGAGTCGAACGTTGGCTAACTGGCCGACAGTACAATCGACCGATTCTTACCCGTCCCTCCCCTATCCGCTGGCGATGGACGCGCCGCTGTGGACCGAAACCCACGCCCCGGAGCTGGCCGAGTTGCCACAGGACGACGCTCGCGAGTACTTAGAGCGAGCGGTCGAGGAGCCGATCAACCTCCTTTTGCAAGGCCCGCCCGGGAGCGGAAAGACGGCCGCAGCACGCGCGCTGGCCCGTGAGGCTCACGAGGACCCGGACAACGATTTCGTCGAGATCAACGTCGCCGACTTCTTCGGCCGGACCAAGACGGAGATCAAAAACGATCCACGGTTCGAACACTTCCTCGTCGGTCGCTCCTCGATGTCGAAACGGGATATGATAAATCACGTCCTCAAGGAGTCTGCGAGCTACGCTCCCGTTTCGGGCGGATACACCACCATCTTGCTCGACAACGCCGAGGACGTTCGCGAAGACTTTCAGCAGGCCCTCCGGCGAATCATGGAGAAACACCACCGGACGACGCAGTTTATCGTCGCCACACGCCAGCCCACCAAGCTCATCCCGCCGATCCGGTCGCGATGCTTCCCCGTTTCGTTTCGCGCCCCCACGAGCGAGGAAATCGTTACTACCCTCGACCGCATCGTCGCCCAAGAGGGTGTCGACTACGACGCAGACGGCCTCGAGTTCGTCGCGGGCTACGCTAACGGGAACCTCAGGCAGGCAATCCTGGCAGCGCAGACGACGGTCGAAGACGCGGGCGAACTGACGATGAGCGCGGCCTACGAGACGATCGGCGACGTCGGTCTGGACGACGAAGTCGAATCGATGCTGGACGACGCCGAAGCCGGCGAGTTTACGGACGCCCGCAAGACGCTGGACGAACTGCTCGTCGACGAAGGACTGGACGGTACCAAGGTGCTCGAGGCGATTCTGCGGATCGGACGCAAGCGGTACCAGGGGCGACAGCTCGCGCGAATCCACCGGCTGGCTGCGGACATCGAATTCGAGATGCACGAGGGGACGAGCGACCGAGTCCACGTCTCGCACCTGCTGGCGGAACTCGGCCGAGAGGCCTGAGCCCCCTGCTGTCGACTTACACGATCTGAGCGTTCCGTTGTCCGACCGGTCGATCTGTAGTGCCTCACGACTCGGTAACGTGGTGAAAGCACTCGAGCACCGTTTCGGGAACCGGATAATTATGGTGAGACGCACACTCGGACGGATCTGGTCCGAATCTATCCCGGTGACCCCATCGACACGTGTCGTCGGTCGTAGCTGGTTTCCCCGGCCTACTTCGATCGCCGCTCGAGCACCATCACGTATCGCGTTAGCGACCGATGTACATGCCGCTCGAACGCCGACTCGAGTTTCCAGCCGGCCGCTCGGGCCTCGCCGGCCCACGTCCGATCCGCGATCACGACCGCTCGCGGCGCGACCCGGTGAGCCTCGGAGAGCGCACCTGCAACGAGGTCCTCGAGTCGGTGGGTGTCGATCTTCGACTGGCGGCCGTAGGGCGCGTCGAAGACGACGCCATCGACGGCGTCGTTCGCCAATGGAAGCCGCGTCGCATCGCCGCGGCCGACGTGCCACGAGCCCCGAGTAACGCCGGTCGGCGACGGTTCGTCGGTCTCGAGGAAGTGCCTCAAATTTTCCCGCGCTCCCGCGGCCATCTTCGCTTGCGCGTCGGTACCGATCACGTCTGCGCCGACGAGACCGGCTTCGACGAGGACGCCGCCGGTTCCACACATCGGATCCAGGATCGTCGCGCCCTGTCGAGCACCTGCGACGTTCGCGACGGCGCGCGCGAGCAAGGGGTCCATACTCCCGGGCTGGAAAAACGGTTTGTCCGTCGGCGCTCGAGTCCCGAAGTCGCGGACGCTCTCGGCGACCAGCCACCCCAGCGCGCAGACGGAGACCGGTTCGCCATCCGGGTCGTCGTCGCTACTTTCGAAGCCGTCTCCGAGAGACCGCCGCCCGCTGGATTCCCCGCCGGACTCGAGAATCCCCTCGGAAAAGACGACCCGCAAAAGATGGTCCGGATCTTCGAGATCGACCGTAAAGCCCCGGTCGACCAGTATCTGACCCAGTTCCCGTTCCGCACGCTCGGTACTCACGCCGGTCGAACCGTGGACGTCGGTCCCGCGCACTGCGACCGATCCGGTTCGGTCGATCGCCGTGGCCTCGAGAATTGCGCGGGCGCTCGCGAGGTCCGCCTCGCCCCGGCCGAGGCACTCGCTGGCGCGGTGGGTGTAGGCGAGACCTCGGACGCGCTCGGGGACGGTCGCGTCGGCGACGGCGAGACCGGGCGCGATCCGATCGACGCCGGCCGCCGCGCTTCGGGCCTCTCGAGCCGCGAACGCGTCGTCCTCTCCACCCAACTCGAGCAGATACACGGTGAATTGTCACCGCCACTTGCGTATGAGGCTGCCGTTTTCGGTGACTCGGTCGTCGCTGCGTCCGGGTCGATCGTCGCTCTCGAGGGATCGTGGCTGGTAGCGTCGACTGCTGGCCGTCTACGATGGCCCTGAATTGATGTTAGTCGTATATACCGGATATATCAGGTGGCGGTACCAACCTTTATAAACCTTAAATACGTCTTTTTAAGCGACTAATGACGGATCCGAAGGACACCATCAACATCGAAAACGTGGTGGCGTCGACCGGCATCGGGCAGGAACTCGACCTCCAGAGCGTCGCAATGGACCTCGAAGGGGCCGACTACGACCCCGAACAGTTCCCCGGTCTCGTTTACCGCACCCAGAATCCCAAGTCCGCCGCCCTGATCTTTCGATCGGGGAAAATCGTCTGTACCGGCGCGAAAAGCACCGACGACGTCCACGAGAGTCTTCGCATCGTCTTCGATAAGCTTCGCGAACTCCAGATTCAGGTCAACGAAGACCCCGAAATCGTCGTCCAGAACATCGTTACCTCGGCCGATCTGGGCCGAAATCTCAACCTGAACGCGATCGCCATCGGGCTGGGACTCGAGAACATCGAGTACGAACCCGAGCAGTTCCCGGGCCTCGTCTACCGCCTCGACGAACCGGAGGTCGTCGCTCTGCTCTTTGGCTCCGGCAAACTCGTTATCACCGGGGGTAAAAAGCCCGAAGATGCCGAACACGCCGTCGACAAGATCGTCTCCCGACTCGAGGATCTGGGCTTGCTCGAATAACGTCGTCAGCTTTCCTCGCCGGTCGTTCGAGAGATCACCGACGCCACACTCACCTCGTTTCGGCGTTCGGTCCAGTCACGTTCGTATCCGATCGCTTCTCTCCTCGAATTCCGGATTCCCGTCGCACTCGATTTCGAGACCCGGCCCACTGGAGATCACCGAACGCTATACCCGTCACACTATCGTTCGACCCGACACTTCGCGTCGGTTGGATCGGATTACCGATCGTTCAAATACGGTCGACGGGGCCAGAATCGCGTGAATCGGTGCTGATTCGACGAAACGACCGACTGCGTTTATTCCATAATCGACCGCCGAGTCTCACGTGCCCATGACGATTCACTCGGACCGAACGACGCCCGTTTCTGATCGGATGGTATCCGCGAACGGCGGCGCAGTCGGTCATCGGTCGCTTCCGCGGGAGACACTCGATCAAGTACTCGACAGCGACCGTCGGAGCGAGGTGATTCGATGCCTCCTCGCTGCGGACGGGCCGATCGCGGTCCGAACGCTGGTCGGCCGCCTTGCAGACGCGGAAGACGATGCGACCCTCGAGACGACGATCCATCAGCTACGCCAGCGGATTCACGTCTCCCTGTGTCGGACCCACCTTCCGTTGCTCGATGAACAGGATATCGTGACCTACGATCGGGTTCGAAGTCTCGTCGGGCCTGGAGCAAACCTCGCTGCGTTCGAATCAGTACTCGAGTACGAGTCGCTCGAACGTCCAATCACCGGTCGGCTGGGATGAACCGCCTGCGACTACTCGACGAGTCGCTCGATTTCCGTCACTAAAATATCGCTCGCGCCGGCGTTTTTTACCTCCGTAATCGTCTCGAAGACGTCCCCCTCGTTGACGACCGCGTGAACCGCGACGGTCGCTTCGTCCTCGTCCTCGTCGGCGATGTCCATCACCGTCGGCCCACCGAGGCCGGGAATGACGTCACGGATATCCGCGAGTCGATCCCGGGGAACGTTCATCATCAGGTACCGCTTCCCCTCGGCGCGTTTCACCGACGAGAGGGCGGTCCTGACCTCTTCGACCTTCGATTCCTCGAGGACGTCATCGCGGCCGAATAGTCGGACGGAACTTGAGAGAACCTCTTCGACGACGGCCAGTCGGTTCATCTTCAGCGTCGTCCCGGTGCTCGTGATGTCGACGATGGCGTCGGCCATTTCGACGTGGGGTGTAAGTTCGGTCGCGCCCGACACTTCGACGATGTCGGGTTCGACGCCGGTACCGGCGAAGAAATCGGCGGTGATGTTCGGAAACTCGGTGGCGACGATCTTGCCCGCCAGGTCGTCGACGCTCTCGATGTCCCCGTCTTCGGGTGCTGCTAACACGAGTCGACAGCGTCCGAACTCGAGGTCGAGCAACTCGGCGACGTTGTCGACGCGGGCTTCCTGGACCTGATCGAAGCCGGTGATACCGAGATCGGCCGCGCCGTCGGCGACGTACTCCGGGATATCGGCCGCGCGGGCGAACAGCACCGTGACGTCCGGATCGACGGTATCGGCGTAGAGTTTCCGATCGGCCCCGTTCTCGAGGTGGAGCCCCGCCCGCTCCAGGAGGTCGATCGTCGGCTCGTGCAGGCGGCCCTTGTTGGGAACGGCAATTCGCATATACGCCGCGTTGCACGTCAGCGGGGAATTGTCTTTTCATCCAGCCGAGCGGCCGGCTCACGTTGCGGCCTCGTTCCGGACATCGCCACCCGCAGCTCCTTGGTGCATGATCCCGTCTTTCCGCCCGTGAACTGAATGATGGACGACCGCGATCACGGAACCGGGAACGCGTCCGACGACGACCGAGATGACCACCTGCGGTCGGATCGGGTCGAGGAGTCGATGCTCGAAGACGAGGCGGACGACGCGGAGCGAGGTCGCGACGAGATCCGCGACCGACAGGAGCACCAAGGGGACCACGCGGGGCACGAACACGAGACCGGTGACGCCCACCGGGGCGGCGGTGGCGGCAACAACGGGGATACCCACGGCGGGGATGGGATGCACAGTACCGACCGCGAGCACGACGATCACGGCGGTGGCGGTATGCACGCCGGCCACGAAACCATGTTCCGTCGACGGTTTTTCGTCTCGACGCTGCTCTCGATTCCGGTCCTCCTGTACAGCGAAACGCTCCAGGAGTGGCTCGGCTTCTCGGTCCCGGCGTTTCCCGGCAGCGAGTGGATCAACCCCGTTTTCGCGGTGATCGTCTTCGCCTACGGCGGGGTCCCGTTCCTCCGGATGGCCGCACCCGAATTGCGCGAGCGCGCGCCGGGGATGATGACGCTCATTTCGATGGCGATCACCGTCGCGTTCGTCTACAGCCTCGCGAGCGTCGTCGTCCCCACCGAATCGGCGTTCTTCTGGGAACTCGTCACACTCATCGACATCATGTTGCTCGGCCACTGGATCGAGATGCGCAGCGTCCGGCGGGCCTCAAGCGCGCTGGACGAACTGGCGAGGCTCATGCCCGATACTGCGGAGCTGATCACCGACGACGGTGAGACGGAGGAAGTTCCCGCGAACGAACTCGAGGAAGGGGATCTCGTGCTCGTCCGGCCCGGTGCGAGCGTCCCCGCCGACGGCGTCGTCGAGGAGGGTGATTCGGACGTCAACGAGTCGATGATCACCGGCGAGTCCACGCCCGTCTCGAAGGAACCCGGTGCCGAGGTGATCGGCGGAACGGTAAACGGCGACGGGAGCCTTCGCGTCCGGATTAGTGCGACGGGCGAGGAGACGACGCTGGCTGGCATCATGCGTCTCGTCGAGGAGGCCCAGCAGAGCGAGTCGCGGACGCAGGCGCTCGCGGATCGCGCGGCCGGCTGGCTGTTCTACGTCGCGCTCGGTGCGGCCGTCGTCACGGCCGTCGCGTGGACGGTCGCGAGGGGGTTCGATTCGTCGGTGATCGAACGCGTCGTCACCGTCCTCGTCATCGCCTGTCCGCACGCCCTCGGGCTGGCGATCCCGCTGGTCATCGCGATCAACACCTCGCTCGCCGCGCGCAACGGCATGCTCGTCAGGGATCGAATCGCCATGGAGCAGGCACGGAACCTCGACACCGTCGTCTTCGACAAGACCGGGACGCTCACCGAGGGCGAGCAGGGCGTCGTCGATATCGCAACCGTCGATGGCGTCACCGAGGAGGAAGCCTTCACGCTCGCAGCCTCCGTCGAAGCGGATTCGGAACACATGATCGCGCAAGCGATCCGCGAGGCGGCCGACGAACGCGGCATCTCGAGGCTGACCGCGACCGACTTCGAGGCGCTGAAAGGACGTGGCGTTCGCGCGACGGTGGACGGGGCGGCGCTCCGCGCGGCCGGATTGTCTCGCGGCGATGAGCCGCGAGACGGCGAACGCGTCCACGTCGGTGGCCCGAATCTCCTCTCCGAACTCGAAGGCGACGTGCCGGCAGCACTCGAGCAGTTCGCCGACCGGGCCGGTGAGAACGCACAGACGGTCGTTTATTTGGTCAGGGAGGGAACTCCGGTGGCCGCATTCGCGCTCGCCGACGTCATCCGCGACCAGAGCTATCAAGTCGTCGACGCGCTCCACGAACTCGGGCTCGAGGTGGCAATGTTGACCGGCGATTCCGAGGACGTGGCCCGCGCCGTCGCGGACGACCTCGGGATCGATACGGTCTTCGCCGAGGTGTTACCGGAGGACAAGGACGCGAAAGTGACGGAACTCCGCGAGCGGGGTGATATGGTTGCGATGGTCGGCGACGGCGTCAACGACGCACCGGCGCTCACTCGAGCGGATATCGGCATCGCGATCGGGAGCGGGACGGACGTCGCCGTCCAGTCTGCGGACATCATTCTCGTCCAGAACAATCCGATGGACGTCGTCCGGCTCGTAACGCTCAGCCGAGCGAGCTACCGGAAGATGCAACAGAATCTCGTCTGGGCCGCTGGGTACAACGTCTTCGCGCTCCCGCTGGCTGCCGGAATCCTCGCTCCGATCGGTATCCTCCTCTCGCCGGCCGTCGGCGCGCTGCTCATGTCGCTCAGCACGGTGATCGTCGCGATCAACGCGCAGTTCCTCCGGCGCATCGACCTCTCCGTGCCGAGTCTACCGGGGGTCTCCGCGCCGCGGGAACCACAACCGGCAGACTGACCGGCGAGCGAATCGCGAGGCGCTCACCAGACGTTTCCCGTTGGCCGACTGCGCTCCCGTTTGCCATCGGGTGGGAGCTGATCGCGACAGCCCTTTTAGTACCAGATCCGCTCGACGATTCGTGCGCCCGCAACGCCACCCCCGGGCGGACGAACGGGTCCAGTCTCGAGTCAGAGATGATGGCCGAACAGATTCCGCTCGGCCCGCTGGAGGTGCTCGGCGACCGTCGACGAATCGACGCCGAGTTCGGCCGCGACGTCTTCGGTCGTCACCGTTCGTGGGACCTCGTAATACCCCAGTTCGTGAGCGGTCCGGACCGCCTCCCGTTGGCGGGCGGTCAGTTCGGCCAGCGGGTGGTCGCGCCCCTCATACGGTCCGAATTTCCGCAGGTCCAGCGATACTCCCGCAGCCTCGTAATCGTCGACGGTTCCGGCTATCGTTTCCTGCGATCCAACCAACGAGAGGGTGACACCTCGCCGACTCACGTTCGGGTCGCAGGTTCCGACCAGATCGTCCGCGCTGTCGGCGAGGCTTTCGGGGAGTTCCGACGCGGTAAACGCGATCACGTAGCGGTGTTCGTCGGCGGATTCCGCGATCCGCTCCCACCAGTCGACGGACTCGAGCGCGTCGAGTCGGTCTTCGTCGATCGACCGCTCGACCGCGACCTGGACGATCGCACCGGTCCCGTGACACGCGAGCGCCTCGAATCCCAGAACGCCCGAGTCACGACTGAGGGACACGAGTTCCGCGATACCCATCGTCTCGAACGCCGTCTCGCCGAGCGCCACCCGCGCTTCGCGCATGGTCAACGGTGACATCAGTCGCGCACGAACAAAGCGTTTTCCACCGTTGCGCTTCGTGTCCGTGCCGAGCGGCCGCCCGTCGACTCGTCCCTTGCCCGAGGCTGTGGTCCGGCGGCCGCACGAGGGGGACATAAACCGGCCCAGTATACTCGGAGAACGATCCATGCGTTTCAGTCCGGTATCGTTCGCCGATGACCGCTATCGAGACGACCGACCTGACCAAACGCTTCGGCGACGATATCCTGGCCGTAGACGGGCTCGACCTGCACGTCGACGAGGGCGAAGTATTCGGCTTCCTCGGGCCGAACGGCGCCGGCAAATCGACGACCATCGATATGTTGCTGGACTACGTCCGCCCGACCGATGGAACCGCGACGGTCCTCGGCATGGACGTTCACGAGGACTCAGCGGCGCTCCGGGAGCGTATCGGCGTGCTTCCCGACGGGATTTCCCTCTACGACCGGTTGACGGGCCGCCGCCACATCGAGTTCGCGATCGAGTGGGCCGACGCCGGCGACGATCCCGGCGCGGTGCTGGCTCGAGTGGGACTGACCGAGTCCGACGCCGCTCGCCCGATCGGCGACTATTCGAAGGGGATGCAACAACGGCTCGCACTGGGGATGGCACTGGTCGGCGATCCCGACCTGCTCATCCTCGACGAACCCACTTCGGGGCTCGATCCGCACGGTATTCGCGAGCTGCGGGAGCTGGTCCGCCGGGAGGCGGCGAACGGAACGACGGTGTTTTTCTCGAGCCACATCCTCGATCAGGTGGACGCGGTCTGCGATCGCGTCGGTATCTTGTACGAGGGCGAACTGGTAGCCGTCGACACGGTCGAGGGATTACGCACGACCGTCGGGGCTGGCTCCGAACTGCGGCTCCGCGTGGCCGGCGATATCGATGCCGACGTGGCCGCCACCGCGGGCGTCGATTCGGTGCAGCTTTCTGGTGGCATCCTTCGGGTCACCTGCTCGGATTCGCGTGCGAAAGCGCGAGTCGTCACGCAGTTGACGAACGCCGGCGTCGATATCCTCGACGTCGACTCCGAGGACGCGTCCCTCGAGGACGTCTTTACGGCTTATACCTCCGAGAGTAACGGTCTCGAACCGGTGAATGCTGATCCCGATGGGGTCAGGGAGGTGATTCCGTGACGGCCTCCTGGACGGATGTCGCCCGGAAGGACTTCGAGGACGCCGTGCGGTCGAAGCTCCTGTGGGGGCTCATCACCGTTTTTGTCGCCTTTCTGGTGATGTCGTTGCTGTCCGCCGACCAACTCTTCTCGGAGTCCGTGACCGTCGACGCGACGATGGCGCTAACGGGTGTCGCGATGCTCGCACAGCTGTTCGTTCCCGGAATCGCGTTGGTTGCGGGCTACATGTCGGTGGTCGGCGAGCGCCGCACCGGGAGCCTCCGGGTGCTGCTGAGCTATCCGTTTTCCAGGAGTGACGTGGTGGCCGGAAAACTCGTCGGTCGACTGCTCGTCACCGGTACGGCCTTGGCCGTCGGATTCGCCGTTGCCAGCGCCATCACAGTGTCGCTGTACGGGTTTTCCGGCACGATGACGTTCATCGGATTCGTGGCGACCGGCGTTCTGCTCGGGGTGACGTTCACCGGCCTCGCAGTCGGGGGGTCGGCTGCCGCGTCGACTCGAGGGCGAGCACGGACGCTCACGATCGGTTCGTTCGTCGGAATGGTATTCTTCTGGAAACCGATCGTCGTCGGCCTGTACTACGTCGTCACCGGCGCACTCCCGGGGGTTCGAGCGGATCGATGGTACTTCTTCCTGAAGCGGTTGAATCCGCTCGAGGCCTACCGCGTCCTCACCGGAGCCGTCCTCGACCGGCGGGTGGCCGAAGTTCCCGAGTTTCCCATAGAAGACGTCCCCGCGTCGGTTTCGCCCGACCAACTCGAACTCGCCAATCGCGTCGCGGGCGAAATTCCGTTCTACCTCGCGGACTGGTTCTCCGTTGTCGTCCTGCTCACGTGGGGACTCGTTCCCATTGCTGTCGGCTACTGGCGGTTCGAGAACGCGGATCTCGGTTGACCTCGATTCGCCTGCGACCGATTCGGAGCCGAGCGAGACGAGTACCAGCATCACTTCGGCGAAGGAGGTCTCGAGCCGATTCGGTCGGCTGATCCTCGCCCATCGAAGTCGGTCACTCGTTTCGCTCGAGTGCATCTCGTCGCCGTTCGTACTCCTCGTCGTTCAGGTCGCCGCGGGCGTACGCGAGGCGAAGTTCCTCGAGCGCTCGATCGGTGTCGTCTCCGCCGGCCAGTGTGCGAACGAGGTAGTATCCGGCGCCGACGATGGCGGCGACGAACAGGAGCTGCATCAGGACGGCGACGAGAGCCATCCAACCGGCTCCCGTGCCGCCACCCCACATTCCGTGGCCCCACGCGCCACCCATCATCGGGCCGAACCCCATCATTCCGACGCCCATGAAAATCGCGGGGAGAACCACGAGGATACCGAGGGTAACGAGGACGATCGTGACAATATTCGTGTCTTCAGTTCGTGTTGTCATGGGATCTCACCGGTGACGGATCGTTCCGCCTCCAGGTAGAGAAACGTGCGCCTTTCTCAATGCAGTTGTCCTTTAGAATATCTGGTTTGATTCCGCGGTCTTCTTCATTTTCCATAGTCTATTTGCACTCGACTTTCGAGATCGGTTCTGAATTCCTCGAAACAATGCATTCGAGGGTATCGTGCCGTCTGGCAGCGTTTCTGCGAAAATCCGCAGCCGATACTCGAGCGCTTCTGGCGGTGTGAGTTCCTGCTATCGAAGCCGTCTACGCACCAGTCGACTACTCCCAGGCGATCTTCACGTTGGAAACCCTCCTCTATTCCGGCCCTTGCTTTCGCACCCGTGTTTTTCGGCCGTCAACGCATAGGATTCTGAACGACAACTGCAATAGCCGATCTTTCCGACGTATTATACATGGAACCGACACTTGTCGAGGGGGTCCTCGAGTCACTTCGGATCGGACTCGGATTCCTCTGGACGGCGGCGTGGGCGATCATCATGGGGCTTACGATCACGAGCCTCGTCCAGGTGTACGTCTCGAAGGAGCGTATGGCGCGAGTGCTCGGTGAAAGCGACCTCGAAAGTCTCGCGAAGGCGACCGTCTTCGGCGCGGCGAGCAGCGGGTGTAGTTTCGGTGCCGTCGCCATTGGCAAGGGCCTCTTCGCGAAGGGCGCTCACGCAGTGAATTTTCTCGCGTTCATGTTCGCCTCGACGAACCTGATCGTCGAACTTGGACTGATGATTCTGATCCTCCTGGGGTGGGAGTTTCTCGTCGCGGAACTCCTTGGCGGACTCATCCTCATCGCGGTCATGGCCGCTATCGTCCAGTTGACGCTCCCGGAGGCGCTCTTCGATGACGTTCGTGCGGAACTCAATCGGCGTGACCGCGACCGCGGTGTCACGGAAGACCCGACGTGCGGGATGGAAGGGAGCGACGAGCACTCCATCGTGACCGACGGCGGCGAGACGCTGCAATTCTGCTCCGAGGGATGTCTCGAGACCTATCGTCAGCAAACGGCGGGCGGCGGTGAGTGGCACGACGAACTCCGCTCCTGGGGAGGCTGGTACAAACTCGGCAACCAGTACCGCAAAGAGTGGTCGATGATCTGGAAGGACGTCGTCGCGGGCTTTCTCGTCTCGGGATTCGTCATCGTGTTCGTCCCCCAGCGGGTCTGGAACGCGCTGTTCGTTCAGGGCGACGGCCTGTTCGTGACCGCCGAGAACGCGATCATGGGCGTCGCGATCGCGGTCATCAGCTTCGTCGGGAGCATGGGGAACGTCCCGTTTGCGGTCGCGCTCTGGGGCGGCGGTATCAGCTTCGCCGGCGTCATCGCGTTCGTCTACGCTGATCTCATCACGATCCCGGTACTGAACGTTTACCGGAAGTACTACGGCTGGTCGATCATGCTGTACATCCTCGGCGTCTTTTTCGTGACCATGGCCTTTACCGGCTTTCTCATGGAACTGCTCTTCGACGCGCTCGGAATCGTGCCGAACCTGGCCGGCGGCGAAACGGCAACCGATGCGACGTACTTCGAGTTCAACTACACCTTCTATCTTAACCTCGTCGCGTTCGCACTTTCCGGCTTCCTCCTGTACGTGTACCGTCGCGGACTCGGCGCACCTGGACAGCATCGCGATCCGGTGTGTGGCATGCGGACCGACGATACTGGCCCGAGTGCCACGCACGACGGTGATACCTATTATTTCTGCTCGACCGCCTGCAAGCGGACGTTCGAAGATTCGCCATCCGAGTTCGCAGGGCACCCATCGCACAGTTCCGGTTCCGAAACAGCACACGATCACCACTGAAAACCGGATTTGTGGGGCTATTTGGCGGGGGATCGCGGTCGTTCGGCAACAACACTCCCGATATCGTTCCGAAGCGATCGTACTGCTTGGCCGTCCGTTCCGGCCGAAACCGACGGTATCCGTTGCACCGCTCACCACGCGACAGGGTAGTTCGAACAGCGGTTCTGCTGGTCGACTCGAGAAAGCGGGTACGCCGACGCGTCGGCGCTTTTATGCGGATGCGTCGTAGCCAGCCTCGTCGACTGCGTCGACGAGCACCTGTGGCGCTACATCCCCGTCGACGGTCACCCGTTCCGCGTCGCGGTCGACGTCGACGGTCGTTACGCCGTCGACGTCCTCGAGTGCCGCTTCGACGGTCTGTTCGCAGTGCTCGCAGGACATCCCTTCGACGGTAATCGTCTGGCTCATGTGAGTACGTACGGGTCGCTATTCTTTGTGGATTACTCTTCTCGGTGATAAGTGAATTCCGACCAAGCCTTTCGTATCGAAAGCGATAGCCGCCACGTTCTTTGCAATCGAACTCCTATCCGTGCGACATGCGCGATCTCGACGAGACGGATATGACGATTCTACGACTGCTGGGCGACGACGCTCGTCGGCCGTACAGCGACATCGCCGAGGAGGTCGGTCTCTCCGGGCCGGCTGTCTCGGACCGCGTCAGGCGTCTCGAGGACGCGGGAGTCATCGAAGGCTTTACCGTCAACGTCGACCAGTCGCAGCTCCGGGCGGGCGTCCCGGTGTTCGTTCGGGTGTCCGTTCCCGCGAGCGAGGTCGACGACTGCAGAGCCGCGATCGCCGCCGCCGATGCCGTCGAACACGTGTTCGTGTCCGCGGACGGCGATATCCTGTTTTACGCTCGTGCGCAGGTTCAGCAGGTCCGCGAGTGGCTGGATGGGATTCTCCCCGGCGACGACGCCGACTACGAGGTGACGCTGATCGACGACGCCGAGTGGTCACCCTCGCTCGACGGCACGTCGTTCGCACTCACCTGCGCCGAGTGTGGCAACACCGTCGACAGCGAGGGAGAGTCGACCCGCATCGACGGCGACGTCTACCACTTCTGTTGTTCCTCCTGTTCGAGCCGGTTCGAGGGACGATACGAGCGGCTCGAGGAAGGAGTGTGACGTCCGGTTCCGGAGCTGCCGGCGCGTAACGCTTTGTACTTCTATCGACAAAACGAGCGCCGTCCGAATCAGCAGTAGGGTGCGTTCCGCCAGCGATCCGTCGCGAGTCCGCGGACTGTACACCTGATCCACTACGGTCCGTCGCGAGTCCGCGGACTGTACACCTGATCTACTACCGTCCGTCGCGAGTCCGCGGACTGTACACCTGATCCGCCACGGTGCGATAACGGGACCCGGTTGTAACCGATCGGCGAATTCGCGGATTCGTTCGATGGCGCGGGTCGAAACTCCGACAGTACCCGAAAAGAGGCCGTCTCGTACTCGAGCGGAACGATCGCGTCAGTCCTGCTTCGGTCTTTCTTTGGCGTTACCGTTATCGGTACCGTTACCGTCAGGGGTGTCGCTCTCGCCTGTGTCTCTCTCGTTGCCGTCTCGTTTCTCGTTCGCTTCTTTCTTCTCGTCGACATCGCGGATTTCGACGTCGTCGCCCGTGCCGCTCTGGCTGACAACCGGCTTGAGGATGTACTTCTCGCTCCCACCGGCTTTGTGCGGTGCGATGTCGTAGACGAAGTCGACCGATTCGTTGTTCCCGATGGTAAACGTCGTGTGCAACTGGAGCTTGTTGCTCGGTAGCTTCACGTTCGTTTCGGTGCCGTCAGTTAGGATTCCCTCGGTGTCGCTCACGTAGATGAAGACCGTTTCGTACTCGCCGGCCGGCAATTCGAACTCGTCGATCATGGACGCGTTCGCGCCTTTCAACTCGGTGAGGTCGACCGTTCGTTCGTCGACGTCGTATTCGACCCACTGCTCCTCGGACGCGCCGTCATCTTTCCCGTCTTCGCCTCCGTCATCTCCGTTGCCCTCTTTCCCTTCGTCTTCGTCGTCGGGTTCCGTCTCGTCGGCTACCGTTTCGTTCGTCGATTCGTCATCGTCGGCCGATTCGGTTCCGTCTTCAGTTCCGTCGTCCGACTCGGTCTCGTTCTCGTCGGATTCGTTTCCGCCGTCGCCTTCGTCACTCTCCCCGTCGGTTGCGTCTCCGGTCTTCTTGAAGCCGACTTTCGTGATCGTCACGTTGAGGTGTTTGAAGTTATCGATCTGGCTCGGTTCGTCACTAACGTAGAACGCGGCCGTTCCCGTTTCGCCGCTCGAGTCGTCCGCCATCTGCGGATCGTCGCTTTCCGGACTCTGTGCTGGCTCCCCGCCCATACCGCCTGCACAGCCGGCGATTGCGACGAGGGCCGCCACGAGTATCAGTTGGATCGCACGTCTGTTCATATCCGATGACAGTCTATCAATCAGATAAAAAGGGGGGCGTCGATCCACTCCGTTCAGGATCGTTCAGACCCGTAAACTGGCCGAAATTGGAGGGTCGCCCCGTTCGAATTAGGGGGGTGTCTGCCCTTGCCCGGTAAACAGCGTCTCGAGTAGAGCGGACGTGACGAACGCCTCGACGAAGGCGGCAACGACGAGCAGTAGCCACGCGACGAAGACGAAAATGGCGGTCCGATAGAGATAGGGTTTCGAGAAGATAGCGTCTCGAGTGCCGCGAACGCGCTGTCCGATCCGATAGAGGAGTCGGAAGCCGACGCCGGCGGCGACGAAGAGCGCGGAGAGTTCGAAGATTCCGTGCGGGAGCAACCCAACGAGGATGTAGCCGACTCCCGCGTCGCTGGCGACGAACGCGCCGATATTTCCGACGATAATACCGTTGAAGAGCATCGCCCAGGCGGTGAGCAGACCCAGGGAGAACGCGCCGAGTATCGAGACGACGAACGCTCGCGTGTTGTTCACGAGCAAAAACCGGGCTAACTCGAGTTTGCTTTCACCGCCGATATCCGGGAAGAGCGGCTCACCGGCGGCCTCCTCGATGATCTCGAGCAGATTGTATCCGGCGGCCATCAGGGCGATACCGACGAGAATCCCGACCGCGAACAGTCCGGTGGCGAACTCGACGTATCGTCTGTGTTCGTCCCACGCGTCCCGGAGCGCCTCGCGCGGAGGATACCCACCACCGCTTCCGGTCCGATCACGCTCGCGTCGAGTTTGCTCGTCCATAGTTTCACGTGACCGATATAAACCATAAACCCCGCGACTCGTCTCGCCGCCGTCTATCGACAGGCTAAGGCCCTCCGAGGAGAACGCTGTTCCCATGACCATGCTTGCGATCACCGAGGGGCGGATCCTCCGACCCGATCTGTCGGTGACGGCAGCCGACGTACTGATCGATCGGGACAGCGGCGAGATTTCGGCGATCGGTCCCGATCTCGCCGGCGACGCCGACGAGACGCTCGACGCGGCGAACTCGCTGGTCACGCCGGGGTACGTCAACGGACACTGTCACGTCGCAATGTCGCTCCTGCGGGGGTACGCCGACGACAAACCGCTCGACGCGTGGCTGCAGGAGGACATCTGGCCCGCGGAGGGTGCGCTCACCTCCGATGACGTTCGTGCCGGAGCCGAACTGGGCCTCCTCGAGATGATCAAATCGGGGATAACCGCCTTTGCGGACATGTACTTTCACATCCCCGATATCGCCGATGCAGTCGAGACGGCTGGCCTCCGTGCCCGCCTCGGTCACGGTATCGTCACCGTCGGCAAGGATGGCGACGCGGCCCGGGAAGACGCCAGGACGAGCCTCGAGATCGCTCGCGAGTTCGACGGCGCGGCCGACGGCCGTATTTCGACGGCGTTTATGCCCCACTCGCTGACGACGGTCGGGAGCGAGTATCTCGACGAATTCGTTCCCGACGCTCGTGCGGCGGGCGTGCCGGTCCACTATCACGCAAACGAGACCGAAGACGAGGTTGCACCGATCGTCGACGAACGCGGTGTTCGGCCGCTCGAGTACGCGGCCGAGATGGGAATGCTCGAACCCGAGGACTTCGTCGCTCACGCCGTTCACGTAGACGATACCGAGATCGACTTACTCGCAGAGGCCGGGACAGGTGTCGTCCATTGCCCGGCGTCGAACATGAAACTCGCCAGCGGAATGGCTCCCGTTCAGCAACTGCTCGAGGCAGGCGTCACCGTGGGGCTCGGAACCGACGGCGCCGCCTCGAACAATGACCTCTCGATGCTCGACGAGGCGCGCGACGCGGCCATGCTCGGTAAACTCGCCGCCGACGACGCGAGCGCGGTGCCCGCCGAGGCCGTCGTCGACATGTTGACCGGGGAGAGCGCGGCTGTGATCGGTCTCGAGTCCGGCCGCCTCGAGGTGGGTGCGCCGGCCGACCTCGCCGTGATCGACCTCGAACAGCCGCATTTGACGCCGCCACACGATCTCGTCAGTCACCTCACCTACGCGGCTGCGGCGGCCGACGTCCGCCACACCGTTTGCGATGGACGGATTCTCATGCGCGACCGCGAGGTCCTCACGCTCGACGAAGCGGCGGTCCGGGAAAACGCGCTCGAGGCAGCCGAGGCGTTGTCGGCTCGAGTCGACGGATAGCCGCGAACTCGAGTCGCAGAACTGTCACGATCGGTAAACGGAAAATAAACTCACAGATATTCAGATAAACCATCTGAACGAATCTCTATCGGTTTTGTCTCCAGACAAACGCCGAGAACTGCCGGCCGGCTTTATCTCCGATATCCTGAAAGTCACGATCGAATGCAACGGAACCAACTACTCACGATCGCACTGGTCGCTACCGTCGTTCTGACCGCGTTTGCGCCCGCCGCCACGGCGGCGCAAGACGGCGACGGGGACCTCTCGGTCACCGCCTCGACTGGAAACGACACGGCGACGACCGCGACGCTGACCGCCGATGCCGACAGCGCCAACGAGACCGACGACGACACCAACGAGACCGACGACGACACCAACGAGACCGACAACGAAACCGAGACCGGGCTGAACTTCGGCGCGATGGTTTCCGAGTTCGTCTCGAACCAGCAGAACGACTCCACCGAGTCGGTCGGCATCGCGGTGGCGAATTTCGTCCTCGACAATAACCCGGGTAACCCGCCGGAACACGCGGGCCCGCCGGGTGAGGACGGCAACGAGAGCGGTGACGAGCACGGACCGCCGAGTGCAGATGGCAACGAGAGCGGTAACGAGAGCGGCCTGCCAGGTCACACGGACCAGCCGGATGAAGATGGAACCGGGAACGGGGACGAATCGGGCGGTGGTCCGCCGGATCACGCCGGATCGCCCGGTAACGACGGGATCGAAGCGACGGAAGTCACCGAAGAATAACGCGAGACCACCGCGTTCGATCAGACACGTAGTACACCCACCACCGTTTTGACGCCCGTGACCCCCGTTCGCGCCGTTCGAAATCGCCCTCGGGACGGTTCGGTACCGTTTTGGCCTCGGTCCCTCTCAGTCGACTCATGACCGATACCGAGTACCCCCCGATCAGCGAGCAACTGACGGACGTCGACGAGGCTCGCGAGGAGGGGCGCCGGAAGATGGACTGGGCTGCACAGCACATGCCGATCATGGAGCGGTTGCGCGAGGAGTTCGCCGCAGATCGGCCGTTCGAAGGCGAACGGATCGGGATGGCGATGCACGTCGAGGCGAAGACGGCGATCCTCGTCGAGACGCTCGCGGACGGCGGCGCGGAGGTCGTCGTCACCGGTTGCAACCCGCTATCGACCCACGACGACGTCTCTGCGGCACTCGACGCACACGAAAACATTATCAGCTACGCTCGACGCGGCGTCGACGACGAGGAATATTACGCCGCGATCGAGGCCGTCATCGCTCACGAACCGACGATCACCGTCGACGACGGCATGGACCTCGTGGCCGCGATCCACGACGACTACCCCGAACTGATCGACGGCATCATCGGCGGTGCGGAGGAGACCACGACCGGCGTCCACCGCCTGCGCGCGATGGACGCGGACGGGGCGCTCGAGTATCCCGTCTTCGCGGTCAACGACACGCCGATGAAGCGTCTGTTCGACAACGTCCACGGCACGGGCGAGTCCTCGCTCGCGTCGATCGCGATGACCACGAACCTCTCGTGGGCAGGTAAAAACGTCGTCGTTGCGGGTTACGGCTACTGCGGCAAGGGCGTCGCACAGAAGGCGTCGGGACAGAACGCGAACGTCATCGTCACCGAGGTCGAGCCTCGCCGCGCGCTCGAGGCCCACATGGAGGGCTACGACGTCATGCCCATGGACGAAGCCGCCGAAATCGGCGACGTCTTCCTGACGACGACGGGCAATCGTGACGTCATCGTCGAGGAACACTTCGAGAAGATGAACGACGGCGTCCTGCTCGCCAACGCCGGTCACTTCGACATCGAGATCGATCTCGAGGCGCTCGACGGACTCGCGTCCGACCGCTACGAGGCCCGCGACGGCGTCGAAGCCTACGAGCTGGCAGACGGCCGACGCCTGAACGTCATTGCCGAAGGCCGCCTCGTCAACCTGGCTGCGCCCGTTTCGCTCGGCCACCCGGTCGAAGTGATGGACCAGTCGTTCGGCGTCCAGGCCGTCTGCGTCCGCGAGCTACTCGAGAACGGTGAGTCGTACGATGCGGGCGTCCACGACGTTCCCGACGAGCTCGACAGAGAGATCGCCGAGATCAAACTCGAAGCGGAAGGCGTTGACTTCGATTCGTTGACCGACGCTCAGCGCGACTACATGGAGAGCTGGGATCACGGAACGTAATCTCGACGGTATGGGCGGTTATCGAATCGGTCGACTGTCGTCCCTTCCTCGATGAAACGAGGCCGTTTCTCAGCGACGAGTTGGTGGCGTAGTTCAAAAATGCATTCTCTCCCGATCGTGACCCCTGCGATGAAACCCGTATCGCACCGATGACGATCGGTTCTCTCGATCCTGCACGATCCGAGAATGACTGGCGGGACGTGGACGGATCGGAAGCGCACCCGGGCCAGAACGCGATACTGGTGCCGTTACTTACCCTCGTCTATGGACCGTTCCGTCGACCGCTATCGTCCCGTCGTGTCGTACTTCGACCAGTAAGCCATCGTACTCGAACTCGACGCGAACGGGCGCGCTCGAGTCGGACTGGAAGAGCTGGTCGAGTGCTTCCGGATCAACGACGTAGTACAGCGGATCGAGTTCGTGTGCGTCCGTGTTCGTCTCGCTTGCGATGGCCTCGATGACCCGGAGACTCATAGAATCGTGGTGGTAGTCTAAGGTAGTGCCAGTCATGCTGTTTGAGACAACGGGACCTGGCGGTATCGGGTTACCCGTTATATGCATAATTTTGCTCCTGGGACGACACTACGTGTATAGTGTCTCGGTAGCCGATGCTTGTCAACCGGCCTACACGGCTTCTAACGTTCGATATCGGCACCAACGAAGGGTTCGAGTATTGTCACGAATACGTCGCGGGGGCGAGCGATATCGATCGAAACGGCTCGCTTTGCATAGCCCACTGCTGAAAATATCGCTCTGCCAGTGTCTGAAAAATTAACCGCACGTGTCATTGCTGGTCGGGACGTAACGGGGTTATGTTCGTTGCCGTGGCCAGCGTTGGTGTACTTGCAGATGCCACAGCTGAGATGTTCGCGATCCTCTCGAGTGTAGTTGGTATCGTCAGTATGATCGGAGCGATCGTCGAACTTGCCATCGAGATACCGATTCTGAACCGCGTCGCTATAGGGGGACCGCTGGGACCGGGAACCAGCTTGATTTTGATCGGTCTCGCCGCCAGGAGTGGATCCGATCGGGCGACCGCTATCGAACGACTCACGGGCGACCTTCGACAGTTCGTGAGTCGGCTCGACGGAGACGCCCCAGTCCGAGGGACCGAAACCGCCGAGACGTCCGAGACCGCCGACCGACTCGAGAACGTCGATGAACCGATCGACTTCACCCTAGACCGGGACGACGAAGTCGGGCGACTGTCCGAGGCGATCGACGATCTGGCAACGGCGGTGCGAGACCGAGAGCGACGGCGAACAGAGAACGAACGCTATCGCCAGCAGTTGTCCCGGATTACGTCCGATCCGTCGCTGGGCTGTGAAGCGACGATCCGCAGACTGCTCGAGCTGGGATGTGATCGGCTCGAGGTCGAAACTGGATTCATCTCCCGATTCGACGAATCGACCGACCGGTACGAGATCGAGACGGCTGTCGGACAGGCGACAGACCGTGAGGGAACGACGATGGACCTGTCGGAAACGGCTCTCGATGAGTCGCTCGAATCTGACGACGTACTGACCGTCTCCGACGCGGCGGAAATGGGAACGGAAACGCTGCTCGCCAGCACCGATGCCGAGATACATTGTTACGCCTGTGACACTATCGGCGTCGAAGGCGACCTCTACGGGGCGCTTTGCTTTACGAACAGGCAGCCTCGAGACGCCCCCTTCACGCCTGACGAAACGTCGTTTGTCGACCTGGTGGCCCGCTGTATAAGCCAGACCATCGAACGGCGGTCACACATCCAGGCGATCCGCGAGCGAGAGCGACGACTCGAGCGCGCGCGTGAGTTCACCGACGATATGTTGGATGCGGTCAATGACGTCGTCTACCTGCTCGACGAGGACGGCGAGGTGCGACGGTGGAACCAGAGTCTATGCGAGGCGACGGGCTATTCGAACGACGACATCGAGTCGATGCACGCACTCGATTTCTTCGACGAAGCGGATCACGATCGGGTGATGGATGCGATCGGCGAGGTACTCGAGTCCGGAAACGCACGCATCGACGTTCCACTCGTCACCAGCGATGGCAAACGGATTCCGTACCAGTTCACCGGATCGTGCCTCGAGAACCCTGACGGTGACCGGGTAATCGCCGGCGTCGGCCGGGACGTCAGCGAACGGCAGGCGAAAGAACGGCGGCTCCGGGAGCGCGAGGCGCGTCTCGAGCGGACGACGCACATGTTCAAGCAAGCCCAGCGGCAGGCGAAGGTCGGCGCGTGGGAACTCGACGTATCCGAGGAGCCGTTCGAACTCCAGTGGTCTTCCGAGATCTGTCGGATTCACGGCGTCCCCTCGGACGAGGATATCGATCTGGATCAGGCGATAGATTTCTACCATCCAGACGACCGGCCGAAGATCCGCGAGGCGGTCGAACGAGCCATCGAGCACGGTGAGACGTTCGATCTGGAGCTCCGAATCATCACGGCTGACGGCGATCTGCGGTGGGTGCGGACAATCGGTGATCCCTTCCGCGATGGCGGGGAGGGTGACGGTCTCTCCGACGGTTGGTCCGGCACGGATGACGGAGCGGTCGTCAAAGTGTTCGGGGCGTTTCAGGACATCACGGAACGCAAGGAGCGCGAGCGGGAACTCGAGCGCGCTGAGACGATCATCCAGGCCCTCGACGAAATGGTGTACACGCTGGACGCAGAGGGCCGGTTCCGTTTCCTGAACGACGCGACCGCGTCGATTCTGGGCTACGAGCCCGAGGAACTGATCGGCGAACACGTATCGGTGGTGATGTCCTCTGATCCCCTCGAAATCACCCGGGACCGGATCCGCGAATTACTTCGATCCAGCGAACTCTCCCGAACGTTCGAGACGCACCTCAAGACTGACGGCGGCGACGTGATCGACGTGGAGAATCACATGGCGCTGTTGCCGATGTCCGACGGCGAATTCGCCGGAACTGCAGGTGTCATCCGTGACATCACCGAACGCAAGGAGCACGAACGCGAACTCGAGCGGACGACCGAGCTACTCAAACAGGCCGAACGGCTCGCCGGCATCGGCGGCTGGGAGCTCGTCGAAAGCGGCGACTTGAGGGACCTTACCCTGACGGATGGGCTCCGCCGGCTGGCCGACGTCCCGCCGGATGCGGATATCGATTTCGAGCGGGCGTCTCAGTTCCCACATCCGGACGATCGAGAGTGGGTCATCGAAACCATCGAATCGGCGCTCGTGGACGGCGAGAGCTACGAGATCGAACACCGTTTGCAGACGGAACAGGGAAACGTACGGTGGGTGAGATCCATCGGTGAACCGCTCAGGGCCGATGGCGAGGGTCGTTCCTCGCGCAACGAGGGGGGGTCCGAGACCGACGCGGCCGCCGGAATACGCGGGACGATTCAGGACATCACCGCGCACAAGGAACACGAACTGGCGCTCGAGGCGCTTCACAGCGGTGCACGGGAGTTGCTCGGAACCGACTCCGACCGAGAGGCCGCGGAACTCGTCGTCGAGACCGCGGCCGACATCCTCGAAGCCACGGGCGTTGCCGTCTATCGACTCGACCCGGACGTAAACCGGCTGGACCCGCTCGCGTACACCGACGGGTTCGAGACGCTCAGTGACGGCGCTCCCTCGGTCGACGTGGGCGACACTGATGCGGTCTTCTGGAACACCTACGTCTCAGGGACGAGAACTGAGGTCGACGACCCGGAGACGTTCGATCGATCACGAGTCTTTGGTCCCACCGTCGAAAGCGGCGTCGTCGTACCGATCGGTGATCACGGTCTCTTCGCAGTTGCGTCTGGAGAGAACCCGATCGACGACGAGGCTCGGCAACTGATCGAGACGCTCGCCGCGACGACCGAAGCCGCGTTCGACCGCATCGAGAGCGAGGCCAGCCTTCTCGAAAGGGAGGCGGAACTCGAAGACCGAAACCGTCGGCTCAACCGCCAGATGGCAACCACGGAACTCATCAGGCGGATCGACCAGTTGCTCATCGGTGCGGACAGCCAGGAGGAAATCGAGCGGACCGTTCCGGAACGGCTGGTCGAGGCTGACGACATCGCCTTCGCCTGGATCGGCTCACTCGAATCCAGCGGCACACATCTCGTCCCTCGTACCTGGGCCGGCGAGGGACAGGAGTATCTGGACGATGTCTCGCTGTCCTACGACGCGTCGACCGAACCGGCCGCCCGAACCGCCCGGACGGAAACCCCGACCGTCGTCCCGAACGTCGTCGAGGGGCTTCAGAACGAGCCCTGGCGACGAGATGCACTGGATCGAGAATTTCAATCGGTCATCAGCGTCCCGCTGTCTTACGCCGAGTACACCTACGGGGTGCTCACGATGTACGCCACCGAGCCGGATGCGTTTGCCGACCTCGAGCGATCGGTCGTGACGGAACTCGGCGAGGGGATTGCAAACGCGATTACGGCGGTGAAAACGCGGGAAGCGCTACACGCAGAAACTGTAATCGAGCTCACACTTCAGATCGATGAGTCGACCGACCTGCTCTCCCGGATCGCGGCGATGACGGGTGCGCACGTCGAATACGACGGGCTCGGGACACACACCGCCGATGAGACGCTGCTGTTCTTCGCAACGAGCGGCATCCCGCCCGACGAGGTCCGCTCCGCGCTCGAGGAGATCGTCTCGGTCACCGATTACCGGCTGATTAGCGACGCCGACGACGACTGTCGCTTCGAGGTGTCCGTCTCGGGCGACACGATCGCCTCGCGGCTGGTCCGCCACGGCGGGAGTCCGCGCTCGATGCACGCAGACGGTGATCGGATCGAGGTCACCGTTGACGTCCCGATGGGTACCGACGTCCGCGAATTCGTCGAGATGCTCCGCGAGCAGCACGCACCCGTCGAGTTGCAGGGCCGCCGTCACGTCGAGCGCTCCATGGGAACCCGAAGCGAACTCGTAACGACGCTGTTCGATGCACTGACCGATCGACAGCTCGAGGTGCTCCGGACCGCCTACTTCGCCGGCTTCTTCGACTGGCCTCGCGAGACGAACGGTGAGGAACTCGCCGACATGCTCGAGGTGACCCAGCCGACGGTCAACCGGCACTTGCGGATCGGCCAGCAGCGCCTGTTGGCGCAGTTGTTCGAGACCGATCCGCTTTCGTCCGCCGGTACGTCGTAAGTTCCGGCGCCTTCGGCAGGGAAATATCCAAGGCCGCGGCTACCGTAGTCGAGGGTATGGAAACGCCCGTTCGTTCGGCTCGTCGCGAAAGTGCCCCGCTTCGATCGACGCTGGTCGCGATCGGTTTGACAATTTTCGGTCTGCTGGGGGCCGCCATCGCGACGCTTCCGGCAGTGCTCGTCGATCCGATGCTCGCCAAAGGGGTGGCCGCCGCTTCGATCGAAGGGCAGACCCTCTACATGATCCTGAACTTCGTCGGGATGGCACTGGCCGGCGCGATCTACCTCGCCGCAACCGGACGGGGATGGTCGTACGTCGACTTTCGTCTGCCATCCACGACGGGGTGGATATACGTCCTCGTCGGCATGGGTGCAAGCATCGCGTTTCTCTTTGTCGTCAATATCGTCGTGCAGCTCTTGTCCCTGCCCGCCGCCGAAAGCGAGGTCGTCGCGATCGTCGGACAGGATCAGACGATGATTCTGATCATGATCGGTATCGTGGTCTTCTTCAACGCACCAGCCGAAGAGTTTCTCTTCCGAAACGTCGTCCAGAAACGGCTCTACGAGGCCTTCACCAGGATGCAGTCGGTGTTGCTCGCGAGCACTATTTTCGCCCTCGTTCACTTCCCGATGTACGTCGCGCTCGCCGACTCGATCGCTGCAACGCTTACGTCGCTTGCCATCATGTTCGGCGGCGCGATCATCTTCGGTACCCTGTACGTAAAGACCAGAAACCTCGTCGTGCCGATCGCTGCACACGCCGCACTGAACGCCTTCCAATTCGGCGTGCTCTACCTCGCTATCGAATACAACGTGGAGGGCGTCGGGACCTCCCCATCGGCGATCGTCGGCATCCTTCCCTCCCTCCCCCCGTAACCGATTTCGGTTATCAGGTCCGCCCGGATCACCACTTTCGCTGCACTCTCCGGCCCTTTATTACCGCCCGCGGGTGAGAGACGGGTATGTCTCAGTCGAAGGGCGACCGCCGCGAACGGGAACTCGTCAACGCGCTCGACGAGGCCGGGTTCGCGGTAATGCGAGCGCCCGCAAGCGGTTCCGCGACCGAACGAGAACTCCCCGACGTTCTCGCAGGTGACGGCGAGCAGTTCTACGCGATCGAAGCGAAATCGAGCTCCGGCGATCCGATCTATCTAACCGGCGAGGAGGTCGAAGCGCTGATCTACTTCGCACGGAACTTCGGCGCGAAACCCCGAATCGGCGTCCGCTTCGACCGCGAAGACTGGTACTTTTTCCATCCCGGTGACCTCTACGTCACCGACGGCGGGAACTATCGCGTCAAGAAGGAAACGGCACTCGCCGAGGGAATCGACTTTCCCGAGTTCACCGGCCAGTCGGAGAAAATCACACTCGAGGAAGTCGGCGACGACCCCGACGACGACGGCCCGGACGAAGAGATTCTTCGCGTTCTGAACGCGGTCCAGCAGGGCGTGATGGGCGCCACCGAAGCCGCGGAACTGCTCGAGTGATCGGCCGTCGGATTTTCAGATCGAGTAATCGTCCGACAGGGATCTCGATCGAGTACGGTCGAGACGATCCCGCTGCGGATCGTGTTCGCGGTTGAACCGGGGAAGGAGGGACGCCCAAACCGAATCGATCGCCCTCAGTCGTCGGCGGCCACGGTCTCCGAGATCGTGTCGGGATCGACCGGCGTGTGCTGGATGATCGGCTCGAACGTCTCGAGGACGGACCGGTCGCCGCCGGTGATGCCCCGAGCCTCGCGGCTTTCGAGTTCCGTCGTAACGAATCGCCGTGCGACGAGCGCGGTTCGCCCGTCGCCGTTCTCGAGATCGGTCTGTGCCTCTTCGAGCAAGAGCGCGGCCGTGAACACCTCAAAGACGTAGTGTGCGAGCCGCTTCGCCGAGAGCTGGGCGTAGTCGGGGTCCTCGCCCGCCAGCGTCACGAACGCTGCTGTTAGCTCCTCGTACTCCGCCGCAACCGTGTCGGCTGCATCTGCAAGCGCCGGATGCGTGACGGCCTCGAGTCGCGCTTCGATTGCCCCCATGAGCGGCTCGTGGGCGCCTTCCCGTTCTAGAGCGCGGAGGACGTCGAGCGAGAGGACGTTCTCGGTCCCTTCCCAGATCGGCAATACCTGCGCGTCCCGAAGCAGGCGATTGGTTACGAAGTCGTCGACGTACCCGTTTCCGCCCTGGATCTCCATGGCATAGGAGGTAGTGTCGACGGCCATCCTGCCCGTGCGAAGTTTGGCGATCGGAATCAACAGCCGCAGTAACTGGTAGTCGTCGTCCTCGTCGCCGGCTCCCTCGGAATCGTCGTTCCCGTCGGTTGTCTTCCGAGAGACGTTGCCCGATCCCTCGCGCCGTCGCGCTCGCTCACGTTCGGAAAACAGCCGGCCGACCTCGGAGACGTACGCGGTCGCAGCCTCGTAGTCGACGGTCATATCGACGAGATCCTCGCGCATCAGCGGGAACTCGTCGATCGTCTTGCCGAAGGCCTCGCGGGTCGCGGCCTGGACTTTGCTCTCCAGGAGCGCACGGCCCATGACCCCGCAGGAAGCGGCGGCGTTCGCGAGTCGCTCCAGATTTAGCATCTCGGTCATCTGTTCGAAGCCGCCCTCCTGCTCGCCGACGAGGAACGCCTTCGTGTCCTCGAATTCGACTTCGCCGGTCGGGACGGCGATCGTCCCGAGCTTGTCCTTCAGGCGTCGGTATAACTGCTCGTTCAGCGCGTCTCCCGGCGGTGGCCCGTCAAACGCTTTGCGATCGCCCTTGGTCAGGACACCCTCGTCGGGATCGCCGTGCGGGACGAGGAACATCGAGAGACCGTCGGTTCCCGCCGGAGCGTCTTCGGTTCGGGCGAGCGCGAGCGTTCCCTCGGCGTCGACGTTCGAACAGAACCACTTCTCGCCGGTGAGCCGCCAGCAATCGGCCTCATCGTCGTACCGAGCCATCGTTTCGTTCGCACCGACGTCGCTGCCGCCCTGCTCTTCCGTGAGGAACATCGCCCCCTCGATCAGCCCGTCGTAGTCACGGCTGACGAGTCCCCGATAGTAGGGCTCGAGGTCGCCGTCGGAGCGACGCGCTGACGTCGCGTTGCTCGCGGCGGTGCCGTCGTCGAAGCGCTCGAGGACGAGCGCCGCGCCGGCGGTCATCGCGATCGGGCAGCCGAACCCGGCGTCGGCGTAACACAGCAGGTGCAACATCGCGAGGAAGTGGCTGAACGGCATCGGCTCGTCGCGCCCGGGTGGGGCCTCGAACGCGTCGGCGATGATCCCCATCTCGTAGACCGTTCGATCGTTCTCGAGTTGTTCGGCCGGATAGCGGACGAAATTCTGCACATTGCCGTACTCGTCGTACGTCTCGAGTTCCGGCCCGTGGTCGTCGACGTAATCCGCGTTTTCCGCGACGGTATGCCCGATCAGCTCGCCGAACTCGGTGAGCTTCGGCTCGGCCCATTCGAACTCGTCGTCGTCGTAAACCCGGCGAAGCTCGCGCTGGAGCGTGCGATCGAGCGTCCAGTAGTTCACATGTCGTCCCCCGTCGAGTTCGCCGTAATCGATACCCGCTCCCATGGCACCTCTATCGATAGCAGCCACCAAGAAAGCGGGCGTTGTCAACGCCCGGTGCGTTGCAAGTCGTTTCGGCGCAGAGACGACGGCGGAGGCGACAGCCGGTTCGGCGGCTGCCGTCCTTCGAGTGCCTCACCGCGTCTTCGCGCGGCATTCTACCCGCAGGGCTTGAAACGTTCAGTCTCAAATCGCTCGGGTCTCTTGCTGCGGATCGTTCTGCTCCGCTTTTCCGTCCGGAGCCCTCACTCCGCTCGGACCTCTCGCTCGAGTCGTGTCCGCGGGAAGACGTAGACCTTCAGCGACGATGGGACGACGCCGTTTCGAGCGACTCGCGCGTGGGGATAGATCGCGCCGACGACCGGGACGTCCGGGTCGTAGTTCTCGTTCGTCGCGTATTCGGCGACGGTGGTGTCGGCCGCCCCGATCTCGACCGCGTCGGCTCGCAGTTCCGAGACGTCGACGACAGTGAGCCGGTCGCCGGTCTCGCGGTCGACGACGGTATCGCTCGGGAAGATTTCGTGATCCGCACAGTAGAAGGGCGCGTCCGCGTTCTCGTCGACGAACATCGTCTCATCGCAGTCGTGGCAGTCGGCTGCGATCTCGCCCGGCGGCGGAGTCCGGCCCTCCGTAATCTCGATCGCGACCCGGCGGATGTGCTTGCACCGGGCCTTGCGGAAAACGTGATCCGGACAGGTACATCGACCGCTCTCGAGATCGATGAGGTAGGTGTGGTCGCTTGCAGATTCGACCTCGTAGAGGCCGTCGCCGAGTGGCAACACCGACATCGGTTCGGTGCGCGCTCGGCGCGATCGCTCCGTGAGGTGATCGTTCGACGGTACTGGAAGCGGCGCTTTCGGTGACGCTGTTGTTTTCATGATGCGTCGAGGGTCGATTCGCTGGTCGGCTGGCTATTCGACGTGGATAGGAATCCCACGGTCATAACGGACGCGCTTGCACATTCAGGTACCCGGTTTATCAGCGGTATCGGAGACTTCTTCGGGGTCGTTCGAGAGAGCAATACTCTCTCGTGATCTGTTGAAACCGTTGGCTACGCTGACCTCGCGGAACTGGGCTCCGCTTAGTGACGAATGGCCGAAGGTCGTTCGAACCACGTGACCCCGAGGCGATCACACGACGTGCTCACTCCGGCGACCGAAGTCGGCGGCGTTCTCATCGACGTAGTGTCGCTGCACGGGAGAGTGCTCTCACAAGCTCCCGTCCGAGATCCCCTTCGAAGCGCTTTTTACCTGGCCGGCGAAACCGACCCGGTAATGCTCGATCGGGAACAGGTCCTCGAAATCGCCGCCTCCGTCGGTGCAGTCCTCGTGATGCTTGCAGCTATGGCCGTCGTCGGGTCCACCTACGGAACCGGCAGTAAGCTTACGCCCGAGGGCGGCTGGATACTCGTCTGGGTCATCGTCGGCTTTATCATTCTTCTCACCGTCATCGGAATCGGTCTGGCCTACGCGCTGAACGAACCGGAGGACGGCTTCGAGACCAACGGCGGGTCGAACGCCGGGGGAACGTTCTAACGGGCATCGGTACGGGTTTCACGTTGGCACCCTGACGATTTGTATGGTTCGTTCAGACGCCGGGTCCGATCCGCTGTACCGATCTGGACTTCGTCATCTCGTCGGTGCCGTCGTTCTGTTGGTGGTCGGTTCGTCGCTTGTCGTTTACGCGCCAGCCGCGGCTCCCGCCGCTACCGCAACCGGGTCGCTGGCGATACTGATAGGACTCGCGATCGCAGTCGCGACGCTGCGACAGGGTTCCCCGCCGGCGGGCGACGGCGGCGAAGACGACACGAACTCGAGCGTCTGGAACGCGATCCCGTCCGAGCAGTACGACGGTCGACACGCCGAATCCGGCGGGCTCACTCGAGATGAGCAAGAGCGCGCGCTGGAAGACATTCGCCAACAGGCCGACGGATTGTCCGACGATCCGTCGCGAAAGTAACGGCGCTCCAATCGTGCCCGACGGTCGGCATATCGTCGCAGCCAGCGCGGTCAGTCGCCGCTTGCGCGTTCGTTGTCGCTCTCGTCGGGTTGCTCCCGCCAGTCGTCGATTTCCTCGTCGTCGGCGTCGTCGATCCGCTCCTCGTAGTAGGCCATCGGGTGGGGGATTCGCTCGCAGAGATCGTCCTTGTTAACGCAGTCGCCGTAGGACTGCATCGTCGCGCAAGACGGCGGCGAATACTCCGTCGGCGAGGTTTCCCCGCGAATGTGGTCGGTCTGATACCGGGTCATCTCCTCACCGAACGACGAATTCACGCGGTAGAGTTCGACGATCTGGTCGGTCGTCATTCCGATGCTCGAGAGGAATGCGGTGATGGCAAACCGGGAGTGATGTGGGAGGTGTTCGCCCTTCTGGATCTGATCGAGGAGGGATTTCATACACGGCGGAAAGAGGTCCGGAACGACGGTGTCGATTTCGCGGGTCAACTCGAGATCCGCCAGCACCTCGCGGATCTGTGCGGCGTCGTCCTCGAGTACGGTCGCGATGGCGTCGGGGACTTCGAAGGGGAGGCCGTCCTCGATACGGGTTCGGATCGCTTCCCGGAGCAGGGTGAGCAGTTCGCCCTCGTCGACCGGTACCTCGCCCGCGTTCAGCGACCGATTGACGAGTCGCCACTCGTCGCCCCACAGATCTTCGGCCAGTGGCAGGTACGTTCCGACGCCGATCCGATGGCCAGAGGCCGTTTCGGCGACCGCTCCGTGTAGATCGAATTCGGCGAGCAGATCGCTCAGTTCCAGTCCCGCCGACTCGACGCTTTTCAGTTCGGTCGTGTCCGCCATGTCGGCGGTAAAGCGGTCGTAGGCCGTTTCGGCCTCGGCGCGGGCATACTTTCGGACGAGAACGCGTTCCTCGAGCATAGAAACGAGCACCCGTGCGACCGGGTACGAGAGCAACTCGATTCGAGCGTCGCGGTGTGGCTCTCCGGTGTCACCCTCCTCGAGCGCGGTAATAACGCGTTGACGGGCTCGGTCGACGACCGCCCGATCCTGCTCGACGACAGTCGCCAGATCGACCGCCTCCGTCGCGACGGACTCGCGAGCGGTCTCGAGAAACGGGTACCTGGCGTGGAGTCGCTGCATCGGTAATAGTGTTTTACCGAAACGGGATAAACGCGCCGGTTAGCACAATATTCCATTAAAGAGTCCGGTCGCGTCGCCGGATCGACGGGGGCGTTCGAATCCGGTTCCCTCCCCAAACCCGGGTGCCGCGACGGCGATAAAATCGTATTACCGGCACGAGAGAGGCGACTCCCCTCGGTCGCGTAACGCGGTTTCGAGGATCGATTTCAAGGGCGCTCGACACGTCATCCCGAGTATGCCACAGGCGACGAGAGACGGCGTGTCGATTTACTACGAGCGCGACGACAGCGACGGCGACGGCGAGGCACCCGTCGTCTTCGTTCAAGGGCTGGGATACGGCCGATGGATGTGGCGCTGGCAGCGCGAAGCGGTCGACTCCGGATACGACGTCATCGCCCCCGACAACCGGGGGACCGGCCGCTCCGACGTCGGACTCCCGCCGCTCGTTCCCCGACTGCCGAGGAAACTCCGCGCCCCCATCATCTTCAAGCTCGCTGGCTACTCGATCGGCGGCCTCGCGGCCGACCTCGAGGCCGTCCTCGACAACGCGGGCATCTACGACGCCCACATCGTCGGCGCGAGTATGGGTGGGATGATCGCCCAGCGATACGCGCTGGAATACTCTCGAACGAAGTCGCTGACGCTTTGCTGTACGAGCCACGGGGGGCCCGACGCAGCACCGGTGCCCGACGAAACGCAGGAACACATGTTCGACACGCCGAGTGGTGCAAGCGAGCGCGAGAAAATCCGCTATCGGATGCGCCCCGCGTTTAACGAACGGTTCACCAATCGGAACCCCCATCTGATGGACCAGATCGTCGAGTGGCGCCTCGAGCAAGACGCCGGGGACCCCGCTCGCGAGGCACAGGCCGCCGCCGTCCTGAACTTCGACGTCAGCGACCGCCTCGAACGTCTCCGCGTACCGACCCTGATCCTCCACGGAACGAACGACGAGGTGGTCCCCGTCGAAAACGCGAGGCTGCTCGAGGAGAAGATTCCGGACAGCCGTCTCGAAATCGTCGAGGGCGGTTCGCATCTCTTCTTTATCGAGGACGATACTACCGTGAACGACCACCTTTTGGCATTTCTCGACGAGCACGATTGACGACGAGCACGATTGACGGGGATTCGTGTTCGTCGCAACTCCGCCGACTGGAGAACGAAATCGCTACGCTCCCAGTAAGTAGTAGCGGAGTTTATTCGACCACAATAAGTCGAGAAACTCAAAGCCAGTACAGCCGCTGTATCTGTCACTCTCGTCTAGCTGATGGCGGTTCCTTCAGTCCGAAACGCAGCTAACTATCGCCCGTTCCCATCACAACCGGTGATATCCTCGCCTCGATGACTTTGGCGTATGCGCAGAGCTTTTCCAGCCAAGAACTCGCCCATCAAATGTAGTTGACAGTATCGGTCCGCGAGGGTGGTTCTGACAGCATCGGACCGCAAGGGTGGTTTGGGAGTAATAGTTTTGATATCGTATGTAAATACTTCAATCCGTTATATATGGGCTGCAGTGATAGAACGACATCAGCAATAAATAAATACGTACTAGATTAGTAAAACTGCCGTGTTATTCGGAATATGTTGTAATATGTGGTGGTTGCAAAACCGTATACTGTCTGTAACATTGGAGATTCTTGTGTATACTTATATTATGATATCTGGTCGGCACTTCTTGCGTGGTTCCCGGGTGGTTCCGGGGGGCGCAGAGAAACTATGTCAAAAGAGACAAAACCGACTATCGATCGACGCAACGTTCTCGCGGGTATCGGCACGACCGGCGCCGGGCTTGCACTCGGCGCGAACAGTGTGATTGCAGGAGAGAAGAATACCGATCACGAACACGAGTACGACGTTCCGGTGGCGATCGACTGGCAGGAGGCGGTCATTACCGGAAAGGGCTGGAAGCAACTCGAGGCATTCCCGGACGAGGACAACGACCGGGTGCAGGACGACGACATCGATTACTGCGACGGAGGTCTGACGAACGATGCCCTCGTCGATGTCGAGGATCCGCTCAGCGATGATCTGCGGACGAACGACGACGACACCGAACGGGGAGATCCGCTGATAAATTTCCACGGCATCAAGCCGGGTTACGGCGGTGAGGTAACGCTCAGCTATCATATCTGTGACGAGCCCGGGAAGCTCACGCTCATAGCGGACGACGTCTCGGTCGACAAGAAACTCGCCCACCTCGCCCGGGCGCGCGTCTGGTACGACGAGTTCGGCGGGATGAAACCACCGAACGGCGGGAACAACGGCACTTACATGCCGGTCACCGGTCCGGTGACCGAGGCGACGCCGAGGATCGACGATATCATCGTCACGGGTGACGATCCGCGGTTCGGAGGCGCTCGAAACTACGACTGCGACGACTACGAGGATCGACTCGACCGGTTCGAAGACGGTGATCTCGAGGGATCTGAAGTGTTCGGCTCGGACTTCGAGGCCGGTGATATCGCAGAGGGATGTGCCACGATCACTGTCGACAGCCGGACCAGCGGGAGCGTCACACTTTCGTCGGACGGTCCCGTTATGATCGTCAGCGTCAAGGGCGGCAACGAAGGTGAGCAGGTCTACGTCTTCGATGAACCCGTCATACTCGACGGTGCCACCTTCTCGACGCCTACCGGTCAGGGTATCAGTAACATCGACGTCTGTTGCGCCGAGAACGGCGACAACGGCAACGGCCACGACAATCGGGGAGACAACGTCTATCAAGAGTACGAGCCGATCATCGTCCAGGGATCGCTCAAAAAAGTACTCCACAGACTCGAGAAGGGCGTCCACATCTCGGGCGATCCGTACGTCGCCGGCCCCTTCGACCGGGACGGTATCCACTACTACGGGTACCCGCGCGTCAACACGAGCGACTGCGAGGTCGCTTCGGCCGACGAGTACGTCCCACAGTGGATCACGGTGGAAAACATCGAAGAGTTCGTCGACGGGAAGAAGGTCGAGAAGATCGTCGACAGCGAGAACGTCGACGACCTCGGCGACTGTATTTCCCACCTCGGCGACGGCGTCGAGTTGTGCATCGACGGCGTCGGCCACGTGGCGATGAACGAGGACAAGCCCCTTCCCGACCTCTGCATCGAGGTCACGAAGATTATCACAGGTAAGAAGGGCAAACCGGTCGGCTTCGAGTGGAAGAGTAACCTGCCGATCTGCCGGATCGAGATTGCCAGCGGTAACCGGACGAAATTGAACGTCTTCGACCGTGCTCGAAAAGGTACCGCACTGGCACCGTTCTACGACGATACCGGTGACAATCACGGTCGGCGGCGTCCGATGACCGGCGTCCGCTTCGGCGTCTGCAGTGATCACGACGAGGACGATTGGTGCATCGAGAACTCTAACACCGGGTACATCGGCTTCGAGTGGTGGATCCCCAGGCATGTCGGTCTCAAAGAGAAAGGGAGTATCCAAGCCAACCTGGACTTCGTCGGGAAGTCCTGCTAACTCTCAGGGTATGGACTCAGTCACCACCGACAACGCGGGCGACACGATCCGTGCGGTCAGAGTGTCCCCTGTCCGCCCGAACAATATTCGTATACCCAACTACCGTGACCGGTCTACAGTCGCATCTCGAACCCGGATCTCTCCGCCACTTCGAACGCCGACGTCGACCCCTTCGTAGGGAAACCACACCTGGTGAGTCCCGGAATCGGTCAGTTGAGCGTTCTCAATTAGGGAATCGAGCGCATCCGGGTCGACGTGCTCGTACAGCGGTCGCAGGTTGCCGGGATCCTCCCCGAGAACGGCGGCAACCGCGGTGACGACGGCTTCGCTCGCTCGTTCGTCGGCGGGGTCGAACGTCGCGATGCATCTGACTGGCTGCGATTCCGTTTCGTCCGTCGAATCGTTCGTGGAGGGCACGAACGACGGTACGAAGGGCGGCCCGGTAGCCCCTTTCCTGCTCATGTCCTCTTTTTAAGCCATCCGAACCGACGGATATCTCGAGAGAACGCGGTTGCAGCCGAGCAGAACTACCGACAATGGAGAGCGTCTTCGACCCGTCAGTCGCTCTGGATTCGCGGTGCGAGCATGTAGGTAACCTGTCCCTGCCCCTCCGCGAAGCCGAAGTAGATTTTGACGGGGAACTCCTCGCCGAGATCGAGCGTAACCTCGGTATCCGAGGGGATCGCCTTGTTCATGTCTTTGAGGTAATCGAGCGAGAACAGCGAGTGTGCGGGACCGACCTGCAGATCGATCAGGTCCGTTTCCGTTAGTTCGAGGTGGACGTCGTCGGTGTCGCCCTCCGCGTCGACGTAGAAATACTCCTCGTTCTCGTCGACGCCGAGTGCGATGTGGTCGGACACCATGTCAGCGGCCGTCACCGACCGGTTGACGTCTTTCCCCTCGAGAATGACCTCTGCGGGAAGATCGAGGTCCGGAATGTCCGGCTCCTGGCGGATCGAATCGGGGTCGATGAGCGCGAGCGTGTACTCGAGTCCGTCGATCTGGATGTGGAGTTTCCGTGTCTCTTCGTCGAGTTCGATCTGGATGAGCTGGCCGGATTCGGCCATGCCAGCGATGTCTTCCAGTCGCGAGAGGTCGACGCCGATCAGCCCGCCGTCAGCTTCGTAGGACTCGAACGCAGCCGAATCGAGCGAGAGGTCGACCATCCCGACGTTCGCGGGGTCGACGGCCCGGATTTCGAGGCCGTCCTCCTCGAGGTGGATTTTGCACTCGTCGACCAGCACGCTCACCGAGTCGAGCGCGCTGGTGAGCGTTTCGGCGCTCACGATGGCCTTGAACATATAGGTCGCCGTACGAACGGTTGCCATAAAAAGGCACCCTTTACGCACGGCCGCGGCTCGTTCGGTGGTGCCGACCGACACGATCGGACGCGTTCCGTTCCGGAAACGGCATCGACCGCGTTTTACCCCCGGAAGGCTGCGGTGTTTTGAGGATGCCGACGGTAGGTTCCTGTACGAACGCCATGCACGTAACCGTACTCAGCACGGGTGGCACGATCGCCAGTACCGACGGCGACGATGGTGCGTCTCCGACCAAACGGGGCAGCGAACTCGTCGGCGCGGTCCCGGCGCTGGAAGCGTACGCCGACGTCGACGTCGACCAGGTCGCGCAGGTGCCGAGCTTCGAGATGGACGCCGAGACGCTCGAGTCGATCGGCGAACGAGTCCGCGAACTCGACGGGAACCACGGGGTCGACGCGGTGGTCATCACCCACGGCACGGATACGATGGAAGAAACCGCATACTATCTCGACGCCGCGATCCAGCCCGAGATACCGGTTTTCGTGACCGGCGCACAACGCCGTCCGGACGAGTACAGTCCGGACGGTCCGTCGAACCTTCTCACGGCGTTTCGAGCCGCCGACGCGTTCTCCGCTCACGACGGCAGCGGCGTTTTCGTGGCGTTCAACGAGGCGGTTCACGCCGCGCGTCACGTCACGAAGACCCACACCTCGAAGCTCGAGGCGTTTCGTTCCGTCGGCCCGGGCCCCGTCGCCACCGTCGATCGGACCGGCGTCGCGCTCCACCGGCCGCCTGAGGGAGAATCGGACCACGTCTCGAACGCCTCGTTGGAGGCGGACGTCTACACGATCAAGAGCGGGAGTGCCGTCACGGGCGATCTGATCGATGCGGCCGTAGAGCGAGGCGCGGACGGACTCGTCGTCGAAGGAACGGGTCTCGGGAACGTGACGACCGGAATCGGAACCGGCGTCCGAGACGCCATCGATCAGGGGGTTCCAGTCGTGATCACGTCTCGCTGTCTCGAGGGTCGACTTGCACCCGTCTACGGCGGCGTCGGCGGCGGCGAAACGTTGCGGGAGCACGGGGTGATCTTCGCGAGCGATTTGCCGGCCCAGAAAGCTCGTATCAAACTGATGCTGGCGCTCGCCGCATACGATACAGCCGAAGAGATTCGGCAGGTGTTTGCCGGCTGACCAGACGGTATCATAGTAGTCGTTGAACGTCATTGCACACCCCGCTCGCGAATTCGGGGCCAGCGAGCACTCGCTGGCCGCAGTCGGTCGAGCGGTGGGTAAATCGTTTCAACGACTACTATAGAAAACAAATGGGCGGTCGCTCAAACGTAGTCGCCCTCGCTCTCGTAGACTGCTGGATCGTCATCGTACTTCCGAGCGATCGTTTCCAGCGTCTCGAATTCGGCGTCCTCGTGGCTCTCGACGTACTGGATAAACTCCTCGAGGTGGGAGATCATGTGTGGAAGTCCGTGGAGGTCCGGATGGATGGTGAACGTGTACACGCCCGCGCCCCGCCGATCGTAGAGAAAGTCGAACTGCCGTCTGTAGTACTGGTCGTACATCATCTTCGGGTCCTTGTATCCGGCGTGGTAGAGCGGCTGTTTGATGAACAACATCGGCGGGATGTCGTCACGGTACCAGCTGATCGGAATCTCGATCACGTCGGTCTCCTCGCCGTACTCGTACGGTTCCATCCACGTCTCGGGGTCCTGATCGTACTGGATCGGCGTCCAGTCGTCCCCCTTGCGCATCCGGCCGGGTTCGAACGCACGTTCCATCAGACTACTGTCGTAGAGAAAGCCGTGCTGCTCGACTAGTTCGGGCGTATTTTCGCTAAACTCCCACCAGCTCGCACGGTGGCCGACCGGCTCTTCTCCGGTTACGTCTTCGATCAAGTCGATCGAAACCTGCAGTATCTCGTTTTCCTGCTCGCGCGAGAGATCGGTGGGATTCTCGTGTGAGTACCCGTGGACGCCGAGTTCGTGTCCAGCGGCCGCGACCTCCTCGACCTCGTCGCGGAACGTATCGATCGTGTGCCCCGGCACGTACCACGAGGTCGTCACGTCCTGATCCTCGAAGAGCTGCAACAGGCGAGGAATCCCTTCGTTCCCCGCGGAGAGTCCGCGCGACAGGTCCGCGGGCGAGTCCGAACCGCCGTACGAGCCTAACCAGCCGGCGACGCAGTCCGCATCGACACCTATTGCCACGTCAATTTCTCCCATGATAACACCGGTCTGGCCTACGACCGGGAACCCAATAGAGGCCCCTTCTCGCGGAGATAGTTTCCTATTCGAACGATTGATGAAAATAACGCGAGGCGGACGGTGTATGGATCTGATGCTATTCTCTGAAGGTCACCGAGACACGGACGAGCTCGTCGAATCGATTCGAGACAGGCTGATCGACGCGACATCGACGCGGCGTTCTACCGATCGGGAGGTGATCGGACTGACTCGCGTCGGGCCGACGGAACCCGCTCTCACAGAAATTCAAGGAGGAAGCCCGCGACTTCAGTCGTGGGAGGAATCCGACAAGCATTGAATCAAACCACGAGCGATAGCATTCCGACTCCCCAACGCCAGCCGCAGATTACATAAAACAGGGTCCTATATGTGAATTTACAGATGGAGGTCAAACGAACCATTCCAGTCAAACTCTCGGTTCCAGACGACCGAGCAGACGACCTCCATCAGACTATCGAGCAGTTCAACCACGCCTGCAACTACACCGTCCAGAACGCCAGGAACGACGACGGCTACCTCATCCTCAATAAGTCTACCATACACGACAAAGTGTATCACGACTTGCGAGACGAAACTGACCTGCCCGCGAACCTCTGCGTTCGGGCGTACTCGAAAGCCGTCGAAGCGATGAAATCCACCGTTGCAGACTGGGAGAAGGGCAACAGCCGCCCACTCCCCCGATTCAGCGAACCGTCCGCAGTCTACGACAAACGGACGTTGACCATCAGGGACAGGTCGGCTACCCTCTCCACGATCAACGGCAGGGTCGCTGTGGACTACGTTCTCGGAGACTACCAGAAATCCTATCTCGATGATGACGACTACGAAACACGGATGGGAACACTCCACTACCGGGAAGACGAGGATGCGTTCCACCTCCACATCGTCATCAAGAAAGAGGTCGATGAACGTGACGGTGACAAGGTACTTGGCGTGGATTTGAACCTGAAGAACGTCGCCGTGACGAGTACGGGGTCGTTCTACGACGGTGGTGAACTACTGTGGGGGCAGAATCACTACTTCCGCGTGCGTCGAAGCCTTCAGCACAAAGGCACTCGCTCCGCAAAGCAGGTACTCCGGCGATTGTCGGGGCGAGAAAACCGCTTCGTGCTGAATCGCCTGCACACGATTTCCCGACGCATCGTGGAGGAAGCCGTCACCCACGGTTGTTCGTACATTGCCGTCGAACGCTTGACCCACATCCGCGAGCAGATGGACAACAGGAACGATCAAGTGAAGCGGCAGATGCACAACTGGGCGTTCCGCGAACTTCAAGAACAAATCGCGTACAAGGCCGCCGAGTACGGCATCCGTGTCGAGAAGATTCCACCCGCGTTTACGAGTCAGACGTGCTCGAAGTGCGGGCATCAGTCCAGTACGAATCGTAACTCAGACGGGTGGTTCGAGTGCAACGAGTGTGGGTACTCGGTTGACGGCGACTACAACGCCGCGAAGAACATCGGTCTGAAACTGCTAACGTTACCAGAGGGCAAACGCCCCTCTGGGTTGGGCGACGGTCATCTCGCCCTCAAGTCCGGGATGGTGAACGGGAATGGCGATTACACCGCCTCCGACATTTCGTCGGCAGACCGGGAGTCCACGGACAAGCCCACGACTTCAGTCGTGGGTCGATGACAGTTCGGTTTCCGCCGGATGAAGAAAACCCCGTAGCGGACTTGTATCGTGTCTTCCGATTGAGCATCGTACCGATGCGGACCATCCGATGTGCCTTTCCGGGTCGACCACGTCTCAGTTGATATGAACGCGAATTCGCAGGCAGTCCCCATCCGGAACATATCAATGAATTTGGTGGGGTACGCATGACGGGTCGAGACCACTACTACAACAAAGCGAAACAGGAGGGCTATCGCTCTCGAGCGGCCTACAAGCTCAAACAGCTCGACGACCTCGAGAACGTCATTTCACGCGGCGATACCGTCGTCGACCTGGGTGCGGCCCCCGGCGGCTGGCTCGAAGTCGCCGCCGAAGAAGTCGGCCCGCAGGGGAACGTGATCGGCGTCGATTTCCAGCGGATCAAAGATTTCGAGGATCACGACAACGTCGAGACGCTCCGCGGGGACATGACCGAGGAGAAGACGCGAGACCGGGTTATCGACGCGGCGGGCGGCTCTGCCGATCGGGCGGGTGCTGCCGATTCGGAGCGAGCAGGCGGGCCCGTGGACGTCGTCCTCTCCGACATGGCGCCAAACATGTCCGGCGAGTATTCGCTCGATCAGGCCCGTTCGCTCCACCTTGCACGGCAGGCCTTCGAGACCGCACTCGAACTCCTCGACAGCGGTGGCGACTTCGTCGTGAAGGTCTTCGAAGGGCCGGACGTCGACGACTTCCGGGCCGACGTCGAAGCGGAGTTCCAGTACGTCCGGGCTACCTCGCCGAAGGCTAGCCGCGACGAATCGTCCGAGGTCTACTTCATCGGGAAGGGCCGGCTCACCGCCTCGGTGCGGCCAGGCGACGAACTCGAGGTCGAGATTATCGACGTGGGTGGCGAAGGGGACGGCATCGCCTCGGTCGACGGCTACCGGCTGTTCGTCCCGGACACCGAAGAAGGCGAGATCGTCACCGTTCGCGTCGAGGACGTCAAGCCGAACTTCGGGTTCGCACGGCGACTCGACGGGAAGTGAGCCACCGAGTGGTTACCCGTCGCTCTCGAGGCGATCGTGACGCTCGTCGATCTCGTCCAATATATCCAGGGTTTTGCGGATCGACGCACGGATCGCATCGCTGCGATTGACGAACTTTCCGTCGTCCCCGACGTGGTCGTCCAGATCATCGAGGAGTTCCTGCGGGATTTCGACGCTAATCTTGGGCATCAGTCTGGGTGCTCGTTCGCATGCGCCTCCCTTAAGCCGTCGGCTCGAGGCGCATCACGCCCCCGCCCGATGCACGGGGCTCTCTATAGTAGTCGCTGAACGTCATTGCACACCCCGCTCGCGAATTCGCGGCCAGCGAGTACGCGCTGGCCACAGCAGCGCAAGCGGTGGGGACATCGTTTCAACGACTACTATAGCAGCTACTTCGATTCGGGGAGCTGTTCCCGGACCAGGGCAGTCGAGGGTTCGTTCGGTGCGGGACACCTCGAGTGCGTGGCCGATCACGGTGAGTGTGTAGGTTGTGCTGGTGTCACGGACCCGTACGGGAGAGGTCGCGGGGCGTAGTCGACGGCTAATTCGCGGGAACAGAACGGAATGCGACGGACCACGGCTTCTTTCTCTATAAGCAATATCTGAAGTATACTTATTATCCTTTGATTGAATACCCAAGTATGTATCATCCGACACCCTATCACTGGCAAACCGACGACGGTCTCACGCACGTATTCTACGACAACCACGTGCCTCCGGACACCGGATTCGGCTGGTCGAGTCTCTGTGATGCGATACGGGTCCCGATCGAAGGTGAGCACTTCGAGTTACGCGAAGATGTGACGGCAGACGACATCACGTGTGGCCATTGTCTGAACCGACTCGACCGGCCATCGACTGATTTTGACGGTGATTCTATCGGGTGCGTAAACGGCTGCCTGGTTCTATTCGACAGGGACCAAGACGGCGTGATCGTTCGAGCCGAGTCGGTTTGTCGAACCGTGTTACACCATTCGATGCCGTTCGAGCCGGAGTCATTCACCGGGAATCTGAAAGACCAGTGCGAAGACGTCTGTCGCGAGTGCTGGGGGACGTACGTCGATCATCAGTGGACCGACGACGACGAGGGGGCGGAGTTACGTATCGACGTCTCGGGGGACGACGAACGCTCGGAGTACTTCGCGGCGAGTGCCGAACCGATCCAGGGTGATGACGGGGCGATACTGCAGTTGCAGAGTGAGAATGGGCTCGAGACGGAGATCGATCGCGAAGCGATCGAGTCGATCACGCTAACGCCGATGTGGGACATCGTCTACTGAAACCGCGAGCGTTGCTGACGACAACCGATCTACGGGATCTCTCTTTTGACGGCAATGTGGGAGAACGCGGTGATCGTGCTGTAGAACAGCGCGAATGTGACGGAGCTCGACGTTCGACAAGCGAGGGATCGTGACCGAGCAAGATGGACGCGCTGGTAACGACGGCGCATCAGGGGTATCGTGTCTTCGAAACTGACTACGGAACGTTCGCCAATCGTTCTTCGAGTTCCTCCGTCGTCGTCCACGAAAAGCACTGGTTCACTGATTCGAGATGGACGAGGGAATCGGTTATCACGCCGCTATACGACGGCGTGCGACCGCCGAGTTCGGACTCCAGATACGATTCGAGATCCTGCGTCGAGATGTCCAGCCCGTGGTCACGAGCGCGTTCGGCGAGCGCATCAAGTTCCTCGTCGAGGTCATCAGCACGATATGCCAGTTCGACCGCCCGAGCGAGGATCGCGTCTTGCGTTGTGAGCAGGGAGTCATCATCGTAGTGCTCCTCTCGTGCCCGAGGGAAGAGGTACGTGCGGTCGAGCAGCGCCGGGCGTTCAACGCGTCCAAACTCGGCGACCGCCCCACCAGTGTCGTGTTCAAGAATCAACGGAATCGAATCCGCGTAGAGAGCGTGGAGAAAGAACTTCACTTTGAGGCCGGGGATCTCATCCGACACCTCGAGGTCGGGCTGGGTGGCGAGGATGTACGCGTAGGCATCGTGTCGATGGTTCAGCACGTCGAGCGCCTCATCGAGACGATATTTGAACGGTGATTCGTAACTGCCCAGCACGAAATACGTCGAATGTGGGCCAAAGAGGTGCTCGTGTCGCTCTCGCATATACGAGAGGAGTCGTTCGCTATCTATTGGGTCGAGTTCGAGGCCATAGAGAACGTCGTTTACGATGTAGTCGGTACGTTCTTCGGTGGTCTCCGGTATGTCCGCCATACTAACCAATAAGGAAATACTGGCCAATAACCACACTGGTCTAACGTAGAGAAGTCAATCCTGTCTGTTTATGTGATCCGCCATCGTAGGTCCAGTTGACAATGGCCGACATCTCCTCGCATTCCAAAGCCGACAACGAGGAAAACCCGTTAGATCGGCAGCGTGAGTTGATGGAACTCCTGTCACAGGAAACTCGACACAGCATCATTCAGTCGCTCGTTGGGCACCCGAAAACCCTCGCGTCAGCGGATGAAATCAACCATTTCGTCCCAAGCAAATCGAAAAAAACCGTCGAAGAGCAACTGGACGTGCTCGTCGAAGCAGACATCCTCGCAATCTACGAGTATCCCCCAAACAGGGAAAAACGCGGCTTGCCGTGGAAATTCTACGGCTTCACAAAGTATGGTGCCGACATCCTCGGGGACTTCAACTATCTCAAGGGCGTCCCAATGGCGCGAGCTGTCCACCAGAAAACGCGAAAACCCGAGAAAATTGAGCGCCACGAAACCGCCCCACGACCACCCCTTCCCGAACCGGTTCGTGCGACATTCCGCCTCGACGAAGAAGCGGAATAACGGCGAACATCTGCAACGGGGAGTCTCTCAGCGGCCAGTTCGTAGCTCCAATGATCGACCGATTCGGCCCAGATTGTCCAGACCTGCCGAAATCGGGGTCCTGACTCTATCCTCTCTATTCGGCACGCCGTTCTTGACAGCTATCTTTCTGCGAGGAGAGAATTCCGTCGTTTACGACGGGAGTGAATCCGACAACCTTGACGCCAACCACCGCCGATGGCAGGCCGGATATTTAACGCTAATCCACACCATTAAGTTGGTTTATCTACATAGGCTATGTATGGCGATCGAGGTCACCCGCACCTACGTTGGTTCTATCCAGAACCAGCGGCAGGTCTGTGATGACCTTGACTCGCTCGGTGATTCTGCCTCTAAAATTTGGAACGTCGCACACTGGACAGCTGACCGTATCTGGAACGCAACCGGTGAAATACCAGACGAAGGGGCGCTGAAGGCGTATATGAAGAACCAAGCGTGCTGGAAAGACTTGAACGCCCAATCCAGTCAGAAAGTCATCGAAGAACTTTCTGAGGCTTTCCAGTCGTGGTTCGACCTGCGCCAGAATGACCCGGAAGCGAATCCGCCCGGCTACCGCAAACACGGCGATATCCGACCACGAAGCACAGTCACATTCAAAGCAGACGGGTTCAGACACGACCCCGAGAACAACCGCGTCCGACTGAGCAAAGGTTCGAACCTCAAAGAAAACTGGTCAGACTTCATCCTCTGTGAGTATCAGACGCGCCCAGACGTTGACCTTTCGAAGGTTACCAAGGTACAGAACGTTCGGGCGGTCTGGAATGGCGACGAGTGGGAACTGCACTTCGTCTGCAAAGTCAAACGTGAAACGAACGACACCACAGGCGACGGAGTTGCAGGCATCGACCTCGGCATCACGAATATCGCCACGGTCGCATTCCCCGATGAATACGTCCTGTATCCCGGTAACTCGCTCAAACAGGACAAGCACTACTTCACCTGGGCAGAGTACGACACCGAAGGTGAGAACGGCCCGTCAGAAAAGTCGATGTGGGCGCGTCGGAAACTCGCAGATCGCGAGACGCATTTTTATCACGTTCTTACGGACACCATCATTAGGGAGTGTGTCGAACGTGGTGTCGGCACGCTCGCGGTGAGTTGGCCTGAAGATGTGCGAGACTCAGACTGGGGCAAGACCGGCAACAAGAAGTTGCACTCGTGGGCGTTTGACCGCATCTACCAGTACCTCGAATACAAAGGCGAGATGCGTGGCGTCGAGGTAGTGAAGGAAAACGAGTGGAACACCAGTAAGACCTGCTCACGGTGTGGTGACGACACGAAGTCGAACCGTGTCGAACGTGGCCTGTACGTTTGCTCGTCGTGTGAGTTGGTAGCCAACGCGGATTGTAACGGAGCAGAGAATATGCGACAGAAGATAACTCCGAGTCCTCACGGCGAGGATAGGAGTAACGGCTGTGTGGCACAGCCATCGACATACCTGTTTGACCGCGAGAGCGGGACGTTTCACACGAGAGAACAGGCCGTGTCGTAAACCGGCAAATATCCCACCTGCGGTACGGGAAGCCTCGCCGTCGTCGGGCTCTGCCCGACTGCCTGAGGGATCTTCGATCCCTCTCCGGTTACGGCGAGGAGGATGTCACTTGCTCACTCGGTGGCCGACGCACTGGCGTCTTCCGCATCGGGATCGGCGACTGCCCCACCCCCACCGCCGAACAGCCGACCGCCAGCGGTCAGCACGTAGAGGACGATGAGCCCGATCAGATAGGTAAGCGAGATCGGGATGGCGAATACCAGCATCATGAGGACGCCCTTCGGGCTGAAAAACGCGGAGAGGGTGAAGGTGGCGACGACGAACGGCCGCCACCGCTCGAGCATCGAGCGGTAGCTGACGATGCCGCCGGCGTGGAACAATGCCATCGTGACGATGATATTGAACAGGAAGCCGATGCCGACGGTCGTCAAGATCACGAGCCAGAAGAAGCTCTTGATCCGGTAGGAGATGACCATCCCGTTGCGGAGGGCGTCCGAGACCAGATACGAGATGATCGACGGCGCGATCCAGAAGAACCCGAGGTAGGTCCCGACGGCGAAGCCGACGATGAGACCGCCGCCCCAGAGGACGAATGTACGCCGGTCGCCGTAGACCAATCCGCGCTCTTTGGCGGCGGGCCAGGCGTAAAACAGCGTCAGCGGCAATATGGCGACGATTCCGGCGAGTGCGCTCACCTTCGCTTCGAAAATGAGCACCTCGACCGGGTGCAGGGCGACGACGATGTCCATCGCCTCGATGAGCTCCATAAGAGAGAGCGTGCTCGGATCGACGCCCTCGCCGACGACTTCCTCGAGTACGTGTCGCGGAACCCGATCGAGGAAGAGTCTGAGGACGTCCCCGATACCGCCCGAGTAGAGCCAGAAGAAGGTCCCGCCCATAACGACGATGAACAGTCCGACGATGCGGAACATCTTCGAGGTCAGACTTTGGAAAATGAACGCGATGTCGTAGGCGTAGCCGCCGATGTCGTCCTCGGTGGTTTCGTCCTCGGTAAAGGGATCGAGCATACCGGCGGCGGTGCTCGCAAAGAGGCTGTCGTCTTCGCCGGCTTCGCCCCCTGCACCGCCCGCCGTGGCACCTGCGCTACCGCTCGCAGCGGAGCCGTCGGCGGTTTCGTTCGCTGCGTCGAGCGAATCGAACCGGTCGAGGATGGCCTGCGCTTTGTCCCGGTCGTCGTCGTACATCGCCTGCCGGGAGTACTCGAGCGCCTGCTCTTCGCTCATACTGAGAAAGACCTGCGCAGACACGTCGTCGATGTCCTCGACGTCGAGCGTCTCGAAGTCGACGTCCTCGTGGGTGTCTGCCCGTCGAATGTCGTCCGCTTTCGGATACACCGGCAACTGGAGGACGCGAATCGTGTAGGCAAGCAGGACGATGAACCCGACGACGCCGGCGACGACGAGGCCGACCGCAACCGCACCGAGGACGCCGTGTTCGTTCGCCATGATCTCGAGTCCGCTCTTGCCGCTAGGTCGCACCAGTTCGGGGACCGCGGGGTAGACCGATTGCCGGAGGTAGTCGAACGCACCCTGTTCGACGGCGACGGCTGCCCCTGCTGCGATGAGGGCCAGTACGCCGCCGAACTGGAGGAGGCGCCGTTTGACGTGAGCCGTGCCCGTCCGCTCGGATTTTGCCGCGCCGCGGCGGCGGACGTTGGTGACGACCTTGGCCAGGCCGAGGCTGAAGACGTAGAGGATAACCATCGGCATCGCCCACATGACCTGCGTAAACGGGTCCGGCGGCGAGAACAGGGCCCCGAAGATGACGATCGCGACGACGGCGTGGCGCCACTTGTCGCGGAACGTCTCGTACGGGATGATTTCGGTGTAGGACAACGCACCCATTATCAGCGGCAGTTGGGCGGCGAGGCCGAACGAGAGCGTCAACAGCGCGATGAACTCGGTGAACTCGGTGATGCCGTAATGGGGTTTGATGCCGGCACTGACGGCGTTCCCTGCGAGGAAGTTGAACGAGAACGGGAAGAAGACGCTGTACGCGTAGACGACGCCGGTGATGAAAAGCGACAGGGACACGACCACGAACCCGGCGATAGCGCCCGTCGAAATCGGGACCTCGCTGGTGTAGCCGCGGCGGCGAAGTGCCTTCCGGGAGAAAAAGATCAGCGCCGGGATAGCGACGATGAGGCCCGTGATCATCCCGATCTTGGCTTGCAGTAAGATAACCTCGAACGGGGTTCGGGTGATGATGTCGGTCGACCCGGCGACCGCCTCGCTCATCTGCTCTTTCGCAGTCGCCTCGAGAAAGTCCCAGACGACCACGCGAAGTGCGTAGAAAGAACCGACGAAGCCGATAAGGAAGACGATGAACACCTTCTGGAGGTGCTGTTGGGCACCAGCGAGGAGGGCGCCGATCGTTTCCCGGCCACTATTGATGGCACGGACGGTGTCCTCGTCGACGGCGGAACTCATTGAGGTGGGGTAACTGACATTCAGTTATCAACCTTTCGAGTGGGTAGAGAAACGATGGCCGAACGTATCGCCTTCTCACTCTCATCGGGTGTTCGTAAGAAAAAGGCCTATAACTGGCGGCCTATCACTATCCCGTAGATGTCGGACGAGCCGCCGGACGGCGAGGACACCCGGGACATCAGCGACCGATGGGACGTCCCCGACGAGCCGTCGGACGATGAGGGAACCTCGGACCTCGGAGAGCGATGGAGCGTCCCCGACGAGCCGTCGGACGGCGAATCCACTCGCGATCGCGTACACCGACAGGCCGATCTCGACGAGTCGACGGACGGCACGGCCACTGGGGACCTCGGATATCGATGGAGCGACCCGGACGGGACGACGGACGGCACGGCCACCGGGGACCTCGGAGATCGATGGGACGACCACGACGAGCCACCGCGTTCCGACGACGAGACTGACTTTCTCCCGTCGAGTGAGGATACCGGTCCGTTCGGCGAGTCGCCGCGATCCGACGACGAATCCGAACCCCCGTCCGGCCCCGAGACTCCATCCGGTCCCGAGACTCCATCCGGTCCCGAAACCCCGGCGGAAACCGACGCCGACGCCGCCGCTGCGAACCTCGAGACCGACGGTGAGGGAGTCGTCGGCGGTCATCGCACTCCCGAACCGACAGAGCCGACCGAACCGACGTATCCCGACCCCGACGAGGATATCGACGGGATCGAAGCGCCGCCGGACGACCAGGAGATGCCGCTGGCGGATCACATCGAGGAGATGGTTCTCAGGCTGGCGGTCGTCCTGTTGTTCGGTGCTGGCGGGACGGCAATCGGTCTACTGGGGGCCTCTCAGGCCATCGAATTCGTCTGGTTCAACGTGTTCCCCTACGCGAGCGGCGAGGTTCCGCCACCACACGTCTACCACCCGCTCGAGTTGTGGCTCACTCGGATCAAGATCTCGTCGCTGCTTGGGATCATGATCGCCCTGCCGGCGTTCGTCTACGAGTGTTACCTGTTCATGCGCCCGGGGCTTTACCCCAACGAGCGGAAGTACTACCTCGCGGCGGTGCCGACGAGCGTCGTGCTGGCAGCGCTTGGGATGCTGTTCTCGTACGTGCTCGTGTTGCCCATCCTGTTCAGGTACTTCACCTATTACGCCGAGGGCAGCGCCGAAATCGCGTACGCACTCGGTGATACGTTCAACCTGATCATCACGCTGACCGGCTTCCTCGCCGTCGTCTTCCAGATTCCGCTGTTTATCATGCTGGCGATCATGATGGGCGTGACCACCCGCCGCTGGCTCGCACAGAAGCGCCTCTACTTCTGGGCGGCGTTCGCCGGGATCGCGTTCATGTTCGCGTTCGATCCGACGGGGATGGCCCCGATCCTCGTCGCCGTCACGATGATCCTGCTGTTCGAAGGGACGCTGTTCATCCTGAAGTGGGTCGGACGCGAGTAATTCCCTCGCCGCTCGAGTTCTCTCGTGCGTGTCGGTCGTGACGGCCCGACGACTTCGCCAGCGGTGTACGACAACCGACACAGAGTCCGCTATGGCGACCACCGATCGAGACGAAAACGAATCGATTTGTCGTCGCCACCGAATCGATTTGTCGTCGCCACCGAACCGATTTGTCGGCCTCATCGAACGACCTCCAGGCGCCTATTTATCAGCTCTCGGAACGTACAGGAGCGCATGCCAGAAGAAGTGCTGTTCAAATCCGAAAGCGACCGCGACAGAGAAGAAATCGCGTCGATGCTCCGACGAGTTGCGGACAACCTGGACGCCGGCGACGCTGTGACGCTCACAGCCGGCTCCGATTCGGTTACGCTCGAGCCTCCGGCCCGACCGACGTTCGAGGTCAAAGCCGAGCGAGAAGGTCCGGCGGACGGACCCGGGGAGCTCAGTATCGAATTCGAACTCGAGTGGGACGAGACCGACGGCGGAAGTGGCGACGATGGCCGGTTAGAAATCGAATGAAACTGATAATGTAGATAACGATGATGGTGACGACGAGTTAGCGGTGTGCGCGCGTCCGCTCGGTAGCGTAGTCGAGTGCATCCTCGAGCGAACCGGGACCGTCGTAGCTCGTCGAGAACAGATCCATGAACTGCCGGGCGATGCGGGTACACCGATCGAACGTCAGGACGGTCCTGACCCGTCGCGTCTCGGAGAGATCCAGCCCGGGGTAGCTCGTCGCCGTCAGCGAATACCCCGGGTGGTCATCGCCATCGAGCGACGCCGGGGCGACTTTCAACCGGAGATCGCCCGATTCGTGGAGATACGTCCGATACTGCAGCTCTCGATCCGTCTCGACCGGGGTGTACGTCCGACTTTCCTCCGTGCTCCACTCGAGCGGCACGTCGACGTCCATCGGCCGGTGATACAATCTCGGGGTATACGTCCGTATCGTAACGTGCAATATTACCGGCCAATAGCGGAGAAAAACCGCCCATGGTGGGTTTTATAGCTCAGGTACCATTGGATTCTGGTCGAATGTCAACCCTGGAGGCGAATTACATTCATCGGCGGATCGATTCGAAAGCGGTAGCCGGCGTCGTCCCCGTTGTGCGTCACCGATCTGTTGGTCCGTGAGTGACCCGTCCCCGCCAATTGCAGTTCCGCACGGCTCTTCGGGGGTCGCCCGTGGCAATGGTCTGTTCTCGGTGACTGTCAGTCGTCGCTCGAGGTATCCGTGATGGGGTCTTCGTCGGCGGACATCTCGCTGTCAGGGCTGACGCTGCCGGTTCGGTACCCGTGGAGATCGAGCGTGACGTGATCGAAGCCGAGTTTCGTGAGTTCCGCGCGCACCGTCTCGATGAACGACCGTTCCAGTGCGCGCTCGAGTTCGTCCGGCGATACCTCGATCCGAGCCAGGCCGTCGTGGTCGCGAACGCGGAACTGGTCGAACCCCCACTGTCGTAGTAGCGCTTCGGCGCGCTCGATCCGCGTGAGTCGGTCTTCGGTCACCTCGAGGCCGGTCGGAATGCGCGAAGAGAGACAGGCCATGGCGGGTTTGTCGGCGACCGACAGGTCGTAGTATTCGGCAATTTGGCGGACCTCGTCTTTCGAGATGTCGTGGGCCAGTAGCGGCGAGTGAACGTCCAGTTCCTCGACGGCCTGCAGTCCTGGTCGGTGGCCGGCACCCGGATCGTCGGCGTTCGTCCCGTCGCAGACCGTTCGGATTCCCAGGCTCTGGGCGGTTTCGAGCATCTCGCCGAGTCGCATCGTCCGACAGTGATAGCAGCGTTCGTCGTCGTTCTCGACGAACGCGTCGCTCTCGAGTTCCGAGAACGAAACGATCTCGTGTCGGATACCGATTTCTTCGGCGACCCGCCGTGCGTCTTCGAGTTCGGCCTCGGGAAGCGTCTCACTTTTCGCGGTGCAGGCCACTGCATCCTCGCCGAGCGCGTCGTGGGCGAGTGCGGCCACCACGCTCGAGTCGACCCCGCCGGAGAAGGCGATCACGACGCCGTCCCGAGCCGCGAGGTCGTCGCGGGCAGCCTTGAGTTTCGCCTCGACCGTTGTCATAGGCCGGGATTCGAGCCGGACGGGCAAAAGGACGTTGTCGTCCGTCGCGCTCGATACCGACGTGAGCGATTCGCTACTCTTGGCGCACAATGACGTGTTTCCCGACCCGGCCGCCGAGTTCAGCTGAAGCGCCGCTCGGCTGCGGCGTACCGTAATCCGCGCGCCGGGCGGTTAAGACCGTGTCTGTGGTAGTGCTGGTACGATCATCATGGCTGTATCAGATCATCTGCCGGGTTTGCGTTCGATCACCGAGGCTGAGGGTCATACGAGCGACGCCGACGAACTCCCTCGCGAGGAACACGTCCTCGACGCTGCGGTCCGGGGCATCCAGGGTGGATTCGTGGCGACGCTGATCATGACCGCGTTCCGGCTGCCGATCCTGCGCTCACTGCCACCGTCGGCCAACTTCTGGTCGCAGTACGTCGCCGGCGGCGATCCCAGTGATCACCCGCTCGCTGCCATCGTCCTGCACCTCCTCTACGGGGTCAGTGCCGGTGTCGTCTTCGGCGTCTTGTTCCCCCTGTACGACGCCGGCCGTTCGATCGAACCCGAACAACGTGGGCTCGTCTGGGGCTCGGTGTACGGCATGGTCCTCTCGGCGGTCGGCGTGCAGGTCGTGTTACAGGACTTGCTCGACATCCGCCTCGAGGCGGACGAGCTCGCACTCTTTCACGCCGGCCACTTCGTCTACGGACTCTCCCTCGGGGCCTGGGTCGGCTCGCGAACGGAGGGCGTCGAGGATCCCGAACGGGAGTACGAGTACCGGGACGGCAACTGAGTTCGAGTGATCGTAGTCGTTGAACGTCACTGCATGCCCCGCTCGCGACTTCGCGGCCAGCGAGTGCTCGCTGGCTTCATCCAGCGAGCCGTGGGTAAACCGGTTCATCGACTACTGGATGACCGCGCAAGCCGGGCGACGTCCTCTTCGAGCCGGCTCGCGTACTCCAGTCGCAGGTCGCGGGCGTCGGCCCGCGTCACGAATTGGCGTCCATCGATCTGGGTCGCGATCGGGTGAAAATCGTCGACCGAAAACCCCATCCGTTCGAGATAGTTCGCCACGGCTGCCGACCCGAGCCCGTCGCAGATCGCCGATTCGGTGAGGTCTTGGACGACATCGAACGTGGGGAGGGCGATCATGTCGTCCGTGACGCGGCCGAGGACGGCGGCGGGATCGTCGACGTCGCGCGTGATTCTGTTCCGTCCGACGGGACCGCCGGGGGATCCGCGGCTGTGGTCCCGGGGTCCGCTAGCGCCCGAGTTGTCGATCCAAACCGTGGTGCGAGGGACCCGTTCTATCACCGTCTCGAGTTCGCGAACCAGCCGGAGGATCTGGCTCGGTAGCGCGGTGTCGGGCGACCGCCACTCGATGGCCGGCGTCGAATCCCGCAGTCGAACGGATGTCCAGGTCACGTCGGTTGTCGAAAAGTGGTCTTCGACCGCCGTCGCGTCGATGCCCACGTCGACGGCCGCGGTTTCGAACTCCTCGTAGCTTCGCTCGAGCCGTCGGTACCACTCGTCGACGTCGTCGACGTAGCGCCAGCGCTGGCCGTGTTTCGGTCCCACTTCGTCGCTTCGCGTTCGGTAGCAGAAGGCTCGGGCCCCGTTAGCGACCCGTTCGCCTCGAACGTACGGCGACGAGTTGACCAGTGCGAGTGCTGGACCGAGGGCGATGAGCGTGTTGAGCTGATCGGTCACGTGTCGCTTCTCGATACGAACGTGCGTCCCGGCACAATACTTCGTGCAATCGAAATCCGTCCCGAGTACCTCCTTCCGGATGCGACATCGCTCCCCCGGGTGTCTGTCACTCACGTCACCGTTAACCGGCGTCCCAAACGGGACGAGGTGTTTGTCCAGTTTCGTCGTTTTCGAGAGCACGTCCTCGAGATCCTCGACGAACGACGTCCGAAGTTCCGACACCGACTCGCAGGCCGGTGTCTGCAGTTGGAACAGCGGTTCCACGCACCCTTGCTCGGTTCGTGCTGATACGTCCGCGAGCGGGCCGGCGTCGGTGAGTTCCCCGTCGCTATCGACGACCCAGTACTCGACTTCGATGCTCGTATTCATGCTCGAGATGGTGCGCGATACCGCGGGGTAGCTGAGCACCCGTCAGCTGCCAGCCAGTCAGCCGGTCGGATGACAGTAGTTCTCAGAAAGGCACGATTCTCCTCGAACGATCGACTCGAGTCCCCGCCACTGATGCGTTACGGTTCGACAACAGAACGAAAATGACCGCGCCCTGCAGCCGCCAGCCGTATTTTGTCGTGCGCCGCCATCTCGAGACGGCATCGCAGCCAGTGGTTCCCGCGAACCCCTTCGTTTCGTCTCCACCGTCGTGATTGTCGTCAATTACCTGCCGTCAGTCATCTGTCGTCGATCACCTGCCGTCGGTCTGTGGTGAACCGTCGCCCGGACGCTCCCGGACGTTAGCCCGACTCGAAGAGCGCTCGGCGCTGAGGCTGGCTACGCGAAGACGTTTTGTGGTACCCGTAGAAACCCGCCCATGACGACGACCCTCGAGTTTGCGAGCTTTGCGACTGAGATCGACTACGACGACCTCTCTCCGGACGTTCGTGACGCCCTCAAACGCCGGGTACTCGATGCGGTCGGCATCGGTATCGCCGCAGCGGACGCCGGCCCGCCGAATGCGGTCGCCGACACGGTGGCCGATCTCGAGGACAACGGGCCCTGTGCGCTCTGGCGACGGGGCCGGGGTGCATCGCCCGTCCAGGCAGCGATGCATAACACGGCGCTCGTTCGGTATCTCGATTACATGGACTCGTTTCTCGCGCCGGGCGAGACGCCCCATCCGAGCGACAACGTCGGGGCCGTCGTCGCTGCTGCGGAGTACGCCGACCGATCGGGGAAAGAATTGCTCGCCGGACTCGCCGTCGCATACGAGATCCAGGCCGAACTGGCCTGGAACGCCCCCGTTCGCGACCGGGGGTTCGATCACGTCACCCATACCGTGATATCGGCCGCTGCGGGGGTTTCGAATGTCCTCGGGCTCGACGAAGCGGCGGCGCGGAACGCTATCGCCATCGCGGGTACGGCCCATAACGCGTTGCGCGTCACTCGCACCGGTGAGATCAACGAGTGGAAGGGAATCGCGTCGGCGAACGCGGCCCGCAACGCGGTTTACTCGGCGATGCTGGCGAAAAACGGGATGGCCGGGCCCCGGAACCTCTTCGAAGGACAGAAGGGATGGCAAAGCGTTATCTCCGGGCCGTTCGAGGTCGACCTCTCGCCCGGCGAGCGCGTCCACGACGTGATGACCAAGCGTTACGTCGCCGAGACCTACGCCCAGTCCGCCGTCGAGGGAATCATCGAAGTTGCCGAACGCGAGGATCTCGCCGCGACCGACGTCGCAGGAATCAAACTCCAGACCTTCGGCGGGGCGAAGCTCATTATCGGCGGCGGGGAGGGCAACCGCTACGAGGTTCGAAATCGGGCGGAGGCAGATCATTCCCTGCCGTACATGCTCGCCGCTGCGCTGATCGATCGCGATCTGTCGCTCGCACAGTACGAACCCGACCGCATCCGTCGCGATGACGTCCAGGAACTGCTTCGGATCGTCGACGTGAGCGAAAATCCCGATCTCACCGAGCGCTTCGAGGCGGGCGAGATGCCGGCCGTCATCGACGTGACGATGGACGACGGCACCACGTACCGCGTCGAGAAGGACGCCTTCCTCGGTCACCCGGCCGAACCGATCGGGTGGGACGCCCTCGAGGAGAAGCTCGACGCGGTCACTGGCGACTCCCTCTCCCCCGACGGTCGCGAGACGCTCCTCGAGACGATCCGATCGCTCGAGGAACACGACGTGTCAGATCTGACGGCGCTGCTGGCCTGACCGTCAGGACTTCGATACCGATGATCTGGGCGAAGTCGCGGATCACTTCATCTGCTCGGCGTCGGGGCTTCCGCCGGAGAACTTCACCGACCTGAAACTCCCCGTGGTCGATCCCGACAGAAATCTCAACAAACACGCCCTGCAAACGGCGAAAAGCGCCGGCCACGGCATCGGCGCGATCGACGATCTCGACGATGACGAGCGAAACCAGGTCGAGGAGATGATCGACGACCTCGCGAACGAGAACTTCGACGACGCCGATTTCGGCGACTAGACGGGCTCTGATCACTCGCCGCGACGCCAGCTGCCGGTACCGCGTGCTGGTAGGTCGACGACCGATACCATCCGAACGAGGACGAGCAAGCCGAGCAACAGGAGCCCACGAACCCAGTTTCCACGGTCGAACTCGCGCTGCGCTGCGGACACTGTCGACCGGACGGTCATCGAACGCGTCGGTTCAGTCCCGAGGAGGGCTGTGACTGGCACGGTCGTTCTAGACGCGGCGAGGCAATAACGGCGTCCCCGGACTGCGTCAGTCGGGGCCATTCGGACGAACCGGCCGACCACTCCGGTCACTCCGGGTCGAAGCCGCCCACGAGGTACTCGAGTCCGAACAGCGCAACCGCACCGACTGCCGCCCATGCGATCGTCAGCGTGATCGTTTCAGTCGTCCAGGCGTGCGTTTCGGAGATGTTGGTCAGCGGTGCGGGGATCGAGCCGGCGATAAGACTCACGAGGAAGACGAGCGTCACCTCGCGACGGCGGGTCAGCGCCGCGCGCACGACGCGGGCGATGCTGAAGAGTCCAACGGTACCGCCGGCGAGGAACAGCACGACGGTCGATCCAGGGTCAGTGACGGCCGCGAGCGACCCGCCGCTGAGCAGATCGCCCAGTGCGCTAACGAACGCGCTTAGCTCGTTAGAGAGGAAGATGTACTGGCCGAGCAGGATCAGGATCAGCGAGCCCGAAATCCCCGGCAGGATCATCGCGCTGACCGCGATCGCACCCGCGATGACGATGACGATCGGACCGCTTCCGGGCAGTTCGAGGATACCGGCGGCGACCAGCAGCGCGATCGTCGCGCCCGCGATAGCGGCGCTGACGTGGGCTCCGGAGGTGATCGGAAGGCTCCGTCCGAGCGTGATCGCCGAGGCGGCGATCAACCCGGTAAAGAAGCCAAAGAGCGCGACAGGATGGGTCGCCTCGAGCGTCGTGACGACGTCGGCGATGAGCACGACCGCGGTGGCCATCCCGACGCCGAGGGGGACCAGAAACTGCAGGTCCATCTCGAGCAGGGCCTCCCGCGCTCGCGCCCGGCGGTCGGGGTCGTAGCCTCGAAAAACGGTCACGGCTCGATGGGGTGTGAGCGCTGTGACGGCGGCGATCAACCGCCCGTAGAAGCCGAGCAAGAGCGCGACGGTCCCTCCAGAGACACCGGGGAGGGCGTCCGCCGTGCCCATGCAGAGCCCGTACGCGTAGGCCCGGAGCAACTCGAGCCGATCCATGACCACGTCTGGTCGCTCATACTCCATGTATCCATCCCCGAGTTACACGGCGCGGATTCCTGGCCGACAGCGTTCGATGCCACCGCCTCGAGCCCGACGGAACTGGCCGCCGTTTCGACTGCATGTTCGTTTGAGTAACGCGTGCCCGTATAAAAGTGCAACAACGGCGTCAGTGCGTGCTATTTAGTGTGCAATACCGGCGTCAGTGCGTGCTATTTAGTAGGACGTCCCTCCGGCGTCCTATCAGTTCGGTCGCCCCATCGTGTACAGGAACGTCGGCGTCTGTCCCGCGGCCCGCGGCGCGAAAAACGACGTGACCTCGTCGTCGTAGAACGTCAGCCCGGTCCCGCCCAGATCGCGGTGGGCGTAGGTTCCCAGGTAGAGTCGACCGGCCGAAAGCGCCGCCTCGAGCTGTGCAACTCGATACCCGCGGTCGCCCAGTGCGTCGACGATCTCGGCCACGTCGGTCAGGAAGTAGAGGCAGACCGCCGCGTCGGCGCCCAGCCGCTGATCTAACGCGAGGTGGCCCGCCTCGGCGCGGAACTCGCCGGTCCGAAGCCGCTCGAGCTCGCCCGCGTCCGGGTGGTAGTGGTAGACTCCGGACTCGAGTCCCACGACGCCGTTGACGATCAGGTACGGATCGACGAACGACAGTGCCGGCTCGTCCGCGGGCTCGTCGTGGTTGCCGCGGAGTCGAACGTCCATCGGCGCGCCGCGGGCGGCCCGGTCGAGGACGGTCGAGAGCTTTCGGAAGCTAATCGGCTCGCGTTCGTACTCGCGACAGGAGCCGCGACGCCGGATCGTCTCGTGGAGCGGCCGGCGCGATGCCGTCTCGGGGTCGACCGGCTCGAGCGAGACTCGCTCCCCGTCGCCGGGGTCGCGGGTGCCGATCCGTTCCGTCGGGTACCTGCTTCGCCAGGCCTCCGCCTCGGAGCCGCTCTCTACAGTACCGGCTGCCCACGCCTCGCCGATCAGCGGGAACTCCTTCTCGTGGGGCGAGAGCGCCGCGGTGTCGGGATCGATCGGGTCGACGCCGGCAGGTGTGATTTCGGGGGCTGCGTCGCCCGCGCCGATCGGGACGATTTCGAGGGGTGCTTCGCGCGCGGGTTCGACGCCGAGTAGCTCGGCGACGGGCCGGTCCGCGAACCCGGTGACGACCTCGGCGCGGTAGTCGAGTGCGTGTGCGACCGCCAGCAGATTCGCGAGCATCGTCCCGGAGTCCCAGAAGGCGTGGCGGAACGTTCGATCGCCGTACTTCCAGGCGTTGCGCCACCAGGTCGAGGTCGCGACGACCGACAGCGGCGCGTCGGCGACGCCCGCGTGCCCGCTGGCGTTTGCGAGCACGCCGCGGTAATCCCCCTCCCTGAGGACGGAAAGCGACAGCGTCTGCGGATCGAAGTGGTAGACGCCAGCTTCGAGGGTGCCAATCGATGGCTCGACGCCGCCGTCGGCCGCGTTCGCCCCCGCGAGGTCGCCGCAGACGACGTACAGATCGACGTGATAGAGTGCACCGGTGGTTGCGGCTGCGCGAAACAGCAGGCGCCGACCGCGGCGGTTGAGCGCCGTCGTGATCCCCGCCGAATAGTAACACAGGTTCGTAAGGGCCTCGAGGTCCGGTCGGCGGGCTCGAGCGAGGCCGTCATCGATTTCGGCTCGCCCGTCCGCCGTCGGTTCCGTGATCGCAGCCAGCGCCGGCTGCTGGGGCGGGCGAATTCGGTCGACCAGCGGCCTCGACGGCCGATCGATATACTGCTTGTATGGCGTCGGCTTGTTATCGAAGTCGAGGCCACGCCCCGCTTCGCGGACGCTTCTGGGCGAGTGTTTCGTCCGCTCGTGATACTCCGGTGCTCCGGTTGCCATGCACCGAGATACCACGCCCGGCCCGAAAAACCGGGCGGGAACTTTTTCTCGCTCCGGTTTGTTACGCCGCTCGAGAACATGGACCTCGAGTCGATTCCGGGCGTCGGCGAGAAGACCGTCCGAGCGCTGTCGGAGCTCGACGATCCCGAACGCGCGCTTCGGGCGGGCGACGTGGCGGCGATCGCGACCGCGCCGGGGATCACCCAGGGCCGAGCCGCCCGCATCGCGCGCGGCGCGATCCGACTCGAACACGACGATCCCGGCGACTTCCTCGCGACCGACCGCGCCCGTGAAGTATACCGTCAGGTCCTCTCTTTGCTCAAGGAGCGCACCGTCACCGAGTACGCCGCCGAGCGACTCGAGACGGTTTATCCGAGTTCGCAGCGCTCGCGCATCGTGGAGGTGCAGGAATTCGCGTCCGAAGCACTCGAACGCGAGCCCGACCCGGCGATCCTCGAGGCGCTCGAGGGGGTCGAGCCCCTCCGGGAATCCGGTGACGTACGGGTTCGCGAGCGCTGTCTGGCGACGACTGACGCCGAGCGCTACAGCGAAGCGCGCCAGGCGGTGCCGGAACTCTCCGTCGAGGTCGTCGAGGACGCACAGGGGTTGGCCGAACTCGCGCGGGGCTACGCGACCGTGATCGCCTTAGACGAGTCCTTCGCCGGCGTCACGCTCGAGGGCGACGTCCAGGTCCGTCCCGACGCCCTCGAGAACCCGGCGGAAGTCGTCCCCGAGCGCCCCCTCTCCTTTTTCGCGCAGAATCGCGATCGGCTTCAGGCGGCCGTCGAGGTGCATCGGGCTGCAGGACTCGAGCCGTCGTGTGACCTCGAGGCGCTCGAGGACGGTCTATCGCGGCTCGCCGAGGACGGGACGGTCGCGGGCGACGAGGAACTCGATCGGCTGACGACGGCGGTCGACGACCTCGACGCGGCGGCGAGCGCGGCCGAAAGCGTCGCGAACGATCGGTTACGGGAGGCGATTCGCGAACAAGATGTGACGATCGAGGGCTCGGATCTGCTCTCGCTGGTCGAACGCGGAGCCGGCGTCGACTCGCTACTCTCGCGAGAGCTCGCGGACGATTACGCGGCGGCCGTCGAGGCGGCTCGCGACCACCTGGTTGATGCGCTCGACCTCGATCAGGGCGAGGCGGAGATCGCTCGTCGCGCGTTCAGCGACGAGCCGACGTTCCCGGTCGAGCGCGACGAGGACGCCGTCGGCCGACTGCGCGAGGAGCTAACGGCGGTCAGGGAACGCCGCGCCGGCCGTCTGAAGCGCGAACTCGCGGCCGATCTCGCCGATCAGCGCAAGGGGGCTCGCGACCTCGTCCGCGACGCGCTCGAACTGGACGTCGAACTCGCGATCTCCCGGTTCGCCCGGGAGTACGACTGTACGATGCCGGAGTTCGTCGACAGCGAAGCGCGCGAGCAGACTGCGGAGTCATCCAAGACAGCTTCGCCGTCTCGCGGTAGTTCGGAAGCCGCTTCGCGGCTTCCGTCATCACGAGACGACGGTGAAACCGCGAACATGAGCGACGACGCCGTCGGGTTCGCGATCGAGGGCGGTCGCTCTCCACTGCTCGATGAGCCACTCGAGGCGATCGAGCCCGTCGACTACGGCGTGGCGGGGGTCACCCTCCTCTCGGGAGTCAACAGCGGCGGAAAGACCTCCACGCTGGATCTGGTCGCGAGCGTCGTCGTGTTGGCCCATATGGGTTTGCCGGTTCCCGCCGAGCGCGTGCGCTTGCGGCGGTTCGACGACCTCCACTATCACGCGAAGTCCCAGGGGACGCTCGACGCGGGGGCGTTCGAGTCGACCGTCCGGGAGTTCGCCGATCTCGCGGAAGGCGGTGAGGGTTCGCTGGTGATCGTCGACGAACTCGAGAGCATCACCGAGCCGGGGGCGTCGGCCAAGATCATCGCTGGCATCCTCGAGGCTCTGTCCGAAAACGGCGCGACGGCGGTGTTCGTCTCCCACATGGCCGACGAGATCCGTGAGATGGCCGACTTCGAGGTCACCGTCGACGGGATCGAAGCCGTCGGGCTGGTCGACGGCGAACTCGAGGTGAATCGCTCGCCGGTCAAGGATCACCTGGCGCGGTCGACGCCGGAGCTGATCGTCGAGAAGCTGGCCACCGAATCGCGCGAGACGGCAGACACGAACGGCGGGACCGCGACGGCGACCGACGGCGCGACCGACCCGCTCTTCTACGATCGGCTGCTCGAGAAGTTCGAGTAGCGCTCGCGGCTCGCGTCGGGATCGCGTCGCTTTTCGTCTTCTCTCGCGCGCCCGGCGGTTCGGTCACGCACGTATCCCCGGTCGGATGCCATACCGGCGATTCGGTCGCACGCAGTGGGGACACGTCACTCCGGTCGTGACCCCTCTAGCGGGTGCGAACTGGATTCGATCACGTCGAGCGCCCGCTCGAAGGCGGAGTCGACGTCGGCGAACTCGCCTTCGTGCGTCCACTCGCCGTCGGGAGTGGCGGTGTAAACGTCGAACCCGCCACCGCGGTACTCGTGGGTCTCGACGTACAGTTCCTCGTCGACCGCGCCGTCGTCGACGAGGAGCCAGACGCCGAGTTCCTTCCCGCCCTCGAGGTCGCGTCGCCGGTTCCAGTGCATGGCTCGTGCTCCCATTCGGAGAGACGTATAGCTAGCCGGGGGTCCTCCCGGTTCCAGGTCCGCGACGGCCGGTTCGGGCCAGCGGCGATTCGTTCGCCGACCGCGCCGACGGCCCTCGAGCCGCCGCCTGTCTGGTTCGTGCTCACTCCGCCGACGCCGGCCATCGGCCGAGAACGTCTAGCTGGTGGGCGAGATAGACGAGCTCCGCGGCTTCGACCTGTTCGTGGCGAATCGCTGCCCACGCGCGCAGCCGTTCGGCGTCGATCGCTCCATCGGCCTCGAGCGCGGACTCGATGGTGTCGACGATGTGGTGGAGGAAATACGCCTCGTCGGCCTCGTACCCGTCGTCGTTCGGCCGGACGATCCAGTCGGAGCCGCCCGCCGCAACGACCCGGCTGCCGGTCGCCGGAACCGCGGTGAGAAGATGGCGGCCGGCGTTGCTGTCGCCGGTCTCGCCGCCGGCCTTCTCGGTCGTGTCCATTCGACGGTGAAACCGCCGCTCGATTCGGTCCTCGAGTTCGGGGTCGACAGCCGGTAAGAGCGACGTCACCCCGTCGAACGTGATCGGAAAGTAGGCGACACCGCCCGGTCGAAGCCCGTTGACGACCGCCTCGAGCGCCGCCCGCACGTCCGTGAGGTCGAGGAACGCCTGAGCGACGACGACGTCGTACGACTCCGCGTGGTCCGTCAGGTGTGCGAGTGCGTCGTCGGTTCGGAACTCGATTTCGAACGCCGCCCCGTCGCGGTCGATAAACAGCGTCCCAGCCGATCGGCCCGGATCGTGCCCCCTGTCCGCCACGCGATCGGAGATTCCGTCCCTCGCGGCCTCGACGATGTCCGACTCGGTGTCGATGGCCGTGTATCGGACCTCGGTGTCGGCCGTCCACTCGAGAATCGTTTCGATCATCGCGCCCGTCCCCGCACCGACCTCGCAGAGTTCGACGGGTTCGTCGAACCTCTCGAGAGCGCGGCGAAACGCATCCGCGACGCGCCGGTTCCGAGCACGTCGGTCGACGGACCGCTTCGAATCGAGGTAGCGGCGAAACGAGTATCGATCGGGTTCAGTCACGCCTTTGTCGGCCTCTCTACTCGTAGCGGATTAAGTGCGGGTGTCACGGACATCCCCTCGCATCCTAGCAATCTCCTGGACCTCGGAGGCGAACGCCTCGACTCGGTCGACGGCGTCGCTCCACGTTGGATGTTCATCGTAGGCGTCCCGGGCGGCGACTCCCATCTCGGCGAGACGTTCGCGATCGGCTGCGAGCGAGCCCACCGCCTCGGCCACGGTTCTTGGTTCGCCCGGCGAGATCAGTAGCCCCGTCTCCCCGTCGGTCACGACCTCGCGGGCGCCACCGGCGGCCGAGGCGAGCGCCGGCAGTCCAAACCCCATTCCCTCGAGGTAGACGATGCCGAACCCCTCGTAGCCGGACGGGACGGCGAGGAGATGGCTCTCCTGGAGGGTCGACGACAGCGACGCGTCGGATAGTCGGCCCGCGACCGTCACCGACCGCCCGACGTCCAGCGCGTCGAGCAATCGGTCGATCCGGTGGGCGTACTCCGGATCGACAGTCGGATCGCCGACGACGGTCAGCGTCCACTCGTCGGGCGGGCGGGCAGCCAGACCCCGGAGCAGCGTGTGGAGCCCCTTCCGTTCGATAAGGGTCCCCACGAAAACGACTCGAAGCGGCCCCGGTTCGTGAGCGCGTTCGCGTATCCGTTCGCGCGAGATTCCCGGGTCGACGTGGTCGCCGCCCGGCGGCGCGACGACGCCCGGCTTCGGGCCGACGAGCGCCTCGACGGTCTCCCGAGTGGTTCCGCTGTTGTACACGAAGGCATCGACGGTCTCGAGATAGCGTCGCTCGACCGCCCCGATGAGCGCGTTGTGCCACGCGGCCCGCGGTTCCTGACTCCTGAGGTGGTGGACGATGGAGACCACGGGCGCGTCGTCGTCGCGTCGGCGGTTGTATCGGACGAGCGACGGGTGGCAGAGTTCGTCCTGCAACAACACGTCGACCTCGAGGGCGGCCAGGTCCGCGGTGACCCCTCGGGAGACGTTATCGAGCAGGTTCGATCCGTACCCGTCCCTCGGAATCGAGACGACCGTGACCTCGTGGCCCCGATCACGGAGCCCCGCCACGATCCGCCGATCGTAGCGGTAGCCGCCGGACGCACACTCGAGGCCGTCGTAGACGACCAACCCCAGTCGCATCGGCTCAGACGGTCGTGGCGTATGAGGCGCCAGCCGCGTCCTCTTCCCACGTCGTCACTTCGATGGCCTCGAGGCGATCCGCCTCGATCCCGTCTACGACCCCCTCGGCAAAGAACCGCGATAAGTGCTCCACGCTCGGGTTTCGCCCCTCGAACTCCGGGAGGCCGTTGAGCGTCGCGTCCCGGTACCGGTCTACCAGTTCGTCGACGACCGCCTCGAGGTCGTCGATGTCGACGAGATAGCCGTACTCATCGAGTTGCTCGCCTTCCACCTGGACCTCCACCGTCAGATAGTGGGAGTGGAGGTCCCCCTCGGGGCCGGGATCGGGGACCGTCAGCCAGTGTCGGGCGACCAGGTCGCGGGTGACCGTTACCGTGTACATACGGCGTCGGTCCACGTTCGAGTACTAAAATCCGGTGTGCCCAGGGCCGAACCGATCGGGCCGGCGGACGACGGCCGAACGAGGCCGGAGCCGAATCAGTACGCCAGCAGAACCTGAACCGCTTCCTGCGGGCGTTCGTCCAGCATGGCGTACGCCTCCGGGGCGTCCTCGATCGGGATGCGATGGGTTATCAGTCGGTCCGTCTCGACGGCCTCGAGGCGCCGCCACGCGGTCGCCAGCCGACGCGCGACGTTCCAGCGCCCGCGCCGCTCCGGTGCGATAGTGCTCACTTGGCTGCTGATAAGGCGGATTCGGCTCCGGTGGAATCGCCCGTCGAGCGTCAGTTCGGCCGTCTCGGTCCCGTACCACGACCCGACGACGACGCGACCGCCGTACCCGGTCGCGTCGATGGCCGCGTCGAGCGCCGTCGGATTACCCGAGAGTTCGTACGTCAGATCCGCTCGCTGCGGGGGCGGTTCCCATTCGAGCCGTCCGGACGGCTTCCCCGGCCGATCGGGCGGCCCCGCCCGCTCGCGAACCGCCGCACTCGGGTCCGCTCTCTCGGAGTCGAGGCTCCGGTCGGCGCCGAAGGTCTCCGAGAGCCGTCGTCGGTTCTCGTAGCAATCCACGGTCACGAGCGACGATAGCGGCGTCTCGGCCAGCAACGCCGTCGTTAACAGGCCGACGACGCCCTGGCCGAACACGACTGCTCGTTCGCCGATGCGGGGCTCACCGTCGAGGACCAGATTGACCGCCGTCTCGACGTTCGGGAGGAACGCCGCCGCTGTGGGCGAAACGTCCGTTGGCACGACGCATACCTCGTCCACCCCGACGACGAATTCGCTGGCGTGGGGATGGAAGGCGAGCACCGTCTCGTCACGCCACGCCGGGTCCACGTTCGCGCCGACGGCGGTCACCGTTCCGACGACCGCGTAGCCGTACCGGAACGGATAGGTAAACGATCCGGAAAGCGATTCCAGCGTTTCGTCAGCGGCAATTTCGGGATTCATTTCGCCCCGATAGAGTAATAGTTCCGTTCCGGAGCTAATAGCTGAGACGGTCGCCGTCACCGCGAGTTCGTCCGGTCCGGGGTCTGGGACCGTCTTCTCTCGAACCTCAACCCGGCGAGGTCCCGTGAAGTACACCGACTGGGCCGTCATCGGGTTACGCCCTCCTCGCGCTCGGCATCGATCTCGACGTGCGTGCCGTTCTCCCGACAGCGCTCGACGTCTTTCGTTGCAGCCATTCTGGCGTCGGCGGCCGTCCGGGCGCTCTCGGATGCTCGAATGGGCGCGAGTGCTTCCCCGTCCGCTTCCGCGGCGAGGGCCACGCGTCGAAGCTGGCCGCCACGGGGTAACGGTTACGGATGGCATCCCGAACCAGTCGGTATCCCGTCAGAACGAGGCCGTCCGTGATGCCGATCACGGTGCCGAATCGCGTGGCGAACTCGCAACCGTCGTCCTGATCGACGAGTTGCGGGAGAGCCACGGACGGCCTGGACTGTACCGTCAGCTGGTCCGTCTCACGTATCGGTGACGCGGCTCTCGTCCACGGCCCGTAGTTGGCGATCTCGATTGGCGTCCCCATCGTTTCGGTCGGTGTCACTTCCGGCCGTACCATGTCCACCGGTATAATTCGTTGGCGATGACCCACGGTGCTAGCGCCGTGTCTACTCTCGAACGGACACGGCTCGTCCCCAGATATATACCGTTCGATGCCGTTCGAATCCCCGGAGTATTGGCTCGTGATTCGAACGAACGCGGCGGACACTATCGTCCCGCCTGTGGTCGCCGGCATCAATGCAACGGATGTCTGAACGGGTTTCAGAGGAGCACGTGCTCCGCGAATGGCTCGAACGAGAGGCCGATTGTGGACCGGCGGACGCCGACCTCGAGTCCGCGCCGACGAACGCGGCGGCGACGCTCGACGCGCTCCTCTCGGCGAAGCCGGGGGCGGCCGCGTTCGTCTGGCGCGAGCGGCCGATTCGGTGGTATCGGCTCGGACTCGACCGAGAACGGTTCGTCGATTTACGACCGGTGGACGGACCGGACGACCTCCTGTGGCGTGCCGTCTCTATGGACGGCACGCTGTTTGGCGTAGCCGAGCGGGTTCACGAGGACGGGTTCGGCCCGCTCGAGTCGGCGGGAATCGACGCCGGAACGATCCGAACGTACCGCGATAATCTCGCCGCCGGAACGCGGGTCGACCCGCTGGTCGTCCGAACCAGACGCGGCGCGACTCCGTGGTTCGTCGCCGACGGAAACCATCGGGCAACAGCGGCCGCAATGCGTATCCTCGAAACTGGCCGCTACGACCTCGTGCCGGCCTACGTCGCCGTGACCGCAAACCCGGTCCGCCGGCCGACGGTCGACCGGATTCGCGGTCTGATCCAGCGACTTGCTGGCCGGACGATCGGCCATCGAAGCTGACGGGAGCCGTAACCTCCGCCGCCGAGGGCTGCGTCTCGGCGTATCATGCCCGCCACGTCGACACCGCTGACGACTGACGACGGTCACCCAACCAGTAACTGGCATTTCGACCCCGGACGCGAATCGATCACCGTCACGTCCGTCGAACAGCGGGGAATGCAAGTGCGAAGCTTTTGCGCACTCCGATAGAATGTTATAGCATGACATACCAATTCAGGTGCCCGCGGGACGACTGCTCTTTCGAACTTCGCTGTGACGTCGATCACGAGGCGGCGCGATTCGCTCGCGCGCACGCTCGAGTCGCACATCGTGATCGAATCGCGCCGGCGGATCTCGATCGATGGCTCGAGCGTATCGAGGCCGCATGAGGCCGCTCGAACCGAGAATCCGGCAAACATCTAAGTAGCTCCGACAGCGTGGTGAAAGTGATGGCAGACGACCCCGACGGGGGAATGTTGTCGTGGGACGAATCCGTGTTCAAGAACGAACACGTCTTCGAAATCGACTACGTCCCCGAGACGTTCAAGCACCGCGAAGGCCAGACGCAGAGCCTGACGTACGCGTTACGCCCGGCGGTTCGGGGGTCGCGGCCGCTTAACGTCATGGTCCGCGGACCGCCGGGGACCGGAAAAACGACGGCGATTCAGAAGCTGTTCGACGAGGTGGGCGCTCAGACGAGCGAGGTTCGAACCATCCGCGTCAACTGTCAGGTCAACGCAACCCGCTACTCGGTGTTCTCCCGGTTGTTCGAGGGGACGTTCGACTACGAGCCGCCCTCCTCCGGGATCTCGTTCAAGAAGCTGTTCGGCCAGATCGCCGAAAAACTCGTCGAGGAGGATCGAGTCCTCATCGTTGCGCTCGACGACGTCAACTACCTCTTTTACGAAAACGAGGCCAGCGACACGCTCTATTCGCTGCTGCGGGCCCACGAGGAGTATCCCGGCGCGAAGATTGGCGTCATCGTCGTCTCCTCCGATCCCGCACTGGATGTCATCGACGAACTCGACTCCCGCGTCCAGAGCGTCTTCCGTCCCGAGGACGTCTACTTCCCAGTCTACGATCAGCCCGAGATCGTCGACATCCTCGCCGAACGGGTCGAACGCGGCTTCCACGACGGCGTCATCGGTCGAGACACCCTCGAGTACGTCGCTGAACTCACCGCCGACAGCGGCGACCTCCGGGTCGGCATCGATCTGCTGCGCCGGGCCGGACTGAACGCCGAAATGCGCGCCAGTCGCACCGTCGAGCGCGAAGACGTCGAAGAAGCCTACGAGAAGTCGAAGTACATCAACCTCTCGCGCTCACTGTCGGGACTGACTGACACCGAGCGGATGCTCCTCGAGGTGATCGCCGACCACGACGGCGATCAGGCCGGCGAGGTCTACGAAACCTTCCACGACCGGACCGACCTCGGCTACACGCGCTACTCCGAGATCGTCAACAAACTCGACCAGCTCGGCCTTATCGACGCCGATTACGCCGACGTCGACGGCCGGGGCCGCTCGCGGTCGCTTACGCTATCTTACGAGAAGGATGCGGTGTTAGAACGACTCGAGTGACTACTCCCGCGACTGAAACCGTGAGCTTTCTTCTCGAGCGACTTCCCGCGACGGGCGGGCTACAGACCGGCTGTGGTTGTCGGAGTCACAGTCCCCACCCGAGGACGATGCCGACCGTCGTGATACCCGCAAGCAGCAACTGCAGGGGGGCGCCGACTTTCACGAAGTCGGCGAATTGGTATCCGCCTGGCCCGTAGACCATCAGGTTCGTCTGGTACCCGACCGGCGTCATGAACGAGGTCGCGGAAGCGAACATCACCGACAGGAGAAAGGAAAACTGTTCGACGCCGAGGCTCCCCGCGGCGTCGACGGCGACGGGGATCATTAACACGACCGTCGCAACCGGTGTGATGACGTTCGCGAGCAGTCCCGTCACGATCGCGAACAGGAAGAGAACCGCGACGAGCGGGAGGAATTCGGCCGACGCGACCAGCCCGCCAGCGATGAGCTGCGAGCCACCGGTCGCTTCCAGTGCGACGCCCAGCGGGATCACACCCGCAAGCAGGAACACGATGTTCCACGAGACGGCCTCGTAGGCCTCGGTGGTCGTCAGACAGCCGGTGACGATCATCAGAAAGACGCCGGCCAGCGCCGATATCGCGATGGAAACGAGCCCGAGCGCAGCGGTACCGACCACGCCCGCCATGATGGCGATTGCAACCGGCGTTTTCGGGGAAAGCGGAGCAATCTCTTCGATCTTGGCCTCGAGCAGCCGGTCGACGGCTCCGTCGTCGACGATGACAAGATCTCCGGCTCCGGTAAAGTACTCGAGCGTACTGGGGAACGTCTGGACCAGGAGGAGGTCTCCGGCTTCGAGTTCGATTTCGTCGAGGCCGGTCCGAAGCAACTCGCCGTCGCGCCGGATCGCGAGCACGGTCAGCTGATACACGTCTCGGAGATGCGACTCTGCGACCGTCTCACCGACGTACGGTGAGTCCTCCGGGACGATAGCTTTCGCAAGGAGATCGTCGCTCGACGTCTCCGCGAACGTTTCCTCAGTCACCTCCTCTCGAACGAGTTGTTGCAACCCGTGGTTCTCGACGAAGCGGTTGACCGCACGAAGATTGCCGTGGACCGTGAGAACGTCATCTTCCCGAATCCGCCGGTCCGTCTCGATCGCTGCGAACGTCTCGCTCGTGCGAGGCTGCTCGTCGAGGCCGTCCGCGTCTTGGTATGTCTCGATACCCTCGTCCTGGCGGAGCCGCTGATCGCGGCCCGTCCCTTCCGGTTTCGCGGCGCGGTCCCGGTCGACTTCGTCGCCGAACTGGAACTCGCGGTCGGTTCCCTCGGGCCGTGTGTCGCGATCCACCGCTCGACGGAGCTGGAGGACGCGGACGTTCGCCTCCGTCTCGGACTCGAGTTCGTCGATCGTCTGCCCGACCGGCGCCGAATCCGCCCTGACGCGGACCTGTGTGAGGTGATCCTCGAGATCGAACTCTTCGACGAGATCCGCCTCGGCCGGGATCCGCGCCGGCGTCAGCCGCCGGCCGACGGTCATGAGGTAGGCGACGCCGACGAGCATGACGACGAGGCCAAGGGAGCTAACTTCGAACATTCCGATCGGTCCGCGACCGAGCAGGTCGGCGGCGAACTCACTCGCGAGCAGGTTCGTCGACGTCCCGACGAGCGTCAAGGTTCCGCCCAGAATCGCCGCGTACGAGAGCGGTAAGAGCAGTTTCGATGGGGACACCCCGGCCGAATCGGCGAGGTCTGAAATCATCGGAATGAAAATCGCGACGACGGGCGTGTTGTTGATGAATCCCGCAATCGGCCCTGTCGTCGCGACCGTCGCCGCGAGCGCACGCGTTTCGTCGCCCTTCGCGAACGAGGCGAGTGAGAGCCCGAGCCGCTGGACTACGCCGGTCTGCTGGATGCCGGCGCTGAGCATGTACATCGCGACGATGGTGATCGTCGCCGTATTGGCGAACCCGGAGATCGCCGCCCGATGACCGACCCCCGTCAGCGGCTCGAGGGCCGCCAGCGAGACGATGATCCCCATCGCCGTCACGTCGTTTGGGATGACTTCCGATACGAACAGGACGAGGGCAACGGCGATGAGTCCGAACACCGCCAGCGCACCCCCTGACAACTCCGCCCCGATCATCGTGGGCCGTCCGGTCGTCCGTCACCAGTCATATTCTCGTATCTGTGAGCTAGTACCAAATCTATGTTTCGAGGGCGGCTCGAGGCCGTAAGTTATGTGGCCCACCGCGTACCCACCGAGCACGCGATTCGGCGTCTGTCCACGCTACTGTCCAGCCTCGGCGGCTGGCAGAACCCCGCAGCCGCCGCCAGAATCGTGAGATGACGGGATGCCGTGGCCGCGGACATGGAACGTGCAGCGCTACTCGAGCAGGTGAGCGATCGCACCGGAGCAGACGAGGAATCGGCGGATGACGTCGTTCGAGCGGTGCTCGAGACGCTCGGCGAGCGATTGAGCGGGGACGAGGCCGAGGACCTGGCCGTGCAGGTGCCGGGTCTGCTGAGCCAGCACTTCCCCGAGAGTGACTCGGGGCTTCGCTTCTCCGAGGAGGAGCTCGTCGCCCGGGTCGACCGGCGCATGGACACCGACGACGTCCCCGGCCAGGAAGCAGCGACGACCGTCCTCGGGGCGTTTCTCGAGATGGTCGACGAGCCCGATCGTGCGGCGGTCGTCGACCAGCTCCGACACTACGGCTTCGAGGAACTGCTCCGCAGAGACGAATGCGGACGTCGACGTTGGGGATCGGACGCCGAAGGAGTACTGATCGCCGTGCATTCGCCGGTCGATTCTGCCATCGGCGGCTGCGTTCGATCACGCGCGCCGAGGCGAACGTGACGGCTCGAGCTCTCAGGCCTGATCGATCGTTTCGCGGTAGTCTTCGACCACTTCGATCGCCGCCTCGAGCTTGGTTTCCGTCGTCCCATCCGCCCGTTCGCGGGCCTGTCGGAGGGTGTTGAGGTGGGTGTCGAGAATGGCGTGATCGGGTTGCTGATCGCCCATCACGTAGTCCGCGAGCGCGTCCGTCGTTTCGCGGATGTCCCCACGGACGTCATCGTCGTCGGCCGATTTCGCCGCCTCCTCGAGTTCGTTTCGGGCCTGCTGGAGGTCCTGTGTCATATCGGAGCAACGACCACTCGGCGGATAACTGTTGGCCGGGTATCAGCAACGCTCGGACACCGCCGATCCGGAAACCGGGCCGTATGCGATGCTACGGACCGCTTACCGCAGACTCCTCGTCCAGTAGCTCTCGTTTTCGGGACGCAGGGACACTGTACGCTTTGCCACCCGAGTAGAAATACCAGACCGACACCTGATACTGACTGGCCCCTTTTTTGAATCGCACACCGCCTTCACGACCGTGTCATGCAAGTAACACGACGCACTGCGATGAAGGCCATGGGTGCTGCCGGTGGAGTGACTGCGGTGAGCGGCATCGCGCTCGCTGCTGGCGAACACCCGGATGACGAACGGCCGAAACGCGACGAGAACTCGATGATCGACGAACAGCCAGCCGACGCGCCTGGTGCTGCCGTTCGGGTCGCGCACTTTTCTCCGGATGCGCCGAACGTCGACGTATACGTCGACGGGAACCGGATTCTCTCGGACGTCGCCTACGGTGACGTTTCGCCGTACCTCGAGATCGAACCCGGCACCTACACGGTCGCGGTTACGGCGGCCGGTGATCCGAGCACGGTCGCCTTCGAGGGCGACGTTACGGTGGAGGCTGCTTTCTACACCGTCGCAGCTATCGGCGAACTCGGCGCGAGTTCGTTCGAGCCGCTCGTCCTCCTCGACGCCGGTTCGGCTCTCGTCCGTGCGGTACACGCCTCGCCAGATGCGCCCGCCGTCGACGTCTACGCCGACGACGAACTGCTCTTCGAGAACCTGTCGTTCGGTGAATCGTCCGATTACATCGCCGTTCCCGCGGGCACGTACACCGTCTCGATCCGTCCGGCCGGCGATCCGGAGACGACGGTGTTCTCGGCCGACGTTACCCGCGAAATCGGGACCGCCTACACCGCGTACGCGATCGGCTATCTCGAGCCGCCGGCGGGGACGGAGGGCCGAGAATTCACCCTGAAACGGGTAGAAGACGGACCGATGGGCGAGAAAACGAAATCGTAGGTACAATTCGCCCCTTTCGACGAGTGTCGCGGACAGCCGTCGAGAACTCAGCAGCCGGCTTTCTGACCGATCTCACGCTCCCGATTCGTGGAGCGACGTTCCGGTCGGGAGACGGGTCTCCGGGAGACGCACAGGATTCGTCAGTTGCACGTCGACTCGGCATGCGTGTGGGTAAAGTGCCTCGATCACCTGTATCGGACAATGAGTGAGACTCGAGGCCCCTTGCAGCCGGATCGGCCGGACGTCGATCTGTCCTTCGACGTCGACGCCCCGTTCGAGCCCGCTGGCGATCAGCCCGACGCGATCGACCAGTTGGCCGACGGATTCCGGTCGGGGATGGACAAACAGACCTTGCTTGGCGTGACCGGCTCGGGAAAGACCAACACCGTCTCGTGGGTGTTCGAGGAGATCGAAAAGCCGACGCTGGTGATCGCTCACAACAAGACGCTGGCGGCCCAGCTCTACGAGGAGTTCCGGAACCTGTTCCCGGACAACGCCGTCGAGTACTTCGTCTCCTACTACGACTACTACCAGCCCGAGGCCTACGTCGAGCAGACCGACACCTACATCGACAAGGACGCCTCGATCAACGACGAGATCGACCGCCTTCGCCACTCCGCGACCCGCTCGCTGCTCACGCGGGAGGACGTGATCGTCGTCGCGTCAGTGTCGGCGATTTACGGTCTCGGCGACCCCCGCAACTATATCGACATGTCGCTGCGACTCGAGGTCGGGGAGGACGTCGGCCGCGACGACCTGCTCGCACAGCTCGTCGATCTGAACTACGAGCGCAACGACGTCGACTTCACGCAGGGCACCTTCCGCGTGCGCGGCGACACGATAGAAATATACCCGATGTACGGCCGGTACGCTGTTCGCGTCGAACTCTGGGGCGACGAAATCGACCGCATGGTCAAGGTCGACCCCCTCGAGGGGACGACGCAGGGCGAGCAACAGGCCGTCCTGATCCACCCCGCTGAACACTACTCGATCCCGGAGACGAAACTCGAGCAGGCGATGGACGAGATCCGCGACGATCTGGACGCTCGTATCTCGTACTTCGAGCGCCAGGGCGACCTGATCGCCGCCCAGCGCATCGAGGAGCGAACCACGTTCGACCTCGAGATGATGCAGGAGACGGGGTACTGCTCGGGGATCGAGAACTACTCCGTCTACCTTTCGGATCGAGACTCTGGCGACGCGCCGTACACGCTGCTCGACTACTTCCCCGATGACTTCCTCACCGTGGTCGACGAATCGCACGTAACGCTGCCGCAGGTTCGCGGACAGTACGCCGGCGACAAGTCCCGCAAGGATTCGCTGGTCGAGAACGGTTTCCGGCTGCCGACCGCCTACGACAACCGCCCGCTCACCTTCGAGGAGTTCGAGGAGAAGACCGACCAGACCCTGTACGTCAGCGCGACCCCCGGCGACTACGAGCGCGAGGAGAGCGATCAGATCGTCGAACAGATCGTCCGTCCCACACACCTCGTCGACCCGAAGGTCGAGGTCTCGCCCGCCAGCGGACAGGTCGACGACCTCATGGACCGCATCGACGAACGGATCGACCGCGACGAACGCACTCTCGTCACCACCCTCACGAAGCGCATGGCCGAGGACCTGACCGAGTACCTCGAAGAGGCCGGGGTCGACGTGGCCTACATGCACGACGAGACGGACACCCTGGAGCGCCACGAAATCATCCGCTCGCTTCGTTTGGGCGAAATCGACGTCCTCGTAGGGATCAACCTCCTGCGGGAGGGTCTGGACATCCCGGAGGTCTCGCTGGTGGCGATTCTCGACGCCGATCAGGAGGGTTTCCTCCGCTCGGAGACGACCCTGGTTCAGACGATGGGTCGCGCCGCGCGAAACGTCAACGGCGAGGTCGTCCTCTACGCCGACGACCCCTCGAACGCGATGGAGTCTGCCATCGAGGAGACCCAGCGTCGCCGCGAGATTCAACAGGAGTACAACGAAGAACACGGCTACGAACCCACGACGATCGAGAAGGAGATCGGCGAGACCAATCTCCCGGGCAGCAAGACCGACACCAGTGAGGTCTCCGGCCGCTCGCTCGCAGACGAGGACGAAGCCGAGCGGTACATCGCCGAGCTCGAGGACCGAATGCAAGAGGCAGCGAGCAACCTCGAGTTCGAACTGGCAGCGGACATTCGGGACCGGATTCGGGAAGTGCGCGAGGAGTTCGAACTGGAAGGCGACGATGACGAGGGTATCGCGCCGCCGACCGAGGAGTTCTGACGTTGGAATCTGTTCCTGAGATCCTTCGATAGCGCTCGAGATCGATGCCCGTCGATGCGCTCTCCAATCCAACCGTCGAAGACTCGTTCCAAGAACAGACGACGGAACGGACGTATACGTTCACTGACGATCAGTGCCAGCGCCACCACCTCGAGTTCCCCAGCACGGCCTCCTCGAGGAAGCCCCCGATCAGTACACGCTCATCGTAACTGTCAGATACGGGAACAAGATTAGCTACGAGATCGATCAGCCGGCCGGCGAGACGGTGGGCGTTACCAGGGGAAGCGTGACAGAGTGTGGCTACGGGCTTTCATTCTGCAATACCGTTACGCGGAGTGTACCGTAAGCTTCATCGAAGTATCCACGCTCAAGTAATCGAGTAAGTGCGTCCTATTTGGTTTCATCTGTAGATCTTCCCGGGACGACATTCGCCAATAGTCCGGTCCGTCGGATCGTCCCGGATAGAACTGCAGCTTCGTATCTTGGAGTTAGATACATCAGATATAACACATTTGGCAGCGGGGTTTGAAACGTAGCGACAGCTGCTTCGTCATGCGAATCGGTCATCGTTTGAGCCTCTCGGACGGTATCACTATTGACGACACAGGGAGACCCGATGCCGGAACTCATCATACTAGTACACGAGTCTGAGTGACCCACACCGAAGCTTATTTATTTAATATAATTTTCTATGGAATTATGGGCGCTAAACGATTGTATCATCCACTTTGCCACGATCTGAACGGTTTCGTCAGGTCTACGAACAAATTCGTCGAATCAGTCGCTGAACTCGATAAATGTTCTAAGCAGTATTCCTGTGATGAATAAGGCGTTGCCGTGGAAGGGGGGACAGCGACCACTCATATGCTTGATTCGAAGATTTGGCCGTCCACACGCGGTAAAGATCGGTTGCGGGCTAGTAGCGGTGACGGTCGCTCGACTGCCACAGCGCGTTCCGCCGCTTATTATCGGTGTTGCGCTGGATTCACTCCTCTTACATAGTCAGCAGTACTCGATTCCGCTCATCCCCCAGCACGTGATTCCGACTTCACAGAGGGGACAACTGTGGTTTACCGTCTCCGTGATTGTCGGCGCCATCATACTCGAAAGTATCTTCGACTACATGGGTCGACTTGCCTACGAACGCGGGACGCTGGAGATGATTCACGACATACGAACGAGTAGCTACGAATCCGTCATCAACTTCCAGATGGGGTACTTCGATAGGACGTCGACAGGTGATATCATGAGCGTGATGAACAACGATATTAACAACTTGAAGAAGGGCTCGGAGGCGATCTACCAGGCCATCGACTTCGGTGGAAAGCTCGTCTTCGCGTTCGCGTTCATGGTCGTTTTGAACTGGGAATTGGCGCTGTTAGTCGCAATTATTCCGATCGGCCTCGCTCTCGTGAGCCGCTTCTACGCTGCCGTCCTCCAGTCCCACTACACGGATGTCCGTGCGAGCATTGGTACGATCAATGAACGTATCAATGACGTAATCGACGGGATCACGACAGTCAAAACGTCGAATCGGGAAGATTACGAGCGGACCCAGCTACGGGATACATCGGAGGAATACAAGCAGAACAAGTGGTCGGCGATACGAATCAGGCTTGTCTACGATAGCATCCTCTATTTTTTCAACTCGATTGGCGTGTGGGGGCTGTTCTTGGTAGGCGGATACTGGATCATAAGCGGCCCACCGGCCGTCTTCCAGACGACGCTCACCGCGGGTACACTGTTGACGTTCATCATCTACTCGAAATCGTTCCTCGCTCCTGTGAGAAACCTAGCTGTGAGAGTAATCGATCGCCTACAAGACGCCTCAGCCTCCGCCGAACGAATCGTCTCCCTGTTCGATTCACCGGAGTTCTCCGAGAAATCCCGAAACGAGAATGACATGGAGTTTTCGGAGCCGTCTGTCGAATACGACGATGTAACTTTCAGCTACGACGGTGCCGAGGAGGTAGCTCTTGATGATGTCACTCTCACTGCCGAACCGGGCCAGTTCATCGGTATTGTCGGATCGAGTGGTGCAGGGAAATCGACACTGATGAAGCTGCTGTTCCAGTTCTACCAGGCAGACAGGGGAGAGATCCGTATCGACGGACAAGACATCTCTGAGCTCGATTTGGGCAGTCTCAGACAGGAGCTAGGCTATGTTAGTCAGGATCCAGTCATGTTTCCCGGAACAGTCAGGGAGAACATCATCTATGGCAGTCCTGCCCAAAGGAGAGACGAGTCCACCATCCAAGAAGCAGCGAAGGTAGCGGGTGCACACGAGTTCATCGAGGCGCTACCCGAGGGGTACGACACCACGGTCGGTGAGAGCGGAAGCCAACTTTCCGGTGGGCAGCGACAACGGATAGCGTTGGCCCGCGTGTTCTATCACGATCCGTCAGTACTCGTTCTCGACGAAGCAACGAGCCACGTAGACAATGAGACGGAGATGATCATTCAGCAGAATTTACAAGGGCAGTTCGATACTCAGACGATCTTCGCGATTGCTCACCGTCTCTCGACACTTCGAAATGCAGATCGTATCCTGGTCTTCGACGACGGCGAAATCGTCGAGCGTGGAATCCATGAAGAGTTGCTCGAAATGGATGGCTTGTACGCGAACCTCTGGCGTATTCAGACTGGTGAAGTACACTTTCCCGATACCATGAGTAGCGAATACTCGCAGATGGCAAATGAGTAGACGCGATTTTGCCGAAGCAGCCGGGACGCAGATGCCACTATTGCGGATCATCCGAACCGTTGGGAGGCCGAACCTCCCCTACTTTCTACTTGGAATCGTGGGAACAACTGTTGGAACGTTCGCCAGTTATGCAGATATCTATTTGATCGGCCTCGCTATAGACGCTATATTCAACCAGCAGGCGTTTAGCGTACCACTGCTCTCAGAATCACTTCTCCCAGAGAGTCAGATGGGCCTGCTGTTTCAAACAGTCATCTTCCTCATTGCATTCAAGGCTGCTGACATAATTGCGACGATGTGTGGTCGATTTGGTTTCAACGTGTTTGCACAGCGCGTTCTCCACGACCTTCGCGTCGAAACCTTTGATACCGCACAACGACTCGGTATCGAATTTTTCGACACGAACGAGAGCGGTGATGTGATGAATGTTCTCAATGATGATATAAATAAACTAGAAGAGTTCCTCACGTTCAGCATTCGGCATACGATCTGGATTGTTGCCTCGTTATCCGCATCGATGATCTTCATGCTAGAGTTGAACGTTCAACTCGCGTTCGTCGTTCTCGTTGCATCCCCCCTCTTCGCAGGGATCAACTACTGGTTCTCTCAGGAACTCGAGAAACGCCAGGATATCGTCCGCGCAAAGGCAGGGTCACTGAACGCCCAATTGAAAACGAGTCTAAGTGGGATCTACCAGATCAAATCGTCCAACGCGGAGGCGTTCGAAACTGAACGGGTCGAGCAAGCGTCCGACGATCACTTGCAAGCTCGTTGGGACGATCGCAGAATATACGCCCGTCAGCGGCCACTTATGCGGCTCTTGTCGGGAGCATGGCTGCTTTTGATTCTCGTGATTGGTTTTTATTGGATCGTTGTGGAGCCACCGATGTTCTTCGAAGGCACGCTTACTGCCGGGCAACTCATTCCGTTTTTGATCTACATGCAGCGGCTAACGAAGCCAATGCAGGACTTCGGATGGATTCTTGAAAAGTACAAAGAAGCGAAAGCTTCTGCGAAACGGATCCTCGGTATCAGTAGAGGCGATGAGTATACGCCAACGCAAGCGGAGTTTGATCCATCGATACCAATTACACAGGGGAGCGTCGAATGGAACAACGTTCAGTTTCGCTATCCAGGGAGTAGTGAGCAAGCACTGACTGACATCTCGATGAGCGTCGATGCAGGTGAGACGATCGGTATCGTTGGGACGACAGGCGCAGGAAAATCGACGCTCACGAAACTGCTTCTCAAGTTCTATGTGCCGGATTCCGGTCGGATTCGAGTCGACGGTCACGACCTCGACGATATTGCACCAGCAACACTACGAAGCGCGGTTGGATACGTTAGCCAAGATCCATACCTGTTCGATCGTTCGATCAGGGAAAATATCACATATAGTTATCCAGAAGCGACGGACGAGGAAATCAAAGCCGCTGCAAAAACGGCTGGAATTCACGATTTCGTCGGTCGGCTTCCTGACGGCTACCACACGAACGTCGGTGAACACGGTGAGAAGCTATCCGGTGGCCAAAAGCAGCGGATCGCCATCGCACGAGCGATCCTTCAAGATCCCCCACTCATGATATTGGATGAGGCAACCAGCCACGTTGACAACGAAACGGAGTCGTTCATCCAACGCAACCTCGAAGAACTCACAGCGAATCGGACGACCTTCATCATTGCACATCGAATCTCTACGGTTCGTACTGCGGACCGCATTTTCGTTCTCAAAGACGGAATGATTCGTGAAAAGGGAGATCACACCGATCTATTGGCACAGGAGGGGGTCTACACCGATCTCTGGAACATCCAAGTCGGTGACGTGCAATCAGTTACCGAAGATAGCCGGTCTATCGATAGTCAGCTGTAGGGGCGTACAAAAGCAAATCGAAGGTAGCGGCTCGCTCTTTGATGAATTGATCGATTGTACAATCTGCGGGTACCGTAGACCGCCTGGGTGGCGAGCCAAGCGGAACTCTGCCTGCCTCCCTGTAGTAGTATTCGACGGTGGGTGTTTTCTCGCCGGTTTTGTGCGTGAAGGTATCGAGGATGATGACGATACCTTCACCCCACCGCTTCGTTGTCGTTAGTCCGTTGAAGATGCTCCAGACGTCCTTTATTTGAGCTATTTTCGGCCTACTCCCCGAGAAACTTGTTCAGGGCATGCTCGCTTTTGGCTGGAAGAACGTGGCTCGAGATACTGTAATGCTCTCATTGCTACCACCAACAAGACCTGTGACGTTTGGTGTGACGTATTGCTTCAGTCTCGGCGAGAAGCGCTCTAACTTCTCAATTGGCACAGTACCCGAGAAGACAATGAACGTGGTCGTTTCACGCTGGTTCTCCACGCTTCACCAGCATGACGTGCGAAGTCAAGGTATTCAGTACTGGCAAAACGACAAATTTATTTCTTTAGTTTTGAGTTAAATATAATAGATGGAAACACAAACACAAGTGTCGCTGTTCCAGATCGACGATTATGGTCCGTGGACGGTTACTCCCGAACCCCGCTACGAGATGGACCTACAGGTACTGCAGTCAAGATTGTTCCGCGACATCGCGAGGTTTGTCGGTAGCAAAGGCGGTTACGTTTTCCAGACGCGGTACGATAACGTCATTGGAATCACCAATCACCTCGATATGGAGGACCATGCCCTCTTACAGGAATCAATCGCGAATAATTTCCCCGTGACGGTGAGCATAGGAGTCTCTTCCGCTCCGCGTCCAGGTGAGGCGGTAAAACAGTCTACACAGATACTGCAAGAACGGGGCAGTGCTCAGGACCCGAACCGGGTCGAAGTGCTCGGCGGAACGACGACCTCCGATGAGCCTGCCGTCCCGCTCGTCGCGCACTTCGATATCGTCGATGTGACCGGAGAATACACGGACGAGATAAGCGAATACGAGACGTTCCAGAAAGTGATGTCGAGTTATTTATCACTCTCTGAATACATGAGGTCGTCGTACGGTGCCCTCTCGTTCTACGCTGGCGGTGACAACGTCATCGCGATCTGTCCATATCTCAAACGTGAGGATTTCGAGGCGGCGGTCGAGCACGTAATGGAGGATGGAGGACCCAAGTACAGGGTCGGCATCGGCCATGGTCAGACCATCCAGGACGCCGGAATGTCCGCAAAGGACGCACTCGAGACGTGTCGCGAGCGACAGGAATCCGTCCACCTCGAGTTACAGACTCAGGTACTGTGACCGCCGTCAGGACGCATATCGCCTGATCATTCCGTCGAAGAGCGCAGTATCGCCTCTTCAGACAGTATCTTGCCGATGCTCGTCAACGCTCACCTTCACATCGGAGATTCGATTGCCACGGTGCGACCGTCGGACCTGACGTCGTCGAGGGTGTCGTGTGTTCGAGACCGAGAGGAATCGACGACTTCGGTGGCAGTCGGCGGCCACGAAATCGGGCCCATCGACTTGAGAGCGACGATTCAGGTTTGCTCGAAATCACCAACGGTTTCGGAGCGGGTAGCGCAGACGTCGATGACTTTGCCGACCGACGGGCGGAGATGCGTTCGGCGAACTATCCCCTCGCGGTTCACGCCGGCGAACCGAACGGTTCCGAAGAGCTCCGTTACTCGATCATGAACCGCATCTACTTGTCACATGGTGCATGCTGAAGACGAGCACCTCGAACGTATCGCGAACCAGTACACTGTCTCGAAAGGCGTGAAACGAGTCCTCCTGTAGCGCCACCACGACGAAATCACCCGGCAAGGCGTGATAGTAAACCGTCGATAGAGCGTTCGACCCGGCGATCGACGTCAATGCTGCTGATGCGACCGTTCGGTGTGACCGCCGAAACGATGCCGCGTTTATCACTCACTCATTATTTCATCGGCCCGGTCCATGGGGCGGATTGACTGTACGATTCGACGGTAGCGGGTCTGTATTCGTTGTCACCACATCAATCTGGCATGAGATTTAGCTGGGGGAACAGATGCGTAAGTAACGTGTTCGACTCCGAATACGGTTCCCGCTCACCGTTCGCGAGTTCGTATACGGCCCCGTTGCTCTTTCGCGCGGCAGTGACAAGTTCCTCGTAGGGGTTATTACAGACGTCGAGAAACCCGATATTATAGTTTTCGCCGTCGAAGCGGCCGATCGGAGACTGATCGTATAGTTCGAAGTAATGGGTTCCGACACACCATGGCTGTGATGTGGCGTGTTCGATGTATTTTCGGTAGGCGCTTGCGCGTCCCGCCTGCCCCGACGCTTGGCAGATTCCGTATGCGGGCAGTCCGACATCGAGTGCGCCGAAATGCCATTCGCCGACCAATATCGGCAATTCGTAGCGCTCGCTCATCGCGCGGTATTGCTCGACGGGGAGTTGTTCAAGATACGAGACGCTGGTGATGACATCGAAGTGTTTGAGTGACGGTTCTGCCCACTCTGGCGGTAACAGAATATACCGGACTCCGAGATTCAGGTGGTTCGGATCGTTCTTTCGGCATTCCTCGCTGAGTACACCGTAGAGTCGGTCTACCATCTTGGTGCTAAATTCTTTCAGGTCTTCTCTCGCGGTGTCGGTCAGCGGTCGTTTCCAGCGGCCGGTTTCGACCTCCGAAAACGTCACGTCGACGTTCCAAGCGTCCGAGAGCGACCTGGAGTCCCCGTACTTCTTCCGGAGTTCCGTCACGAGAACGGCCCTCGATGCACACTGCTCTGTGTTGTACAACATCCCGGCAGCGGGGCACTTGTCGCCGAAGATCCAGACGGGTTCGTTTTCGAGAAAATACCCGAGTAGTGCGGGATCGTCTCTCGTTTCGACCAGCGGCTCAGCGATCGACGCAGCTTCCGCACTGAACTCGTCGTGGTACACGTCTGGAAAGCCGCGATAGATCGTCGGAACACGCTCGTAGGAGGGGTCCAGCGTTCGTACGTACGGAATATCACACTCCTGAATGAGCTCTTGGTTCGACCAGTTTCCGATGGTATTGAAACCGGTTTCCCGAAGAAAGGCTTCGGTAATATCCTGCCAATTTTTATGCCAATCGTCACCGAATGCGTGCCAGAAGTTATCTGCGAGATGGTTGATCCGTTTCTCATCTTGATCGTGAATCTCCCATCCTACCGTTTCTGGATCCGGTATCCGGGTCAGCGCGTTGCGAAGGTTGTCATAGCAACTCTGGACACGCGGCCGGACGCAGTTCATGCCGACGGACACGAACGGGTGGCCGTCCGGATCAACGAACCACCAGCGGTCACCGTCGTGGGTCGTCCGGAAGAATCCGGTCGATTCGAACTGGCAGGTCCGGTCGCCACCCCACCTGGAGAAGCGCTCCGGCCAGGACGCGTCGGCAGCCGTTTCGTACTGCCTTCGCAACCGCTCCGTGATCTCGTCCCGGCTCTCAGACCGTTGCTCCCATTCATGAACCGTGCTTTGACCGAACGCGTCAACGAGGGGCCCAGAGGGTAACGTCGGTTCGGAGAGATTCTCAGGCGTGGATTCCGTGATCCGAAGCGGTGTCTGTGACCATTCCACCACCCGAGGCGTCACCCCATCGGCCGTCCGCCGGCACGGTACGGGAGCGGCCCAAATGACGATCTCGGTTATCTCGTCCGGTTGAATGTGGCCGTCCTGTGACCGTGGTTCCAGCCACCCGCCGTCCCGTGTCACCTCTATCGCCCCTTCGAGGACGGAACGCAACGGAATCCGAATTCTCGACTGACACTGCTGTAACAGCCCGAACGTCACCCGAAACCGTGTCTCGGCGGTTCCTTCAACCGAGAGATTGAACTTGGGGCGGTATTCTGAGTGAAGGAAAAAATCAATCGATAGGTGATGATTTTCGCTAACCGATGTACTCGATAGATCGTACCTCAGTTCGTGTTCCTCCGACGTAATTCGGTAGCCGGTTGCGCCTTCGAGTTCCTCTGTAGCAATGCTCGTTATGTCACCGGTAACCTGACTAGGCGTGAACTCCATTCTTATGCTATGTCAGCAGGTAATTGTCGGTTCGCTGTTGGGCTATAGGGAACCGCAAGCCATACGCCGCCCACCGTTAACAGCCCATCGGGTTGATTCATTCATACTGAAATCTGGAGAAAATATATTCTTTTCGATTACGAAATATGCGTTTGCCCCCTCATTTCGAATGCTGATTGACGCGAGAATCGGAAGCTCCGTCGGGAGTGCAGGGGACCACGGAGCAGCGAGTATTCTGGCCGTCACTCAAGCGCAGTCCGGGGAACCGGTCGAGAGCAGAATAGTATCGATGATGGTTGACCGTCGGCAGCGGGGTATTCGATGTGTTCACTGATGGTGAACGCAGAACCGTGATTGGCCCCAGCGTTCGATTCCGTTGTACTAATTTGCTCGTACCGGAGAGACGCATGTGTTCCGTCGGTTTCAAGAAACGACTCACGATCACCCTCGTCCACAATCTGGTTTACCGTTTTCACGTATCACCATGAGATCAGTATTGGGGGCGCCCAAAAGCTGCTGAGTGACAAGAAATGTCGTTCGAACGGCAGTTATTGCTTCGAATGAATTCGTGATCCGGATTCTTTCCCAGTCCGTTCGATAGCTGCATTGCCCGGGTTGTACGCTCCGAACGCGATATTGTCGCGTACTGGTATAGAGGAATGGCTTATGGGTTGCGTATTCGATTGCGACTTGAATGCTGGGCTGCGACACGGAGCATGGCCTGGGATCGATATGAACCGAACCACCAGCAGCGTCGTACAGATCCAAGAAGTACATCACCGACGATGAACCAGGCGAGGTGCATGTCTCCCTCACGATGTCGGTCACGGGATAGACGGTGGACGGTATCAGCTCCATCGGATGGCCAGCAATTTATGTGAACCGTTCACGATTACGCCCGAAGCATTGGCCCACACAGGTGTATATCCATAGACAATTTAATAAAATTAATTCAAATTAGAATAATTTAAATATGATTCGATAGTAGGATTTGGTGATGCCAGACTTGGAGTCGAAGATTATCGGCGTCACGGATACCACGTGGGCTGAGTATGACATGGGACAGTTTGCGATGAACACCATCAACGAGAACTGTAATGCCGACGTCGAACGGTATACGGTGCCCGGCTACAACGAACAGCCAGTGGCAGCGAAACGTTTGATCACTGAGCATGACTGTGACATCGTGGTCGCAGTCGGGATGGCGAGTCCATACTCTCACAACAAGGACTTTCTCCATACTGCGTCGAAGGGACTGCAGGAAGTAGCACTCGAGACAAACACACATATTCTCGAGGCTTACGTCGCTATCGACGAGGCCAAAGGTCCTGAGGGCCTCGTCGACATCGTCGAAGACCGAGTCATGGCACACACGGAAAATGCCATTAGCCTGCTTCGCGGCAAGACCGAACTCTGTCCGAAGGTGGGCAAAGGCGTCCGTCAGGGGAGTTCGAACGAAGGCCTGTTAATCGACGGTGATCAGTGAAATGAACGTCGTATTCGTCCACGCGACGGTCAACGGCGAGTTCGTCGACGAAATGCTTTCTATCGCCCGTCAACGGGCCGAAGAGCAGAATGTATCCGTCGTCGACACGATCGACGTTGCGGGTGTCCACGAACTCCCTGTCGTCGTCGAAGCGGCGCTTGAACGCGACAATGTAGACGGCGTCGCGGTGTTCGGCGCTGTCGTCAAAGGAAGCACCGACCACGACCAGTTACTTGCGAACAACGTGTCCAAGCAGTTGCTCGAGCAGTCCTGCAATCACGTCAAACCGGTCGGCTACGGTATCATCGGACCGGACGCTTCGTGGAAAGAAGTCTCAAAGCGACTCGAGCATTACGCGAAGGGCGCAGTCGACGCCGTCACAGATGCGGATGCGGCGCTGACCCAGGCACAGCCCTCCGACTGACACCCGGCGGATTCATCGGGACCAGTGGCCGGGTGAATTCCCGTCTGTTCCCATGACGAATTCGATTTTCCGTGAGGCTACTGGCTCCGCAGTAGCGAGAGAGACAGTCCCGGATGGGCGAGAAACGCTACCAGCGCGCTTCGATCGAACGTCTGACGATTGAATTGCTGGAGAACAGTGTGTCCGCTACGTGGTTGTTGTGATCCGCGAGGAACGTCGTACTCGATGCGCCAGCGGCGGTGGTCTTCGAGTATCCATTCCTCGTCGTGGATCAAATCGTGAGCCACCGCGATCACCTCGGGGTGGAGCTTTCAGCTTCGCTGATATGGTCGCTTCGCGTCCACGGCCTGCGGGATACCACATCCGAACCCAGTCCACCGCATACCATTTCGGGCGACGCGAACCGTGGCACCGTGCGAACTGAATACACCGCCTCAGAGCGATGAACGGGATCGCTCCGACGAAGTCGTTCGAAAACGTTTCACAACTTTCGTGATCTTCAAACGAGTCGCCGCGAAGCCCCCGACGACCTCGCGGATTCGAAGATGCCGCTCTGTACGAGAGACCGTCGGTCACTCGGACCACGCCGACTGCGCGTCAGATGGTACCCCTTTGACGAGGCCACACGCGCTGGAAAGCACACCGTCAGTCACAATTCGGTGGCCACACCGTCAGTCACAATTCGGTGGCCACACCGTCAGTCACAATTCGGTGGCTCCCTTCGACAGACCACGCGAGAGCGTACGTGCGGCCCGAGGAAACGCGCAACCGTGATCACACTCCGGTGAATCCTGCGCCTGAAGGGGAGAGAGGAAGTCACGACTTCTGTACCATCCCCTCAACGTACCTCGCAACGACATCGGTCTCCAAATTGACGTTATCACCCTCATCCTTCTCTGAGAGATTCGAACGGTTGTGAGTTTCCGGAATGATGGTTACGGAGAACCGGTCAGCGTCGACATCGGTGACGGTCAGACTCATCCCCTCGATTGTGATATATCCTTTCTCGACGATGTACGAGTCGAGTCCCGATGGTTTCGAGATGACGAAGTCCCATCCCTCCTCAAGTTCCGATATGTCCAGAATTTCGCCACTCGCCTCGACATGTCCTTCGACGATATGTCCGCCCATGCGATCGTCCGGTTGCAGTGGCCGTTCGAGGTTGACATGATCACCCGACTCGAGATCCGAGAACCACGAGCGTTCAAGCGTCTCCGCTGCTGCAAAACAGGAAATAGCCCCATCGGTAACGGTTTCTGCAGTCAGACAAACGCCACTCACGCAAATACTGTCGCCAGCCTCAATATCGTCGAATATATCGGCGCGAATTTGAATTCGGCGTCCTTCGCCAGCCGATTCGACTGCCGTCACTTCGCCACTAGTTTCAGCAATACCAGTATACATGAATTTAATTACTGCTAATCGGGTATAAAACATTTCGATTATCGTACGCGGGCAGCGTAGTAACTGGAGTGAAACCGACGGTGGTCTGGGTCCATTCGGTTTGAAAGAGGGGATCGATCATCGGTTACGGTTGGGAGATTGACCGATGTCATCCATTCGAACGCCAGGTGGACTCGAGGTCCGTCTGATCGAATCAATTGTCCGTACTATCGGCGTTTGTGGTTCGAGATGGCAAAGCCTCTCATCACCACGAAAAACGCGCTAACGTTGCTCGAACGACTTCGTTACGGGGGCTTTCGCGTAGACGTCCGTTCTGGCCGCTATCTGCGGCCAGCGCAGACACGTCGTTTGCGTTTACCGTCACGCGATCTGCTCACGGGCGCGAAGCGCCCGTTCAAATGGTCGGAGGGACCATCGGTCCGTCCCGTCGTCGGTCGGAGGGACCACCTCGAAACGGACTGAACACCGCCAGCAAAAAACGGCATCCGATGCTGAGCTGTTTTTATTCCTGCCAGACCGCGGCTGGCTGATGGCCGAACGGAAACGACAGCTCGTGAACGGTTTTTTCTCCGTCGCACACCGACTGATAGATCCGTTCGGCAATATGTGGTGAGTACGGTGCAAGCAGTCGGGCAAGGAGTTCGAGGATATGCTCGAGTTCGGTTTGGACTTCGGTCGGTAGTTGTTCGTTGTCCTCCCCGTATTGGATTACAGTGGGAAGATAGCTCCGTGTCGTGAGAGAGTAAATCAGAGGTAACAGACGGTCGACAGCGGCGGCAAAGTCAAACGACCGAAGGCTCTCGGTAATTCGGTCACTCTCTCGTTCGATCGCACTGAGGGCATTGGTGTATGCACGTGCGAGCGCTGTATCGTGTCCGGTAACAGACGGAACGGAATCGACGAGTGCCAAAGCAGTATCGACAGCGTCGATCATATCGGCCAGTAGTGAGGTGAGCGTCTCGATCTCGTCCCATTCCACTGGGATATCTCGGTTCCACCGTGTATTTTTGAGAAGGTACAGCCGAACGGGGTCTGCACCGTATCTGTCGACTACTTCTCCGGGTGTGACGATGTTGCCGACCGATTTTGACATTTTCTCTCCGTTCTCATCTGTGAGAAACCCGTGCATCAATGCGCGGTCGAACGGCATCTCGTCAAAGCCTGTGACGCCAATTGCAAGTTGCATAAAGAACCATATAGACGGCTGGTCCCGAGCTTCAACGATAATATCTGCGGGAAATCGCTGATCGAACATGGTCATATCGTCCGGTGCACCGGCGACAGCAACGGCTGCCAGACCAGCACTGTATCGGTCCGCAAAAATTCCCGAAACCCGTTGATACGTTGTCCCGCCTTCAGTAATCGTGATATTATCGAGGACCGACTTGCGTGGAATGAGGTCGTCCGGTTCAATTTCCTGATCCGCACGTCGGGATAGCTCAGCACGCGATTCGATCACGATGTAGTCGTTGGGATCAGTCTCGGCGGCCCAAATCGGCATCGGGAGCCCCCAGGTGGATTCCTGTTCGATGAGCCAATCGTGGTTCACAGCAGGTTCGTGAACAAATCTCGGATCACGCGACCAATCAGGGTGCCATGAGGAAGGCGACTTCATCTCGGCTTCGGTCGTATTGGGATACCACTCCGTCGACTCAATCGCTCTGTCTATCTGATCCTTCAATCCGTCGAGCTTGATATACCACGCAGTATCGATCCGTGGAAGCACTTCCCCACCACAGAGCCAGCACTGGTCTGTTCGATCGTGGCTGGCCCCACGCCTGATAACATAGCCATCCTCAGCAAGCGACTGCTGAATTTCGTCACCGATACTCCGAACCTCCTCTCGCGTACGGAGTCCGTCACCATCGAACGGAGTTCCAGTATTACGAATTCGGCCAGCCTCGTCGATTGGTTCCAGGACTAGCAGGTCGTGGGTGGTCGCGAGCCGTCTGTCTCTTTCACTCGTCGCAGGCGTACCGTGGCGTATACCGGTCCGTTCGGAGAGTGAATCAACAGTGAGTATCTGACCGCCGTGGTCACAACCTCCATTCTCTGTAAGTGGGTGTTCGTACGAGTGAGATGCGAAGAACGACCCGCTGACTCGATCTACGACTTCGAACTCGACCCCCTCAGTTTCGGGGACAACCGTTTGATACGAGTCGGCGGCGACGTACAGGTCGGGTCGAGAGAAGTCTGGAAACGACAATTTGACGTATTCGTCATTGTGTTCCACTGCCAAAAACGAATTTGCAAGAACTTCCCAGCGCTCGGAAACACGTGTCACCAGAGCGGCTGTTTTCCCGACGATCGGATACGCGACGAATAGCGTGTGCTGTTGTTGCTCTGGTGGATCTCGATAACGAAGCTCTGCAGTGTCGACTTCTGATCGTTTGTACCGTGGGGCACGACACTCCGGGCACCAGTTAACGACTTGGTCGCCCTTTGCTAGATATCCGTTATCAGCGATCCTACTGAACGTCCACCACGCTGAATCGGCGTACGCCGGTGAGTCTGTCCGATACGAATTGTCCCAATCCATCCAGATTCCGCAGTCCTGAAAATCGTCTTTGAGCGTTTCTATAAAATCGCTTTCCAGTTGGTGACACTGTTGTTCGAATGTCTCGACGCCGAAGTCTGAAAGCGCTGCGAGGGATTCAATACCTCTCTCAGAAGCGATCCGCTGTTCGGTGATGAACAGTTGGGTATCGAAACCAGGGCGATCGACGACAGCATATTCCGACATTCTTCCAACACGAATGATCGTGTCCTTCAATATCTTATTCCAGACCGTCCCGAGGTGCGTGTCACCACTCGGATTTGGAGGACCATCGAGGAAGAAAAGTTCATCCTCTGTGTCTCGTTGCGCGCGATCGTATGCATTAATTTCATTCCAAAATTCCATGATCTCCTTCTCGAGAGGACGGATACTATCTTGCACATCAGTATCAAATAATATTATTGCAATAGTATTTTTGGAATATACTCGGGTAGACGACCATGTGGCGTGGACCGCTCGGGGTCACGTGGTTCGAGAATCGAAGATTCTCGTCGTCCCATGCGACGACGAACCTGCGAACCTCCTGCTACTCGGGGATTCGACCCCCCAATGGGGGCCCTCCGGCGTGAGCCGTGGGAAATATTAGTCGTGTTCGTGTTCCTCGCGCAGGTGTTCGATCGCGTGGAGTTCGACCACCGGGAAGATTTTGGCGACGGTGAGAAAGAACAGACAGACCATGCCGACCGTCCCGGTGATCGAGGCGATTTCGATCAGACTCGGGACGTAGACGCCCGGCACCGCCCCGTAGATGTCGAACGTCGGGTGGAGAAACCCTTCGACGACGAACAGGACCTTCTCGAGGATCGTCGCGGTGAGCACGGCCAGGCCGGAGATGACGGCGCGACGTTTGGTGAACAGTGACGGCCGGATCGCCTGAGCGAAGATGTACGAAAGCGTCACGAAGACCAGCGACATCGACGTGAGGTAGATGGGATTGGTCGCACGGGCCAGCGCCGCGATGGTCAGGTCTATGGGGGCCTGGAACAGCCCGGTGATGTTCTGCTGGAGCTGGAGCCACAGGAAGAGTAGACAGAAGAAGCCGAGCCAGAGGAGCAAGCCCCGGAAGATGTCGTCGGTGAAGATGTGATCCCAGTCGTAGGCGTGCCGGAACGAAAACGCGAGGATGATCACGCCGCTGATGGCCGACGTGAGGGCGATGGTGAGGAACTGCGGGCCCTGTACGCCGCCGAACCAGGTCGGATAGTTCGGCAACACGGCGAACAGCCACGGGATGACGCCGCCGTGGAGCAAGAGTGGGGCCATGATGATGATCGCGAGCGCGAGCCACCAGACCATTCGTTCGACGACTGCGTCTTCTTTCTCGGTGTAGCCGATCGTCATAACACGGTAGATCGGATCGAGGCGATCCGGTAACTGATCGCGCAGTCGGCTCACGTCGTAGCGCAGGGTCAGTCCGAGGTAGGTCGCCGTCAACACGAAGTAGGCCGTGATGACGGTCACGTCCCACACCAGCGGCGAGGCGTGGATCGTAATGTGGTAGTGGCCGATGACGCTCGTGACCATCCGGTCGGGTCGGCCGAGGTGAACGATGATGTAGAATCCCGCTGCGGAAAGTCCGCTGATGGTGAGCAACTCGGCGAGTCGCGCCACGGGCATATACCGGTCCATTCCGAGGAGCCTGACCGCGGCCGAAAGGATGATCCCTCCGTGGGCGATCCCGACCCACCAGATGAACGCGCCGATGTAGATCCCCCACGTGACGCCACCACCGCTGCCCCAGTCACCGAGGGCAGTGACGACCAGCCCCTGTTGTAGCTGATAGGCCCATCCGACGAGGAAGGCGAGAAGTGCCAGCCCGGCGATGGCGACCAGCACGAGGTACGTCGTCGAGATTGTCCCGATCGGCCGCAGAATGTCGGCCTCGCTCGGCGTTTTCGTCCCCATTGTAATACGGTGGACCACATCGTCGGACCACTTGCGTCCCTGCTATGCACTTGCAAGGTGTTCCGGATCGCTTTCGAAGTGAGCGCCCCACGGGTGGTTTCGACGAGTTCCAACCATATTGGTCAGCGCCGTCACCCCGCTATCCGACGAGGTCCGGGCGCGGGATCACAACTCGAGCGTGTAGACGACTTCCCGTCGCTGCTGCCCGCCGATCTCGACGTCGTCCTCGTCGGTCGGCTCGAAGCCGTGGCTTTCGTAAAACTCCCGCCCGCCGTCGTTCGATGCGAGATCGATCGCACACATTCGTTTCATGTTGAAGTCCCGCAGGTCCTCGCGCAACCGTTCGTACAGCGCCGTGCCGGTTCCTTCGCCCTGGTGGTCCGGATGGACGGACAGTCGCAGGACGTCGCCTTCGTCTTCGGTGACGACGCCGTGGGTGAAACCGACGACCTCCTCGTTTTTCTCCGCAACGAGAAACGCGGTGCCGGGCTTCGACAGCGCCGCCTCGAGCGCTTCGTCGCCGTACCACTCGTCGATCGTCTGATCGATCGTGTCCGGATCGAGTTCGTCGTAGGTGTCGTGCCACGTGTCGCGCGCGACGGCTCGGATCTGCTCGCGGTCGTCGCGGGTGGCTGGTCTGATCTCCATATCGCGGCGTACGACAGCGACTGACAAAGTGATTGCACCGTCTCAGTTAGGTCCTTTATTCCGGTGGATGCGACGCCATCTAAATCGCGTTCGGTGCCGTCGCGAGTTGCGACGGGATGTGGAACGGCCACGAGCGATCCACCGGGTGCGGTCTACCGGAGGGAAAATTCGTCCTTCGGACGACCGGGACCGGCCGAATCCGCGTTACGACAATTCGAGCGTGTAGACCGCTTCCGGGTAGTTCTCGCCGTCTATTTCGACTTCACCTTCGTCGGTCTGTTCGAAACCGAGTCCCTCGTAGAAGGCGCGGCTGGTGTCGTTGAACGCGAAGTCGATCGATCGGACCCGGTCGACGTCGTACGCCTCGAGGTCTGTAATCAGTCGCTCGTGGAGTTTCGAGCCGATTCCCTCCCCCTGATGGTCCGGGTGGACGTACATGCGGAGAATGTCGGCGCTTTCGCCCTGGGCGACTGCGTGCGTAAAGCCGACGATGTCGTCGTCCTTTTCAGCGACGAGGACGACCGTCCCCGGCGCCTCGAGGGGCATCGAATCGGTGGTGTACCAGTTGTCGACGGTTCGGTCGATCACGTCCGTCTCGAGTTCGTCGTAGGTGTCGTGCCAGGTGGCACGAGCGACGGCCGTGATGGGGTCGAAATCGTCGGCTCGTGCGGATCGGATGTTCATACACGTACTTGCGATGAGAGGCTTAAATAACTCGCTCCCGCTGCGGCGACCGGACCGGTGACGGGACTCGGTTCGGTCGGGTTGATGCGGCGAGTCCCCGCGGTCGGTTCTGCCGATCCGGCGGCCGGGTGCGGTCACTCGCGAACGTCGAACCCTCTATCGCGGAGCAGTTCCGGAACGCGGTCTCGATGGTCGCCCTGTAGTTCGATGCGGCCCTCGTCTACCGTTCCGCCAGTTCCCAGCGCACTCTTGAGATCCGAGGCGGTCGATTCGATTTCGGGGTCGGGCAGGTCGAATCCGTCGATGATGGTCACCGGTTTGTCGTATCGCCGGCTCTCCGTTCGCAGCGACAGCACTTGCTGGGACGTTTCGAGATCGCCCTGACTGTCCAGTTCCTCGAGGAGGTCGTCGAGGTCGTCTTCCTCTGCCATGGGTTGGCATGGGTTGCGAACGGGAATAGCCCTGTCCCTGCCTTCGCAATGGACGCCGTATATCAACACTGACTGTCAGTTCGACAAATCGGCGCGTGACCGTCGTACGGTGTCGATGCTCCTCGAGACCGGTTCGCCGAGGAAGGCTGCAGCGGAGCGATTTGTCTCCACGGTACACCTCGCGCTCGCCCCCTCCATCTCGCTGACCCGTTGACCTGCCGGACCCGTCCGACATTTCGGATTTGCTGTCGATGGCCGGACACTACTGTTCCGCCACGACTCGCTGTTGTCGCGGACAGCGCCGTCGCATCCACCCATCGTTATGGCAGTTCGGTCGGTATCCTCACGTCGTGATCGAGTGGAACCAGTACAAGGGCGATCCGCACAACTCGGGACTCCGGCGCGACCTCGAGGGGCCGTCACGCGTCGTCGAGGGCTGGACGACCGACCTCGTCGGCATCCCGGGATCGCCCGTCCTCGACCGCGATACCGTCTACGTCGGCACGAGCCGCGGGAACTGCTACGCGCTCGAGGCCGAGACGGGCCGGCGGGGGTGGACCTTCGAGACGACGGTCGCGACCGACGCGACGCCGGTCGTCACCCGCGACCGGCTGTATCTGGCGACGGCAGACGGAACCGTTTACGGGCTTGATTCTACGACGGGCGACCCGCAATGGCGGGTCGAGCTTCCGGGTGCCCTCGAGTCCGCCCTCGCCCTCTCGGACGGACGTCTCTATGCCGGCCACGCGGACGGTCTGACCGCGCTCGAGGCCGAGATGGGCGCGGAACGCTGGACGTTCGAGACCGAGTCGGCCGTAGTCGGCTGTCCGGCGACCGCCGACGGGCGTGCGGTCGATCGAAATCGATCGTCCCGGAATCAGCTTTCGGGTACGGTGGACTCGGATCTGTTCGACGACGATCACCGGTCAGAGACAGCCGACCGATGGATCGACGAACGGGTGTTCGCAGGGACTGCAAACGGGACGGTACTCGCACTCGAAGCCGAATCTGGCGACGAAGTCTGGACCGCGCCGACTGCCGGGGCGGTCACGGCCGGACCGACCGTCGCGGCCGATCGATTGTACGTCGGCGACGACGGGGGAACGATGCTCGCGCTCGACGCCGTCACCGGCAAGTCGTGGTTCACGTACGAGATTCGCGATTCGCTTACGACGTCCGCGACCGTTCTCGCGGCAGCCGAGACGACGTTCGTCGGGGGCGCAGACGGCTATTTGCACGTCACCGACACGACCGTCGGCCGCCGCAAACTGCGCGGCTGGCTGTTCTCGCGGAAGGGAATCGAACTCGACGGCCCCGTCCGTTCCTGTCCCGTCGTCGTCGGCGACATCGTCTGCGTCGGCGATGCTGACGGCTCGCTGTACGGAATCGGCGTCGACGACTGCGACCCTCGCTGGCACTTCCGGGCCGACGATGCCATCGCGGGCACGCCCGCGGTCGCGCCCGGTCGACTCGTCGTCGGTACCGACGACGGCCGCCTCCGCTGTCTCGAGTGGGAGACCGACGACTGAGGACGCTGAGTCGGGTTCCAGTCAGATCCGTTCGTTTCGGCTCGTTGGATTTTGGACCTCGTTCATTTCGGACTTCGGCTGGTCTCGGCGCTATTCGGTTTCGGTTTCGGTTTTCCGACGGTCGGCCGGTTGCTTCACTGTCGCGTTCGTTCCCGTCTGAACCGGAAAGTCGCTGTCACACCTCCCGCCGCAGTCTTGCACTTTCACTTCCACTCTCCTGTTAACGAGGCTTTATGGGGGGTCCGGCACAACGGTGGAGTATGCCCGAAGCAGATCTCGAGACGCTCCCCGGCGTCGGACCGGCAACCGCAGACAAACTCCACGATGCAGGCTTCGACTCCTTCCAGAGTCTGGCCGTCGCCTCTCCGTCGGAGCTATCGAACACGGCCGATGTCGGCGATTCCACCGCGGCGGACATCGTCAACGCGGCTCGCGACGCCGCCGACGTCGGCGGCTTCGAAACCGGGTCGACGGTACTCGAGCGCCGAAACGAAATCGGCAAACTGAGCTGGCACATCGACGAAGTCGACGACCTGCTCGGCGGCGGAATCGAAACGCAATCGATCACCGAGGTTTACGGCGAGTTCGGTGCCGGCAAGTCCCAGGTAACCCACCAGATGGCCGTCAACGTCCAGCTTCCGAAGGAGGTCGGCGGCCTCCACGGGAGCGCCATCTTCGTGGACAGCGAGGACACGTTCCGTCCCGAGCGGATCGACGACATGGTCCGCGGCCTACCTGACGACACCATCGACGCGACGCTCGCGGATCGCGAGATCGAAGGATCGGCCGACGACGAGGCGGCGGTCGACGAACTCGTCGACGACGTCTTGGAGAAAATCCACGTCGCGAAGGCGTTCAACTCGAACCACCAGATGCTGCTCGCCGAGAAGTCCAAAGAACTCGCGAGCGAACACGAGGACTCGGAGTACCCCGTTCGGTTGCTCTGCGTCGACTCGCTGACCGCGCACTTCCGCGCGGAGTACGTCGGCCGGGGCGAACTCGCGAACCGCCAGCAAAAGCTCAACAAGCACCTGCACGACATAGACAAGGTCGGCAACCTCTACAACTGCGCCGTCATCGTCACGAACCAGGTCGCCTCGAACCCCGACTCGTTCTTCGGCGACCCGACGCAGCCGATCGGTGGCAACATTCTGGGTCACAAGTCCACCTTCCGGATCTATCTCCGCAAGTCCAAGGGCGACAAGCGTATCGTCCGGCTGGTGGACGCGCCGAACCTCGCGGACGGCGAGGCTGTCATGCGCGTTCAGGACGGCGGACTGAAGCCGGAGTAACGACCTGCCGTTTCGTTCCCGTTTGATTTCGACGTCATCGTTTTCCCTTTTTTACCGAGTTACTGTGGCCACCGTGCCGTCCGTCGGCGGCAATTCGGATTCCATCGACCGGCATCGACGGAGACTCACGCTGCGATCTCGATCTATGGGGCCACAACAACCCGCTGAGCGACAGCGACCCGCGGTACCACGATGCCGATCGCCTCTCGAGGCGGCGATCATGGCTGAAGCGATCGGTCGGCCGGACGTCGGGTCCGGGTGCCGGAGATCGCGTGACGTCGAACCGCGGTGCCTTCGACGTCGGCCGCGCTGTGTCGTCGTTTCCTCGGACGATCTTCGCCCCTCAAATTTTAGGTCTACCTAAAAACCGATACGCTTTTATTGGTTTAGGCGAACCTAAAGTTCGAATGCATCGAACGATAGTACAACGTTCTTCGGGAACGTATCGTCGGCGGACGGAGGGTGAGCTGTCGTGACTGCTAGCGGATCGTCGGCCGACGCTCTCCTCGAACAGCAGACCCGTCGGGAGTCGAACGCGCGAACCTATCCCCGGTCGCTCCCGCTCGCGATCGAACGCGCCGAGGGCGCGATCGTAGAGGACGTCGACGGGAACGAGTACATCGACTGTCTGGCCGGTGCGGGAACGCTCGCGCTCGGCCACAATCATCCCGCGATCGTCGAGCGCCTCGAGGAGTTGTTCGAGCGCGACCGAGCGATGCACACGCTCGACCTGACGACGCCGATCAAGGAACGGTTCGTCGATCGCCTGCTCGAGAGCCTCCCCGACGAGTTCGCCGAGAGCGCGAAAGTCCAGTTCTGTAGTCCTGCCGGGACGGACGCCGTCGAGGCCGCGATGAAACTCGTCAAGACGGCCACGGGAAACCGATCGATGGTGGCCTTCCAGGGGGCCTACCACGGGATGACACGGGGAGCACTCGAGTTGATGGGTGATACGGCACCCAGAGAGCCGATCGCCGGGCACGTCTCCGACGTTCATCACGCGCCGTATCCGTACGCCTACCGCTGTCCGTTCGGACTCGGCGGCGGGGATTGCTGGCAGACGAGCGCCGAGTACGTCGAGCGAACGCTTTCGAATCCCGACAGCGGCATCGTCGACCCCGCAGGGATGATCCTCGAACCCGTCCAGGGCGAAGGCGGTGTCGTGCCGGCGCCCGACGAGTGGCTCCGAGCGATGCGTCGGATCACGCGCGAACACGACATCCCGCTGATCGTCGACGAGATCCAGACCGGGCTCGGTCGCACCGGCGAACTGTACGCGGTCGAACACGCCGATGTCGTCCCGGACGTGCTGACGCTCTCGAAGGCGATCGGCGGTGGACTCCCGGTGTCGGTCGTCGTCTACGACGAATCGCTGGACATCTGGGAGCCCGGCGCTCACGCGGGCACGTTTCGCGGAAATCAGCTCGGGATGGCAGCCGGCGCGGCGACGATCGAGTACGTCCTCGAACACGACCTAGAAACCCACGCCGCGGCGATGGGCGAACGGCTTCAGGCGCACCTCGAGGAGACGGCCGGGACGTTCGAGGCCGTCGGCGACGTCCGCGGCCGCGGGCTCATGGTCGGGATGGAACTCGTCGATCCTGACGGGGAGACGGATTCGCTCGGGCGATACCCCGCCGACGGCAACCTCGCGTCGGCCGTTCAGACGGCGGCGTTCGAACGCGGACTCATCGTCGAGACGGGCGGTCGCCACGGGAGCGTCGTCCGATTGCTCCCGCCGCTTTCGATTTCGCCCTCGCAGATCGACGACGTCGGCGACATCGTTTACGAAAGCGTCAGATCGGCCCACTCCCGCGGCCGTGATCGCGCGGAGACGCGAGCATGACTGGCGACGAGGGTGCGGAGTCGCTCCGCCCGAGAACCGACGCACCAACGCCGCCCGCGGCCGCGGATGCCTTTCTCGGCCATCCCGACGGCAACGCCGCGTACGAGGACGCGATTCGTCGGGCGCGTGACGCTCTCGTCGAGTCGTTCGCGACGGCCGAGGGCCCGTATTCGGGGCCCGATCCCGAGGCGCTTCGGAAGCAGCTGGATGAACTGGCCGTCTTCCCCGACGAGGGCGAGTCGGTCGAGGTCGTCCTCGAGACGGTCGCCGACGAAATACTCGATCGCTCCGTTCGCGTTCACGACCCCGGCTGCGTCGCCCATCTCCACTGTCCGCCGGCGATTCCTGCGCTCGCCGCCGAAGTGTTGCTCTCGGGCTCGAACCAGTCGATGGACTCGTTCGATCAGGCCCCCGCGGCGTCGGTCCTGGAAGAACGCGTCATAGACGTCTGCTGCGATCTGTTCGAGTATCCATCCGGTGCCGACGGCGTGTTCACGAGCGGCGGGACGGAGTCGAACGTCCTCAGTTTGCTTCTGGCCCGCGACTGGTACTGCGAGACGCGATTCGACCGGTCCGTCCAGACGGCCGGATTGCCGCCCGAGGCGGCCGACCTCCGCGTCCTCTGCTCGGATGCCGCTCACTTCACGACCGAACAGGCAGCCCACCTCCTCGGACTCGGTGACGACGCGGTCGTTACCGTTCCGACCGACGACGACCGCCGGATCGATCTGTCCGCGCTGGACGCGACCCTCGAGCGTCTCGAGGCCGACGGCCGCCGTCCGTTCGCGCTCGTCGGCACCGCCGGGACGACGGACTTCGGCAGCATCGACCCGCTTTCGGCGCTCGCAGATCGGGCCGCCGACCGCGACCTGTGGCTCCACGTCGACGCCGCCTACGGCGGGGCGTGCGCGATCAGCGATCGACTCCGCCCGAAGCTCGCGGGGATCGATCGCGCCGACTCGATCAGCGTCGACTTCCACAAACTGTTCTATCAGCCGATCGGCTGCGGGGCCTTCCTCCTCCGCGACGGGGAGCGGTATCGGCTGCTCGAGCGGAACGCGGCCTACCTCAATCCCGAACGCGACGAGTCGACGGGGGTCCCGAACCTCGTTTCGAAATCGTTGCGGACGACCCGCCGATTCGATGCGCTGAAGCCCTTCGTGACGTTCAACGCGCTCGGACGGTCGGGGCTGGCCGATTGCGTCGAGTACGTCTGCGACCTCGCCGACGCGGTCGCAGCCGAGATACGGTCCGAACCGGCGCTGGAACTGTGTTGCGAGCCCGAACTGAGCGCGGTCGTCTTTCGATACCGTCCGGACCGACCGAGCGGGCGGACCGATTCGAGCGAGCTGGCCCACGTCGACCGCGTGAACCGCACGCTCCGCGACGAGCTGCTGGCCGACGATGCGGTGCTTCTCGCTCGCACGGAAATCGACGGTATCGCGGCGTTGAAAATGACCCTACTGAACCCCCGAACGACGCTTTCGGACCTCCGAGACGCTCTCGAGACGGTCGTCGACCGGGGCGAGACGCTCGAATGCGAGGTGCTCGATCCGACATGACAACTAGACAGCCGACGGCAACGACGACGACCGACGAGGACCGCATCGACCCGACGCGCGTCGCCCGCGATGCGTCGGTGCACAGCTTCCTGAACAGCTACTGTCACGAGACCGGTGCCGGCGAGTTCGTCCCGGCCGCGGACGCACCCGTCGATTGCCAGCCGTCGAGCGGGCTCGCCCTCCGGTGTCCACTCCCGAACCAGGGGCTAGCGCTCGTCGTTCCCGTCGACTACCGCTCCCCCACCGACCGTCATCTGTTCGACCTGCCCGCCTACTACCGGGCCGAGAGCGACGGTGAACCGGTCGAACTGGACTACGTCACGCTCGCGACGCTCGTGACGAAGGAACTCGCACTCGAGCGGGGTGTCGACGGGAACCGCGACGACCTCGTCGAACGGGTCGTCCGATCCTGTCGGAACATCGAGCGGTTCGTCGACGCTCGCGCGGACGACGACGCGACCCTGTACGGACAGTCGTTTGCCTTCTGCGAGGCCGAACAGTCGCTCGTTTTCGGCCACCTGCGCCATCCGACTCCGAAGAGTCGCCGCGGACTGGAACGCACCGCCGAACGGTACGCTCCCGAACTCGAGGGCTCGTTCCAGTTGCACTACGTCCGCGCCGATCCGGACATCGTCGAGGCGGAGTCCGCCTGCGACGAATCCGCGGCCGAATGGGTCCGCGATGCGTTGCGGGCGGATCCGACGGTCGCCGAGTCGGTCCTCGACGGGTACCTCGCAGCCGACGACGTCCTCTTGCCCGTTCACCCGTGGCAGGCGGAGCGATTACTCGATCGACCGGCCGTCCGGGACCTCGTCGCGGCGGGTCGCCTCGAGTCCCTCGGGCCGCTGGGGCGGGAGTTCCACCCGACCTCCTCGGTGCGGACGCTGTACGCGCCCGATTCGCCGTTTATGCTCAAGGGATCGCTCGCGGTCGAGATCACCAACTCGATCCGGACGAACAAGCGCCCGGAACTCGAGCGCGGCGTCGCGATTTCGGCGCTATTGGCGACCGAATTCGGCGACGAACTACGCGACCGATTCCCAGCGTTCGACGTGATCCGCGACCCAGCGTACATGACGATCGATCCGGACGCGCTGGGTGTCGATGGCGACGAATCCGGTTTCGAGGCCGTGCTCCGGGCAAATCCGTTCCGCGGCGACGACGCTCGGCGGGCGACGCCCGTCGTCGCGCTCTGCCAAGATGCGATCGGTGACGGCCGGTCCCGTCTCGGTCGCATCATCGCGGCCATCGCCGAGCGCGAGAGCCGCGAGACCGCAGCCGTCAGCGAGGAGTGGTTCCGCCGGTATCTAGAAATCTCGGTCCGGCCGCTCCTGTGGCTCTACCTCGAGCAGGGGATCGGTCTCGAGGCGCACCAGCAAAACAGCGTCCTCACGCTTTCCGACGCCGGTTACCCCGCCGAGTTCCGCTATCGTGACAATCAGGGCTATTACTTCCCCGAGAGCGCGTCCGATCGGCTCGAAACGTACCTCCCCGGAATCGGCGGCCGGGCGAACTCGATCTGTCCGGACGACGTCGCAGACGAGCGAATCCGCTACTACGTCGTGCTCAACAACGCCATCGGCGTCATCAACGCCTTCGGGACCGCGGGACTGGTCGATGAAGCTGTGCTCCTTCCGATACTCCGCGAGGAACTCGACTCTCTCAGTGAGTTCGACCGGCCGGGAACGACGATTCTGGAGCCGCTGCTCGAGTCGCCGACCGTGCCTCGAAAGGCGAACTTGCTGACACGGCTTCGCGGGTTAGACGAACTGAACGCGCCCTCGCTCGACGAGCAGTCGGTCTACGCCGACGTTCGGAACCCGCTGGTCGACTCGTCGAAATCAGTCGGGCGAGCCAATGAGACGGGCAGGACAGATCAGGTCGACGGGACGGATGAGTCCGGTCAGGTCGACGGGACGGATGAGTCCGGTCAGGTCGACGGGACGGATGAGTCCGGTCAGGTCGACGGGACGGGCAGGGTTGGTCAGTCCGACGACTCGGGTCCGGAGGGGCGCCGATGACGGCACGATCCCCGTCCCGCGGCCCGCACAATACTGTCGTCTCGGTGTACGATTTCGAGTACTACGACGAGACGATCGATCGCCACATCGGGTTCCGTCCGGTCTCGCTCGAGCGTGACCTCGGCCGCTTGCACGCGTGGTTTGGTTCGCCCCACGTCAAACCCTACTGGGATCTCGACGAGCCCTTGCTCGCCTTTCGCGAGACGCTCCGGCAAAAGCTCGCGGACGACCACCGGACGCTGTACGTCGGCTGTCTGGATCACGTTCCGATGAGTTACTGGGAACGGTACTGGGCCGCCGCGGACGACCTGGCGGCGTACTACGATGCCGAGCCCGCCGATCAGGGCGTTCACCTCCTGTTCGGTCCCGAGGAATACCTCGGAGAGGGGTACGCGGCTCCCCTGCTTCGGACGATGATGGCGCTCCAGTTCAGCCATCCCGAGACCGACCGACTCGTCGCCGAACCCGACGCCCGCAACGAGGCGGTTCTCGCGACCGCGGAACAGTGTGGCTGGGACCTCCGACGGGAGTTCGAATTCGAGGCGGAAGACAAGACGGCGGTCTTCGCCGTCTGCACGCGGGACCGATTCGAACGCGAAATCTGGCCGCCGACCGCCGCCGAGGCGGACGCGCGATCGCCCGAGGTGAGCGACGATGACTGAGGACGGCGATTCACGTCCCGTCATCGACCGCGGGCACTACGACGTCCTCGGTGTCGGCCTCGGCCCGTTCAACCTCGGACTTGCGGCGTTGCTCGACGGTGCCGATCCCGAACTCGACCTCGATGCCGTCTTCCTCGAGCAGGACCGCGAGTTCGCCTGGCACGAGGGGATGCTGATCGAGGGTGTGACGCTCGAGGTGCCGTTTCTCGCGGACCTGGTGACGATGGCCGATCCGACCAATCCCTACAGCTTCCTCAATTACGTCCGCGAATACGACCGCATCTACGAGTTTTACTTCTACGAGACGTTCCAAATCCCCCGCCGCGAGTACGACGAGTACCTCCGCTGGGTCGCCGAGGGCGTCCCGACGACGCGGTTCGGACGGGAGGTGACAAGAGTCGAGTACGAGGCTGCGGATAGCAGTCCGAACGGATCGAGAACGGAGACGACCGAGACGTCTCCGTCCGACGAGGGGACGTTCGTCGTCGAGGCCGTCGACCCCGACACTGGACGGCGATACTGCTACCGCGCCGCGGATCTAGTCGTGGGCGTCGGCTCACGGCCCGCACTGCCCGAGTTCGCCCGACCCTACGCTCACGCCGACGGCTCGCTGTTCCATACTGCCGACTTCCTCGAGCGCCGCGACGACGTTCTCGCGACCGACGCGATCACCGTCGTCGGCTCTGGGCAGAGCGCGGCGGAAGTCGTCCTCGACCTGCTCGAGCGCCAGTCGGCCCATCAGTACCGACTCGACTGGCTCACCCGCTCGGACGGCTTCTTCCCCATGGAGTACTCGAAGCTCGGTCTCCAGCACTTCACGCCCGAGTACACTCGGTACTTCTACGACTTGCCGCAGTCGCGAAAGGACGACCTGCTGGCCGAACAGGACCTGCTGTACAAAGGGATCGATCCCGAGACCAGCGATCGGATCTACGACACCCTCTACGAGCGATCCATCGGCGACCGCGAGCCCGATTTCGGAATGCTCGCGACGACTGCCGTCGTCGACGTCGAACGGGTCGACGGCAGCTACTGGCTCGAGTGCGAGCAGCGCCAGCAGGAACGCGAGTTCGCACTCGAGACCGACGCCGTCATCCTCGGAACGGGCTACCACCGGCCGATGCCGGCGTTTCTCGAGCCAATCGCCGATCGACTTGCGTTCGACGACCGGGAGCGACTCCGCGTCGACGAGGCGTACCGCCTCGACGGTGCTCTCGGCAACGCAGGCGGGTCCGGCGGCCGCGTCTTCGTCCAGAACGCCGGGATACACACGCACGGCGTGGGAACGCCGGACCTCGGTCTGGGTTGTTACCGGAACGCGGTTATCATCGACCAGCTGGCCGGCCGCGAGGTGTATCCCGTCGACCGGGAGACCGTCTTTCAGGATTTCGACGTCGACGCGTTCGCCAACCACGCGCCCGCTCGAACCGACGCTGTACGATCGCTTTCAATAGAGACGAAGTAACTCATGCAAAACGCACGACAAGGTTCGGAGACGGATACGGAGTACGGACTCGACGGAATCGAACGGCTGAACGACGTGCTGACCGCGGACCGCTGGGACGACGTCGGACGGGAACTGCTCGGGAAGATCCTTCGAGAGTTCGCATACGAGGACATGCTCGAACCCAAGCCGGTCGACGTCGACGGCCCAAACGGCGAGTGGACGCGGTACGAGATCGATCTCGAGGGGACGCGCTACCGCTTCGACGCCGTCGAACGGTACTGGGACAGCTATAGCGTTCGCGTCGACTCGATCGAACGCGATGCGGGCGACGGGTTCGAACCCGCCGCTGACCCCCTCCAGTTCGTTGTCGACGTCGAACCGACGGTCGAGATGGACTCCATTACGGCCGGCCACCTCGTCCGCGAATACAGCAAGACGCTGCTCGCGGATGCGCACATCGACGCCGGCGATGACGTCGACGGTGCAGACGGTGATATCGCCGACGGTGAGGTTGCCGATACAACTGATAACGGCAGCGCCACCGACGATGCCGCCAGCCCCGCGGACTCCATCCTCGAGATGAGCTACGCCGAGATCGAAGGCGAAATGACCGGCCACCCGTGGCTTACCTTCAACAAGGGCCGGGTCGGCTGGGGGTACGACGACTACCGCGACTACGCACCGGAGTGCTCCGAGCCGATTCGGCTCTCCTGGTGTGCCGTCGCACGCGAGACGGCCTCGTTCGCCAGCGTCGACGGACTCGACCACGAGTCCCTGCTCGAGTCGGAACTCGGGAGCCAGTACGGTCGATTCCGCGACGAACTCGTCCATCGGGGGCTCGAACCGGACGAGTATCGGTTCCTGCCGGTCCACGACTGGCAGTGGAAGAACGCGATCGTCCCGCTGTTCGGTAAACAGATCGCGACGGACGACATCGTCCCGCTCGGGATGGGTCCGAACGAGTACCTGCCTATGCAGTCTGTCCGGACGTTCGTCAACCTCGACGAGCCCGCCAGGCACAACGTCAAGCTCCCGATGCAGATCTCCAACACGCTCGTCTGGCGCGGCTTGCCGGGCGAGCGCACCGAAGCGGCCCCCTCCGTCACGGAGTACATCAAACGCATCCGCGACTCGGACCCCTTCCTGCGCAACGAGTGCGAGGTCGTCTTGCCCGGCGAAATCGCGGGCGTGAACGTCGATCATCCGACCTTCGATGCGCTTTCCGGGCCGGCCTACCAGTACACCGAACTGCTTGGCTGCGTCTGGCGGGAGAGCGTCACGGACCTGATCGACGAGGACGAGCGGGCGATGACCCTCGCTGCGTTGCTACACGTCGAAGACGGAACGCCGGTGGTCTCGAAACTGGTCCAACGCTCCGCCCTCTCGCTCTCGTCGTGGCTCGAGGAACTGTTCGACACGATGCTCCCGCCGCTCCTGCACTATCTCTACCGGTACGGAACCGCGTTCTCGCCCCACGGGGAGAACACGATCCTCGTTCTCGAGGACCACCGGCCGTCACGGCTCGGCGTCAAGGATTTCGTCGACGACGTCAACGTCGCCGACGCGCCGCTCGAGGAACTCCGTGACCTGCCGGCCGCACTCGACGACGTGCTCCTCTCGGTACCGCCGGAAGAACTGCGTCTGTTCGTCGTCTACGGCCTGCTCGTCGGTGTCTACCGCTATCTCGCTGACTTGCTGGTCCGCCACCACGACTACTCGGAGGACCGGTTCTGGGGACAGGTCCGGACCGCGATCGAGGACTATCACGCGCGGTTCCCCGACCTCGAAGACCGGTTCGAGCTATTCGATCTGCTCGAGCCGACGGTTCCGAAGCTAACGCTGAACCGCAACCGGATCGCCGACGTTGGCTACGGTGACCTCTCCGAGCGGCCCCACGCGATCGAACACGGTACCGTCCCGAACCCGCTGTACCAGGTCGGACCCGAGCGGTGACCTGGCGCAGACGGTGCTCGAGTTCGTGGGTATTCGATCCACGCGAGCTCCGTCCGTAGCTGTGTCAGCGGTGAAGCGAGAGGGGATTGTCCGCCCTCGTCTCTTGTCTCGGGCGGTGTCAATCCGACACCGCCCGCTAAAAGACCTCCCACCTATGATCGAAGACGTGAATCGCGTCCTCGGGAAGGCCGACCGTCATCGATTCGCCGCTCTCGCGAACGACGTGAACGAGGGCGCGGAAGCGAGTTCTTCTTCCGGTCTTTTGGGCCAGCTTTCGCTTCGAGCGCCGTGTTCGCACAGCGAGCACATCCGACACAGAAAACGGGGTAGCGTCAGTCCTCAGTCGTCGTCTTCTCCACGTCGAGTTCGCCCTGGTAGATCTCAGCGCCGTCCTGGGCGACCTTCTCGGCGAGGACGGCACATTTGACTCGCATCGGTGAAATGTCGACCCCTAGCATGTCGATTACGTCGTCGCGGTCCATCTCGAGCAGTTCGTCGACGCTTTTCCCGACGAGTTCGCCGGAGAGCATGCTGGCGGAGGCTTGACTGATCGCACAGCCATCGCCCTGGAAGGCGACCCGCTCGATCGTCTCCTCGTCCTCGTCGAGTTTGACGTCCATGCGGATCTCGTCGCCACACATCGGGTTCTCGCCGACGTGGGTAAACGTGGGATCCTTGAGCCCCCCGTAGTTCCGGGGGTTTTTGTAGTGGTCGAGGATCTGCTGTCGGTACATATCCGAACCCAGTCCCATTGTCGTGTGCGGATAGGCCAGTGAGTTGTAAAAGGGTTCCGGGGACGAAACGAACGGTCACGTCCGCGTTCCGTCGGCTTCCGCGTCCGTCACGCGTCTCCCGTAACCTCCTCGTCGAATCGCTCGAGGTACTCCCGCACGAACGCCGCACGGTCGGCGGCGAGTTCGCGACCAACGTCGGTGTACATCCGCTCCGGCAGGTCGAGGATCTTCTCGTAGAAGTGGTCGTACTGGGTCGCACAGGTGCCGGCGTCGTCTCCGGTGGTCGAGCGGGAAGACCCGTGTATCGGCGTCCCGATTTCGCCGCCGTGGGCGAACACGCGGGCGATACCAACCGCGCCGAGCGCGTCGAGGTTGTCCGCGTCGGAGACGAGTTTCGCCTCGAGCGTTGCGGGTTCGATATCGTTCGAGTATCGATGTGCGCGGATACAGTGCTGGACGCGCTCGACCGCGTTCGGGGCTTCGTCGAAATCGTGCAGAATCCGCCCTGATTCCCGTGCACCCCAGGTTGCGTGATCGTCGATTTCGCCGCGATCCTCCTTGCTCCGGCCGATATCGTGGAGGAAAACGGCGAGTCGGACGATGCGTTCGTCGACCGATTCTGCGTGGCGATCGACGATCGTCTCAGCTAGCGCCTCGACCCGCTGGACGTGGTGCCAGTCGTGGGCCGGTGACGCATCCGTGAAATAGGATCTGGCGCGGTTGCGAACTGCTTCGAGCATAGTTGAACGTATTTCGGCGGCGGGAAAATATAGCCATCGTCCATGCGCGTCTGCCAACCGTGAACGGTCGATCGGCAAACGAATCACGAAAGACCGTGTTCACGAGGGAGGTTGGCATCGTTCGCGTTCGAATACTGGACCACTGTTCGAATTACCGTCTGCGGAAAAGTGACACGAGATGCGCCACCCCTGTCCCTTGAACTTTCAGTACGGTGCCACCCTATTCATTTCTCTGCTCGAAGGACACTTCAGCGATACGGGTGCGGTAGGGGTCTCGACGCCCGGCTTCGGGCGGAATATTGATGTCGGGCGAATACTGGCTCACTGTCCAGAAACGACCGGTATCGGGATCGACCGAAATCCCGTTGTAGTCCCCCCAGCGAATCGACTCCGAATTCTCGTCATAATTGTAGTGTGACTCTCCGTCTTGAACGACCACGGCGTCTTCGATGACATTCTGGCTGAAGTCTGCGGTCCGTCCGCCGACATCCATTCGTGGGAATGTGTCGGGGCCGCTCACGTTGTGGGCGATGACCGTAGAATTACCATCAGAGTTAATCGTTGGGATGAAATACGACGATCCGGGGTCACCGTAGATACCACTCTGGACGAGTGAACGTGACTCTGCATCGATCTCATACCACGTGATGGCCGATCGGACGTCACTCCCGTTCCAGCTGATGGCGGTGGCATGCGCGGTCCAGAGTGACCCGGTTTCGGCGTTGTAATCGACGTTCATGAGCCGACGGCCGAGAGTGTCGATGGGCTTCTCTGAATCCGGTTGCGCAGCGGTCGGCGGACTGGCGTACGAATCGACTTCGACGATGAAACAGCGAAGCGTCGGATCGTCGAGCGGGCTGGTGAGTTCCCACTGCGTGAGTGTACTCGCAAGCGGCGCGTCTTCGGTTTGGGGAAACACGGTATTGAGGAAGTAATACGTGCCGTCACTGCCGCCAGAAAACGGCTGGAGTGCTGGCTGAACCGTGAAATCCTGGTAGCTGTCAGTCGGGTTGTCTAGATTATCGAAATGGTGGGCGGTGACCGCGTCGCCGTCGTACATCGCTGCTTTGTCGAGTGTAACGATCGATACCGAGACGTCGCTGTCGTCGTTCGGGAAAAAGTTCTGTGAAAGATAAATCGCATCGCGATCGAGCCCTAACTGGGGGTAATCGACCAATCCAAGATTGTCGGGACCGTTGGCGTCCTCCGGTGGCAGTCGGTAGATGTGCCATTTACCGGTTGGGTCGCTCGTCGCGGAGGCTGCGACCACGAAATATCCTTTTGGCGGGCGAGGATCGGGGTCGCTAGCTGCGCTGGAACCGCTTTCTCCCATCGTTTCATATTTCCCAGGCCCGTCCGACCTTTCTTCGATTTCTTCGCGTCCGATTGTACTCCCGTCTTCTGCGATGCCTTGCTGGAGTTGTACCGCACAGAGGACGAATCGATCTTCCTTCCGATCATATCGTGCCCGCGGGTCAAATACGAGTGGAGTGTCGGAAACGAACCCGCTCTCCGGGGTGGCGATAACTGGTTCCCAGATATCCTCGAGTCGGACCGTGAGTTCTTGTTCGCCAGTGTTCTTGTCGAATATGGCTACCTGTCGGTTGACTGCGTGTAGGTTTTTGTCGTGACTGGTGGCGATTTGTGAATCAGATGGTACCCCACCACGGGTTCCATCGACAGTGATACCGTCGTATTCGGTGCCAATCTGTAGCCCGCCGTCGCCTGCGTCGGGTCGATTCATCGGTACGATGCCGGACTCGGCCCGTTGTGCGCGCCCTGGAGGCCCTTGCTCCTTGATCGTCGCATGTTCGCCTTCTAGTCGGTCTTTGTTTTCTGGATCTGCGGGGGTTACGTTCGTGTCTGCCGCGCTCTCGTTTGGGTTGGGACTGGGGCCTTCTGGCGATGGAATGTCACTAAACGTGACTGATCCAGCGGGGTAGGCCTGTTGGAACGGTCCGTCGGCGCAATTAGTCGTCGCGGTTGCAACGTCAATGGCGTTTCCAAGCAGGCCGAGGCCAGCTATTCCTGCGCCGCTTCGTCGGAGCATTGATCGGCGGCCAACTGTCGGTAGTTTTTCTGTTCCGTCGGATTCGCTCTCTGCCCGTGAATTTTCACTCGACATTCACTCCCATATACCGATGGTAATTGATAATATTAATCACCGATATGAGAGCCAATATATAAACAGTCGATGTGGTTATACCTACTCGTTTATCATAATAACACTGATATGATTGGCTCAGTAGGTGCTGAAATGACGAACGATTCCACTACAGGCGGGCTCACCGCGCTCAACGGCAAGAGTGCAGTGAGGTTTCCCGACGATCAGACGAACGAACGGACCAGCGATTACCTCGAGTATCGTCGTTCGTACCTCGACGTGGGGACGATACGCGCGCCGTTCGAGCGACAGCTGAACGACACCAAACCATGCATCTCAACAGCGCTGAAATTATACTAAACGTTTATGTAAAACGTCCCACATCACTGTCTGATACGGCAATGATAGCAAACCTGTTGTTGTTGATACTCGGCGTCCTTTTGGCAGGGGGCGGGTTTCTGTTCTTCAAAGAAGGGCTCTATGCGCTCGGGTTCCTGATCGGACTGAGCGCCGGAGTGGTCTCCCTCCAGTCCGAGGCGACTACCGGACAGTGGGGGCTCGTCGTCCTCGTGGCGGCACCGATCATCGGAATCGCGCTCGCGGTATCCTTCCGGTATTTGATCGTCGCTATCCCTGGGGCGGTCGGCGGGGCTGCCGTCGCGATCGTTCTTACCGATCTCTCGCTGTCCGAACCGTCCAATCTCGTCGATCCCACCGTCCTCGCAGCCGCGATCGTTGGGATCGTTGCGGCGTGGTTTATCGAGACAGCGATCATGATCGCCGTGTCGGCATCCTGGGGAGCGACGCTCGTTTCGCTCTCGCTCGGCGGAGCGCTTTTCGAACCGGGAACGACCATTCGAACGAGCGTTCTCGAGCTCATCTCGGTGACCTACTGGTTCGTGTTTGGGCTCGGGATCGTAGTCCAGGTGGCCATCTGGTACTATTTACGGACCACGCTGGACGACGACGAAGAGTTCCGGGAGGTGCTCCTGGAGAGTGCCGGTCAACAGTACGAATCCTATCGCAGTTGAGACTGTCGACGTCCCTCGCCGTCAGCGTTCCCTCACACGAAGAGCTGACGCGCATCTACGAAGCGGCCAAACCGCTTCGAGCCGTGCCTCGATTTGCTCGGCGAGACATCCCTCGCGCGTCAGCGAAACAACTGACGCGCCTGGCGAGAGCTATACTCTCGCTGGCCGTCGTGCACTCACGTCGCTCGTTCACGCCGACGTCGTCGACATCTCCTCGCGGTCAGTTGTCGCTCACGCGAACAACTGACGCGCGTCGTCGATGGCCGCGACGAGTTTGTCGACCTCTTCTTTCGTGTTGTAGACGTAGAACGAGGCTCGAGCCGAGGCCGCGACTCCGAGCTTATCGTGCAGCGGCTGGGTACAGTGGTCGCCGGCACGGATCGCGACCGCGTGGTCGTTCATGATCGAGGCCAGGTCGTGGGCGTGGACGCTCTCGAGGTTAAATCCGACGAGACCGCCACGCTCCGGGCCGGGTTCGGGGCCGTAGATCTCCACGTCCGGTTCGGCGGCGAGTTGCTCGTAGGCGTAGCGGGCGATTTCCTCCTCGTGGACCCGGATGCGGTCCATGCCGATCTCCTCGAGCCAGTCGATTGCGGCGACGAGGCCGACGGCTTCGGCGATCTGTGGGGTTCCGGCCTCGAACTTCCAGGGGAGTTCGTTCCAGGTCGAGTCCTCGTAGGTGACCTTCGTGATCATATCGCCCCCGTAGAGGTACGGGTGCATGTCCTCGAGCAGGTCCTGCTTGCCGTAGAGGACGCCGATGCCGGTTGGACCGGCCATCTTGTGCCCGGAAAAGGCGTAAAAGTCGGCATCGAGGGCCCCGACGTCGACGGGTCGGTTTGGAACCGCCTGCGCGCCGTCGATGAACGCCAGCGCATCGTGGTCGTGGGCGATATCGACGAGTTCAGAGACGGGGTTGACTGTGCCGAGGGTGTTGGAAACGTGGACCGCCGAGATCATCGCGGTGTCGTCTGTGATGAGTTCGCGGGCGTGGTCCATATCGAGGCGGCCGTCCGACGTAACCCGAATGTACTTGACGTCGGCGCCGGCACGTTTGGCGATCTGCTGCCACGTGACCAACGACGCGTGGTGTTCCATTTCTGTCAGCACGACGTCGTCGTCGGGGCCGAGTTCGTTCAGACCCCAGGAGTAGGCTATCAGGTTCTCGGCTTCGGTCGTGTTCTTGGTGAAGATGACCTCCTCGCGGCCGTCTGCGCCGATGAACTCGGCGACTCTGTCGTGGGCCTCCTCGTAAGCGATCGAGGCCTCCTGGCTCAGGTGGTGGATCCCGCGATGGACGTTGGCGTTGTACCCGCGGTAGTAGTCGCTCATCGCATCGACGACCTGATCTGGCGTCTGTGTCGTCGCCGCGTTATCGAGATAGACGACCTGTTGGCCGTCGAACTCCCGCTGGAGAATCGGGAACTCGTCCCGGATCGCTCCGACGTCGAGCGACTCGAGGTTCTGGTGACTCATTGGTGACTAGAATGGTCCGCACACAAAACACTCCTTCGGTCTTCACCCCGTCGACCGTTCCTTGCGCGACCGACTGTTGATACGAGCCGGTTGCGGTTCGGAGGTGCGAAGTTGCCTCCACCGTTGGCGGACTGAAACCGGGAGCAGGGGTGGAATGCGAAGGGGGGAGCAGAGGCGGGATGTGAAGGAGGGAGCGGGGGTGGAATGCGAAGGGGGGAGTGGGGGTGGAATGCAAAGGGGGGAGCGGGGGTGTGAGGGGGATGGGAACTGAACGGCAGCGACACGCTCGTGCTATGAGTGCCCTGCCGCAATATCGGCTTCGAGTTGGTCGGAGTTACCAGTGTTCCCAAACAATATTGGTGGTCGTCGGCGACCGAGTCGACGCGACCGCGGAATCACACACCAACAGCATGGACGGATCTAGACCAAGCCAGCGATCTTCGCTAATTTTGACGGCCTAAAATACGGGTGGCTCGCTGAAGATCGATGGCTGCGTGCCCCGCAGTAGTAGCTCCGTATATCGGGCGTACAGTTGCGTGACGACATTGAATAAATGGAGGACGACGAGGCCCACGAGAACGCCTATCGACGACACGGCCAGCGCCGCCGGAAGGGAGTCCACGTACAGCGAAATTAGTTCGCCATCGGCGATCGAGAGCGTAACCGGAGAGATATCGATGGTCCATCCGTCGTGCTGATAGGTTAGCTGGGGGACGAACTCGATTGGATCGCCGATGTGGATTCCAACGGTCTCGTTTCGGTAGTGGAGCGGAGCGGCGACCAGTGCGTAGGTAAACGTCCCACCCAGGGTGAGCATAACGAACGAAGCCGTCCCGAGTACGAACTTGCTGAACAGGTAGCCGACGCCTTTCCACGTTCCGCGGTCGAAAACGAGCCGCCGCGCGCGATCGCGAATACTCCGTGGGGGTGCCGAGGTCGGGACGGAAACGCTGAGCAATCGATCGGCAAGAACGCGCTCGAGGGCAGCCAACTCAACCGTGGCAAACAGGACGAGCAGCGCGAGCGGACCGCCGATGCACACGAGGACGAGCGTGAGTGGAATCCAGGCGATCAGTAGTACGAACGGGTCCGTTGTGGCCATATCGACGAGTGCAAACGAGAGGCCGATCGGGATGGCGGCCCCGGTGACGAGGACCGTGAAATACCCGATTCCGAGCGGAAACGAGAGCAACAAATAGACGATGTTGGCGTACGTCTGTTTGCGGCCGATGACGCCGAGAAACCGGCGACTCAGCGAGACAGTGCGGGCGAGTGCGTTTTCGACTGAGGCAAGTGGCAGTGACATGCGTTTGATTTCACCCGGAATTGGGTCGCCGAAATGATCGAACGATGGCGATCAGGCCAAGCAGGTGACAGGCGGTGACGACGAGCAATACCGTCGCGTCGGCCGCGTCGGTCGTCAGTTCGACCGCGTGTGAGAGGACGAACGGCACGACCGTGAGGAAGGCGACGCCGATGGCCAGAAACAACATCGGCTGACTGTCGTTACGAACGAACCCTCGATAGGCCGTCCACGTTACGACGGTGCCGAGTACGGCGCTTGCCAACCCGAGGAAAAAGATCGTCGTCGCCTCGTCGAGACCGACCACCGTCGTCTCGAGGAGGAAAACGACGGCCCGGGGTCCCTCGAGTACGGGAGCGATGGCGGATACGATGCTCGCGCTCATCGACACCTCCTCGTCTTCGATCGGTCGGGGCGTGCGGCGTCGAACGGTTTCAGTATCATCGTCGTCGGGTCCGTGGTGGGTAATGGGGTCGGTGCGGTTGCAGTGGGTAGTGCAATCGACGCGGTTGCAGTGGTCGGTGCGGTCGGTGCGGTTGTGTCGATCGTCGCACAGGGTGTGACCATCTCACGGTCGGCCGTAGACGGTATAGAGGATCGCCGTGAGGCCGGCGATCTCGCTCGCAGTCGCCAGTACGCTCGTCGTCAGCGAACTTGCGTCGAACACGGTCGGGAGCAAGAATCGGACGACAGTCGGCACCGCGGCCAGCAGCGCGATGCCGAGTGCGAGCCAGAGCAACGCGGGTCGGCGAGCGTCCCGGTAGCCGTCGTAGGACCGTTTGGCGATCCAGCAGGCGATCACGAACGCGGTTGCCTGACCGAGGAAGACGGCGATCGCGACAGTCGTCGAGCCGTCCGAAACAGTCTGTAGTGGGGCCCCGTTCATCGCGATCACAGATCCTCGAACAGTCGTGTAAACCGGTCGGCGGGCGCTTCGTCGCGGCGGTACACGTCCATCTCCATCGAGCCCTCGGCGATCTCGATCGCCACGCGCTCGAGTCGCGTGCTGTATATCTTGTAGTGGTGTCCATCTGGATCCAGCTCCTGGTGCTCGTCGAGGAACCCCTTCGCTTCGAGTCGATCGATCCGTCGATAGATCGTCGGTGGCGACGCGTCACAGCGATCGGTGAGTCGGTCGACGGACATCGGTTCCTCGCTGGCGGCGATGAGGATGCGTCGGGCGTACTCGTCGTCGAGTAACGCGAGCACTTCCTGCTCCTCATCGTCGGTCATACAGGACTTCGTAAGGATAGATGATATAAAAGAGTCCACAGTTTCCGACTGTGAAACTGCGACTGCCGGTCTATGTGGGGCCCGACTGTAGTCGCTGGTAGGATGACTGCTATCGAGACATCCGGTTTGACGAAGCAGTACGGCGAGCTCACTGCCGTCGATGACCTCGATCTCACTGTCGACGAGGGCGAGGTGTTCGGCTTCCTCGGCCCGAACGGGGCGGGGAAGTCGACGACGATCAACATGCTTTTGGATTTCACTCGACCGACGGCGGGGTCAGCGACGGTTCTGGGCTACGACGCTCAGGCCGAGGCCGATTCGATCAGTCCCCGCGTCGGTATCCTTCCGGAGGGGTTCGACGTCTACCCGCGTCTGTCGGGCCGCCGGCACATCGAATTTGCCATCGAAACGAAAGACGCCGCCGACGATCCCGACGAGATCGTCGACCGCGTCGGGCTCTCGCCCGAAGACGCCGCCAGGCCGGCCGGCGACTACTCCAAGGGGATGCGACAGCGACTCGCGACCGGCATGGCGCTGGTCGGCGACCCCGACTTGCTGATTATGGACGAACCCTCGAGCGGGCTCGATCCCCACGGCATCCGCGAGATGCAGGATCTCGTTCGGACCGAGGCCGAGCGAGGAACGACCGTCTTCTTCTCGAGTCACATCCTGGAACACGTCGAGACGGTCTGTGACCGCGTGGGCGTGTTGAACGAGGGTGAACTCGTCGCCGTCGACACGATCGAGGGGCTTCGCGAGGAGATCGGTGGCGGCGCGACCATGACGCTTACGCTCGCCGGGCCCGCCGACGAACACCGAACGGTCGCCACTACCGTCGAGGGAATCACCGACGTTGCCGCATCCGGTCGGACGCTCGAGTGCTCGGTCACCGATTCGGTCGCGAAAGCGGGTGTCGTGACTGCGCTCGCGGATGCCGGCGCGACGATTCGGGACGTACGAATCGAGGAAGTCTCGCTCGAGTCGCTGTTCACGGTGCTGACCAACGGCGATGCGGACGAAGTGACCGACGGCCTCGGGACGAAAACGGAGGCTGGCAGGGCGGATGCGGACGTAGCGGAAACGGAGACGACGGATACGGACGTAGCGGAAACGGAGACGGCGGATGGGGGCGGGATCGAAGGGGAGGTGGCGCGATGACGTCACACATTCCCACCGTCGCACGCAAGGAATTCGACGACGCCGGTCGCTCGAAGCTCCTCTGGTCGTTGATCGGCCTCCTCGTCGGGCTCGTCGCCATCGGGTACGTCGCGATCTGGTACACGATGGACGACGTTTCCGCGGCTGAGGTACTCAGCTTCCTCGGGATGCCGCTGCAGGTCATTCTCCCGGTCGCGGCGCTGATCGCCGGTTACATGGCCGTCGTCGGGGAACGGCGCTCGGGGAGTATCAAGCTCCTGCTGGGCCTGCCGCCGAATCGGACCGACGTCGTTATCGGAAAGCTGCTGGGTCGGATGGGTGTCGTCGGGCTCGCCGTCGGGCTCGCCTTCCTCGTCTCGCTGATCCTCGGAGCCGGTCTCTTCGGTTCGGTTCCGTTCCTCGATTGGCTCGGATTCGCCGCGGTATCGCTGCTGTTCGGGTTGACCTTCGTCGGCCTGGCCGTCGGGGTTTCCGCCGGAGTCTCTACGCGGGGGAAATCGATGGCGATCGTCGTCGGCCTCTACATGGTGTTCGTCGCGCTGTGGGAGCTTCTCACCGCGGGGCCGTACTATCTGATATACGACGAGGGCCCGCCAGTCGCGGCCGAAACGTGGTACCTCGTCGTCCAGCAGTTCAATCCGATATTCGCGTACACCAATCTGGCCAGTTCCATCGTCGAGAACTCGATCTACCCCTTCAAGTTCCAGTACGGGCTCCAGTCGATGGAGGCCTACGGGATGACACCCGCCGAACGATACCCGGGAGAGGCCCCGTTCTTCCTGCAGGACTGGTTCGGGGTCGTCGTCTTGCTGTGCTGGCTAGTCGTGCCCGTCGCGATCGGTTACGTCCGGTTCCAGAAGACGGACCTGTGACGGCGTGGCGTCCCCCACGCAAAGCCCCACTGCAGCCTCGAGGGAGATACGGAAGCCCGGACGGCGACGAGCAGCGGGGCTCGTGACGGCGGATCGAGCGCGGGTACGCTGTACTTCGGCGACGAGAGAATCGGATGTCGGCCCGGTCTCGCGGTTATCGGATTCCGTGCGCCCGCAGCAGCCTGGCGCCCATCGCCGTGGTCCACTCGATACGGGTGGCGAGCGAGGTATCGTACCGGGTGACCTCCGTGAGGTATCCCGGCCGCTCGAGGTCGCCGGCGACCTTGTGCATCAGCTTCGGTTTGTTCCCGCGGAGCGTATTTCCGACAGTAACGCGGTAGGCTGATGGGTAGGCGCCGTCGACGTACTCGTCGTTCATGAACTCGGCCGTGTCCGCTGCGATTCGCCGTGAGTTGCCGACTGCGGACGGATAGATCGCTTGCCCGTATCCGTCCGGACCGAGGTCGGAACCCCAGATTCCTTTCGAACTGTGGAAGTCGATGACGACGGTCGGATCGATCTCCGTGATGAGGTTCCAGAGCTCTCTCGCGAGCGGCGTCGTCGGCGTCCGGTTTGCCGGAAACTGTCGGTTGAGATTCCCTCTCGGGCTGTTGTACGTTCGTTGGTCGACGGCGACCGCGTCCGCTTCCGGAAGGACGACGAGCGTCCCGCGTTCCGGTTTCCACTTGCTGATCCGAGAGGCCGCTTCAATCCCGGCCTGTTCGTTCCCGTCCATTCCACCGACGACCATCGCCGTCGGTCCCGGACGTGCGGCATCGGTGATGAAGACCTCAGTTTCGTACGCCGTATTCGATTGCAACGTTAGCGATTCGCGGCGTGGTGGGTCCTGATTGTCTTCATCCGGGGTGGTCGGTGCCTCCTCGCTCGGGTCTTCGGTGGGCGAGCTGGGACAGGGATCGTCTGCTCTCGCACTGACAGTGCCGACGGTGCCGATACCAGTGCTCACGGCCACTGCCGCTCCACTCGTAAGAAGCGATCGGCGGGTCGTCGGGCGGCTTCGATTCGATCCTTCGACGTCGTCCGTTGCGTTTGGGTCGGTCATACGCCGGCTCAATCAATACCGAACGGTACAGAAAGTATTAGTACAATATGGAACGGTAATTAGCACATATCTACCAGTAGCGGATAATTGTAATTCAGATCTGAAAACTCCCATATCGAGAACAGTATGATACGTGCCATCGAATATCAGCGTCCGCCGCCGTTGGGGAGACCCTACCGAAAGAGACCTGGCTCGGTAGTTCCAGTTATTGCATCCGCAGCAACTGCGCGTGCAGCGTCGGCCCCACTTCGAGAACGTTCGCTTCGTCGACAAAACCCTCCTCGATAGCCAGTTCGACGGCGCGGGTGCCGACGATGTTAGCGACTGCAGCCTGCGTGAGGCTCTCGACGATCGCCCGCTCGTCGGCTTCGTCACCCCCGTAGAACTCCTCGGTGACGGTCAGGGAAAGATCGCCTTCTTCGAACGTTTCGCCGAGAACGTCCTCGTCACAGACGGCGACGAGCAATCCTTCCTGGGTTTCTCGCTCGTTGAGGATCATCTATTCGAGTTCCCACTCGCGGTCGCGATCGTCCTCACTGCTTGAATCAGCGATCCCGAGATCGTCCAATCCGAGGTCGTCCTGTCCCTCGGGCGGTGACCGACGTTCGGTACCTCGAGGGCCGGTTCCGACACCTGCATCGGCCCCGGCGGCACCCGGTTCTTGGCTGTATAGTTCCTCGCGGTCTTGCATCATCTGTTGTTCGGCTTGCTCGCGCATTCCGTTTGCCTCCTCCGCGATTTCCTCGGCCTGGTCGTACTCGCCCAGTTCTTCGAGGATTTCGGCTTTCTCTTCGAGGACCTTCGCGTTGCGGAGGCCGAGTCGGATCGCGTTGTCGATGCAGTGCAGCGCTTCCTCTGCCAGTCCGCGCTCGGAGAGGAAGAACGCGCGGTTGAACCAGCCCTCGGCGAACCGTTCGTCGATCTCGATTGCGCGCTCAGCGTGTTCGAGCGCCTGCGCAGTTTCGCCGAATTCCCAGAGGGCGTAGGCGAGGTTCGTCTCGGCGGTCGCGGCATGTTCGCTCTCGTCGTCGATTTGCAGCGCCTCGCGGTGGGCACCGATCGCCTCGTCGTACTCCTCGAGTTCGGCGTGGGCGACGCCCTTGTTGACCCACGCTTCCTGTTCGAGGCGCTCGTTCTCGGCGAAGCGTGCGGTCCGCTCGAAGGCGTCGGTCGCTTGCTCGTAGCGGTTGATCTGCATGTAGTTCAACCCGACGTCGAGCAATTCGGTGGCGTCGACGTCGCCCTGATCGATATTGTGCGCATCGAGCGTGTCGGTGACGATGCGCGAGTCCACGGGATCGACTTTCGAGGGATCGACGCCCAGTTCCGGCGGATCCAGATCGAACTGCTCGTAGGGGTCGCCGAACCCCTCACCTTCGGAGAACCGATGGTCGCGTTCGTCGTCTCGGTCGGTCATTACCTCGAATTGGCGGTGACGACTGTTAAGGGCTGCGACCCGGGTATCGGCGGCATTTCGCCATCACCGACCTCGGTTCTTACCGTCCTCCGGCGAGCCGTCTGGTAGTGCCACGGAGCGACTGCGTCACCGCCGCGGGATGGGGGATTCCCAGTCGGTACCGGAGCCGGTCCTGACGCTTGAGCGGCTCGAAAACGGTCGGTTCCTGGAACTCCCAGATTTGCACCCGTGGGCCGCTTATCCCGTGTCGCTCGAGAACGGCGTTCGCCGCGCGGCGACCGGCCTCGTTGGCCGACTCCATGGAGGCCAGATCGGCGTTCGTTCGCACGTAATCGCTCGCCAGCGTCAGGTTCTCCACGTCGACGTCGGCCGGCGGCCGGTTTCGCAACGAGCCGACGGTGTTGATCAACAGCGGCGATCGGTTCTCGACGCCTTCCTCGTCGCCGGCTTCTTTCCGCGAGTCGAGGGATTGCTTTGCCGTCCCGCCTGAGGCGGTTTCACCGCCCGGCAGTCCGCTCGAGTGACCTACGCTTTCGTCGCCCGCCCGTTGGATCTCCGACGTAACACCGGTCTCGACGATCGCCGGGTCGAGAAACCAGTCGACGAGGAGGTCGTCGCGTAACCGTTCCTCGGGACCGTTCAGGTGATCTTTCAACTGCGCCCAGATCTCCGCAGCGATCTCCTCGCGCGTACACGATCTCGCAGGTTTGTCGAACAGGATTCCCGGCGCGTCCCAGTCCGATGCGATCACGGAGAGGACGCCCTCGACCTCGTCGGGACCGTGGCGATCGAGGTCGTAGCCGGTCCAGAACTGTCGCTGAGATATCGACGTCAGCGCCCACGGAGCGTCAGCGTAGACCTGATGGCCGCGCGTCAGGTCGACGTCGTCCGAGAGATAGAACTGGATGCCGCTCATCCAGGCCGTTTCGAGTCGACTGATCCGGTCGAGCTCGGGCGCGGTCCGAACGAGTTCCGTCGGAATCAGCTCGGGGGCAACCTCGACCGGTACGGCGAGAACGTATTCGTCGGCTGCGATCGTTTTCCCGCCGGCTACCGCGCCACCGGTGACGCGTCGACCATCCGCCTCGAGTCGCTCGACGAGGGTGTTCGAACGGAATTCGACGCCGAGCGTCTCGAGGTGGCTGAGCCACGGGTCGATCCAGGCCTCGCTCGTCGGCGCGTTCAGTACGCGTTCGGTCGGCTGCGTCGGATCGAACTGGCCGAACAGCAATCGCAGATAGACGGTGCCGATCGTCCGGGCGCTCCCGACCTGCGGCCGCAGCGCGACGAGCGACTGAACGGCGAACGCGAGCCGATCGCGAAATTCCGGGGAGCGGTTTTCGGCGTCGATGAACTCCCACCAGGAGACGTCGTCGAGTTCGCCCTCGCGTCGGGCTTCGCAGGCGGTCAGCAGGTACAGCAATCGCTCGAGCAGGAAGCGAACGTCTCTCGGCGGCAGGTCTTCGGCAAACGCCGGACGCAGCGCCTCGAGCCAGCCGCGAACCGTATCGGGCGTTCCCGTCTGGGCGATCTGATCCGGCCCAGTCGCGCTGGCGATGAGCGTCTCCTCGGTCTCGACGAGGTTGTCCGAGACGGTTCCGTCCCCGTCGGGAATCCGTCTCATCGTATCGATGACGTGCCGGTAGAACGCCGGAAAGAACCGAAAGCCGTGTTCGCCGTGCAGCGCCGCAGACCCGTCGGTGATCGGCATCGACCGGGCCTTTCCGCCGAAGCGGTCGTTCGCCTCGAAGACGGTAACGTCGAACCCGCGCTCGGCGAGTTCGTGCGCTGCGGTGAGGCCTCCGATTCCGCCACCGAGAACGGCAACGTCGGTCATAGGTAGTCGTCGGTCTCACCGGAAATAACTCGCTTCCCTAACGGTCGACCCTATCGCGGCCGGCCCTCGATCAGCTCCGACTCCGGTTCCGAGAGACGCGGCCGACGAAAGAGTCCATACACCAGGCACCCGTACGATTCCACATGCAAAAGCGACTGTTCGTCAGCGTCGACCTCCCCGACGAGTTCGCCGAACCGATCGCCGACCTCCAGACTGATCTCGAGGGTGCAAGTGGGCTCAGCTTCACCGATCCCGAGCAGGCCCATATAACGATGAAGTTCCTCGGCGACGTCGACGCGGATCGGCTCCCCGCCCTCGAGCGGGAACTCGAGGCCGCCGTTGACGATGCCGACGTCGCTCCGTTCACCGTCCGATACGGCGGACTCGGGGTTTTCCCGAGTTTCGAGTACATCACCGTCGTCTGGATGGGCGTCGAGCACGGCGGCGAGCAGCTTGCGAAGTTGTTCGAGGCGATCGAAAACCGGACGACGGTGATGGGATTCGACGCCGAAAACCACGATTTCACCCCTCACGTTACGCTGGCACGAATGGAACACGCCGGCGGAAAAGACCGAGTTCAGGAGTTCGTTCGGGAACGCGATCCGACCATCGGCGAAACTCGCGTCAACGAGGTCCGATTGACCGAAAGCACCCTCACGGACGACGGACCGGTCTACTCGACGGTCGCGTCGTTCCCGTTAGAGTGAGGCGCTGCTCGCTACTCGAACTGGACCGGTCTCACTCGCCAGCGAATGCCCGCCAGCCGCTATTTCATCTCTCTGTTCCGTCTCCGAGCGTCGCCGCTCCGTCCGCGGACCGTGATCGGCACTGGATCACGGTAATTGGTCCGGTGCCAACCGTTTCGTCAGGGGGCATCCCGTGGTATAATGGCGCGTTCTGCCGTAGCGGATTCGAGGCGATGTCTGACGATCGGTCCGCCGCGAGCACGGGTCGCCGAGGGCGCGTCACTCGCCGAGAGGCCCTCGCTGCAATCGGCGGTGCGGCCCTTGCAACCCCGCTCCGACCCGGTGTCGATACCGATAGCACCGGTACTACGGCGACTGACCCCCTCCCGAATGGGCCAGTTCGGATTCGCGTGTATCCCAGTTTCGTTCCACTTCAGGCACGGTTACGATACGGGCTCGGTGAACTGCGCGGAAACTGGCCGCCGCCGTTCCGAGACGCGCTGGCTGCCATCGAATCCGCGTTCGAGCAAGTGATTGCGTACGCCCGCGAGCGCTCTCGCCTCGAGGATCTCGAGGTTCGTGTCGACCGCGGAGCCCCCGTTCTCTTTTCACTCCCGTCGATCCCGTCATCGGTCGATTCCGTTCTCCCGTCTCTCGAGGCCCTCCTCGAACGCTTTCGCGAACGGTTACGGGAGCGAGATGCGCCCGTCAGGCGGACCTGTCACGTCCTTTTGCGGTGGGCGCCGCTCAATTATCGCGTCGGGTACGGCGGGACGGTGGCACCGAACTCGATGACTGGCTCGGATGCCGGTGACACCGGCGCACAGACGGTCGCGAACGTCGGCGCAACCGAATTCTGGGATTCGAGAGCGGTCACACGGAACATGGTGATCCACGAGACGCTCCATACGTTCCTCGAAGACGATATCGTTCACTCGGTCGGCGATACGTACTGCGATCACGAACTCGGGGTTGCCGTCCGGACGGCCGATGATACCCTGCAAATTTCTCCGATCGCGACCGCTTACGCTGGTCCGGATCGGATCGGCGGGGGGACGCGCTTTCACGGCACCGGCTGTTACGATCACGACCGATTCGCCCGTCACGATGGAACCGAGGGGATCGAAAACTGGGTCTACACGACGGAACTCAGTGAGGCGACGTGCGAAGCCGTGACTCGTTTTCTCGAGCACCGATTCGCGGGCTAACGGCTTCCACACGTGAGTCCGAGTCGACCGGGCAGCAGATCGAGTCGGAGATCGCTCCAGTCCCTGCAAGATGGACAAGATTTTAAGCCAGCGTGGGCTACGTCCGGCTACTATGGGTAAAAAATCGAAGGGCAAGAAGAAGCGACTTGCCAAACTCGAGAACCAGAATAGCCGCGTGCCAGCGTGGGTCATGATGAAGACCGACATGGAAGTCCAGCGCAACCCGAAGCGGCGCAACTGGCGGCGCAACGACACTGACGAATAACCATGAGTGCCAGTGATTTCGAGGAACGCGTCGTAACCGTTCCTCTGCGCGACGTCAAGAAGGGCCCGAACCACGAGGCTGCGGATTACGCGATGCGTCTCGTTCGCGAACATCTCGCGAAACACTTCGCGGTCGACGAAGCGGCCATCCGACTGGACCCCTCTATCAACGAGACCGTCTGGTCGAACGGGCGCTCGAATCCGCCGCGGAAACTGCGCGTCCGTGCGGCCCGCTTCGACGAGGACGGTGAAGCCATCGTCGAAGCCGAGGTCGCAGACTAAACTTGCAACGCCTCGCCTTCGCCGGGTCGTCCTACATCGGCGTCTTCGCCTGTGCGACCGACTCGCACGTGCTCGTTCGCCCCGACGCCGACGACGATATCGTCGCCGACCTGACCGACGAACTCGAGGTTTCCGCCATCTCAACGACCGTCGGCGGCTCCTCGACGGTCGGCGCTCTAGCGACAGGAAACGAGAACGGCCTGCTCGTCAGCTCTCGCGTCCTCGAGTACGAACGGGAGACGCTCGAAGCAGCGGTCGACGTCACCGTCGCCGAACTGCCAGGAAGCATCAACGCTGCCGGAAACGTCGTCCTCGCGAACGATTACGGGGCGTACGTTCATCCAGACCTGCCCCGCGAGGCAGTTCAGATCGTCGAGGACACGCTCGAGGTGCCCGTCGAACGTGGCGACCTGGCTGGCGTCAGGACCGTCGGAACAGCAGCGGTGGTGACCAACACCGGCGTTCTCTGCCATCCGAAGGCGACCGACGAGGAACTCGACGGTCTCGAAGCGGTTCTGGACGTTCGGGCCGACGTCGGCACGATAAACTACGGTGCGCCGTTAGTCGGTTCCGGACTCGTCGCGAACGAATCCGGCTACGTCGTTGGCGAGGAAACGACCGGTCCCGAACTGGGCCGAATCGAGGACGCACTCGGCTATCTGGATTGAGCATCTCTGATAAGGACGTTCGCGACCACCTTTCGGTCTTCCCCGTGCATTTTTGCCGCCACGTCTCCCACCCGCTGGTCAGCCGATTAGCGAACGAACGGAAGCGACGGTCGTGGGTATCGCCACGCCGTTCGTAAACGAGTCTCTGGTCGCGTGATCCCCCTCGGAGACACGTCGTTCGAAACACCGACGGGTATCCCTTTCTCGAGCGAAATCGACAGATTCGCAGTCAGAATGAAGTCTCAGCACCCTCGAACAGCGGATGGACACATCAACGACGTTGCGACGTTCGGCGACACGTTTGTCCGCGGATCTTGCGGGAGAGCTGCTCGGCGACGCGTCGCTCGATCGCGAGAGAGGACCGCACTCGGACGGTCCCGACGCATTCGACCTGTTCCGCCTGTAAAAGCGGAGGCTCTCTTCGCAAAACGTCGGTGGGAGTATCCTGGAAGTCGGACGGAATGCCTCCCCCTCCGAAATTTTTCCCAAGAGTATGTTACTGCTCTACTCGTGCGTGACCTCTCGCTCATAAAATAGCACTATAATATACATATTCAGAAACCACTCCGATTTCAGATACTAAGAGTTAGATTGCATGTATGGTTTGATATATGGCTATATTCTCTATAAAACTCTACTATCTTCTGTAAAATCTCGCATTCGCACGACAAGTTTGGATAATAGGGGGTAAAAATATAAAAACGAAAGTTAGGCAGGGAAGAAACAACTTCACGAATGAGATCCATCTAGAAACCTGTAGTCGGACAAAAAACGGCTACAGGAGAATAATTTGCCTATGTGCCGGATATTCTCGCTGTTATGACTACCAGAATTCTATCATTATAAGTATTCGGGTAGCTTCGGAATTGATCGGTGACTCGACGACGGCTGATGAGGTACTAAAACGATCGTCCTTCCCCTCGTCGATAATTCAATCGCCGCGCGCACGACCGTATCAGTTATCGAGTTCGGTGCGGAATGCGTTCGATCGCAGGGAGTTTCTATCGTACTGGATCAAAACGAATTACGCCTATACGGGTGTAAAATTGATCGAGTCGGTTACCACAGCGGTGGTGAGGTCGACGCGATTGCGACCGAACACCGGATTCACCGGATGTAACGCGGATCACAGATACGAAACGTTGAGCTCGTATTCGTTGATGGCGCTGAGGAGGACCTGGGGAATTTCGTCGTTGAGCCACTCGCCCTGTAGTCTGTGGGATGGACCGTCTATGCTCACTGCCCCGAGCAACGCGTCGTTCGGTCCGTAGACCGCTGCTCCGACGCTCGTCAGGCCTTTCGTGTTCTCTTCGGCGGCGTACGCGTAGCCCCGTCGGCGGATTTCCTCGATCTCCTCCCGGAGTTCGGCATCGTCAGTGATGGTATGTGCCGTCTTCCGTGGGAGCCCGTGTCGGTCGAGTATCTCCTCGAACCGTTCTTCGGAAAATTCCGCCAGTATCGCCTTTCCTGCCGCCGTCTGATGGAGGTACGTATGGCTCCCGACCCGTGCGGCGGTATTCACGCCGTTGGAACCGAGTTCCCGATACACGAAAACTCCCATCCCATCGTCTTCGACGATGAACGTCGCGAGCTCCCCGGTTTCTTCGCTGAGCCGTTCGAGACTCGGTCTAATTTGCTTGTACAGGCGGTGCTGATCGCGGACGTAGCCCCCGAGGTCGAGAAATCGAAACGAAAGGGTGTAGGTATCGTCTATCTGATCGACGTAACCGTTCTCGGCGAGCGTCGTCACGTGCCGGTGGGCGGTACTCTTCGCGATGTCGAGTTCAGCGGCGAGTTCGGAGACTGACGCTCCGTCCAGTTCTTTGAGCGCCTCGATGACTGCCAGGAGCGTCTGCCCCGATTTTACCGTCCGACCGTTGGTTTCCGATTCTCCCATGATTTCGAATGGGGGAACGAACGCACTTATGTATTCTGTATCACGGAATATCTTCTGTGTGGGTCCAGTCGAGGACGATCGAGCGATAGAAATCGAAATTCGCTTCGACATCCGTAGACGCCCACATCCTCTCGGTAGAAGGCGTGCTCGCTTTTTCCATCTCCAATCCACCCTCCCCTTCCGACGCCCATTATGTTATAATTCTTATTATAATCTATGGAAAAATAACACGCCGTTCTCGAGCGTGGAACGATCGGTCGCGATTATCGAATCAGGCATCGAGATATCTGAACCTGCTCGACTGGCCTCGATCGTTACGGATGAATCGTCCCGTGGCGGCCCTGCAGCGGCTCTTGTCGCTGATAACGGACGGCAGCCGTGTTCGCAACTCGACCGTGGGATGCCAGCGGCGCTAGCGAAATGCGAAACTGCACCGATTCGAACGAGCAACGAGGGTGGCAGAAGTCGGTGGTCGGCGTTCGAACACGGCGTAGTAACCCCGTCGTCAGGCCGACGGCGATTCGATAAGTTCGATCAGGTTCCCGTCCGGGTCCCGGAAGTAACAGATTTTGGCTCCGCTCTCGGACGCTTGACCCGGCGGGCTAACGAAGTCGGCGTCGTCGCGAAGTGACCGATAGGCATCTTCGATGTTATCGACTTCCAGACACAGGTGCGGGTAGCCGACGTCGCTCGGCGTCGTCCGTTCGTTGACGTTTCCGTTCGGTTTCGCGTGTTCCTCGAGTTCGAGACGGAAGCCGAAGCCGTCGAGAAACGCGACCTCCGCCTGCCCGTCGTCGACGCCCAGTAGGTCGCCGAACCGATCCGGATCCATCGAAAATCGATCGGCGACCGTCATCCCGAGTACGTCGCGATAGAACGCTATCGATCGGTCGAGATCCGAGACAGTAATTCCGTAGTGGTGCGCTGTTGGGTCCATACGATTGATTTCCGACGAGGATGTGATAGGTCTTTCGAGTGGGTTTTGGCTCCCAGTTCGCTTTGCTGTCGAGGAAACGCTTAAATATCCGCTTTTCGTCAGTGGGTATCACAGCCCATGAAGGAAGCCTATGCTGACGTCAAGAATACTATCAAGAACGGCGTCATTCCGGCGACAGTAACGCCACTCACGCCCGACTACGGACTCGCTGAAGACGACCTCTACGACCACATCGATCACTTGAGTTCTGTCGACGGTATCGTCGCAGTGATCGCGAACGCCCACTCCGGCGAGAGCAAGATGACGCCAATGGACGTCAAAGAGGACGTCATCCGCGTTCACCGCGAAGCGGCAGGCGACGACGCGCTCGTCTTCTCCGGAATCAGCGGCGAAAGCACGACGCAGGCGATCAAACAGGCGAAGCGCGCCGAGGAAGCCGGTGCAGACGCCCTGATGCCGGTTCCGATCGACGTCTACAGCCACGGTGATCCGAACATCATCCTCGACCACTACAAGGGGATTGCCGAGGCTGTAGACGTGCCGCTGATTGCGTTCCAGTTCGGAAATTACGGCGATATCGCGCTGCCGATCGCAGCGTACGTCGAACTCTGCAAACTCGACGAGGTCGTCGCACTGAAAGACGCGACTTTCGACCCGGTCCGATACGAGCAGACCGTCCGGGCCGTCGAACCGGTCCGCGATCAGTTCACTCTCATGACCGGCGACGACACGTTCCTCTATCACTCGTACCTTCTCGGAGCTGAGACGGCACTCATTTCCTATGCGAACCTGATCCCCGAGATGCACGTCGAGAAACTCCGAGCAGTCCACGACGGTGACCTCGAGCGAGCGCAGGAACTTCGCAGCGAGATGCTCGACCTGACGAACTTCCTCTACGGAGATCCGCCCGGACGATACCGGGTTCGACTCAAGGAGGCGCTTCACCTGATGGGGACGTTCGACCACGCGACGGTTCGACCGCCCCAGCAGGGGATGGATCCAGAGCGTCGCGACGAACTCAGGACGATCCTCCAGGACCTCGGCTGTCTCTGAGATCGGGCGTTCGAACCGCGGTTCCCGTTTCACATCTCTCCCACCTAGCTTACGATGATCGACCCGACACACGTATTCGACGCTGAAGATTCGATTAGACCGACCGTACGCGAAACCCCGATCGTCCACTCCCGGGCACTCTCTGCGTCCGTCGACGCCGAGATCCATCTCAAACTCGAAAACCTCCAGCGAACGGGATCGTTCAAGATTCGGGGGGCGACCAACTACGTTACGACGCACCTCGAGACGTTACAAGAGACCGGCGTGATCACGGCCAGTTCCGGAAATCACGCCCAGGGCGTCGCGTTCGCCGCGAACAGGTACGACCTCGAGGCGACGATCGTCATGCCCGAGTCCACGCCCCGGAGCAAAGTCGAGGCGACGGAAAGTTACGGTGCCTCGATCGTCCTGTCAGGCGACGACTACGGGGCGGCGAAGGAACGTGCATACGAAATCCGAGACCGGGACGGCGCCACCTACGTCCCGACGTTCGACGACTGGACGGTCATCGCGGGCCAGGGGACCCTGGGCCTCGAAGTGCTCAGGACTCGACCCGACTGCGACGTTCTCGTCGTCCCGATCGGCGGCGGCGGACTCATCAGCGGTATTTCGCTCCTCGTGAAGGGGCTCAACCCGTCGGTCCGCATCGTCGGCGTTCAGGCCGACGGCGCTTCGACGATCGCTCGATCACTCGAGAAGGGGCAGGCGACGACGCTCGACTCCGTCGATACCGTCGCTGACGGGATCGCGATCAACAGCCCGGGAACGAAACCACTCTCGGTCATCGAGTCCCACGTCGACGAGGTGGTGACCGTCGACGACGACGCGATCGAGCACGCGCTCGCGCGCCTGCTCGAGACCGACAAGGTCGTCGTCGAGGGGGCCGGGGCCGCGCCAGTAGCGGCGTTGCTGTCGGGGGCTATCGACGTCGAGGGCGAGGTCGTCGTCCCGGTACTCTCAGGTGGGAACATCGACCTCGACGTCGTCGGTGATATCGTTCAGGCCGAACTCGACCGTCGGTGATATCGTTCAGGCCGAACTCGACCGTCGGTGATATCGTTCAGGCCGAACTCGACCGTCGGTGATCGGAACGGGTCGACGCCGACCGACTCAGCCGTTCGATCCGGTGTGATCGACCGCGCCGTCAGCTTCGTCTCGTTTCGGCGCACGTAACTCGTTCTGAGGAGATGGACGACGCGCTCGCCGATCCCATCGGTTGTCTCGGCGACGGGTCGTCGCGTTATCCCAGACAGGAGCGTACGGCCTCCCTTTCCACAGGGGAAGCGGTCCGGCGATCGTTCGATAGACTGTCGGGCGACCACGTCAGTTATTCCGACGTATTCCCGCTTCTCGACCGTCCGTAATATCGACTCACGATGACTCTCTACGACGGCCCCCTCACAACGTGGGGTCGTCGCTACCCATTCTAGTGCGAAACGTTTATCATATTGCCCTATGTACAAGGTTCTCATGTCAGGTGATGGCAAGTCACTGCGCCGAATTACTAGTGTGCTCGATGATACGTTGCCGGAAAGCATCGATCGTCGATCGTTCCTGCAAGCGTCAGCCGCCGGATTGGTCACCGGGACACTCGCCGGTTGTCTCGGTAACGACGGGGGCAGCGGCCCCGAAACCAGCGACACGATCCTCAGACAGCCCTGGGACGCGACACCGACGTGGGCGTTCGCACACGTCGGTCTCCAAAAGGGTCACTGGGACGACGCCGGTGTAACGCCGCCTAACGTCAAAACCGGCGAGAACTCTCCGGATACCGCACGACGGGTCGGTACGGGCGAAGAGGCGATGGGACACGGTGACTGGGCATCGACCACGAGCGGTCTCGCGGAGGGATACAACCTCCAGATGTTCGGGAACTCCAGGAACCGCCAGATTTTGACGTTTTTCTACGTCAAAGACCAACTCGCCGGGGAAGACGATCTCGAGAACGCGAACGTCGCACTGGCGTCGCCGTTCGCAGAAGTTACCTGGCCGGTTTACCCGTCGGTCGTCGGCGTGAACCCGGATGACGTCGGCAGCGCCGAGTTCGCCGAGCAGGAGGTCGTCACCGGGCTCTTGGAGTCGGGTGAGGTTAACGCGGTGTGGGGATCGCTCCAGCAACTCGCGGTCTACCAGCGCCAGCTCGATCTCGAGTTCGGCGTTTCGCCGCTTGGCACTCACGCGGACATCTACGGCTATCCGTTCTTTGCAAACGGCGAGTGGATCTCCGACGACGAGAACGTCGACTACGCGGTCGGAGTTCTCGAGGGGTATTCGAAGGCCCAGCGCTGGTGTATGCTCAACCCCGACGAGACCCTGGACATCCTGATCAACGAGGTGAATACCGCACTACAGGCCCAGGAGCGGGCGCAACTGGAGGACGAACTCAAGGTTGCGGTGACCCTCTCGATGGGCGAGGAGGTTAAACAGAACGGGCTCGGCTCGATTACGGCCGGGAAAACGCAGGAGACACTCGACGTGGTCGGGGACGCGCTCGTCGACAATCCCGGAGACCTTCCGTCGGGAGAGGACCTGGTCCTGGCGGACATCCAGGACCAGGCGGAACTGGCGACGTTCGACGACGACGAGTATTCACAGGTCAAAGACTACGCCGGTCGCTGGAACGAGTACTTCCTGTAACCGAAACCCCACCGTTCGACAGCGCAGATCACCGTCCGATCGCTCTCGACCTCTGCGTGAGGAATCGCAGCTCTCGTGACCGGGCGGTCAGTAAATCGGCACGTGAGTTCCGCACGTGAAGTTATTTGTACCCTGAACCAGAAACTCCTCTCAATGTCTCTCACTGAGGAATCAACGCAACAGTCCGCGGCGATCCTCTACGACAACGTGAAGAAGCGATACGACACTGAATCCGAATCGATTCTCGCCATCGAAGATATTTCTCTCAGTGTCGATCAGGGTGAGTTTATTTCCGTCGTCGGTCCGTCGGGTTGTGGCAAGTCGACGTTGCTCCACCTCGCAGCCGGGATTTTCGATCCGACCGACGGTCGCGTCGAGATCAACGGGGTCGACGTCCAGTCGGACGATCACCAGAAGAACAGCGTCGGTCTCGTTTTCCAGAGCCCCGTCCTGCTCGACTGGCGGACGGTATACGATAACATCATGCTCCCGGTTACGGTGATGTCCGAGAACGGCGTTCTCGAACGAGACGAGGAATACTACCGGGAACGTGCATCGGACCTCCTTTCGATGACCGGCCTCGAGGAGTTCGCCGACGCGTATCCCCAGGAACTCTCCGGCGGCATGCAACAGCGCGTGACGATCTGTCAGAGCCTCGTGTACGATCCGGACGTGTTACTGATGGACGAACCGTTCGGCGCGCTCGACGCGCTGACGAAGGACAAGATGAACGCCGAGTTGCTCCGGATCTGGAACGAGACGAACAAGACGATCCTGTTCATTACGCACGACCTCGAGGAGGCCGTTTTCCTTTCTGACCGCGTCGTCGTTCTCTCTCCGCGGCCCGCGAGCATCCTCGACGTGATCGACGTCGACCTGCCCCGCCCGCGAACGAAAGAAACGCGCCACGACGAAACGTTCGTGGACCTGGTGTCTGATACGTATGAGTACTTCAGTGAGTGAGTTTCAGGCGCGTCTGAGCGCTTCGGCGGGTTCCGTACTGTCGTCGCGGACAGGACGGTGGGGCCTCTCGCTCCTCGGAATCGGTATCCTGCTGGTCACCTGGGAACTGGCAGCCGGCGTTTTGGATGTGGTTCCAGACTACGTTCTCGCAGCGCCGAGCGAAGTGGTCGTCACGTTTTTGGACCTGCAGGGGCTCATCTTCGAGAATCTATGGCCGACGCTTACTGCCGGTCTCCTGGGATTTTGCATCGCCGTAGTGCTATCGATAGTTATCGCCGTCCCACTGATCGTCTTCGACGGTTTGCGGAGGGCGCTCATGCCCGTCATCGTCGGTGCTAATTCCGTTCCGCGCGTGACATTGGCGCCGTTGATCATCTTTTACATCGGGATCGGGACCTACTCGAACCTGCTGATCGCGACGTGGATCGCGTTTTTCCCTATCTTTATCAACACGATCGACGGCCTCGATTCGATACCCGAGGAGACGGAGAACCTGATGACCGTCATCGGGGCGACGACGTGGCAGGAGTTCCGATACGTGCGATTTTTCAACGCCCTGCCGAGTATCTTCGACGGAATGAAAGTCGGCGTTTCCCTCGCGATGATCGGGGCCGTCGTCGGCGAATTCGTTGCGGGCCAGAAGGGGCTCGGTTTTCTCGCGCTATTCGGGTTGCGCGCTCTCAACCTCGACATGGTAATCGCCGTCGTCCTGTTGCTCGGATTGACGACGACGACGTTGATCTTCGTAATGTACCTGCTTCAGGACCGAATCGTGTTCTGGCAAGAAGCCAGTTTCTTCGCCACGGAGTAACAATGTGGGAATCAATCAAACTCGGCGCTCGTTCGCAGTACAGACGGAAACGATGGTCCATGGTCGTCGTCCTCGGACTGCTCGCGGTCTGGGAAGGCTACTCCAGATTCCTGAACACGCGTGGCAACACGTACTTCCCGAGCATCGAGTTCACCTATCGACAGACGATGGCGAACAAGGACATGATCGTGGACGGTATCCTCGTGACGTTCTCCGAAGCCATCCTGGCGTTCGTATTCGCCATGATCATCGGAGTTGCACTTGGCGTCCTCATCTCGGAAGTCGCGACCGTTCGTCAGATGTCCATGCCCGTTATCGTGTTCGTCTACTCGTTTCCACACGCGATTCTGGCACCGTTGTTCATCATCTGGTTCGGACGCGGAACGATGGCGGTCGGCCTGTTCGGCGCGTGGGTTGCGTTCTTCCCTGTCTTTATCAACACGCTCACCGGGATGTCCCAGACGAAAGAGGAGTTCAAGTATCTCGGAGACGTCATCGGCGCCTCCCGCTGGCAGATGCTGCGGTACATCAAAATCTGGGAGGCCCTCCCGCATATCGCCAGCAGCACTCGTATCGCGGTCCAGCTCTCCCTCGTCGGCGTCATTATCGCGGAATTCCTGGCGACGGGAGACGGTCTCGGATTCCTGATCGTCAGAGCAACTCAGCGTGCCGAGATCGGATTCGCGTTCGGGACGATCATCGTCATAATGCTGGTCGCGGTCGCCTTCTACAAGATCGTCTCCCTGGCGCTGGATCAGGTCGTGTCCACGTACAGCTGACCGTTTACTCGATTACGGACCCCTATCGTTTTCGGCTTCGCTGTGCCTGTCGACCCCATCGACCACCGACGCGTCCGTTAGGCGGCGTCGGGCTAGACCCCGATTAGACTGCTCTCCGGATACCTCTCATCGCGTTTCTGTACCACGTCTCCGGCTATCATCCCGAACGGCGAAAACAATCTGCGGTATCGACAATGGGTAGCGCAGCCCACAACGTCCACCGTGCCGTCAGTTCCGTCGCGAACGATTACTCGAACTCCGGAATCACTTCCTCGCCGAAGAGTTCGATCTGATCACGAACGAGTTCGGCGGGCATCCCCGAGTGGTGGAACCGGACTGCCAGATGGTCCAGCGGGAACCGATCGCGCATCTCCTCGATCTGTTCGGCGACCTCCTCGGGCGTTCCGAAGATGAACCGATCGTCGGCCAGTTCCTCGAAGTCTTCGACCGAGTCTCCCGACAAGAGCGGATGCGAGAACTCGCCGCCGTACTCGTCCATGTAGGTTCGGTGAACGTACTCCTTGCGCTCCATGACTTCCGCTTCGGTTCTTCCGATGACCGCTTCGCGCATGAGCGGATGTTCCATCGCGTCCCAGTCGGCGTTCTGAGACGCCGCGACCGCCCGTTGTTTCTCCTTTCGGTCCTGAACGATCTCGAGGTCGGCGACCACTCCCGGTACCCAGGCGTCGCTGAATTTCACCGAACGGGCGATCTGCTTGTCGCCCCAGCCGCCGATCCACAGCGACGGCCGCGGTTCCTGTATCGTCTTCGGCAACGGCTGCCAGTCTTCGACCGAAAAGAACGGACAGTCGTAGCTGATCGGCTCTTCGGCCGAGAGGAACTCGTCGATAAACTGAATGCCCTCGATCATCCGTCCGGCTCGCTCGTCCATCGGCACGCCGAACGCGTCGAATTCCTTTTCGACGTAGCCCAACCCGACACCGAGCGTCAGCCGGCCGCCGGAGATGTTGTCCAGCATGGCCGCCCGTTGAGCGACGTGCAGGGGATTGTACAGTGGCAGAATCATGACTGAGGTAACTAACTCGAGCGACTCGGTCGCCGTTCCGATGCTGGTCAAACGCGTGAGTGGCGACGGCCAATAGTTGTCGCCCTCGGTCGCCTGGTGGTCGTTTACCCAGCACGATTCGAAGCCGACGCGCTCCGCTAACTGACAATCTTCGGTGACGCCCTCCCAGGTATCACCACCTTCTATCGGGAAGATCCCAAATTTCATACCGAATAGAACCACCGCACGTCGGACCAAAAGTATTTTGACCTTCAGCGCCGCTGTCTCGGGTGTTTCTGCTATTTTAGTTCCAGCGCAGCCGCTATCCGCGCCGCCGACGATGGCGCCTACACGCTCGCAAGACTGCGGCGCGTCGAGCCCTCACTCGGAGGTGTCGATCGGATAGCTCTCGAGATCCGGAGACCGTGTGCTTCACCGAATCGGACCGCATCTTCGCCTCGTCGTCGATTCCTCACGACTCGTCGACATCCCGTTTGGCTCGGATAGTCGACCGTGGGGGTGTGCCTCTTGAAACCGCATTCGTCGATGTGAAAGACGGCGATGTCACACTCGCCGTACTCGACTTCGTGCAGTACGCTGTCGCACTCCGTGCATCGAGTACCCAAACAGAGGCTCGTTACCCGCATAAACCCTTCGACCTGCGAAAATAGACCGGTGACCTGACCGTCGAATCGGGACGAGATGGCGCGAATACCCAGTTCGGGGGTGCCGTTTGCTCGGCCTCGCTCGACCTGGTACTATCGGTCGCTTCACAGTTGCCGACACACGCTATTGGTACCTCGACTGACGTGGGATCATCCCTCGCTCGAGGCGCGCGCCGTCGTCCCTTTTATATGTTATAATTTCGATAGTATTGCCTAAGTAAAACTCTACATATTAGTAATAATATCTGATATTTAAATATTGAAGGTAAGGTAATTCGGAACGACGTCCCCTTAGTAACGTATTTTGTATACGATTTCAGAAGAATGCCATTACACACGGTGGGCCGGCTAAAAATCGCACTTTTAGTCTATATTGATACCAACAGGTCTAATAATCGACTAACTGTGGTTATCGATAGAAGATGACGTGAAACGCCGCTAAATGCCGTATTTGAAGTCGGAAACCGACGGATAGCTGATTATCATTCACCAGCCGTTTCACCAAGTCAATTTCATCTGATAGGGTCGTATTATTCAGGGATACGATTTAGAAAATAGCAAAATGACCATTCGAGATATAGTTATTAAAACAGTCATGTTTGGTGTTCTCCGTGGCCGAAAGAACCCCGATGACCCGGCGCCTGCTATCGGCCGATTCGCATCCGTCTACCGACTCGATGCGCTGGCGACCGAACAGGAAGGGAAGATTCTTCCGACTGCCTGCCGGAGAGATAGACATGAGTCAATTTACGGTCAGTGGTCGATTCAAGAGTCGAGACGGCTACGCGCCGTTCGAGACGACCATCGACGCCGAAAACGAGAACGTCGCCCGGGAACACGCCTTCTCTCAACTCGGCAGCCAGCACGGGCTCAAGCGGACCGAAATCGAACTCGACGAGGTATCCGAACGATGAGTCAACAGCAACTCCAGCAACTGTCCCAGGAACTCCAGGAAATCGAAGAACAGATCGAAGCCCTCCAGACCAACGTCCAAGCCATCCAACAGGAGAAAACCGAGGTCGACGAGGCAATCGAGGCCCTCAGATCGCTCGAGACCGACTCGACGGTTCAGGTACCGGTCGGCGGCGGCGCGTACCTCCGAGCGACCATCGAAGACATCGACGAAGTGATCGTCGACCTCGGCGCCGACTACGCCGCGGAGTTCGAAGAGGGCGACGCCGTCGATGTCCTCGAAAACAAGAAAGAACGTCTCGACGACCGAATCGACGAGGTCAACGAGGATATCGCCGAACTCGAAACCGAGAGCAGCGAACTCGAACAGCAGGCCCAGCAGATCCAGCAGCAGGCGATGCAACAGCAGATGCAGCAGATGGGTCAGGGTCAGGGCCCCGACGAGTAACGCGTCGGTCCTCACTCGCCACCCATGTTCGATAATTTGAAGGAGAAACTCGGAAGCTTCCGCAAAGACGCCGAAGAAGCCGCCGAAGAGAACATCGAAGATGTCGACGAAGACGACATCGAGGGCGCGGAACTCGACGAAGACGACATCGAGGGCGCGGAACTCGACGAAGACGACATCGAGGGCACGGAACTCGACGAAGACGACATCGAGGGCGCGGAACTCGACGAAGACGACATCGAGGGCGCGGAACTCGACGAAGACGATAGCGAGCCGGAGATGGACCAGCAGGAAGCGGAAGCTGACGAACCGACCGCCGGTCCGGGAGAGAGCGAACCGGCAGGAAGGGTGACTGCGACGGCCAACTCCCCCGGGTCACGACCAGCCGAGGCCCCTGGTCAGGAGCCTGCGGCCGACACCGAACCCGAATTCGCCGAGGAATCCGCCGAACCGGAGGAAGGGTCGGACGGGACGGCGTCTCGTGAGGACGAGACGGCTGTCGACGACGGCGACGAATCCCAAGACGACGGTAGTTCGACCGGATTCGGTGCCAAGGCCCGATCCCTCGTCAAGGGGAAGTTCGTCATCGAGGAAGACGACCTCGAGGGCCCGCTTCACGAACTCGAGATGGCACTGCTTTCGAGTGACGTCGAAATGGGAGTTGCGGAGGAGATTCTCGACAACATCCGCGACGAGTTGATCGGCGAGACTCGGACCTTTACCACCTCGACGGGCGAGGTCGTAGAAGAAGCGTTACACGATGCGATCTCCGACGTGATTAGCGTCGGCCAGTTCGACTTCGACGAGCGGATTGCAATCGAGGACAAGCCCGTTACTATCATCTTCACCGGCGTCAACGGCGTCGGAAAGACAACATCAATCGCCAAATTGAGTCAGTACTTCGAGAACCGTGGGTACTCGACCGTGATGGCAAACGGCGACACCTACCGCGCCGGAGCCAACGAGCAGATTCAAGAGCATGCCAATGCCCTGGAAACGAAGTGTATCAGCCACGAACAGGGCGGCGATCCTGCAGCGGTGCTGTACGACGCTGTCGAGTACGCCGAGGCGAACGACGTCGATATCGTCCTCGGCGACACCGCAGGTCGACTCCACACCAACGAGGGATTGATGGATCAACTCGAGAAAATCGATCGCGTTGTCGGCCCCGACATGACGCTGTTCGTCGACGAAGCGGTCGCCGGCCAGGATGCGGTCAATCGCGCGCGTGAGTTCAACGAAGCCGCCGAGATCGACGGGGCAATCCTAACGAAAGCCGACGCCGACTCCAACGGTGGTGCGGCAATCTCGGTCGCCCACGTCACCGGGAAACCCATCCTGTTCCTCGGCGTCGGACAGGGCTACGATGATATAGAACGGTTCGACCCGGACGAGATGGTCGATCGACTACTCGCCGACGAGTAGCCGACTACCGGTCATCATCAGAACTTCAGTTGTTTGCCATTTCGGAAGACACTTATTATTCGTCCGAGATGGCCCTGTATGAACCCTCCTCGCTCTCGGCGGGCGTTCCTCGCGTCGTTCGCGACGACCGCAGCAGTAGCGACGGGCGGGTTTCAGCGAAGCGCCTCCAACGGGGAGGCACTGTCGCTCGATTCAGGCCTCGTCCCTGCCGACAGGTACGAGTGCAGTGCAATCACGCGTCCGACTCCTCTCGCGCCGGCCGCCGAAGATGCACTCGAGCCGAGAACGTATCCGACGCCGCCGGCTGAGCTGATTTCCGACGACAATCGCGGTTCGATAGACCGTCCGTCGTCGCTTCAAAACAGCGCTCTCGAGTACGCCACGAAATTCGAGCGAGCGTATCGACAGAACGCGTTTCTTACTAAATATGGATCTGTAACGCGGTTCTTCGCCCTTCAGCGCACCGCCTCGCAGACGTCTCTTATCGACTCGTCTAACGCTGCTCACGCGGTTCTGGTTGCGATCGTTTACAATCTGACGAAGCAAACCCAACAGTCGCCGCCGAGCGACGAATGGGACATTCGCGCCACCTACTATTTCGACGACCGGATCGCTCTCCGGGCGCAGTATGATGGTATCGCTGAGAAACCGACGCTTTCCCCCGATCCCCGACGCGATGGCGAACTCGTCGCCTGTTTCGGATACAGATACCGATAGCTATCGGTTATCGACCGTCAACAGTCGACGCCACCCGTGATTACGAACTACCGGTGTTTGTTGCTTCTATCACCGACGCGCCTATTGCGATACGCTGCTTTGAACGGCGTATTTTGATCTTCTGCCCGAATTTCCGGCTTCCTCGATCGATAACGCCAACTCTTGGAGGCAATATTTACTGGTGAAAACGACCCACGTCATGATTCGCCGAGTTGCTTGACTGTATAGGCGAGGGGGTGTATTATTCGGTAAACAATGGTCCGCACGAATTTCGAAAGCGTCGGTTCTTTTGATTCTGCACGACTCACGAGGTGGGTCGTATGAATACAGTCGAAGAACACAAACAGGAGAAACATCCTCTCGACGTCATCGACGACGTCCACGAATACGCCGAAGAAAACCTGTCTTTCGAGGAAATCGAGGATCGAGCCGGCGGTGGCGAGTGGGAGCGCCTGAAGTGGGCCGGAATGTACGCCCAGAAGCAGGAGGGTTACTTCATGATCCGAACCAAGGTGCCTGGGGGATATCTGACACCGGAACAGGCCGAAGTGATCGGCGAGGTCACCGACGACCTGGCTGTCGCCCCCGAAGAGTACGGTGGCGAAGAACAGAACGAACTCTGGGGAGACGCATACCTCGATATCACGACCCGGCAGGACATCCAGAAACACTGGATCCGCGTCGAAGACGTGCCCGAAATGTGGGAGCGCTACGACGAGGTCGGGCTGACGACGGTACAGGGCTGTGGCGACTCAGCGCGGAACGTGCTGGGCTGCCCCGCGGCCGGACTCGACGACCACGAGTGTTTTAATGCACAACCGGTCATCGAAGCCGTCTCGGACTTCTTCACCGAGAATCGCGAGTACGCCAACCTTCCGCGGAAGTTCAAAATGACGATCACCGGCTGCGCCCACGACTGTGCGCAGTCCCAGATCAACGACGTCGGGCTCGTCCCCGCGAAGAAGGAGATCGACGTCTCCGGCGAAGCCGGAGGCTCGTCGGACTCGTCCGACGGTGGCGATCACCTCTACGGTTTCCACGCCCGCGTTGGCGGCGGCCTCTCCGACGGACCGCGGATGGGCTCCGAACTCGACGTTTTCATCAAACCCGAGGACGCTGTCGAGTTCTGTCGCGCCGTCGCCCAGACGTTCAAGGAAATCGGTGACCGCAACAACCGCGGCGTCTGCCGCATGCGCTACCTCGTAGAGCAGCTCGGTCCCGAGAAATTCGAGGAGGCGATCCGCGACCGCTGTACGATCGACCTGCCCACCGCCGGCCGGAACCTGACCGTCGGCTACCAGGGCGACCACGTCGGCGTTCGCGACCAGAAGCAAGACGGCCTGCAGTACGTTGGCTTTAACGTCGTCGCAGGCCGCATGGGCGGCGACGAGTTCGCCGCTGCCGCCCGCGCCGCCGAGAAGTACGGCACCGATGACGCCTCCGTCCGCCTGGCGACTGACCAGAACTTCCTCATCACCCACATTCCCGAAGAGAACGTCGACGACCTCCTCGCGGAGCCGTTCGCCCAGGAGTACAGCCCCGATCCGGGGCCGTTCTCGCGGGGTGCGGTCGGCTGTACGGGCAGTGAGTTCTGTAACTACGCGATCATCGAGACGAAAAAGCGAACCAAGCGTTGGGCTCGCGAGCTCGACGACCGTATCGACGTCCCCGACGACATCGAGGCCATCCGGATGCACATGTCCGGCTGCTCGGCGTCCTGCGCCCAACCCCAGATCGCCGACATCGGCTTCCGCGGCGAAACCGTCAAACTCGAGGACGAAGACAGTTCCAACGAGGAGGGCGACACCCTCGTCGAGGGGATGGACTTCGGCCTCGGCGGCTCGTTAGGTGCCGACAACGAGTTTTTGGACTGGGTCCAGAACGCGGTGCCCGCCGACTCCGTGATCCCGGCGCTCGAGCAACTGTTCGACGCCTATTCCGAGGATCGCAACGACAGTGAGAAGTTCTACCAGTGGTGTCGTCGCGTCGACAACGACCGGCTTCGCACGATCATGCAAGGGGCCGATGCGCCGGTCGCACGGGGTGTTGCCCATGGGGACTGACGGTGAGGACGATCGAAACGAGTCCAGAAGCTGCGGCGACGAGCGTCGATTCCCCCACGTCCCTGCATCGGACGACGATGACGACGCCGTCATCGTGCCCGATGCGAGCAGCGGTGAGGCACGCTCTCGCGAGGGCGCGGACCACGCTCGAGAGGGTGCCATCGCCACGGACGGCGGCGGGGCCAACGGCGACAGTTGCTCGCCCGATACCTGCACCTGCGGCGAGAAGACCCGGGACGGGACGGCGAATCAGCCCGTTGCGACCGACGGGGGTGACGCGAACGTAGCGAGTGAATCCTCGTCAGAGCTCCGCTCTGACGGTGCCGGCGTTGCCAACGTCGACGAGATGGGCGACCTCGGCGACCTCGAATTCACCGAGCCCGCCGAAAACGTCAGTCAGGACGTCGACAACGGTTCGCCCGACGCGCGCGTCGGAATCCCGGATGGCGCCGATCTCGAAACGCCGGAGTACTCGATCCGGTCGCAGATGAACGACATCGAGACGCCGGACGAAAAGACCTGGTTCATGGAATTAGACGAGGCCGTCATCGACGACGGCCGCTGTATCCAGTGTGGGACCTGCGTCGCCGCCTGTCCGTCGGACTCGATCGGGATCGGCGACGACGGTCTGCCGAAACTGGTCAAGATGTGTACCGGCTGTTCGCTCTGTTGGGACTTCTGTCCCCGCGGCGGCCTCCGGTACGAGCGCCAGTGGAAGATCACTGGCGGCGAGGACAACGTCAAGGGTGCCGGCGATCCGATCACGGAGTTCTCCGCGAAGGTCGAGGACGACCTGGACCGACGGGGCCCAGGACGGCGGCGTCGTCACCGGGGTCCTCGCAACGCTGCTCGAGGAAGGCGAGATCGACGGCGCGCTCGTCGCCACCGAGAGCGACGAGGAGGCCTGGAAGGCAGAGAGCTACCTCGCGACGACCACCGAGGAGCTCATCGAGAACGCCGGGACCGTCTACAACCAGACGATGGCCCTCGGCAACCTGAACTTAGAGCAGTGGGAGCACAAGCTTCCCGACAAGTCCTGGGACGAACTCAGTCTCGCTATCGTCGGTACGCCCTGTGAGATCGAGGGCATCCGCGCCCTGCAGGACTTCGAGTGGGACTACCAGGCACAGAACGAGGGCGTTCGCGCGGTCGACTATACGATCGCGCTGATGTGTACGAAGAACTTCAACTACTACAGCCTCATGGGCGAACAGTTGGAGGAAAAACGAGACATTTCGCCCGACGAGATCGGCAAGATGGACGTCCTCCACGGCAAGATGATGGTCTACGGCCACGACGGCGAGATGATCTTAGAGGAAGACATCGAGAACTTCCACGACGCTGCGCTCAAAGGCTGTGACGAGTGTGCCGACTTCACCGGCTTCTGTGCCGACATCACCGTCGGCTCCGTCGGCTCGTCCGACGAGTACTCGAGCGTCATCGTCCGCACCGAGCAGGGGATGAACGCCTGGGAGTTGACCGAGCCGAAACTCGATTACCACGACCTCGAGGACAAAAGCGCGGTCGGCAAACTCCAGGGCTGGGACAAGAAGAAGGCCTTCGAGAGCTTAGAGCGCCCCTTCGATCCGGATGCGCCTCGGTTCATCGACTACACGGACCACGCCGAGAACTACGGCACGGCGCTGAACCCGCACGATCAGGGGCACTGATCGAGCCCTCCTCTCTTCGCTCGCTTCCTATCCATCTCACCGCCTCGTTCACTTTTGCTATCCATCTCACCGCCGCTTCTCAAGCCCTCGAGCGGGTCCGAGCACGACGAGTGACACTGAGGAGCGTTCGACTCCTCTCACACCGGCTCGAACCGGTAGCCGTCCCAGTCCTGACTCTCGGGCTCGCGAATGCCGGCGCCGGGTTCGCGGAGTTCGTCGACGTGAACAGGACGGACCTCGTCGCCCGTCTCGACCTCACCGGTGGTCAGTTGGCCGATCGCACGGACCGACTCGCCGTCACCGTCGGACTTCGTCTGACTTTCCGAGGCCCCCTGGGCCTCGCTTACGTCGAACTCGACGATGGCGATGTGGTTGGGTTCGCGGACGCCGGGCGGCGTCGCGGTACTGGTCGTCCAGGTAACGATTTCGGCGGTGAATTCGCTGAGATCGATCGTTTCGACCGGCTCCGCGCCGTTCGGGCCGCGCGCGTGGCCGGGATAGCTGATCGAGCCGTCTTCGTAGCGGGTCGCGTCCATGCTCATTGTGCAGCCTCCATGATGGTGGTGATCACGCAGTTACCGAAGCCGCCGACGTTACAGCACAGCCCCGTCTCCGCGTCGACCTGTCGCGGGCCGGCCTCGCCGACGAGCTGTTCGTAGATCTCGACGCCCTGGGCGACGCCGCTCGCGCCGAGCGGGTGCCCCTTCGATTTGAGCCCGCCGGAGGTGTTGATCGGCAATTCCCCGTCGCGCTCGGTGTGTCCCTCCCCGACGAGCTTCCAGGCCTCGCCCTGCTCGGCGAATCCCAGCCCTTCCATCTGCAGGAACTCGAGAATGGTGAACATATCGTGGAGTTCGGCCACCTCGATGTCTGCGGGCTCGAGGCCGCTCATTTCGTAGGCCCCCGAGCCGCTGTCGACGACCCCGCCCATCACGGTCGGGTCCTTGCGCTCGTGGACGACGTGGGTATCGCTCGCGCCGTCGATCCCCGAGATGACGGCGTACTCGTCGGCGTACTCCTCGGCGATGGACTCGGGACAGAACATGAGCGCGGCCGAGCCGTCCGTGATCGGACAGAAGTCGTACAATCGCAGCGGGTCGGCGACGATCGGAGACTCGAGGATGGTCTCCTCGTCTACCGCCTTCTGGAACTGTGCGTTGGGGTTATCGATACCGTTCCGGTGGTTCTTGGCGGCGACGTGCGCCAGGCTCTCCCGGGGTGCGTCGAATCGCTCCAGGTAGTGGCGCGCGGTGAGCCCGGCAAAGGACGGCAGCGTGACCCCGTGTTTGTACTCGACGGGATGGCCCACGGAGGCGATGATGTCGGTCGATTCGGCGGTCGACCGATGGGTCATCTTTTCGCCGCCGACGAGCAGCGTCATGTCGCTGTCCCCGCTTACCACCGACCGCCACGCGGCGTATATTCCTGCGCCGCCGCTGGCACTCGTCTGATCGACGCGTTGGGTGTAGGCCGGTATCGTTCCAAGCTCGTGAACTAACGCGTTCATCACGCCGGTCATTCCCTCGAACTCGCCGCTGGTCATATTCGAGACGTAGAGGTGCTCGATCTCGTCCGCATCGACGCCTGCATCGTCGAGACACTCCGTTCCGGCCTCGGCGAGAAGGTCCATGATCCACTCATCCTCGCGGTGTCCGAACTGCGTCATCGACGCGCCGATCACAGCCACGCGGTCCGTCCGGCCGTCCGACGATCGTCGGTGAGCAGTCATAGACGCACACCGTCCGTTCCCGGTCGCTGGACAGTTCGCGGACGGTTCCACGGGCGGAGCTGGTCCGGCAGGTCGGACGAGACGACCGATCCGGAGATTCTCGATGGTCTGCGATCGATTACGGGGTAGCGAATGGGCTTATCGGCTCCCATAGTTCCCCTCGACGCGCTGCGTGAATCCCTGCAAGACGAGCGACTGGCGGATTGGTCGCAGCGCCAGCGTCGGTACCCCGAGACTGCTCTGGAATCGGGTTTCGGTCGCTTCTTCGGTGACTCCGGCCGCGTCGTCGGTGTCTGTCTGTGGCGACGGCAGTTCGTTCAGGGCTGCCACCACCGTATTACTTATAGCCATCACCGACAAATGCAACGAACACATACATAAATTCAGTGTGGTGAACTACACCATGGTTGTGCGGAATCGACGGTGGAATGGCTCGTAGTCGCTGATGCCGGTGAAAATAAACGTTTAATAGTTTATTATGGATGGTCATAGCGGACGCGGCGTTCGCTGAGGCCGGACGGAGAGCCTCTGTACGGGATCCGAACAGCGGCCGACCGTCGCTCAGATCACCACGCCGGACTGCAAAATTGCGATCGTGATGGTCAGGGCAGGAATCGAAAGCAGCGTCGTCAGAAACACGCAGGTCGAGACGTACTCCGAAACGAGCACGCCGTCCGAGCGGGCGCTGCCGGCGAACTCGATCATCAAAACGAGCGGTGTCACGGCGGCGGGCATCGCCGTCTCGAGGACGAACACGCGCGCGACGGTAGGGTTTTGGAAGCTCAGCGCGGACGCGACTCCGAGGCCGACGACGGGTGCGACCCCCAGCTTGAGAGCGGTCGCGGGCCACGCCCGCGAGACTGCGGCGGCCGTATCCGTACGCGCGAGCTGGATCCCGAGAATGAGCAACATTAGCGGAATCGAGGCGTCGCCGACGAGCTTGAGCGTTTCCATGCTCGCGGTTTCGGCGGCTGGAACGAGATCAAGTGCTCGGACGCCCAGCGCCGCGACGACCGCATACACCAGCGGAATGTAGAACACTCGCCGGACGCCCTCGAGGCCGGCGGAGCCGCTACTCCGGGAGGCGACGTAGACGCCGATGGTGTACATCAAGACGGACTGAACTGAGAGAAAGAGGACGGCAGTCTGGCGGCCGACGTCGCCGAACGCGAAATCCGAGACGGGAACGCCGAGATTTCCCGAGTTGCAAAAAATCGTGACCAGCACCAACCCGCTCAACGCCGGTTCTTGCTCATCAACGGCACGTCCGACGACCTCGGCGATTGCCCACATCGCCGCCGTGAATGCGGCGATCCCGACCGCGATCCGCAGGAGCGTCGCCGCCTCGAGTTCCGTGACGGCGAGGCTATGGAACACCAGCGCAGGGGCCAGGACGTAAATGACGGCCGTGTTCAACGGCTCTGGGTCGATATCCTTGACAGTGGCCAGAACGTAGCCCACGCCTGCGATAGCGACGATCGGTCCGATAGCGGAGGCGAAAATACCGAGGAGGCCGGTCATGGGTCGGCGCCTGCGCTCGTCTGGACGCATTCGATATACGAGGGAGTCGGCAGAACGGCGGTGAGTTGGTGCATTTGCGGCCAGGTATTCTCTGCGCCCGATATGGAGCTTTCGATATCTGAAGGGGCTGTATGTCCCGTCGAACGAACGAACGCCAGCAAACTCAACCGGGTTAGTCGGGGATGGCGGGTCGGCTGCCGAAACGGCGATCCCTCTTTACGTGCTTCTGGTCACAAAGTGCAGCGACGACGGGAGAGCGGTCACGTCTCGAGTCGGTTTCAGTCGACCAGCGGCGGGTTTCGCCCGTATCGTCGACTCTGGCGACGCATGTGGTTCGTCGTCAGCGGTTAGTGGACCGATTCCGAGTCTGGGATTTACCAATGCGGAGTCCATCGCCCAGATTCGAATCGCTCTCGGCCCGTCTCAGCAACGTCACTCATCGAGCACAGCGCCGACGCCGGCCGATTCGGACTGCGTTTTCGAGGGATACCGAATCGAACGGACGGTAGTTTCACATATATATCCATTATTATTTTCATTATTAAATAATGTTATTGTAGTTTCATACACAAATATTAAAACATTTTGTAGTGTAATGCCGTAGCATGGTAGAGGATGACGCTCAAGTTACCGGTATCGAGGAAGTGAGCCAGGTCTCGGTTTCACGCCGCCGAATGTTACAGGCGAGCACGACGACGATCGGCGGAGTAGGGATCGCCAGCAATGCGAGCGCACACGGGGGCTCAGACCCGTGCGAACAGGTGGTACCGGACCTCGCAATCGTCAATCGGGACGACCAGCCCCGTTCCGTCGAAGTGGCGACGGAAAACGACGATGCGGCACCGATGCACGGTCATCGGACGATGCGGATCGAACCGGGCGACACTCGGACGATCGACGCCATCTCGTCGGCGGTCGAAGAAGACCGCGTCCATGCGATGGTCGACGAAGACGAGACGGTCGTTCAGGAACTGGCTGCACTCCGTCCCGAACGGTTCCGACACGGAATCCAGATCACGATCCACTCGGGCGAGACCCGCGTGGAAACCCAACACGCCGACTTGCCCCCAGTCGAGCAAGCACGGATGCTCGCGAGGTGCGAGGAATGAGTGCTATTTCCGTCTACGTGTATCCAAACACGCGATCCGAAGACGATCTCGCGAGGATCGCAAAGAACGCAGTGGAGGCCGGTCTCGAGGGTATTACTTCGGACTCGAGGATCGGCGGGTACGACGTCGAGATCCGTAACAGGTATCCGAACCAGCGGGCAGGGAGTTTGCGTGGCTTCTTCGACGCTTTTCGAACCTGGCGGGAACGGAACGGGTTTACCGGTACCGGCTGTCACCTCGGCATCGGTAGCGGCTTTGGCGGCGGCCTCGCAGATAACGGGCAGTATTCGAACGCGTTTAACGGGGACGCCAACTGCGTCGTTGGTGGCCGATCCGGCGGCGGAAGTTTCTTCAAAAACGCCGCGATTCAGGAGACGTTGCATACGTTGATCGATCCCGGCCTTCCACAGGTTTCTCAGATGATCGGGCAGAACGACGAACACACCCTGGGAATGATTTATCAGGATCGGTCCGTTTCTCCGATGGTCACCGGATACGTGCGGCGGGGACTCGGGAATTCGGGGACCTGTAGAAATAACCTGAATGCGGGCCAGCGGACCACGAATACGTCCCCGTGTTCTGCGGACGCCGTGGAATACACCTGGATCGATCGCACCGGCGGCCGCGACGGTGGCGACGGAGGCGGCAATGACAGGGGCGGCAACGATGAAGGCGGCGACGGAACCCGGGGCCCCTCCGTGGACGTCAGGGTCAGCGCCACAGAAGTGGACGTCGGCGAAACGATCCAGTTCGACGGCCGCAGATCGTCTGATCCCGACGGTTCGATCCAGTCCTACGAGTGGTCGTTCGGCGATGGTTCGACTGCAACGGGAGGGACTGTTCAGCACGCCTACGAATCGCCGGGCGACTTTCAGGCTTCGCTCACTGTTACGGACGACGACGGATTCACCGACACGGGATCGTTTTCGATCACCGTCCAGGGCAGCAGGACGGCCGGAAACTGCGGTGACGTGAGCACTGGGGGCGAAGTAACCGGCCGTCTCGCCGGCTGGTGGGACGGGAACAAGTATCAGTACGCGAGCGCGCTCGCGAATCCATGCGAGGTGACGATCACGATGGAGGGGCCAGGCGACGCCGACTTCGATCTGTACGTCACGACCGATGGGCGGACGCCACGGTCCAACAACTACGACGAAAAATCGGACGATCCGAACAGTCGGGAGTCGGTTACGGTCAGCAACGTAACCCCGGGCCAGCAGTTCGGCATCCTCGTCGACTCCTATAGTGGAGCCGGTTCCTTCCGGCTCAGTGTAACGGAACGCGGCACGTAACGGGAGTACTGTGGGATTTCGGCCCGTCTTTCGGCTCGCGAGTTTCCCGTTCCATCCTCGTAACACAATACGTTCGAACGGTCTCGACCGTGGCGGCTATGAATGCGAACGGAAGCGCCAACTATTCGGTTTCGTTCGACCGAAGGCGCTTTGTGCGACTACCGACTGGTATTCCACATGAATCCCTCGAGCTGGCGGACATATCTCGTCACACAGGCGTCGCTTTCCGGCGATCGATCGACGCCCGAAATCGTCCGCAAAGCCATCGACGGCGGCGTCGACGCCGTCCAACTGCGTGAGAAAGACTCGAGTGCTCGATCACGGTACGAACTCGGCCACGAACTGCGCGAACTGACCGCCGAGGCGGGCGTCGACCTCATCGTCAACGACCGGATCGATATCGCACGTGCGATCGATGCGGATGGCGTTCACGTCGGCCAGTCGGATCTGCCGGTCGCGGCCGCCCGGAACTTGCTCGGCTCGGACGCTATCGTCGGTTGCTCGGCGTCAACGGCTGCGGAGGCCAGGAAAGCTGAAGCCGAGGGAGCCGATTACCTCGGCGTTGGTGCCGTCTACGGAACGTCCTCGAAGAACGTCGCCGACGAAAAAGACGGGGTCGGTCCAGAGCGGATCGCCGCGGTCGCCGACGCAGTCTCGATTCCGCTCGTTGCGATTGGCGGCATTACTGCCGACAACGCCAGTCGGGTCGTAACGGCAGGTGCTGTCGGTGTGGCGGTCATCAGCGAGATTACGGCGGCTGCGGAGCCACGGGCCGCAACCGAATCGCTCGTTGGGGCCGTCGAAACGCCGAAGGCAGTCGATACCGGAGCTAGACCAGAATGAGTGTGACAGACATCGCCGCCGCCGACCTTGCGGACTCGGTCCGGATCGTCCGACAGACGGAGCCGCTCGTGCAGTCGCTGACCAACACGGTGACGATCAACGACGTGGCGAACGTGACGCTCCACTGGGGCGGATTGCCGGTAATGGCCGACTCGTTCGGTGACGCCGGTGAGATGGCCGAACTCGCACGCGCTGTGCTGATCAACACCGGCCAGGTACCCGACGGCCGTGTCGAGGCCATGCACGAAGCTGGTCGGAAGGCAAACGAGCGCGGTATCCCGGTCGTCCTCGACCCCGTCGGTGTGGGGTCGACACCCTCACGTCAGGCAGTCGCCGAAAGCCTCCTCTCCGACATCGACTTCACTGTGATCAATGGAAACTACGGCGAGATTAGCGCGCTTGCGGGCGTCGAAGCGGAAGTCAAGGGGGTCGAATCCGTCGGCGACTACGACGCGATCGACCGGACGGCGCACTCGCTCGCCGAGTCGACCGATGCGATCGTCGTCGCCTCGGGCATCGACGACATCGTTGCGGACGCCGACGGCGCAGTCCGACTCACCGCCGGCCACGAGATGCTGGGCGAAGTCGTCGGTACCGGTTGTATGCTCGGCGGGACCATCGCAACGTTCTGCGGTGCTATCGACGATGCCTCGACGGCCGCCGTTCACGGCACGCTCGGATTCGGCATCGCCGGCGAGCGCGCGGCCGACCTCGAGTACGCGGGGCCGGGGAGCTATCGGACGAACTTTCGTGATGCGGTTTCGGGGATTACGAGCGACGTCGCCGCCGCTCTCGACCTCGAGGATCGCGTCGAGACGGTCCACTGAATCGACCGAATCGGCTCCGAGCGTCGCTGCCCACCGTCACGAAAGACGAACTGTACTGAAACTATTTTAGTATGGCCGGCCGAACTGGAAACTATGGCACGAGACGAACTCGAAAACGCGGCTGAGTCGATCGAACGGGCGGCAGACGAAACGTCAGATGACACGGCAGCGGACCGGCTCCAGACCCAATCGGAAAAGTTCGCGGAGTACGCTACGGCCGACCGCGGTCCCGATCACGGTCAACTCGCACGCCACGAACACATTCTGAACGAAATCGCCGACGACGAAGGCGGCAACGTTGCATCGAACATCGAGGACGCACTCGAATCGATCAGCGCATTCCGCGAGACGGTCGAGGGCGTCTAGCGGTCCGATCACGGTCACGGTTCGGTGTCTCGAGGATCGTCGGCTACCGGGTCGGTCGCCGAGAGTTGGTCGGTCGACGGGAGACGGCGGGTTACGTTTTCGTCGGCCGTCGCCTCAACGGCCTTTCGATGAAATCTCAGCATCCGAGTAGCGGCGAAGTCGACCGGTCGACTTCCGTCTCGGTACGTGGATCATCAGCTGTCGACTCGAATCGGGCCCACCTCGAAGTAGACGAGACCGGTATAGATCGATCCGAGTACGAGCGAACTGACGAACAGAACCGTCCACAACGGCGGCTCTGATGGCTGGCGTATCGTGGCAACTCCGTATGCCATCCAGAGCGCTCCGACGGTGATATTCGCTCCCTGTTTTACCGCATGCTTCGACCGCGAATCACCCATATTTGGTGTCCCGAGGTCGGTTGTATTAAAATAACAAGGATTGAACTCCTGTCGAACTCTGCTCGATCTCGAGTACGGAACCCGTCCGACCGCTGGGTTCAGCAGACGGGTTTGGGGTTCGCTCCCATCTCCTCGAGCGTGTCGACGTATTCGTCGTAGGCGGCCTGGATCGCGCCCGTCGCTGCCTTCTCGGCGCGATCCCAGTCCTCGTCGCTCTCGCAGACCGTTTCGAGGAGTTCTTTCGCCCGTTCGAGTTGGTCCTCCAGGTCGTCACCGAACCCACGGAACAGGCTCGCGGTCTGGGGATCAGCGTCGCCGACGAAGTAGCCGACGACCTGGTCTTTCGAGCGCTTGCTCGCGAGGTTGCGGCCGACGAACGCACCGACGCGTTCGATGGTCTCCTCTCGGTCGCGGAGGTATTCGTGTAGGGTGGGGACGTCGGTCGGCTCGTATTCGTCGTCGCTGAGTTTCTCGTCGACAGTCTCGTAGTGGTCTTGCTCTTCTTCGGCGGTGGTCTTGAAGGCCGCACGCACCTCGTCTGTGGCCTCGTCGTCGGCCCACTCGAGGAACGTCTGCCAGGCGGCGTACTCGGCGTCGGCGGTGGCCTCGAGGACGGGTTCAGTGTCGATGTCGCCACCGGTGTCGGCGTAGAGTGACTTCGATGAGCCGAGTCGTGAGAGCGCGGTCTGGTTTTCCTCGCTGACAGTCTCGACGAACGTATCCGGATCGGTCATGGAGGGTGTTTCGTGTGCGCTCGAGTTATGTCTATCGAGCCGTCGCCCTCGGAACCCGACCGTCGGCATCGGCGTACCCCGCCGTCTCCGCGGCGGTTGGTGATAGGCATCAATTACTGTTCGAAATCTGAACTCCAACGGCGTCATAACAATTACCGAACCCGGAAAGTCATCGAACGGAATGAAACGACGAGCGTATCTCGTGACGGCCGCTGCAGCGACGCTTGGCGGCTGTTCCGCCCTGACCGATTCGGAAACGAGCGAACCGTCAGACGACGGTGGCGATCCATCTGACTCCCCGGATGAGACAGTCGACGAAGAACCCGGTTCGTTCGACCGGTTCGACGACCTTTCCATGTGGACGGTGATGGAAGGGACGCTGGAACTCGACTCGGAGCGGGCGTACGTCGGCGACCAGTCCGGCCGTATGTCGGCCTCTCTGAACGAAAAACGAGTCATGATCAAGCGATGGTTCGATCAGCCGCGTGATCTCTCGAACGAATTCCCCGCGCTGGCGCTTGCAACCGACCAGTCGACCGATCCGTTCGTCCAGCTTTCGGACACCGACGGGAACCGGCTGATCATGCAAGCGAAAGTCAAGCCCGGTCTCCCGCTTACACACCACGACCTCGGCGTGGTCGGCACCGACGGAGATCCGGATCTGAGTTCGATCGCACACGTGAAAATCTCATCGTGGGCGGGTGACAGCGAGGCGAGGGTCTGGTGTGACGACCTCCATTTCGTTTCGCGGCCGGACACCGGGAAAGTCCTCATCCAGTTCGACGACGGTACCAGGTCAGCGTATACCCGGGCCCGCTCGACCCTCGCGAGTTACGGATTCCCCGCGACTGCGTTCGTCTCGACCGACGACGTCGGCGGTTCGGGGTATCTCAGCAGCGACCACCTCGAGACCCTTCAGAACGACGGCTGGACGATCGCCAGCCGGGGCAAAACCGGACGCGGCCTCGTCGGTCTGAGCGAGTCGGCACTGCAGGACGAAATCCAGGGCGCCATCGACTGGCTCGAGAACAACGGGTTCGAAGACGGCGCCGGCTACTTCGCCTACCCCCTCAATCGATACGACGTGTCCGCGATGAACGTCGTCGACGAGCACCACGATATCGGTTTCATCGCCGGTCACGCCGGTCACGCGGACCTGTTGAACCCCGCGCTCGCGCCGCGGGCGGTCAGTCCGACGGCCGACCAGGCCCGATCGCTGCTCGATCGGACGGCGCGGTACCGGACGATCGCCACGCTGAGCTACGGCGACCTCTCCGGCGAGACGGGGTCGGCGTTCGAAGAGACGATGTCGTATCTCAGCGACCTCGAGTCGGCCGGGGACCTCGAGGTCGTCGGGCCTGACGACGTCGCGTCGAATCACATCTACGACGCGTAGTCGAATGGAAAATGGCGACTTCGCCCGACGGAGTTCGACGATTTTTCGGCAGCGTGACTATCGACGATGCCTACTATCTCCCTCGGCCTCTAGCGGTAGGCAACGAGAAAAGCCTGTAATTACGGCGTTGATTGCGTTCTATCCCGAACGGCGGGGCGGGTCTGATGTCGCGGACCCTCGTTCATACCGTCCCGCCTTCGGTACGTGCCGTGCGCACAAAACGAGCCGTCTCTGAGGCCGACGTCGCGTCAGTTGCCCTTTTCGACCGGCGCGTTGATCAAGTTGCCCCACTCGGTCCAGGACCCGTCGTAGTTGACGGTATCGTCGTAGCCGAGCAGCTCGTGCAGCGCGAACCACGCGACGGACGAGCGCTCGCCGATGCGGCAGTAGGCGACGGTCGTCTCGTTGCCGTCGATGCCTTCGTCGGCGTAGAGTTCCTCGAGTTCATCGCGGTCCTTGAAGGTGCCGTCGTCGTTCGTTACGGCGGCCCACGAGATGTTGCTCGCGCCGGGGATGTGACCGCCGCGCTGGGCGGTTTCCTGGAGTCCTGGCGGGGCGAGCACTTCGCCGGAGAACTCCTCGGGCGAGCGAACGTCGACGAGCGGAACGCCGCGTTCGATTGCGTTCTCGACGTCTTGGCGGTAGGCACGGATGCTCTCGCGCGGGCCAGCGGCGTCGTACTCGGTTTCGGAGAAGTCGGGTTCCTCGTCGGTGGTCGGATAGTCGTTTTCGAGCCAGTACTCGCGGCCGCCGTCGAGAAGGTAGACCTCGTCGTGACCGTAGTACTTGAACTGCCAGTAGGTGTAGGCGGCGAACCAGTTGGAGTTGTCGCCGTAGAGGACGACCGTGGAATCCTCACTGATGCCGTGACTGCCGAGTAGATCCTCGAAATCGTCTTTCGAGAGGATATCGCGGGTAGTCTGATCCTGCAGCTGGGTTTCCCAGTTGAACCCGATCGCACCGGGCGCGTGTTCCTCCTCGTAGGCTTCCGTGTCGACGTCGACTTCGACCAGTCGCAGGTCGGAGTCGTCGTCCTGAAAGTCCTCGAGTCGATTTTCGACCCAGTCGGCCGTGACGAGTACGTCGTTGGCGTAGTCGGTTGCCATAGCCAGGCGTTCGATGGCGACACACAAAGGGACTACTTAACCGGTCAATTCGGTCACCTATCGACCCTTCCGGTTATATTTGCCTATTCTGTCAGCGCGTATCGACGAAACGCTCGTTATAGCTGCCAATTTCGATGGTTTCGAGTCCCGCGTTTCATTTTTCGGATGAAACACATCGTATTCCGCAGCTGAAATAAGCAAAAATTGCCACTGTCCCGGTACTCGAAACTGACGTCGAAACCGGTGCGTTCTCGAGTCTGCGCGAGTATACGGAGACTAATGGACGAAACAGTCGTCGTTTCCCCCGACTGGCTCGCATCGCGACTGGACGAACCCGCCGTCCGCATCGTCGACGTACGGGACGCCTGGGAATACGACGGCATCGGGCACGTCCCCGGTGCAGTGAACGTCCCGTTCGACAGCTATCGCGACGAGAGCGACGTCGACCGCGGGACCCTTCCCGGTGCCGATGCCTTCGCGGACTTGCTCGGCGATGCCGGTATCGAACCCGACGACACGATCGTCGCGTACGACGACACTCACGGCGTCTTCGCCGCCCGGTTCGTGCTCACGGCCATCGAATACGGCCACGACGACGTCCGTCTACTCGACGGCGACTACAGTGCCTGGAACCGGGAGTACGAGACCACGAGCGACGAGCCCGACATCGAACGGACGACCTACGAGCCCGATCCGCTTTCGCCCGACGAGACCCCGCTCGTGGGCTACGAAGCCGTCGAAGACGCACTCGAGCGAGACGCCGTGTTCGTCGACACGCGCGAGAAAGACGAGTTCGAAGAGGCTCGCCTGCCTGGCGCCCTCCGATTCGACTGGCGAGAGGTCGTCGACGAGGAGACGCGGCGCCTGAAACCGCCGGCCGAACTCGAGGACTTGCTCGAAGACTACGGGATCACCCCGGACCGCGAGATCGTCCTCTACTGTAACACCGCGCGGCGGATCAGCCACACCTACGTCGTCCTCACGGCGCTCGGTTACGAGAACGTCCGGTTCTACGAGGGGAGTCTCACCGAGTGGCTCGCCCACGATGGCGAGGTCGAAACCGGGCCCGTGGACACGTAACTGCTGATCCCCCACTTTCTCGATCGCTGTGGGTGGGTGCGACCAATACGAGGCGTGTGGCCGGCCTCGAACGAATACTGTGCGGTGGGAACTAACTCTCCCAAACCGGTACCAACGATCGGCACACAGCAAGGGCCATGAACGAGCCAGTCGGCCGGCGTCGATTTCTCTTCGCAACTGCCGGCGCGGGGACGATCGCCGGCTGTACGTCGTCGGACCTCGCTGAATCGCCGTCGAACGAGACGCCGGAGACGTCGGACGCATCCGTTTCGACGGAGATCGGGCGGGTGTCGGCGGCGCTTCAGTACGTGCGCCCTACACGCTCCGAACGGCGGCCCGAGGTCCTCGCGACCGATGGCGGCCAGTACGTCATCGTCACGGTCGGCGAACGGACGATCGACGCGAGCGACGTCGTCCTTCGACTGGACGACACGGAGTACACCGATACGTTCACCGCGAACCGAGACGGACGGCTGCACGTCGGATTCGAAGTCCCCCAAGACGTGGCGGCGGAGAACGGCACCGCACTGGTCGGCGAGGCAAGGCACCCGATCTACCGGGACGTCCTCGATCGACTGGCGGACCCGCCCCGATTTACCAACGTCTCGTTCGACGCTCGAGCGGAGATCCGACCCGGTGCGATCATGGGACTCGACGTTCGGATCTGGAACAGGGGTGGACCAGGCCCGTTCACGGCCGTCTTCGACGTTCCGGACGCGCAGCCGTCGGTGTTCTCGGAGCAGGTCGACAGCGGTACGTTCGCGGGCTACACGACACACGTGACGATCGACGACGACGCGGAATCGGGTGGCCGAACGGCGGTTTTCGACACCGGATTCGAGCGGTACACAGTTCCGTACACGATCGTTTCGCCGGCCGGGAACTGACGTCGAGAGCCGGCGCGGTGTCGTGGGCGTACGACTATCGCGTTACGATTCATCCGCCGCGATGGCTGGCAGCGTAAACTGAAACGTCGCTCCCTCGGCTGAGTCGGAGTCGAGCCAGATCTCGCCGCCGTGGCGCTCGACGATACGCCGACAGAGCGTGAGGCCGATCCCCGTTCCGGCGTGTTCCTCGCGGGTATGGAGTCGCTGAAACACCTCGAAGACGCGTTCCTCGTCGTCGGGAGCGATCCCGATCCCGTCGTCGCTGACCGAGACGAGCCAGTCGCTGCCCTCCCGTCGAGCCTCGACGCTGACTCGCGGGGGCTCGTCGCCGCTGTATTCGATCGCGTTGGACAGCAAGTTCTGGAATAGTTGTCGTAACTGGTCGACATCGCCCTCGACGCGGGGTAACGACTCGCTCGAGAGGCACGCATCGGTCTCCTCGAGTCTGAGTTCCAGATCGCTCCGCACGTCGGCGAGTACGGCGTCCAGATCGACGGGTTCGAGCGGATTGCCCCGCGTTTCGACTCGCGAGTACGCGAGGAGGCCGTCGATCATCGCTTGCATCCGATCGGCTCCGTCGACGGCGAATTCGACGAATTCGCGGCCATCGGTATCGAGTTCGCCGCTGTACCGGTCTTCGAGTAGCGTGAGGTAACTCGAGACCATCCGCAGGGGCTCTTTGAGGTCGTGAGAGGCGGCGTTGGCGAACTGCTCCAATCGTTCGTTCGACGCTTCGAGTTCCCGTTCGGACTGTTGGCGCTCGAGTTCGGAACTCACCCAGTTGCCGAGCAGTTCGACGAACGTGACCTCCCAGTCGGTGAATTCCTCGACGCGTGCATCCATGTCGTAGAAACAGAAGGTTCCGTACACCTCGCCGCCGACCGAGACCGGCGTCCCGAGATAACAGGAGATTCCCCAGTCGGCGTTTCCGGCGCGGTCGGCAAATTCCGGTGCGTCCCTTTCGACGTCCTCGAGGACTAGCGTCTGTTCGGTGTTGACGACGTGTTCGCAGTTCGTCGCTGAAAGCGGCGTGGTGTCGCCCGCCTCGAGGTCGGCGTCGGCCGGGGCGTCGACGGCCTCGAAAATGTACTCTCCAGCGTCTTCGTGGACGCGCGAGAGCGTCGCGTAGTCCGTGTCGATCGTTCGCCGGACGACGCCCAGAAGCGAGTCGATCCGTTCGCTAAACGGTCGGTTGGGATCGGCGATCACTTCATAGGCGTCCTGTAGCGCCCGTTCACGATCTCGGAGATGCTCCGTTCGTCGAGCGCGATCGCTGTCGATGCGGACGGTCACCGTGAGTCCCGTCTCGGAGGGATACGCACGTCCCTCGAGGTGTCCGCCGAGCGACTCGGCGAACGTCTCGAACGCGACCGATTCCTGTGTCTCCATCGCCAACTCGTACTCGTCTCGTCTCCTCGATCCGATCGCATCTGGAATCTCATCCCAGACGACCGTCCCACGCAACTCCGACTCGGGTCGGTCGAGCAATCGCTCGGCCTGCTCGTTGCAAAAGGCGACCTGCCACTCCTCGTCGAGTGCGAAGACGGCATCGGTGATGCGTCCGTAGGCCGCCGCCGGATCGTCACCGTCGCGCGGATCGGGAGAGTACCTTCGCTCGGTCATTTGGTCTGATACGGGTTCTGCGACGGAAAAGCTATCCGTCGGCAGTTACCTGCCGGCCACCTATCGGGTCGTTACGTCTCGCCAGTCCGGAGCCGTCGAATATTTCGCGTCGGCGAGTTCGTCGAACGCGGAATAGAGCACCTCGTTCAGCGCCGGATGGACGTGGACCGGCTCGGCGACGTCGTCGACGGCCCCCTCGGCGCTGTCCATCGCGACGACGACCTCGTGGAGCAGCGTCGACGCCTGCGGGCCGACGATGTGACAGCCCAGAATCTCGCCGTCCGGGGAGGCGATCGCCTTTACGAATCCGTCGTCAGCGCCGAATACGAGCCCCAGCGGTGCGGCTTCGTAGGGTGTTTTCACCGCCTCGTACTCGCGGCCATCGTCCTCGAGTTCGCCTTCGGTCTGCCCGACGCTTGCGACCTGGGGGGAGGTGAATATCGCGTGTGGCATCGCCTCGTAGTCGACCGTCTCGCCGGCGTCGTCCAGAACGTTCGCCGCGACGAGTTTCGTCTCGTAATCGGCCGCATGCTTGTACGGTTGCACGCCGAGTACGTCGCCGAGCGCCCAGATCCCGTCTGCGGTCGTTTCGAGGGTTTCGTCGGTCTCGACGTACCCCTTCTCGTCGACTTCGACGCCCGTCGTCTCGAGGTCGAGAGCGTCGGTGCTGGGCCGTCGCCCGGTGGCGAGCAGCAACTCGTCAGCGGTCAGTTCGATCGAATCGCCCGCGCTGCCATCGTCATCTGCGACCGTCGCTGTCACTGTTACGCGATCGTCCGCCTCGTCGACCGATGCGGCTTCGTATCCAGTGTGGACGGTGCAGTACGTCTCGAGTGACTCGGTTACGACCGCGCTCACGTCGTCGTCTTCTCGGGGGACGAGCCGATCGCTGCGGCCGACGATCGAGACGTCGGCCCCGAGCGCGCCGAAAAAGTAGCCGAGCTCGGTACCGATGTAGCCTCCGCCGACGATCACGAGTTCGTCGGGCCGTTCGTCGAGGTAGAGCGCGTCGTCGCTCGTGAGAAACGCGACGTCTTCGATGCCGTCGATCGGCGGGACCAGCGGCTGGCTCCCGACGGCAATGACGACGCTTTCACCGCGAATTCGTTCGCCGTCTGCCCCGGCCTCGGTCGAGTCGATTTCGAGGGCGCGCTCGTCGACGAACGCGCCCTCTCCCCGGTAGAGGACGACGTTGTCGTTGTCTCGGAGGCTCGAGGCCTGTCGATCGGCCTTCTCGTAGACCGTGTCGTGGATCGACGACGTGATCCCCGCGTAGTCGATCGCTTGTGTCTCCGCGTCGATGCCGAACTCGTCGGCACGTCGCAGTTCGTCCACGATATCTGCCCGATGAATAAGCGCTTTTGACGGCACACACCCCCTCGTCACACAGGCTCCGCCGAGCGGCCCGCGCTCGATTACGGCCGCCTCGAGGCCCTGCCGAGCGGCTGCCGTGGCGACCTGACTTCCCGATCCCCCGCCGATAACGACGATGTCGTATTCGTCCATGCCGGCTTCGACCACGGACGACGGCCTAAAATTGGAGCCTGCTATCCGAACTGCGCGTTTCCTCCGTCGATCGAACTCGCTGCCGCAGCTTCAACGCAGCTACCGCCCGTCCATAGCCCGTCTACAGCCAGTCGTCGCCTGGGTCGTCGTCCGTCGCTTCCCTGTACGACTCGACCGCCGCCGCCAGGTTCGCGAGCGCCTCCTCGGGCGTCTGCCCCTGGCTCGAGACGCCGGTTACCTCGTCGTCGGCGATGTGAAGTCCGTGGTCGTTTTCACGCATGGTTACGTCCGCATCCTCGAGGGCCTCGTACTCCGAAGGATCGACGTCCGCATCGGAACTCATATCCACTGATTGTCGCGGTCGAGTGAAATACCCACCGACGCCGCACCCCAAATCCGACCTGTCGGTCGTAGAAAAAGCCTTTAACGCCATCGCCCCGTAGACGAAGCAAATGGTACTCGACGATCTCGGGAGTTCTCTGCGGGGCACCCTCGATACACTCCGCGGAAAGTCGCGACTCAGCGAGGAAGACGTCGAGGAGATCGTCAAGGAGATCCAGCGGTCCTTGCTCTCCGCCGATGTCGACGTCTCGCTCGTAATGGAGCTTTCGGACAATATCAAAGAGCGCGCACTCGAGGAAGAGCCCCCCGCCGGAACCCCCGCGCGGGACTTCGTCCTCCGTATCGTCTACGAGGAACTGGTCGATCTCATCGGCGAGTCGACCGATCTCCCGCTCGAAGAACAGACCATCCTGCTGGCGGGCCTGCAGGGGTCGGGGAAGACGACTTCCGCCGCGAAGATGGCCTGGTGGTTCTCGACGAAGGGGCTTCGACCGGCAGTTATCCAGACCGACACCTTCCGGCCCGGCGCGTACGACCAGGCCGAAGAGATGGCCGAGCGAGCCGAAGTCGATTTCTATGGGAATCCGGACAACGACGATCCTGTCGAGATCGCCCGGAACGGACTCGAGGAAACCAGCGATGCCGACGTTCACATCGTGGACACGGCGGGACGCCACGCTCTCGAAGACGATCTGATCGACGAGATCGAGCAGATCGAAGACGTCGTCGATCCGGATACGTCGCTGCTCGTCCTCGACGCCGCGATCGGCCAGGGGGCGAAAGATCAGGCCCAGCAATTCGACGAATCCATCGGGATCGACGGCGTCGTCATCACGAAACTCGACGGGACGGCGAAAGGTGGCGGCGCACTGACCGCGGTCGACCAGACCGACTCGTCGATCGCCTTCCTCGGGACCGGAGAAGAAGTTCAGGACGTGGAACGCTTCGAGCCAGACGGATTCATCTCGCGGCTGCTCGGGATGGGCGATCTCGGCCAGCTCGCCGAGCGCGTCGAACGCGCCATGCAGCAGACCGGGGAGGAAGAAGAGGAGTGGGACCCCGAGGACATGTTACAGGGGCAGTTCACCCTGAACGACATGCAAAAACAGATGGAGGCGATGAACAACATGGGGCCGCTCGATCAGGTGATGGACATGATCCCGGGCTTTGGCGGCGGGATCAAAGACCAATTGCCGGACGACGCGATGGACGTCACTCAGGAACGGATGCGTACGTTTAGCGTGATCATGGACTCGATGACCGACGCCGAAAAGGAGTATCCCAAGGCTATCGGCGCGAGCCAGATCGAGCGCATCGCCCGCGGTTCGGGGACGAGCGAGGAAGAGGTCCGAGAACTCCTCCAGCAGTACAAGATGATGGAACGTACCATCAAGCAGTTCCAGGGAATGGGCTCCGAACAGGAGATGCAACGCATGATGAAGCAGATGCAACAGGGTGGCGGGGGCGGCGGTATGGGCGGTATGGGTCCGTTCGGATAGGGCCGGATGATCAGTATTCCGTTGTCCCGATTGCCACTCGAACGACCTCGTTTTTCAATTTCGGTGACACTCTCTGTGCCACTACGTTAATGCACCTCTAGACGTACCTTCGGGTAGTAATGAACCGTCGACAGTATCTCACTCGCACGTGTGCGGCCACTGGTCTTCTCGCTTCGGTCGCCGGCTGTCTCGGCGACCTCAACGGGGCATCCGACACGAACGACGACAATACCGACGTCGCTAGTCGGGCAGGCGAACGCGCGATCGCTCGCGCCGCCGGCAAACTCAACAAAGCCGCGCAGTCGCTTTCCGAACTCGGGAACCTTGAGGACCCTGAGAACGTCGAATTCGACCCTTCGGAGCCACGTAACAAGATCTCGGCGGCGCGCGATCACCTCGAGACCGCCGAAGCCGAACTGGGGGAGGACCGGCAAGCTGACGTCGAGATGCTCCGGTCGTATGCGGACGCGCTCGAGGGGCTGATCGAGGTAACGGTGACCGTCACCGACGATACGATCTCCGACGACATCGACACCGTCACGACGGCGATCGAAGAGGAAGGCGATATCGAGACGGCGAGCGAAACCGTCCACGGCCGGTACGGGGAAATCTCCGCCGCCCACAAGCGCTTCGAGGCGGCGGACGAAACCATCCAGAACATCGACGCCGACCGACTCACGGAACTGGCCGGCATCGAACTTACCGATCTCGAGGATGGAGCGGACGCCCTCGGCTCGGCCGTTGGCTCGCTCGAGACGCTGGCGGCTGCATACGACTCGACGCTGGATACGGACGCCGGATACGGTGCACTCGAGCAGGGCCGGACGGACTTCGAGAACGAAGCGTACGAGACCGCAAAGAGCGAGTTCGAGACTGCAGAGTCGACGTTCGCGAACGCGCGCCAGAACCTCGAGAACGGGATGGGGAACGCCCCCGACGGGCTCGTCCAGTACTTCGAGACGGCGGAGTGCCAGAACCGCCACCTCGCAACGGCAGCGGGGGAGTTCGCCGCGGCTGCGGGGGCCGCGACGGACGGCGATCCGTTCGCCGCCAGAAATCGGAAAGAGGACGGCGAGGCCGCCCTCGACGACGTCAGAAACTGTACGAGTTAACTATCCCCGGTCATCGTCGCGTCGCCCTCGCGGGCCGCCATCGGCGGAAGGTCATCGACGAGGACGACCGCATCCCCCTCGAGAACCGCGGCTTCGTCGCTGTCCACGACGGTCGTCTTGATCCGGTACTTCGACCGGCCGAGATCTTCTACGACTTCGCAGATGGCGGTGACTCGCCCGCCGATCGGGAGCGGCGCGCGGAAGCTACTTTCCTGTGAGAGGTAAATCGTCAGTCCCGGCAGTCGGGCGAGGGCCGCACTGATGAGGCCGTTTGCGAGGACGCCGTGGACGATTTGCTCGCCGAACCGGGTTTCGGCGGCGTAGTCCGCGTCGAGGTGGAGCCGGTTGGTATCACCGGTCACCTCCGCGAACGCTTCGACGTCGTCCTCGGAGATGGTCTTCGTGAACCGAGCGGTGTCGCCCACCGAGACGGTCGACTGAGCCTCGCCGCGATACTCGAATTCCCAGTCGTCGCGCTCGTACATCGTGTCCGTTCGCACCTGTCTCCGCGTCGGGTGGGTTTCGAGTCGTCCCGTTTCGCGGGCCAGATGCGGGACGTAGTAGGACAGTTCCGTCGTCGTGAGGATCCCCACGAGCGTCCTGTCATCCTCGTCGACGACTGGCAGGTGCTCGACGTCCGCCATCCGCAACAGTTCGACGGCATCGACGATGGAGGCGGTCGGTGCAACCGTCGTCAGCGGCTTCGACATGACCGCCGCTAGCTCGAGGTGACCGAGGTCTTCCCGTTCGCAAAGACACGTCGCAAAGTCGCCTTCGGTAACGATACCGACGGGTGTCTCGTCTCGAACGACGAGCACCGAACTCACGTGTTCGTCGCGCAAGAGCGTCGCCGCCTCGGTTGCGGTTGCATCGGGTGGAGCTGTGACCACGTCTTCGATCATGATCTCCGCGACGGATATCGTGTCGTGCATTTGACGGTCCTACGTTGCCAGGCCCTATCAGTCGTGGGTGGGCTGGTGCGACCGATCGTTTATCTCTACTCGAGGACGCGTCGCGTGTCTGAACGGCTTCTCGCGATAGACTCCGGCGGAATTGACGAGGAGGGGCAGGCCTCGGATGAGGCAGTTCTTCCGTCACCGCTAGCGGTTTTCTGGCCGAACTATGATTGTAATGCATGATTGGAATTAAATTTATTACTGTAGCTTGTGAGGGCCCGCGGAAACTGGCGGCCTTCTGGGCCGCGGCGCTAGACGGAGACCTGCGAGAACTCCCACCGACAATCGACCCGGTGATCGTCGAGCGTTCCGGAGACGGGCCGGCTCTCCTCTTCAAGGAGCTACCGAAAGGGACGACACGCGACTTACCGATCCACCTCGACCTGTCGACGTCGGATCGCGAGGCGACCGTCGAACGGCTCTGCGATCTCGGTGCCGCCGTCCGCGAGACGAAGACCGAGACGGTCGACACGCAGACAGCGACGTGGACGGTCATGGAAGACCCGGAAGGCAACAGGTTCTGCGTGAGCGAATACCAGTAGGACAGATGCGGCCACGCGAGCACGGCACATCACCGACGACCGCGGTCCACTTCGAATCACCGTCAACTGATCCGCGACGACTGATTCGACCGTCGACGACTGAAAACGGGAATCGAGACGGACGCGCCGCCGCGATGTCCCAATGAAACCGGACTGAATCAGGTGTCAACCGGCCGGCCGTCCTCGGTCGGCGGCGCGATGTGATCGACGTATTCCTCGAGACTTGGGTCTTCAACGCGCACGCGAACGCTAATTTCTCCGAGTTCGTCCGGTTCACCGACCGAGAAATTCACCCGGTCCTCGAAGGCTGCCTGCTTCTTCAGAGCGAAGGTGACGGTGTCGCCCTCGCGGTTCGAGAAGAACTCGCCGCGGGCAGTATCGAGGATCTCCTGTCGATGAAGCAGGTCCGAGAAGTGATCGAGCGCGTGGGCCTCACCTCGCACCTCGCCGAACCCCTCCTCGAGGTCGGCGGTCGGAAAGATATTCGCCACGGCATCGACAACGCGACTCGTGACTTCGGTGTCGTAGATCGGTGCCGTTATCTCGACGTCGACGCGGTAGATGTCGCTCATGATTCCAGTTCCGGGTCGGTGCGCTTTTCACCGTCGATTCCCGTTCGAATGACCGACCGAATCCGGTCGTGAAACGCCTCGAGCGAGTCGGCGTTCTCGACGACCACGTCGGCTCGCTCCATCGCGTCGTCCATTCCGAAGCTTCGTTCGCGATCGTCGCGTGCGGCCAGGCCTTCGCCGCCGTCTGCCTCGTCCGCGTCCCGCCCCCGCTCGTCGATCCGGTCTGCCCGGACCTCGTAGGGGGCCTCGATACTGACGAGCGTAAACGCGTCGCCGAACTCCGCTTCGAAGACGTCGACCTCGACGCCCGATCGTATGCCATCGACCAGTACCGTCTCGTGATTCTCGAGGCGATCCTCGATCATCGGCAGTGACCGTTCGGCGATCGCCGTCGGGCCGTTTTCTTCGCGCAGTGCCTGCGCGACCGTCCCGTGATCTTTCGTGGGGTCCAGTCCGCGGTCGGCCGTCTCCTGGCGGACGACGTCGCCCATCGTCACCACTGGGATCCCGTCTTCGCGTGCGACGGTGGCGGCTTCGCCCTTGCCGCTTCCGGGAAGTCCCACCGTTCCGATGACATGCATCGGACTCACGTACCGGCGAGACGTGTATAAGCGCTGTGTTCCCGCCCTCCGACCGAGCCGACACGATCCACGGGTTGGATTGTAGCCGTTTCATCGCCTCATTCCCGTCAGTTTGTCTGACGCCGTTGTTTCGCTGCAACGATTTTAGGGCCGATATGTGCCGCGTTTCATCAGCCACGGGTGCGTGATTCGCGACGAAACTGTTCCGATCGAACCCAATCGAGACGATACAGATGTTACAGATGTGGTTTCGGATCCGCTCGATCCAGTACGCCTTAGTCGGTCGCTATCGGATTTCAATTTCTCACCGAACGGCCGCACTCTACGATATCGGCTGACTCAATCGTTCGAATTCGAGTCGATTAATTCAAATTCCAACTAATTTGCGAAACGAAGTCTCGCTGTTATATTGCTGTCCGTCCCGCAAACAGGTGCCGCACTATGACAGAAAAGCGCATCAATCGGCGTCGATTCACGGCCGGACTCGGCGTCGGACTGGTCGCAGCAGTCGCAGGTTGTATGGACAGCAGCGAATCCAGCAACGAGTCGAGCGACGATTCCGGCGACTCGAGCGATGGAGCCGACGGGACCGACGGCTCGGATTCCGACGAGCCCGAAGATACCGAGTCCGACGACGGACTCGGCAACGAATCCGAAGACGATGGGCTCGGCAACGAGTCCAACGAGACGGACGGCAACTCGAGCAACGAATCCGACACCGGGATGTCCGAAAACGAGTCCAGCGAGGATTCAGAGGTAGAGTACTGACGTCGGTGACGATGCACACGTCGTCGTAGGACCGGTTTTCTTTTTGCGTATACCGAGACAGCATCGGTTCCAATCACGTCTTCGGCCACGCCCCCCTCCTCGCAGATCGGCCTCGATTGCGACCTGAAATCCCAACTGCTTATACCGTTCCGCCGAGGATTCGGACTCGAGGGCACGTAGCTCAGTCCGGAAAGAGCGTCGGACTTCTAATCCGACGGTCGTGGGTTCAAATCCCATCGTGCCCGCTCCAGAACCGTCGGTTTAGGATATCTACTAAAAGGTGAGATAGAGGCCCGATACGGTTCGAATTCGAGGTATTTCCGATGCGGTATTCGTGGTGAGTGTCCGAACTTCGTTCAGCAGTTGAACACCCCTCTTCGCCCGCCTTCGTTTTTCGTTGTCGGGCAGGCCGTGAGGTGGTCGGCGTGACGGTCGCGCCCTGGCCGTCGGTCGTCAACTCGATCTGCCGGCTCTGTGGCGCTTACGTCACTGACCGATTCCGTCGTGTCTTCGGTGACGACGACGATGGAACTAACCGGTGTGATGACTGTGATCCTACGCACGACTGAGCCGCGGCTCCGCTGCTGCCGTTGACGTGGCGATCCCGAGCCGGAAACGCCGCCCGGTCGCCACGGGGGTGGGGCCAATGCGTAACGGGTTCGTTCCGCCGAATCGGCTCTATAATGTCGAGAGTCGGACGCCGGTCGCTCATCCGGCCCATCAAGCGACCGACGAGGGCGTTCGGCGGGTGGTCGAAGGGCGAGAGTTCCGGATCGACGGCGGGCGATCACTGAGCGCTACTGCTCACACCAGTGTCCGAAAATCACCGTTCCCGCAGGTGCAGTTGTCTCTGACCCCAATTGGGCGGATTTCTCCGTCTTCATCCACTTCTGAAGCGAAGATCGACCGACAGTTCACACACCTCGCAGCGGTTCTCTTCCGCACACTGTGGGTCGTCATCGTAACTGTCCACGGGGCCCGCATCGTCATCACTGTCTCTCCAAATCCTGTTGGACCCGAAAGAAGACTATTCCCGATCGAACGGTCACCTGATTCGGACATCGGCCACGAGGAGGGTGATTCTCGGTGAGCCGCTTCGACGAATTTGACGAGTGTGAGCGTTGCGGCGACCGCGTCGACGCGCTCCGACGGCTGTGTCCGGACTGTACCCGCGCGGTTCGCGACGCACGGGAAGGGCCGCTATGAGCGTCGAGGCCGCCAGCCAGAGCGACGGCGGCAGTTTCTTTGTGCCGTCGTAGACGTACTGACGCTTTCGGTCTGGAGCGGCGGATATCGTTTTTCGTGATGCTGATGTCGGAATCGACCCGCTTTCCGGGCGTTCCGTGGAACGGGTATGCTGCGCCGGCGTCGTCGCCGGCGATGTGGCTGCCGGGGATACCGATCAGTACGTCTATCGTTCCGTTGTCGGTCGCGTTGCCGCGGGCGACGGTCCAGCCGTCGCGGGCCTCCGGCACCAACATGGATAACCGCAGTCACGACCAGGATGGTTGTGAATGGCGGGTTAGACCGCGACCTTCCTGTTCTTCGTCTGCGGTGGTGGGACGCCGAGGGGAAGCTATCGTACTCCTGGTTCTCGTAGACCAGCGGGTGGAAACGAGCGACCACTCCGACCGGATTGTGACCACACGAGAGCGGAGCGATCATTTTCGAAGCAGCTGGTCCACATCTCGCCTGAGTCGCTCCCCGTATCGAAGACGGATTTCCCGGGCTTCGTCTAGACTGACGTGATCGTGTCCGTCTATTTCTCGTGTGAGTGGTTCGTATTCCTGAACGGAGAATCCCATCCGCTCGAGGTAGGCAGCTAGCTGTTCCGACTCCAGGCCGTCGTGTATAGCTTCCTGAACATAGTCGAGTACAGTATCGAACTCGGGAAGCGTTATTCCGTCATCTGTCACTTCTCCAGTGTCGCCCTCTATACGAACTTCTGCGTGGTAGAGCTGTTTCATCACGCTATCTACCTCCTTGGTTAGCTGGAGGATCTGACTTGGGAGTGATGTGTCAGGTGCTCGCCACTCGACAGTTGGCATCTCGTCACGTAACCGAACCGGTGTCCAAACGATATCTTGTGGCGAGAAACTCGCATCGATATCGACTTCGTTGACTCCCTCGTTCATGGACGCTTCTTTGAACGAGTCGAAGAGCCGATCAAGTTGTCTCTCCCACTGCCCGACGGTATTGACGTAATCCCAGAGTTGACCGTGCAGTGGAAAGTATTCGTAACATTTCTGCCTATAAATATACGCTCGTGCGCTGTTCGCAGTTCGCTCACCACGGAAGTATGGCGATGAATTGAGCAGTGCCAGTGCCGGGTCGAGGCTGGTAAGAACGTTAAGTTGGTCTGTGACGTTTCGCTTCTCGAAATGTAGATGGGTCCCGGCACAATACTTCGCATAGGCAAAGTTGTCGCCGAGAACGCGTTTTTGTATCCGACTTCGCTTGCTGGGTCGCACCTCGATCGGCCCACTATTGAGCGGAGTCCCGAGCGGGACGAGCGTCTTGTCGAGTTCATCAGCCTTGGAGAGCAGTTCATCTAGTAGCTCTACGAACGTCGATCTGAGGGCCGCATACGACTCACACGGAGGGGTTTTTAGTTCGAGGAGGGGATACACGAACTCTTCTTCCACGAACTCCGAGTAATTTGTGAGTTCTCCCGGTTTCGTGAGGGCGCCGTCCTGATCGACGACCCAGTACTCTACTTCGATACTCTTTTGCATTAATTTGTTATCTTCCTCATTGTGACTCATAGTGCTCCTATCCTCCTTTCTTATTGAGTAAGGCCTCTCGTGCTTTTTCAAGCGACTCCGCTATTTTGGTCCCCCTGTAGCCGAGGATGTCCGAGTACCCGTCCTCTGACATCAAGATCGGATTGAACGGGTCATCCGCGACCAGTTCTTCTCCGTCGACGCTTGCATAGGCCGTTCCCGTTGGGACATATTCGAAATTCTTGACGTAAACCTCGTAGGATCTACCGGGAGGCTTTCGAATTGGGTCGGCCATATGGAAGTAATCCGGATCTCCAGGGGGCGACTCTCCGGGGAGCGCACCCGTCAACTTGAGGAACGCGTAGGCCTGTTTTTCGGCAGCTCCAGCCGCTTCCTCTGTTCCCTGTGGTCCGACTTCTATCTCGACGGAGATCCCGCATGCAGTGATCGCGCCCTCGTTTACTCCCCAGTGGTCAACGACGTATGGCACGGGCATCTGCGCAGCAAGATCGAGTTGCTGGGGTCGAGAACGGTGAATGAGCGCAAATGGCGTGGGGCGAGAATGAGTACCATGTAGTGAGAGCGTCGGGCAGTTCTGAATTAACTCGCTGAGTTGGGCGGCGAGTTGCTCTTCGTGATTTCCGGCCCGGTTGCCGGGGAACGCGCGATTGAGGTCCGAATCCAGATACCGTTTACCCGCATCGACTGCGGCTGAATTGGCAACTACGAACGCGACACCCCGCTTCAGGTCGAGGTCTGCCTCCCGCAAACGGCGTACTGCACGGACGCCACCCGTCTCGTCGCCGTGGACCCCCCCGACAACCACTACCTCTGGCTCTCTCGGGCCTCGAACTGTCACGTCGAGTGACGAAAATCTATTTTCCAAGTTCTTACCTCAGGCGTGAGAGAGACATTCCGTTGCCGTTAAAGTTCTGTCTCTCAGATTGTACGGAAGGAAGATACCAGACTCGTGATTATCGGAAGAATATATTATCACAGTAGCTGGTTTTTCACATCGTGTCTAACAGTGTACCTGTACAATTCATCCGGCGAATGTGTTAGATCCACACACAAACAGGATGCGTGATATCTATCATCTCGGTGTGCCATCGGTCGCTATGGAGCGACGCCGACTCGGGGCGCTCGTCGGTCTGGGGATGGTGATACTGGGTGTCGTGCAGGCGGGCCTGTATGCGGGCCAAGCAGAGTGGATACCCACCGCTCTAGGCCTCTTCTATCTGGCACTCGGCGTCGCATACCTCCGGGCCGAGGTTTTTCACCGCCGATTAATATAGCAGTCGTTGAAACGATGTACCCACCGCTCGCACTGCTGCGGCCAGCGTGCACTCGTTGGCCGCGAATTCGCGATCGGGGTGTGTAATGACGTTCAGCGACTACTCTAATCGCGGTGTCTGAGCTGGAGGGCGGTAAGACGCAGTAAGCCACTTTTCGAGGCCGACCAGTATGAACGGTCGACGACGAAACCGTATGGCTACGTGAAAATATATTGGGAATTTGATTACTTTCGATACATTAAAGATAGCCACTCCTATTAAATAGGACGTCGGCAGCGTCAGTGATGGTCCCACAGGGGATACCGGGGATACGCAGGTCATCGTGATTCATGCATGGCGATTACCATCCCACTGCCGACGTGTACACCCTTTCTACTGCACCAGCCCGCTCGCCGGTGATCCTTCTCGCGGTTGCTCGACTGCATTCGACCTCTCCCGTCGGATTCGGCCAGCGGACACCGACGATCACCGTCCCATCTGACCGTCGATGCGAGCCGTTCTGCCCTGTCTCCGCATGCCGGTGCGGATTCCGACCCACCGTCGACGAACTCAATCGGGCATCGCTGACCGTTGCCGGGCGTACCGATGCCGGTGATCTCGAGCCGGAAACCCTGAATAATCGGAGCAACGACACCAATGTATGGACGGACACGTATGGCGGCTGCTTGTTGATCCGTCGACGTTTTTCGAATCCGACTCGCTCACCCTATCGCAGTCTGTCGGCTTCCTCGTGGCGATCGGTGTGCTGTGTCTTGGCGTGCTCCCACCGACTATCTCGTTGTTGGAATCGCCGGTGATTCCCGACGAAGTGGTCTTCGGCGCGTTTCCTCCGATCAGGTACGTCACGTTCGGCTGGGAAGCGTCGATTCCTGGAATCGTTGGCATACTTGGTGGTGCCCTGATCGCAGAGCCGCTCGTCGCTTGGGTCGCGTTCTCGGTCCTGTTTTATACCCTCTCGTGGCCGGTCGCGAACGAGCGCGGATTCTGTCGAACTGCCAGGTGCGTCGCCTGGGGATTCGTTCCACAGTTCGTCGCGAACGTCCTCGCTCTCGTCGTCCTGTTCGCCACGTTCCCGTCGACACCGACCGAAATCTGGGGTATCGGGGTGACGATACCGGCACGGATCTACGTCTCGCCGCCGACGGTTGGTCCGCTAGCCGCCGCGGTGAGCGCCGTCGGAATCGTCTGTACGCTCTGGTCGGGGTATCTCTGGGCTCACGCGGTCGCAGCCGCTCGCGGGCTGACGCTTCGCCAGGGGGCCACCGTCGTTGCCGTCCCGACTGTGCTCGTTCTCGGTCCAATATAGGCGCAGTTCCGTCATCGCGTGGAATGACGGGACCGTTAGGGTGCCTATAAATTCGAGCAGATCACGCCCTCGGTTCGGTCGAGCCAGTGATCGAAAGCGTGTCACTCGCAAAGAGTGTACACGGCTGTAGACGCGGAACTGGCCCTGCAGACGCGGGACTGGCACATTTAGACGCGGGACTGGCGCCTGCAGACGCGGGACTGACACCGCAGAAGGGCCACGAGCCGGACTCCGGTGGCGATGGGGGGACGAGCGCTTGCTTCGAGTCGCTGTTCCGACTGAACGCGAATTCAGTGCTGTTCGAGGCCGAACTCGAGGTGATCGGTGGACCGGTCGGTATCATCCTCAGTGCTAGCGTGACCATCTCGTTCGCCGAGGCCACTGACATCGATGTTACGTGGTTGTTCGGGGGTTGCTACTGGATTGATACCTTTCCGGTAACATAAGGTAACTACAGATGAGTGACGAGACGACTGCAGACGATGTATCAGTGATCGTTGTTGGCGGCGGCCCGGCCGGATTGAGTGCAGCCCTCTTTACCGAGAAAAATGGGCTCAAGACGACGGTGTTCGATACCGACGAGACGTGGATGCACAAAGCTCACCTCTTCAATTACCTCGGGATCGGCTCGGTCGGCGGAAGCGAATTCATGGCGACGGCCCGTCAGCAGGTCGACGATTTCGGCGTCGACCGCCGGCAGGGTGAAGCCGTGACTGCGGTCAGCGAGACCAAAGACGGATTCGCGGTCGAGACCGAGGAGGACCGTTACGAGGCTGATTTCGTCGTTCTCGCGACGGGTGCGACCCGCGACCTCGCCGAGGATATCGGCTGTGACTTCTCCTCTGAGGACACCGTCGACGTCGGCGTCGAGATGGAGACGAGCGTCGAGGGCGTGTACGCGACCGGCGCCATGGTCCGTACAGAAGAGTGGCAGGCCGCGATTGCGGTCGGCGACGGGGCCGCCGCAGCACTGAACATCCTCTCGGCCGTACAGGGTGATCACTTCCACGACTTCGACGTTCCCGACGATGCATCGCGGATCTTTGCGGGTCATGTCGCGGAGTAATCGCAGCGGGAAAATCACAGAAGCGCCAACCCACGATCGATCAGATTCACCATGTCATCCGAACCACCAAACCCAGTCACGCCAGAACTGCCAGACAGTCCCGTCCACATGACGGGAACGGACCACATCACCATCTGGGGGAGCAACGAAGCGGACACGATCGAGTTCTACCGCGACCTCCTCGGGATGCCGCTGGTCCTTCGCCAGCCGAACCTCGATGACCCGTCGCAGACGCACCTGTTCTTCGACACGGGTGACGGTCGCATCCTGACGTTCTTCGTCAGCGACGACCGCCCATCGAACCAGCGCGGCCAGCCCGGGAGCGGCATCGGCGCCGTCCACCACCTCTGTTTCAGCGTCGCCCCCGACGAGTACGAGGACACGATGGACGCCCTGGAGGAAGCCGGCCACCAGTACAACGTCTTCGACCGGGGCATCTTCCACTCGATTTACACCCGCGACAACAACGGCCTCGTCATCGAACTCTCGACTGATAAGTACGAGTTCCCCGACGAACGCCGCGGTGAGGTGCTGGCAAAGGCCCAGGAACTCCGTGAGGAAGACGGTGCGGAGTACGCGAAAGACGAACACCTCCGGAGCGCTATCGAGGCCCTCGGCCTCGAGGTCGTCGAACACGACCTGCCCGACGCCAGCGCCGGCGTCGGTGGTGTCGAATGAGCGCCGGCGCCGACGTGGACGGTCCCCACCAGGGGCAGCAACTCGCGATTGGCGGAACGGATCTCGCGGACGCCGAGGCGGCGCTCGTACTCGCCCACGGCCGCGGAGCGACCGCAGGGGGAATGCTCCAGATGGCCGACGAATTCCATCGGGAAGGAATTGCCTTCCTTGCGCCGCAGGCGGCCCGCCAGACCTGGTATCCGAACTCGTTTCTCGCACCCGCCGAGCGCAACGAGCCCGGCAGGCAGTCCGGATTGCAGGCGATTAGCGACGCGATTGAGCGGGCGAACGATGCCGGCATTCCAACCGGCCGGATCATGCTGATCGGCTTCTCGCAGGGCGGCTGTCTCGCCAGCGAGTACCTCGCTCGGAACCCGCGACGGTACGGCGGCCTCGCCGCCCTGAGCGGCGGGCTGATCGGCGAGGAACTGGACGACGAGTACCCGGGCGACCTCGAGGGGACGCCGATCTTCCTCGGCTGTAGCGACGTCGATCCCCACATTCCGGAAGTGCGAGTTCACGAGACGGCCGCGGTTTTCGATTCCATGGGCGCAGACGTGACGAAACGACTGTACGAGGGGATGGCCCACGGCGTCAACGACGACGAACTCGAGTTCGTCTCGAAGATGGTCGTCGATCTCGTCGCCTGATCGGGGTCCGCGTTCCTCGACTATTCTTCGGGTTCGTCATCGGTCGCCCGACGGCGGAGCCACTCGAGCGTGATCCCGCCGCCGACGAGGCCAGCACCGGTGGTGAAGCCGGGCGTGCTGTCGGAGCCGCCTGTCTCCGAATCGGCCCCGTCGGTGCCACTGGAACTGTCGTTTCCGGTGGCCGTGTCACCGTCTCCGCCGGTGCCGGTAGTTTGGTTTCCGTCTCCCGAATCGCCCGGCGCACCATCTTGCGGATCGCTTTCGGTCCCGTCG